>CAMUHY010000003.1 GCA_947088865.1 uncultured Eubacterium sp. | reverse complement strand
CTTGAACAAGACTTTCATGTATGGTATAGTTAATATGCAGTTTTGATGGAACAATTTTTTGTTTGCAATCAGATATAAATAGGTCTTTTTTAAGGCAAATAAAAGAGGAAGCTATATTTAGGGGTGTGGTGAAGTGGTATCATAGGGGTCTCCAAAACCTTTGGTGGGAGTTCGATTCTCTCCACCCCTGTTATATTTTAAAGGGCTGTTGCATTAAGGGATAAAACACAATATGTAGTATTTATATAATAAAAGGGTGCTATATTTTGTGAGAGGTTTCTTAATGTTGCAGCCTCTTTTAGCGAATAGGAAGTATAAAATAATTAAGAATAAAGTATCAAAAGGAGTATTATGTATTATGGAAGGAAAAGTTATTTTAAAATCAAAGCCTATACGTGATACAACAGTATTATGTGAAACTGTTGGATGCAGTTTTAATGACAGAGGATTGTGTGAAGCTGATTCAATAGCCATTATAGATGGCAAGTGTGGTCTTAATACGACAAGACCTGAAGCTTATAATGAAAGTGAAGATATTGCTGCACAATCAAAAACATCAAAAGAAGAACCTAATTCAAAGAAACGAAGAGTAAGAGTGTTTGCAGGAACCGATTGGTGTTAATCATATGTAAAATATTTTTTTACAAATATTTTATTAATCACATATTGATTTTTTGAGATGCTCTTGATACTATCATATTATAAAAATATTATAAAGTATATAATACATAATTTAAGCCTGCATTGTTTTATTGGTGCAGGTTTTCTATCTATTATAATATAAACAAAAATTTTAAAAGAAATTGGATAATAAAAGTGAACAGAATATACAAAAAATAAAGACAGTTCAAATATTAAAAATAGAGAAAGGAGATTCTAGTAAATAAATTATTTAATGATAAGTTATTTCTAGTTTGGGTAGTAGTATATATGTCGCCATTAGTTAATAGTAATACATTTAAGAAAAATAATGAACCAAAGAAAAAAATCAATCCGATTATTCCTTTAGTATTTGTTGTTGTTTTGGCTTTATTAATGATATTGCTTCAATATTTTATGATTGATTTTCAAAATGCTATGTATGAACAGCAAGAGCAGTTACAATCACAATATGATGAACAACAATCACAGTTACAGCAACAATCAAATAGTGAAGCAAATAAATAATACTATCAAAATTATTATAAGAATGTTTTATAAAAAATAAAAAATGGCATCTTTATCTGAAACGAGAAAGTTGCCATTTTTTTATTAAATTTATATTAAGAAAAAATAGAATGAATTTTTTAAGCTGTTATAGTAGTGCCACTCTTTCCTGCAAGGCTTAATTTAGCCTTATCAAGATTCGATATAATCGCTTTGCGATTGGAATCTGCCGTTACAAATCGAATCGATGCATCAACTTTAGGAAATGTTGTTTTGGCAGGGAAATGTCCAGCTTTGATATATTCATGGAGGTCTGATGCTGTCACGGTATCAAAAGCCTTTTCATTAGGGGTATCTTTTTCAATGGTAAGTTTATCATATGCAGTGAGGAATAACAGGGTATTTGCATCAATAAGTTCTGCCAGTTTTGCTGCTGCATAATCCTTTTCAATAATAGCACTTGCACCTTTCAAATGAGTGCCCTGTTGAAGTACAGGTATTCCGCCACCGCCAGCAGCGATAACAATCTGGTCTGCATCAAGCAATGCCTTTACCGCATCAATTTCATAGATATCAATTGGCATAGGAGAAGCAATAATTCTTCTAAATTTGCCCTGTTCTTCTTCAATTACATAATTTCCCTTTTCTTCTTCAGCTTCAGCCTCTTCTTTTGTCATATATCGACCAATAACTTTAGAAGGCTCGCTAAATGCAATATCAAATGGGTCAACACGCACTTGTGTAATGATAGTAGATACCGTTTTATAGATTCCTCGATTTAAAAGTTCTTCACGTATTGCATTTTGTAAATCATATCCGATATAACCTTCACTCATAGCTCCACATACAGACATAGGAGCAACTGTTCGGTCATTTGGTTCTAATCGTGCAAATTCGGTCATGGCTGTTTGAATCATGCCAATCTGTGGACCATTGCTATGTGTAATTACAATTTTATATTTTGCTTCAACTAAATCTGCAATGGCACAAGCAGCTTTTTTTACATTAGCCTGTTGTTCAGGGAATGTACTTCCAAATGCGTTCCGTCCTAATGCAACTACAATTTTATTATTTATAATTTTATTATCCATAATGAACTCCATTCCGCCAATTTATATGGCTGTAAATATTGTCTGCACATAAGCTGTTCTATAAGGAAATTCACGTTCCATAAGCCCAAGCATATAATAAACCATTATAAAATATATTGTGTTGAAAATCAATGAAAATATAGAATGATGAAATTGTGTACATGATTTTATAGTTGCTGTAAAACAAATAAACAGCAAGATTGTATGTTACAGGTCATCTTTTAAGAAGATAGTGTGAAAAAATTTTTTTCACACTTTTCACACGCAAGTTTGTGCTTATGTTCAAACTCGCAGGCTTTCTAAGAATGGGGCTTAATATGAAAAATAAATTTTTCAACGTTTATGCTTACGCTCAAACTTGTAAGTTGAGCAAGAATGGAGGATTTATATGGCAATTACAGTAGCAGTATTAGATACTGGAATATATAGACATATTGATTTTGGAGATAGAATTGTAGGATTTGTGGATTGTGTCAATGAAAAAAATTTTATTTATGATGATTCAGGTCATGGAACGCATGTTGCAGGAATTATTGCAGGGGATGGCACTGCTTCCCATAAAAAATATAGAGGCATAGCACCAAATGCTTGTATAGCTGCTGTTAAAGTGTTAGATAACAGAGGAAATGGTATTGTTTCTAATGTATTAAAAGGAGTTGAATGGATATTAGAAAATAGAGAGCGTTTGGATATTAAAATTGTTAATGTATCTTTTGGTACAACAGGAAGTAATGATTATAAAACAAGAGTGTTAGTCAATGCCGTAGAAAATATGTGGGATGAAGGGTTGATTGTAGTAGCCGCCGCAGGAAATAATGGACCTATGCCAGGAAGTATTACAGCGCCCGGAATTAGCTGTAAAATTATAACCGTAGGGGCCTATGATGATATTCGTTTTCATTCGGGAAGGGGACCAATTAAAGAATGTGATATTAAACCAGAAGTTGTTGTTACTGGAACAAATATTGTTGCTTGTACGAATATGAAAAATAAATATTCATCAAAAAGTGGTACATCAATGTCAACGCCTATTGTTAGCGGAGCCATTGCAAGGCTTATGGAACATGACCCATATTTGACGCCAGAGGAAGTAAAACATTGGCTTCGAGCTTGTTGTGAGCCTGTCATAGAAAATGATACAGAAAAATATAACAGAGATAAATATGGATGGGGGAAATTAAATATGGCAAAATTTGTGATGGGATAATATGTAACCTTATCAAGCAAGCAGCGGAGCGGATTGCAATATCCGCTTGACTGCTACGTAATTTGTAAAATAAAAAATAAATTAAGTCTTTACATTTTGGGTATTAATATTATATACTATAAAAAGAGAAGTTAAAGTCATAGTTGTATACAATGGGAGGGATATTATGGCAAAATATAGGAGGTTTACACACACAATATTAAAGATAACAACAACATTATTTATAAGTATGTTGTTATTAGTAATTATGTTGCTACAAAATTTTACGGGCAATGATAATAATATAGTCCAAGCATATGAACGAGCTTTTGAGTATCAGTGGAACAATGCTATATATGGCAGTGGTGCTAGTGCTTCCAAGAGTAAAATTATTGGAAATGCGAATAATGGGAATGTTGTTATTGACAGCAACAGTGGTAAAATAGTTCCTGATTCTACGGATGGAGTTGCATTTCATTACACAGCAGTTCCAGTAGGAACAAATTTTACATTAAGGGCAAAAGTTACAGTCAATAGTTGGACTTTTACAAATGGACAGGAAGGTTTTGGGTTGATGGCAACAGATTGGGTTGGTGCGCATGAAGGGATATGCTGGACAAACTCTTATATGCTTGGTGCATCCAGAATTGATTATTATATTGACAAAAAAACGCATAAACCTGTCACAAACACCAATTCTGCATATTCAACAAGAATTATGCAAAATATTGGGATACTTGGGCAAGAAAAGAAAGGTGTTACTTTAGATAATATTCAAGCACTTGAAGCTAACGATACACAGACAATAAAAGATGATTTTAGGTCGTCAAGGATTCCGATGAATCTTATGGAAGAATATCTTGTTTCAGGCAATCTTATTGGAAATGAATCAAATCATTTAAAAACGACGATAGATAATCCAATAACACAGATGTATTTAACCATTCAAAAAAATAATACAGGGTATCTTCTTCAATATGAAGATATAAGCGGATATGTATATGCTTATCAATATTATAATCCGACAGCTTTACAAAAAATTGATGCCGAGTATGTATATGTTGGATTTTATGCAGCAAGGACAACAAACGTAACCTTTTCGGATATAACATTTTCAACGATTCCAGCTTCACAAGATGAAGAGGCTAAAGAGCCGCCAGTTGAAAAGATAGCAGTCAATAAAAGTGTGCAAGCGCTTACTGCTACGGGTATCCGTGACTACAAACTTGAATTTACAGCAAATTGTGATGGTAAGGTTTCTGTGACAGATAATAATGGTAAGACTATCGCAGAAGATGTTAAGATAACAGCAAATAAATCGACATTTGTTGCACAAACGAAGCTTGAACAAGAACGCAATGTATTTACTTTAACCTTTACACCTGATAAAGATTATCACCCTGATAATGATATATATAAGGTGATGGAGTCATATGAGCCTATTCAAGTAAAACATACAGTTACATATAAAACATACGGAAAAAAAGGACAGGCAATTTATGTTTCACCAAATGGTGTAGGCGATGGAAGTAAAGAAAATCCAATGAATATTTATGGGGCAGTACAATATATTCAGCCAGGACAACAAATTATTCTTACAGAAGGAACGTATTTTCTTAATAAAACACTGAATATAGCAAGAGGTATTGATGGTACGCCCGATAATCCTATTGTGATGATGGCTGACCCACAAGCTTCAAGCAGACCTGTATTAGATTTTCAAGGAATGTCAACAGGTGTTATTTTGGGAGGAAGTTATTGGTATGTAAAAGGATTTGATGTGATTCATTCACAAAATTCTAAAAATGGTTTTGTTGTTGCGGGGAATCATAATATATTAAATGAAATTCATGCTTATTATAATGGAAATACAGGTATTTCAATATCTAGGTATAAAGATACTGACGAAAAAGAACGATGGCCTTCCTATAATCTAATTTTAAACTGTACTTCCTATAATAATGCAGATATGGGATATGAGGATGCAGATGGATTTGCAGCAAAGATTACATCAGGAGTTGGAAATGTATTTGATGGCTGTATTTCACATCATAATGCAGATGATGGCTGGGATTTATTTGCCAAAGTACAGATAGGAACGATTGGTTCAGTGACCATAAGAAATTGTGTTGCTTATGAAAATGGCTATGTTATTAAAGATGATAATGGAAATCTTGATATCAATGGCAGCCATAAAATCAATGCAGGGAATGGAAATGGATTTAAAATGGGAGGCGAAAGTCTAAGCGGATATCATGTTCTTGAAAATAGTGTTTCATATGGCAATAAGACAAAAGGAATTGATGCCAATTCATGTCCAGATATTCAAGTGAAAAAATGTGTTTCGTATAATAACGGAAATGCCAATATAGCATTATATACAGGAAATGCACCAAATACAGATTATAGTATGCAGTATACAATATCTTATAAGAATAATAATAATGTAGCAGAGGTTATCAGGCCAAAAGGAACACAAGATACCAGTAAATATGATAATGATACTAATTATTTTTGGCGATGGGCATTAGGTACTAAAGCCCATGACAGTTCTGACGGAAAGCTTGGTGTAGCAGCTTGGTTTGCTTCCTTAGATACAAATAAAGAGCCGACTAGAAATGCAGACGGAACGATTCATTTTGGGGATTTATTTACATTTACAGATAAAGCGCCAGAAACGGTGCGATTGAATGGTTATGATAATACAAAGGGGATAGCTTCGCCAATATATGATGTATTTCCAGATATTTATGGTAATCTGCCAACAAAAATTAATTATGGTGATGTAGATAACAATGGTGATATTAATACACGAGATGCTGTATTATTAAAAAAGCATTTGGCAAAAATGCAGGTTGCAATTGACGAGAAGGCTGCAGATGTCAATGCTGATGGCAATATTAATATACAAGATGCCATTTTATTGATGAAATATCTTGCTAAAATGGATGTTACTTTAGGAAAATAAAAAATAGGCTAATTCTGTATAAGTGATATATAAATTATTAATTGTGATGAATAGATGTTATAAAATAAACTTATAAAAAAACAGTTTTGTATATTTTTTAGAACATAATATAAATACATTGAAAAATTGTTGAATTTCTACAAAAATGTGCCAATAATATAAGCATTTTGCTGTTAAAATGCTAAAATATATAGTTGACAATCATAGGGGGGTTGATGATATAATTAATTATGATTGGACATGTATAGATTTGAGAGGTCTTAACGTGACAATAAAATTTTATAAAGGAGGGATAGCCTAATTATGAAAAATAAAAAGGCAAAAAAGGTTTTGGCTTTAATTATGGCTTTTATTCTTGTGGCAGCATTTGTTCCATTTGAATGGAATTTTGCATTGACACCAGTTAAAGCTGAAACAAAGAACTATTCTTTTGAAGCTTCATCACTTACAGCAGCAGCTGATAAGGAAGCAATTGAAGAAGGTACAATGCTTGGCGGTGTATTTAAAACGGTAGGCAGTGTGACAAAGAGACTTTCTAGTGGTGCAGTAAAGAGTATTGAGGTAAATAAAGCTGAGACAGCTAGTCTTGATTTTACAGTTGAGGGAACAGCAACATTGACAATGAAGATTAGCAGTACAGGTGGTTCTAATACTTCTATTGCAGCTATAAAAGGTGCTGATGGACTTGTGACAGATAAAGCAGGAAACAAGTTTACAACAGTAACTGGAACATCAGGAGTGGACGTTACATATGAGTTAAGTGCAGGTACTTACTCAATTATTTGTCCATTGGGTACAGGTGTTATAGGAACAGACAGCACAGGGGCAGAGAAAGATGTTGCAGAGATAAGAGGTTTCCGTGTTTTTTCTATTTCAATGGAAGATGTTGCTGGTTCAGCAGTGACAACAACAGAAACAAAATTTGAAGCTTCATCACTTACAGCAGCAGCTGATAAGGAAGCAGTTGAAGAAGGTACACTTCTTAGTGATGTATTTAAGGTAGTGGGCAGTGTAACAAAGAGACTTTCTAGTGGTGCAGTAAAGAGTATTGAAGTAAACAAAGCTGAGACAGCTAGTCTTGATTTCACAGTGACTGGAACAGCAACATTGACAATGAGTGTTAGTAGTACAGGTGGTTCTAATACTTCTATTGCAGCTATAAAAGGTGCTGATGGGCTTGTGACAGATAAAGCAGGAAACAAGTTTACAACAGTAACTGGAACATCAGCAGTAGATGCTACATATGAGTTAAGTGCAGGTACTTACTCAATTATTTGTCCATTGGGTACAGGTGTTATAGGAACAGACAGTACAGGGGCAGAGAAAGATGTTGCAGAGATAAGAGGTTTCCGCCTTTATTCTATTACAATGACTGAAGTTACAGGTGGCGAGCGTCCAGACCGTAAAGCATGGGCAGATGTTGCTGCTCCTGTAATTGGAGATATTACAGCAACTGGTTCAACAATTACAGTTCCATATACAATGGATATCAGCTATGATGGCGCTGATAAAGTAGTAGTTACGATGACAAGTGCTGATGGCAGTGTAAAGACAGCAACAGGTGCTAAGACAAATGCTTCTGTGGAGTTTAAGGATATTGCAACATCTGGCACATATACATTCTCAATCGTTGCAATGAGAGAGAATGAAACCGATAAGGCAGGAGCAGAGACAAAAACATTTGAATTTTTGCTTCCATTGGCAACACCACAGGTTGGTTCTGCTACAAGTATAGGAAATGGTACAATTGAGTTGGAGTGGGCAGCCGTTCCAGAAGCAACAGAGTATGAAGTTTCTTATAGCAGTGACGGTGGAAATAACTTTGGTAATGCAAAGACAACAACCGATACAAAATATCAGGTGACAGGTCTTACAGTTGGTGAGACATATACATTTAAAGTTGTTGCTAAGAGAGGCAGTGAAGTTTCACAGCCTGGCACAATTGTTGGTACAGCTACACAAGATGCACAGTCTAAGTGGGCAAATGCTACTTATGGCAATGGTGCAAGTCCTTCAAAGGATAAGATAACAGGCAGTGCAAATGATGGTTCTGTTACAATTGAAAGTCATAGTGGTAAGATTGTTCCAGGTTCTACTGATGGACTTTCTTTCCATTATACAGCTGTTCCAAAAGGTACAAACTTTACATTAAAGGCAAAGGTTACAGTAGATAGCTGGCTTCTTTCTAATGGACAAGAAGGTTTTGGTATGATGGCTACGGACTGGGTTGGCGCACATGATGGTCTTTGCTGGACAAACTCATATATGTTAGGTGCTTCTAAGTGTGAATATTTTGTTGATATGGAGACAAAAGAAGTAACTACAAACACAGATTCTACTGTGTCAGCTAAGATTACACAGAAACTTGGAATGTTAGCACAGGAGAAGAAAGGTGTTACACTTGATAATCTTTCAAAATTGGAAGCAAATGATACAGCCACAGTACAAAATGACTTTAAGGTATCTACTGTTCCAGTAGATTTTGCAGAAGGACATCTTTATGCTACGGTAGATGAAAATGGCAAAGTAGTTGCAGGTACAATGAATACGATTGGCAATGCTGCATCTGAAGTGGCTGGTACAGTAAGCAATCCTATAACAGAGATGTATCTTACAATTCAAAAGAACAATACAGGTTACTTCCTTACATACACAGATATGAATGGTAATGAGTATACAAAGAAGTACTATGAGCCAGATGCGCTTGAAAAAGTTGATACAGATTTTGTTTATGTTGGTTTCTATGCTTCAAGAAATGCAACAGCAACATTCTCAGACATTGAATTTAAGACTATTTTAGCATCAGAAGATGCACCAGCAGAAGGTCGTCCAGTTGAGTATATTTCAGTAAATACAACGGTACAATCACCTACATCAACAGGCGTAAGCGATTATAGCTTGAATTTTACAGCAAACTGTGATGGTGTAGTATCTGCAGTTAATGCAGCAGGACAGACTCTTGCAGAAGGCGTTGAAGTAAAAGCTAACAAATCTGTATTTGTTGCTAAAGTTGAGCTTGCTAATGGCAAGAATGTATTTAATTTAGTATTTAAGCCAAATGATGGTTATCATCCAGATAATGACCCATATAAGATGATGGAGTCTTATGATGAAGTCACTATTGAACATATTGTAACTTATAAGACATATGGTAATCCAGGTCAAGCTATCTATGTAGCTCCAGAAGCAAATGGTTCAGGTAGTAAGGATGACCCAATGAGCATTTATAACGCTGTTAAATTTGTTCAGCCTGGACAGCAGATTATTATAAAAGAGGGTACATACCTTCTTGACAGTACAGTAAAAGTAGCAAGAGGTGTTGATGGTACAGCAGAGAGTCCAATTGTGATGATGGCTGACCCACAAGCTTCAAGCAGACCAGTATTTGATTTTCAAGGATTGTGTGCTGGTATGATATTTGCAGGTAATCATTGGTATATTAAGGGATTTGATGTTATCCATTCACAAGATGCACAAAAAGGTATCCAAGTTTCAGGTAACAACAATACACTTGACCAAGTAAATGCGTACTATAATGGTAGCACAGGTATTCAGATTAGCAGATATCTTACAACAGATGAATTTGAATTATGGCCAGAAAACAACTTGATATTAAATTGTACTTCATACAATAATGCTGATGCAGGTTGTGAGGATGCTGACGGTTTTGCAGCGAAACTTACAGTAGGTAATGGCAATGTATTTGATGGTTGTATGGCATATTACAATGCTGATGATGGTTGGGACCTTTTTGCTAAGGTTCAAACAGGTTCAATTGGTGCCGTTACAGTTAAGAATTGTGTAACATTTAAGAATGGTTATGTTAAGGTTAATTCAGATAAATCAACAGATAGACATGTAGATTCTGTATATGACCTTGATATGTCTGGTCGAGTTATCGATGCTGGTAATGGTAATGGTTTCAAGTTAGGCGGAGACAGCATGAGCGGTTATCATGTACTTGAAAATTCAGTAGTTTATGATAACAAGGCAAAAGGTATTGACTCAAACTCATGTCCAGATATCCAAGTAAAGGGTTGTGTAACTTATAACAATGGTAATCCAAACGTAGCATTCTATACAAATAATGCTGCAAATACAGACTTTGCTATGAAGTATACGGTTTCTTATAGACAAGGTACAGATGTTGCAGAGAATGTTAAGCCAAGAGGTACACAGGACGTAACAAAGTATGATAATGATACCAACTATTTATGGAAGTGGGTATCAAGTGTTCCTTCAACAAAAGCAAATGATGTAGTTGTTAAGGGTGCATATGATAGTTCAGATGAGAAACTTGCTGTTAATACATGGTTTGAATCTCTTGATACAACACAAGAAATTACAAGAAATGCAGACGGAACATTGAATTTTGGACCATTGTTTAAGTTTACAGATAAGGCTCCAGCAGAGCTTAGAGCAAACGGTTTTGATGGTTCAAAAGTAACAAAGTCAGCAACGATTACTGTTTATCAATCTGTTCCAGCAACAGGCGACTCATCAAATATGTGGGTATATGCAATCATTTTGATTGTAGCAGCCGTTGGCGTAGCAGCTTGTGTAATTGTTACAATAAGAAAGAAAAAAAATCAATAATCAATAACATATAATTGTTATTTGTATATGGTGGCATAGTCGTAAGGCTATGCCATTTTTTGGTTTATAAAAGTGATATTTAATCTTATTAAGGAAATTCTCCATTTCAATGCTACAAAGGCATAAATGGGGGACTTGCGTTGCAATAGTAGCTAGGTGGTTTAAGCAAGCTAGTGGATTGCAAATATCCGCTTAACAAATAAAATAATTTTCAAATGATAAAATAACCCATGTTTGTATATACAAATGTGGGTTATTGTGCAATAATAATTTCATATTGCATGTTTTAAAATATAGCAAAGATTGAAAACAATAGAATCCATGCTTTGCAGATTCTATTATTATAAATTTTAATTTTTAATCATAGCATTTGTGGCTGTGTGCTGTTTGTCACAAATGTGTACAACAAAACTTGAAAAATTTTGTTTTTTATTTAATAAAGCAGCGCAGAAATGAGGAAAAATATGATAAATCCATCATCAATTATGAAATTAATGGGGTTGAAAAGTAAATTTGAAGCAAATCATCCAAAATTTGCAGCATTTACCCAAAATGTTTTAGGTCAAGGCGTTCCAGAAGGAACCATAATAGAAATTACATTGACACGACCAGGACAAGAACCAATTATGACAAATATGAAAGTGAAAGAAAGTGATTTAGAATTGCTGCAAGGATTAAAAGATTTGACATAGATTTTAACCGTATTATATGAATTTTGTTTACAATATTTTATACCAATAATAGAACATCTTGTGTTAGAAATAATATATCATATGTATTCTTAATTGTAATTTTATTATATTAGTGGTAATATTTATGCGTAAGGTAAATAGGATATTGATGTTTTATCAATACATACTTTGCGTAGTTTTTGTTAATGCAATGGTATATTTGTGAATGCAGGAGGATTTATTTTTGTATATATGTTACTATGAAGGAAAAGACGAATTATGGGGCAGAACGCTTGCCAAGAGAGTAAAAGAATTATTGGGTGCTTATGGTTTGGAAAAAACATATGATGCAGACGACAATGTAATAAAAGATATGGGAGATGATGAGTTAAGGCAAATATTGCGAAAGCAAAAAAATGTGATTATTGTTGTTTCCCCCAAATTATTTCAGGATATTGTAGCACTTGCCGAATTGAGTATTATAGGACAATTATGGGAAAAAAGAGAAGTTCATGTATTTGTAATACAAAATAAAAAACAAAAGATTGAATTTCCTAATTGGGCGCAATGGATGAAAGAAACTACTCAGTTTAAAGTGGGTGAGGATACCGATATTGTGGCGGCAGTTACGTTGATGTTAGAAAAGTATTGGAGTGATAAGATTGTAAATAGTATGGCTCAGTTAAAATGTACAGAAAGTATAAAGGATTGCACATAAAGTATATATTTTATTGTAAATCTTTTGATTGTATAGTTTGTGGCAATTTTGTGTATGTTATAAAACAGTCTTTATAGGCTTTACATTATCGCCTAATTTGTAGTATAATGTTCCAAGCATTGTGCGCAAAGATATGTTTGGAGGTTTTTATTCATGATTAGTGCAAATAATGTCACTCTTCGTATTGGAAAAAAAGCATTGTTTGAGGATGTTAATATTAAGTTTACAGAGGGAAACTGTTATGGTCTCATTGGTGCTAATGGTGCAGGAAAATCAACGTTTTTAAAGATATTGACAGGTCAAATTGAACCAAGCAAGGGCGATGTGTCTATTACACCTGGTCAAAGACTGTCTTTTTTGGAGCAAGACCATTTTAAATATGATGATTGTGTTGTTTTGGATACCGTTATTCGAGGCAATGAGCGTTTATATCAGATAATGAAAGAAAAAGAAGCCATTTATGCCAAAGAAGATTTTACAGAGGAAGATGGCAATAAAGCAAGTGAATTAGAAGCCGAATTTGCTGATATGAATGGATGGGAAGCCGAGTCGGATGCGGCACAGCTTTTGAATGGACTAGGTGTGACAACTGATTTACATGATAAATTGATGTCAGAATTAAATGGTAGTGAAAAGGTAAAAGTTTTGCTTGCAAAGGCATTGTTTGGCAATCCAGACATTTTGCTTCTTGACGAGCCAACCAACCACCTTGACCTTGATGCAATTGCATGGCTTGAAGAATTTTTAATTAATTTTGAAAATACCGTTATCGTAGTTTCACATGACCGATATTTTTTAAATAAAGTTTGTACGCAGATTGCGGATATTGACTATGCTAAGATTCAATTATATACAGGAAATTATGATTTTTGGTATGAGTCAAGCCAGCTTTTAATAAAGCAGATGAAAGAAGCAAACAAGAAAAAAGAAGAAAAGATTAAGGAATTGCAAGAGTTTATTCAGCGATTCTCTGCAAATGCTTCTAAGTCAAAGCAAGCTACATCACGTAAACGTGCATTGGAAAAGATTGAGTTAGATGAGATTAAGCCTTCCAGCAGAAAGTATCCATATATTGATTTTAGACCACAGCGTGAGATTGGCAATGAAGTTCTTTCTGTCTCAGGTATTTCTAAGACGATTGATGGCGTAAAGGTTTTGGACAATATTTCATTTATCGTCAACCATGATGATAAGATTGCTTTTGTAGGTTCTAATGAATTTGCAACAACAGCATTGTTTAAAATTCTTGCAGGTGAGATGGAACCCGATGAAGGTGAGTACAAATGGGGCATAACAACGTCAATGGCATATTTTCCAAAAGATAGTGCGGCTGAGTTTAATAGAGAAGATACGATTGTTGAGTGGCTTACACAATATTCACCAGACCCAGACCCAACTTATGTAAGAGGATTTTTGGGAAGAATGTTGTTTGCAGGGGAAGACGGTGTAAAAAAGGTTAAGGTATTATCAGGAGGAGAGAAGGTTCGATGTCTGATTTCTAAGATGATGATAATGGGAGCAAATGTACTTATATTTGATGACCCTACGAATCATTTGGATATGGAATCCATCACCGCTTTAAATAATGGTTTAATTAAATTTTCAGGTGTTTCACTGTTTACATCACATGACCATCAGTTTATACAGACAACAGCAAATCGAATTATGGAGATTGTGCCAAGCGGTCAGCTTATTGATAAGATTACAACATATGATGAATATCTTGAAAGTGATGATATGGCAAGAAAACGTCAAGGTTTTGCGCTAAATAACAGTGATGAAGATGAGGATTAATATAAAAGTATAAACTATATATTTAGTATATAATTATATAAATATCAAATATAGTTATGCTTTTATATCAGGTGAGGTTCAATGGATAACGAAAAGTTATTCGTTGAACCTTTTGGTTTTAAATGATATAATTGAGTAATGTGCGTAGCATATGAAATGGAGGATTTTTAAAGATGGCAGCTAGAAAAATATCAAAAGCCATTGATAATGAAAATAAGAGTAAAACAACAAAAAATCCAAATACAAAGACAACAAGTGTAAAACGTGGTTCAAAAAGCACATCATCAGGTAAAAAAACAACTCAAAGAAAAAGTCATTCTAAAACAAAAAAGAATATAAAAACATCGAATGGTAATAAAATAGTAGATGAATTTCTTGTCCTGATTGCATGTGCAATTACGCTGTTATTATTTTTAAGTAATTATAATTTAGCAGGAAGTTTTGGGAACGGAATTAAATGGCTGATGTTTGGCTTGTTGGGGGTAATGGAATATATTTTTCCATTTGTACTTGGAATAACGATTATTTTTATGATTTCTAATAAGGATATTATAGCCGTTGCAAGGATAAAAACAATTGCCGTTTATGTCTTAATGATTCTATTGTCAGCAGCATGGCAAAGAATCAATAATAATCCAGATATTGCCTCAACATCAATTATACAGTTTTATTTGGTCAGTGCAAACGATAAAGTGGGAGGCGGATTTTTTGGCGGTTTATTGTGTAAAATTATGGCGCCGTTAGGTACGCTTGGCACAATGGTAATTCTTATTATTTTTGCTATATTATGTATTGTAATTATAACAGAACGTTCATTTATTAATGGTATCCGAAATATAAAAAAAAGCGGAACCCGTATGGCGCATGTGGCAAAACAAGATTATGATATGTATAGAGAACACTCTAATGAACATATATCTTCTTGGTATGATGAAGATATCGACAATGAGGAATCGGAGGCAGAGTATCTAGCAAGGCGGCGCAAACTTAAGGAAGAAAAGCATAGGGAGCGTTTGTTAAGAGAACAGCAGGATATTAAAGCCCGTGAAGAACGAGCCAAGAGGCGTATGGCAAAGAAGGCAAGAGGAATAACGGTAGATACAGAGCTTCCAAGAGAGCTGGAAAACATTGCACCAGAAAGTATTGATATACATGAGATTATGTCTTATACAGATATCAATGACCAATATTCGCAAGACATATATGAACCAGACCATATTGAATCAGAAAAAAATACATATGGCAGGAAAACGATAGAGCCTAGTCAAGTGCAATCGTCTCCAGAATTTGATATGACAATGATAAATACAACAGAGGAATTGTCATTAGAAGAAATAGATATATTGGATGAAGAAGATGTATTAAATCAAAATGTATCAAAAAATCCAATGCAAAAAGAACAAGGAGTTGTACAAAGACAAGCAGTATCACAAGAACAGCATGTTGTACAGACAAAGACAACAGAAAAATCAATGCCTTTTAGCGAGCCAAAGTCCGTAGAAGAACATAGGACAGTGGAGAGTCAAACGCCACTAATACAAGGAGAAAGCAATTCATTGGCTATTTCATCGTATAAGGTTCCTCCGATAGATTTGTTAAGTTTGCCAAAGAAAAAAGGAAAAGGCAATATTGAGATGGAAAATAAAGCGACAGCAATTCGCTTACAGCAAACCTTGCAAAATTTTGGCGTGAAGGTAACGATAACTAATATAAGCTGTGGTCCATCCGTTACAAGATATGAATTGCAGCCAGAACAGGGGGTTAAAGTAAGTAAAATTGTCTCGCTTGCAGACGATATTAAATTAAATCTTGCAGCAGCAGATATAAGAATTGAGGCACCTATTCCAGGAAAGGCAGCAATTGGTATTGAAGTTCCAAACAAAGAGGCAGGAAGTGTGGGGTTAAGAGAACTGTTAGAAGATGATGCATTTACTGGTAATAGTTCAAAAATTGCATTTGCTGCCGGAAAAGATATTGCAGGAAAACCCATTGTAGCCGATATTGCAAAGATGCCGCATTTGCTGATTGCAGGCGCTACGGGTTCGGGTAAATCGGTATGTATTAATACCATTATTATGAGTATATTGTATAAGGCAAGACCAGACGAAGTAAAGTTGATTATGGTAGACCCAAAAGTTGTTGAGTTAAGCGTTTACAATGGAATACCGCATTTGTTAGCTCCTGTTGTAACAGACCCAAAGAAAGCCTCTGGCGCGCTAAATTGGGCTGTTGCTGAGATGACGGACAGATATAAAAAATTTGCGCAGATGGGGGTAAGAAATTTAAAGGGATACAATGCGGAAATTGAAAAAATGTCCGCAGCAGAAATTGAAAAAATATCTGCAACCGCAATTGAGAGTGTGTCCACAGCGCAAACCCAGACAGCTTCTAGTTCACAAGGACAAGAAAAACCAGAAAAAATGCCAGAAATTGTTATTATTATTGATGAGTTGGCGGATTTAATGATGGTAGCGCCAGGAGAAGTTGAGGATGCGATATGTCGTCTTGCACAGTTGGCGCGTGCCGCAGGCATTCATCTTGTCATTGCGACACAAAGACCATCTGTCAATGTTATAACAGGCATTATCAAGGCGAATGTGCCTTCAAGAATTGCATTTTCGGTGTCATCGGGTGTGGATTCAAGAACAATTATTGATATGAATGGCGCTGAAAAATTGTTAGGTAAGGGTGATATGTTGTTCTTCCCTTCAGGATATCCAAAGCCTGTGAGAGTTCAAGGTGCATTTGTATCCGATGAAGAAGTCAGCAATGTGGTTGATTATCTCAAACAAAATATGGTGGAAGAAGTTGTATATAATGAAGATATAACAAATGTTTCTGCTCCTGTAAGTGAATCTGAAAAAAATAATAGTGACAGAGATTCTTTATTTGAGGAGGCAGGACGATTCGTTATTGAAAAAGACAAAGGTTCTATCGGAATGTTACAGCGATATTTTAAGATAGGATTTAACAGAGCAGGAAGGATTATGGACCAGCTTGCAGAGATGGGCGTTGTAGGTCCAGAAATTGGCACAAAAGCAAGAAAAATACTTATGACAGAAGAAGAATTTGAAAATTTGCTGCATCAATGATATAGATAATTATAAAATTTCAATTTATAATGAATTATCTATTAACAATTTTATATGAAGGAGAATTGATTAATATGGGTATAAAAAGTGATATCGAAATAGCTCAAGAGGCAAAATTGGAAAATATAACAGAGGTTGCTGCAAAGGTTGGAATACTGGAAGATGAATTAGAATTGTATGGAAAATATAAGGCAAAGCTTTCCGATGATGTGATAAAAAAATTTTCGGATAAGCCGGACGGAAAGCTTGTTTTAGTGACAGCCATCAATCCAACGCCTGCTGGCGAGGGGAAAACAACCATCAGCATTGGACTTACAGAAGGACTCAATAAGATGGGAGTAAAGGCTGTTGCAGCTTTAAGAGAACCATCACTAGGTCCATGTTTTGGCATAAAGGGCGGCGCTGCTGGCGGTGGATATGCACAGGTTGTTCCAATGGAAGACTTAAATTTACATTTTACAGGGGATTTTCATGCCATTACATCTGCCAATAACTTGCTTGCCGCTATGTTAGACAATCATATTATGCACGGCAATGCGCTTCATATTGACACAAAACGAGTTGTTTGGAAACGTTGTCTGGATATGAATGACAGAGCATTGCGAAATATTATTGTCGGTATGGGTGCAAAAACGGACGGAGTTGTCCGTGAAGACCATTTTATTATCACTGTTGCTTCAGAGATTATGGCTATTTTATGTCTGGCTGAAGATATGGCAGATTTAAAAAAGCGACTTGGAAAAATTATTGTTGCTTATAACATGGAAGGAAACCCAGTCACAGCACAAGATTTAAAAGCAACAGGCTCAATGGCGGCGTTACTTAAAGATGCAATGAAACCGAATATGATACAGACATTAGAAAATACACCAGTGCTTGTGCATGGAGGACCATTTGCAAATATTGCACATGGCTGTAATTCGGTGAGAGCAACCAAGCTGGCGTTAAAACTTGGTGATGTTGCTGTGACAGAAGCTGGATTTGGTGCAGATTTAGGCGCAGAGAAATTTATGGATATCAAGTGCAGACTGGCTGGATTAAAACCAGATGCAGTGGTGCTTGTTGCAACCATTCGAGCATTAAAATACAATGGAGGTGTTTCTAAAGAACAATTAGGAGAGGAAAATATAGAGGCGTTAGAAGCAGGAATTGTTAATTTAGATAAACATATTGAAAATATCCAAAAATATGGAGTTCCTGTTGTGGTTACGCTCAATCAATTTATTACAGACACCGATAAAGAATATTCTTTTGTAAAAAGACATTGTGAGGAGAAAGGCTGTGAATTTGCGGTAGCCAAAGTGTGGGCGCAAGGCGGCGAGGGCGGACTAGAATTGGCAAAAAAAGTGATGGATACATTGTCTGTAAAAGAATCCCATTTTAAGCCAATATATGATGACACATTAAGTCTTACTGAAAAGATAGAAAAAATTGCCAAAGAAATTTATGGTGCAGATGGTGTAGAATATTCCGATATTGCAAAAAATGAATTGGAACGTATCACAAAGATGGGATATAGTCATTTTCCAGTGTGCATGGCAAAAACGCAGTATTCTTTGTCGGATAATGCAAGTTTGTTAGGCAGACCGCAAGGATTTAACATTTCAGTCAGAGAAGTTTATGTCAATGCAGGCGCTGGTTTTGTTGTAGCCATTACAGGAAAGATTTTAACGATGCCAGGACTTCCAAAGTCACCTGCCGCAGAACGAATTGATTATGAAGAAGAAAAGAATCGTATTGTTGGACTGTTTTAGTCAGAATAGGAGGCGTTTTTGTTATTAGCAAAATTAATTGAAAAGTTGGATTATGAAGTCAAACAAGGCGAATTGTCTGTTGAAGTTGCTGGCTTGACTTCCGATTCACGAAATGTTGTAAATCATGGAGTATTTGTTGCCATTGTAGGCGCTAAAAGTGACGGACATGATTATTTGGAACATGTTATTGAAAAAAATGTAGTGGCAGTGATTGTACAAAGAGGCAGTAAGCTGCCAGAATATATTTCAGACAACATTACAGTGATTGTCACAGAAAATACACGGTTGGCACTGGCATATATGGCTGCTGCTTATTATAAATATCCAGCAAAACAATTATTTACAATAGGAATAACAGGGACAAAAGGAAAAACGACAACTACATATATGATTAAAAATGTGTTGGAGGCTTGCGGTATTAAAACAGGCTTGATTGGAACAATTGAGACGATTATAGGCGATGAGTCGATTCCTGCTTCCAACACAACACCAGAATCCATTAAAATCCATGAAACATTTGCAAAGATGGTAGAAAAAGGTATCAAAGCAGTGGTTATGGAGGTGTCCTCACAAGGATTAAAGCTTGATAGAACAGCAGGAATTGAGTTTGACATTGGCGTATTTACCAATTTAGAGCCTGACCATATTGGACCCAATGAACATGAATCGTTTGAGGATTATTTATATTGTAAATCACTGTTGTTTAAACAGTGTAAACTTGGCATTGTCAATGGTGATGATAAGCATACAGAGCAAATATTAGATAGGGCATTATGTGAAGTTGAAAGGTATGGCTTACAAAATACATGTGATTTATATGCCCAAAATATTAAACTTTTCCATGAAAATGGAAAGATTGGGTTAAATTATGAGTGCAAGGGATTGCTTGATATTCCAATACATTTAAATTTGCCGGGTAAGTTTTCGGTGTATAATTCTCTTTGTGCTATTGCTGTTACAAGGCATCTTGGCGTCAATACAGATACGCTGACAGAGGTTATAAAAGATGTCAAGGTAAAAGGCAGAGTGGAGCTTGTTAAAGTTTCAGAAAACTTTTCTTTAATGATAGATTATGCACACAATGCAATGTCCTTAAAAAGTATATTGACAACATTAAAAGAATATAAACCGAATCGTTTGGTCTGTCTTTTTGGATGCGGAGGCAATCGCTCAAAAGACAGAAGATATGAGATGGGGAAAGTTTCTGGTGAATTAGCGGATTTTACGATTATTACATCCGATAATCCACGTTTTGAAAAGCCTGAGATGATTATAAAAGATATTGAATCATCCCTTAGTAAGGTTACAGATTCCTATATTACAATTATAGATAGAGCCGAAGCAATAAAATATGCTATCGGTTCAGGAAAGCCTGGCGATATTATTATTATAGCAGGCAAGGGACATGAAGATTATCAAGAAATAGAGGGTGTAAAATATCCGATGGATGAGCGAACACTTGTTGCAGATGCCGTAAAACAGTTAAAAGATGAAGGGGTACAGGGATTATTGTAATGTATGCAGATATCATAGTGGATATATCCCATGAACATTTGGACAAAACATTTCAATATGCAGTTCCAGACCATTTGCTTGATGAGATTGACGTAGGCGTTATGGTAAATGTTCCATTCGGAAGAGGGAATAAAATAATTACAGGTTATGTTGTCAATCTTACAAAACAGCCTTCATATGATATTTTAAAAATAAAAAATATTAAAGAGGTTATTCCACAGAGAGTAAAAACCATTGAGCGAATGATTCAGTTGGCGGCATGGCTGCGCCGCAATTACGGCTCTACAATGAATCAGGCGCTAAAGACGGTTATTCCTGTAAAGGATAAGATACAGGCAAAACAGAAAAAAATAATTTCGCTTGTGGTATCCAAAGAGGAAGCATATGCAGCTTTTGAGCAGTTTCAAAAAAAACATGCCGTAGCGATGGCAAGAGTTATTCAAGCTCTTATTAATGAAGGAAAATCGGATGTTTCAGATATTCAAGCAAGATTAAATATTACAGCAAAGACGATACAAACCCTTGAAGATAAAGGACTTGTTCAGGTAGAGACAGAGCATATTTACAGAAATCCTATCAAGGAAACGGTTTTACAGGAAGAAATTGTTGAATTAAATAATCAGCAAAAAGAGGCTATTTATACCTTTATTAAAGATTATGACAATGCGATACGAAAAACATATTTATTATATGGGATTACTGGGAGCGGTAAGACAAATGTCTATATAGAAATGATAGAACATGTTGTGAATCTTGGAAAGCAAGTGATTGTGCTGATACCAGAAATTGCACTGACATTTCAGACTGTACAGCGTTTTTACAGACGTTTTGGAGATAAAGTATCTATTATGAACTCGCGCATGTCAAAGGGAGAACGATACGACCAGTTTAAAAGAGCGATGGCAGGTGAGATACGCATTATGATAGGACCGCGTTCGGTATTGTTTACACCATTTAACCAGTTAGGGCTTATTGTGATTGATGAAGAACATGAGACAGCATATAAAAGTGAACAGTCGCCAAAGTATCATGCGCGAGAGACGGCTGTTCATATAGCCGAAACCATGTCTGCATCGGTGGTGCTTGGTTCAGCTACACCTTCGCTTGAAAGTTATTATCGGGCAAAGCAAGGGATATATCAGTTGATGAAATTGGACAAAAGGGCTACGGGTGCAGAGCTTCCTAATATTTATGTGGAAGATTTAAGAAAAGAATTAAATGAAGGAAATCGCTCCATATTATCAAGAAGACTTGCGGGAATGATTGATGACCGATTAAAAAAACATCAACAGGTCATACTGTTTTTAAATAAGCGTGGATATGCGGGTTTTATTTCTTGCCGGTCTTGCGGCAAAGTGTTTAAATGTCCCCATTGTGATATATCACTTACACATCATATAAACCGTTATGGCAACGAGTTGGTATGCCATTATTGCGGATACAGACAGCCTGAAATTAAAGAATGTCCAGATTGCGGCTCAAAATATGTTTCGGGTTTTCGGGCAGGCACCCAGCAAGTTGAACAAGTGCTTACGAAAACCTTTCCAACAGCAAAAATATTGCGTATGGATATGGATACAACGTCTAAAAAAGGAAGCCACGAGGCAATTCTTTCCTCTTTTGCAAACCATGAAGCCGATATTTTAGTCGGTACTCAGATGATTGTAAAAGGACATGATTTTCCCCATGTTACGCTGGTAGGAATACTAGCCGCTGATATGTCCTTGTATGTAAGCGATTATAGGGCTTCGGAGCGAACCTTTCAACTGTTGGTTCAGGCGGCTGGACGGGCTGGAAGAGCAAAAATGCCCGGTGATGTAGTGATTCAGACATATACGCCCAATCATTATAGTATTGTGGCAGCAAAAGAACAAGATTATGAGCAGTTTTATGACGAGGAGATTATTTTCCGGCAGATGTTGGGATATCCTCCTATTCAAAATATATTAAAGATAAGTATATCTTCTAAAAAAGAAGAAGAATTATTAACAGCATGTCAAGATATAGAAAAATGGCAGGACAAAATAAAAGAGGAATTTTTAATAAAAAGTGATAGTGTTTTATCAAATACAGAAAGCTGTTTAGAAACAAAAATAAATAGAAAAGGCGAGTTTCAGATTACAGGACCAATAAAAGCGCCTATATATAAGTTAAATGATATTTATACGCAAATTATTTTAGTGAAGTCCAAAGAATATGAAATACTTGCCGATTTTAAAGATGAATGTGATATGTATGTCAGGGATAATGTACTATATAAAAATATTAGCATTCAATATGATTTTAATTAAAAATTTAGCATTATCAAAAGATATAAAATGAAAAGAAAGGCATGGTTATTATATGGCTATAAGAAATATAAGAACATTAGGAGATGCAATTTTAAAAAAAGAAGCAAAAGAAATTAAAGAAATGACACCCAAAGTAGAGCAGCTGATTGATGATATGTTTGAGACAATGTATGAAGCTAACGGTGTTGGTCTTGCTGCGCCTCAAGTAGGTATCCGCAAAAGATTAGTTGTTATTGATTGCGGCGAAGAACCTTATGTACTTATTAATCCCGTTATATTGGAGACAAGCGGAGAACAGACAGGCAATGAAGGGTGTCTTAGTGTACCTGGAAAGTGCGGCGTTGTGACAAGACCAAATTATGTAAAGGCAAAAGCTTATGACCGCAATATGAAAGAATATATCATAGAGGGTACAGAGCTGCTAGCAAGATGTCTGTGCCATGAGATAGACCACCTCAGCGGTATTATGTATGTAGATAAGGTAGAAGGGGCGCTTATGGACGTTGAAGATGTTGAAGAGGAAGAAGAATAAAATTTTAAAAAATGAATGATTAAAATACAATCATGTATGGAAATGAGGGTAAATGAGAATAGTATTTATGGGGACACCGGATTTTGCGGTTGGAACGTTAGAAAAAATTATTGAAAGTGGATATGAAGTTGCAGCGGTTGTGACACAGCCCGATAAGCCAAAGGGAAGAGATAAGAAATTATCGCCGCCGCCAGTTAAAGAATGTGCATTAAAACATAATCTAACGGTTTTACAGCCACAGAGAGCAAGAGATGAAGTATTTGTGCAAGAATTGAAACGTTATAATCCCGATGCGATTGTTGTTGTTGCTTTTGGGCAAATTTTGCCGGAAAGTATACTTCATATGACAAAATATGGCTGTATTAATGTACATGCCTCCTTGTTGCCTCAATATAGAGGAGCTTCTCCAATACAGTGGGCAGTTATTGACGGATGCAAAAAAACAGGGGTCACAACAATGCTGATGGACAAAGGAATTGATACAGGCGATATTTTGATGGTAAGGGAATATGAGTTAGCAAAAAAAGAGACAGGAGGCAGTCTGTTTGATAAATTAAGTTTGCTGGGAGCCGAATTGCTTATAGAGACGCTTAAGGGGATGGAAACAGGCAGCATTAAACCTGTAAAACAGGACGATGAAAAGTCTAGCTATGTTAAAATATTGACAAAAACGATGGGACATATTGATTTTACAAAGCCTGCTGATGAAATAGAACGATTGATACGAGGTCTTAATCCATGGCCAAGTGCATTTACGTATATAAATAAGAAAATGTTAAAAATTTGGAATGCCGATGTTATAGAATGTATAGAAGATATAGAAGTGCCGCAAAATAATTTGGCGGGGACTGCTTTTGTATCCAAAGAAAAGATGTATGTAGTCTGTGGCAGTGGTTTTCTTGAATTGAAGGAGGTACAGTTAGAGGGAAAAAAGAGAATGTGCATAGAAGATTTCTTAAGAGGAAATCGTATTGAAAATGGAATGATATTAGGGTGAGGTGATAAGAGCATGTTTGGACGATATGGATATTATTTTGATTGGACATATATTTTAATATTGATAGCGGCAGTTATATCAATTATTGCACAGATTCGAGTAAATACCACATTTAAAAAATATTCGAGGGTAGCAAGCGCTTCTGGAATTACAGGCGCGCAGGCAGCCGATATGATTTTAAAATCACAGGGTATTTATGATGTGACAATTAGGCATGTAGCAGGTAATCTTACAGACCATTATGACCCAAGAAATAAGACGTTGAATTTATCAGATTCTGTATACAGCGCACATTCTGTTGCGGCAGTCGGTGTGGCGGCGCATGAGTGCGGACATGCGATTCAACATGCAAAAGGCTATACACCGCTAGGGCTACGAAGCGCTTTAGTGCCAGTTGCGAATTTAGGCTCTAAATTAAGCTGGCTTTTTATTTTAGCAGGAATGTTATTTAGTTTTAATCATACGTTAATTGTGATAGGTATTATTATGTTTTCATTGGCAGTATTATTTCAGATTGTCACACTGCCAGTTGAGTTTAATGCTTCATCAAGAGCGCTGCAATTATTGGAATCCAATGGTATTTTATATCAAAATGAAGTTTCAATGACAAGAAAAGTCTTATCTGCCGCAGCATTAACCTATGTTGCTGCCGCAGCGTCAGCAGTTCTTCAATTAGTAAGGTTAATATTACTGTTTGGAGGAAATAGAAGTGACAGACGCTAAAAAACAAATGAATTTTAATCAGGTCAATACAAGAGCAATTGTTCTTGATATTCTTATGGAAACACAAAAACCAGATAATATGAGTCATATTGTTCTTGGAAATGCACTGAAAAAATATCAGTATCTTGATAAGAGAGAGCGAAGCTTTATAACCAAACTTTCACAAGGCACGATTGAAAAAAGAATTTATCTGGATTATTGTATTGAACAATTTTCTAAAACACCAATGAAAAAAATAAAACCGCTTATTAAAAATATATTGGAAATGTCTGTTTATCAGCTTTTATATATGGATAGCGTTCCATCGTCAGCAGTGTGCAATGAGGCTGTAAAATTGGCAGAAAAACGCGGGTTTAGAACACTGAAAGGGTATGTTAATGGGGTGTTAAGAACTCTTGCAAGAAATATAGATTCCATTCAACTTCCCAAAAAAGAAGAAAATACAATTTTTTATTATTCGATTCAATATTCTTTGCCAGAATGGCTTGTGCAGATGTGGATTGCACAATATGGGGAAGAAGTCTTTGAAAATATAGCAAAAAGCTTGTATTTGCCTAAAAAAACATTTGTGCGATGCAATACAAAAAAAGTGACGCCCGATGAGTTAAAATGCCATCTTGAACAGGAAGGTGTTACAGTAAAGGGCGTTGAAGGTCTTGATTATGCGTTTGAGATTGAAAATTATGATTATCTTTTATCCCTTCAGGCGATGCATAACGGCGAATTTTATATTCAAGATATCAGTTCTATGCTTGCCAGTGAAGGAAATCATATAAAAAAAGATTCCTATATTATTGATGTCTGTGCAGCGCCAGGCGGAAAAAGCATGAATGCCGCACTAAAAGCTGTGGATGGATATGTGGAGGCAAGAGATTTAAGTTTATATAAAACAGAGTTGATTGAGGAAAATATCAGCCATCTTGGTTTAAGTAACATTGCTGCAAAAGTGTGGGATGCGACAATTTTAGATGGAGAGGCAATCGAAAAGGCAGATGTTGTGATTGCCGATTTGCCATGTTCAGGACTTGGTATAATAGGAAGAAAGCCCGATATAAAAGATAAGATGAATCCAGAAAAAATCGAGGCTTTAGTGTCACTGCAAAGAAAAATATTGTCAACCATCACGTCGTATGTAAAACCCAATGGCGTGTTGATATATAGTACATGTACTATCAATAAGCGTGAAAATAATGATAATGTATTATGGTTTATGGAAAATTATCCATATCAGTTGATAGAGCCTGCTATGCAGATATTTCCACAGAGTGCTATGGGGGATATTCAAGGCGGAGATGGATTTTACATAGCAAAACTGCAAAAAATAAATTAATAGAAGATTTTTATGGGGACGATACAATGATAGATATTAAATCGATGTATATAGAGGAATTGGAACAATTTATTGTTTCCATAGGAGAGAAAAAATTTCATGCGATTCAGCTCTATAAATGGATGCATCAAAAGCTGATTTCTTCATTTTCAGAATGCAGCAATTTATCAAAAAATCTAAAAGAAAAACTTTCCAAGCAATGCACAATGATAACTTTAGAGCCAGTAAAAGTGCTAAAATCAACAATTGATGGCACCGAAAAATATTTATTTAAGTTATATGACAACAATTTGATTGAGAGTGTTCTTATGCGGTATCATCATGGAAATTCGGTGTGTATATCGTCTCAAGTTGGCTGTAAAATGGGATGTCGTTTTTGTGCTTCAACAATTGATGGATGTGTCCGCAATTTATCGGCATCTGAAATGCTTGAACAAATATATAGAATACAACAGCTTTCGGGGGAACGAGTAGACAATATCGTAGTGATGGGTTCTGGGGAGCCGTTGGATAATTATGAGAATCTTATCCGTTTTTTAAAGCTGATAAACAGTGAAAATGGACTTCATATCAGCGCTCGTAATATTACCGTTTCTACATGCGGGCTTGTTCCTGAAATGTATCAACTGGCAAAAGAGCAGCTTCAGATAACGCTTGCCATTTCGCTTCATGCTCCCAATGATAGTTTGAGAAGAACCATGATGCCAATAGCAAATAAGTATGGTGTTGCAGAGATTATAAAAGCATGTCGTTACTATATTAAAGAGACAAATCGCAGAATTACATTTGAGTATAGTTTGGTAAAAGGAGTTAATGACACAAGGGAATGTGCCAATGAATTGATACAATTGTTAAGAGATATAAATTGTCATGTTAATTTAATTCCAGTAAATCCTATTAAAGAAAATGATTATAAGCAGTCTGATAAGAAAGCGGTAGAGGCATTTAGGAAACAATTAGAAAATGGTAAAATAAATGCTACTGTGAGACGAGAGTTAGGACGTGATATTAATGGTTCATGCGGACAGCTTCGCAGAAGCTATATGGAGCAGTAATATGTTTATGCGCAAAAGACGTGCGCAGAAATGAGGGTTAAAATGCGCCTTGACTTTTTATTTTTGTATGATAGTATTTATATTTGATAAAACATAAAGATTGAACAAAGGAAGTAAGCTTAATTGGAGGCTGATATATATGAGAGCATATGCAATTACTGATACGGGAATAGTAAGAAATATCAATCAGGACTACATTTATTATTCACTGGAAAGTATTGGATGCCTTCCAAATCTGTTTATTGTCGCAGATGGAATGGGAGGACATAAAGCAGGAGATATCGCTTCAAGGTACACCGTTCAAGGAATTGTTGAAAAGATATCGACATCGGCTGGCAAGGAGCCTATTTCGGTTATCAATACAGCTATTGAACAAGTTAATAAAGAGATTGTAAATAAAGCAAAAGAATCGGAAGATTTTACAGGTATGGGTACGACATTAGTCGTTTCAACAATTATAGATGGTTCATTGAAGGTTGCCAATGTCGGTGATAGCCGATTGTATATTATCAATAATGATATTATTCAAATTACAAGAGACCATTCTCTTGTAGAAGAGATGGTTAGCATGGGAAAACTTGACAGAGAGGCAGCTAGAACGCATAAAAGAAAAAATGTGATAACAAGAGCGATTGGCGGGGAGGCTCAGGTGGAAGCTGAAATGTTTTCAGTGGAGCTTAAGCCGCTAGATATTGTTTTAATGTGTTCTGATGGATTATCAAATATGATTGAGGATTCAGAGATATACAAAATTGTAAAAAATAGTGCAAATCTTCAAGAGGCAGTGCTTACATTGGTAAATACAGCAAATCATAATGGTGGAAAAGATAATATTTCAGTCATATTGATACAAAATGTATGAATATAGAATTGCAAAAAGCAAGAATGGAGAATATATGTTAAGAAATGGGATGTTTTTAGCTGACAGGTATGAGATTCTTGAACAAATTGGCACAGGTGGCATGTCGGATGTCTACAAAGCAAAATGCCATAAGCTTAATCGATTTGTCGCCATAAAAGTATTAAAAAATGAATTTAGTCAAGATAAGACGTTTGTTACAAAATTTCGTGCGGAGGCGCAATCAGCGGCAGGGCTTACACACCCTAATATAGTCAGTGTGTATGATGTTGGAGATGAAGATGGTATCTACTACATTGTTATGGAATTGGTAGAGGGAATCACTTTAAAAAAGTATATTGAAAAACGTGGAAAAGTGCCGTATAAAGAAGCCGTCAGCATTGCAATCCAAGTTGCGAAAGGAATGGAGGCAGCACATAGCCACCATATTGTTCATAGAGATATCAAGCCGCAAAATATTATTATATCAAAAGATGGAAAAGTAAAAGTGACCGATTTTGGTATAGCAAAAGCGGCATCGTCAAGCACAATTAATTCAGCGGCTATGGGTTCTGTTCATTACATAAGTCCTGAACAGGCAAGAGGGGGGTATTCTGATGAGCGAACTGATATTTATTCACTTGGTATAACATTATTTGAAATGATTACAGGAACGGTTCCTTTTGACGGCGATTCGTCCGTGTCGGTTGCTGTGAGACATATACAAGATGAGATACCAGTTCCATCGACAGTTACGGAAGATGTACCAATTAGTATTGATAAAATTATTCTTAAATGTGTACAGAAAAAAACAGAGAGAAGATATCAAAGTGCAACAGAATTGATATCGGATTTGAAAAAGTCGCTGGTTATGCCAGAGAGTGATTTTGTTAAAATGATGCCTGCATATACAAATACTTCTAATGAAAGGAATTTGACAACAGATATGGTTGGTTTTGATAATTATGATGATGACGACGATGAGGATATAGACGACAATTTGCAACATTCGTCAGACGACGATGATTATTATGATAATGATTTATTTGATGATGAAGAAGATGATGATAATTATGACGAAGATGACGATGAAGAGTTGGATATTCCGTTAAAAAAACATAAAAAGGCTGATAAAAAAGTCGATTATGATGATGATGATATTGGCGATGAAAATAATGAAAAATTAGATAAAGTATTCAAATGGATAGGGGTTGGAATTGTATCGTTAATTGCAGTGATAACCGTTATTGTATTAGTAAGGTTGTTTGCTGGCAACTCTTCAACAGCAAAAGAAAATAATACAACACAGCAAATCGATAATACACAGAGTACAACAGACAATGTTAAAGATAAGGATAAAGTGGTTGTTCCAAATGTTGTTGGCAAGACAGAGGAAGAGGCAAAGCAGATGTTAAATGATGTTGGTTTAGGATATAAACCAGTAAAACAGGCATCAACAACCGTTCCAGAAGGCGTTGTCATATCACAGGGAACAGTCAAAGGAACAAAAGTGGCAAAAAATACGACAATCACATTGTCTATCAGTACAGGACAGTCTGTTTCATCGGTGCCTAATGTGGTAGGTTCTGACCAGATTGATGCTTCTGAAGTTCTTGAGGCAGCAGGTTTTAAAGTAAGTGTAAGAACTGCAAACAGCGATACAGTAGAAGCTGGTAAAGTTATCAGTCAATCACCAAATGGTTTGACAGAGGCAAATCCAGGAACAACGGTTGTTATTACAGTAAGTATTGGAAAAGCAGAAGCTAAAACAGCGACTGTGCCAAATGTTTTGGGTAAATCAGAAAGTGAGGCGAGACAGGCGCTTGATGCGGCAGGATTGCAGGTTGAAGTAAGTTATAATCCAAATGTTGAGGCATTTAGAGGTGTTTTTGCACAATCTATTACAGCAGGAGAAACCGTAGAGATTGGCAAAGTAATTATTATATCAATAGGAACAGGTGCAGAACAGACTACGGCGCCAACACAACCATCAACAGATGCACCGCAGCCAACTACACCGCCACAGACTACGCCAGCAGATACAAGCACAACGCCGCCGGCAGATAATACACCAGCAGCGCCTGACAACAATGCAGCAGGAGCTGTGACAAATTAACATGGAAAAAGGCAAAATTATAAAAGGAATAGCAGGCTTTTACTATGTCTATGTAGAAGCCTGCGAAAAGAAGGAATGTGTTGATATTGGTCATATATACGAATGTAAGGCAAAAGGAGTGTTTCGCAATAGAAAGATAAAACCGCTTGTTGGAGATAATGTTGTTGTAGAAATTGTGGATAAAGAGAAATTTACTGGAAATATTATTGATATATTGCCAAGAAATAATGAGCTTATAAGACCGGCGGCAGCAAATATCGACCAAGCGTTGATTATATTTGCTATTGCAAATCCAATGCCTAATTATAATCTTCTTGACCGTTTCCTTGTAATGATGGAATATCAAGAAATTCCTACTATTATTTGTTTTAATAAAATCGATTTAGTTGATAATAAAGATAGAGAACATATAAAACTTCAATATGAAAAATGCGGCTGTAAAGTAGTCTTTACCAGTGTCAATTTAAATGAGGGCTTAGAGCAATTAAAACAGTTGTTGGAGAATAAAACAACTATTTTAGCAGGACCCTCTGGAGTGGGAAAATCAACCATAACCAATAAACTCTATCATAAAGACGTAATGGAAATTGGAAATATTAGTAAAATTGGCAGAGGACGTCACACAACAAGACATTCTGAAATTTTTAATGTAAGTGGAGCAACTTATATATGTGATACACCCGGTTTTACTTCATTTAATTTGCCTATAATAGAAAAAGAACAGTTGAGATTTTATTATTCTGAATTTGAACAATATGAAGGCTCTTGCAAATATAATGGCTGCGTTCATATCAATGAGCCGGATTGTGCTGTGAAGGAAGCCGTAGATAAGGGGATTGTATCAAAAGAACGATATAATGTTTATGTTTCGTTGTATCAAGAATTGATGAGTCAAAAAAGATATTAACATGATAAATATTATATCAACAATTATTAACATAATAAATAAGATATGAAGAAATGGAGAAGCGATGAAGAAAAACATATTATCACCATCATTGCTGTCTGCTGATTTTAACAAGCTTGGTGAAGAAATACGCACAGTGGACGAGGCAGGAGCAGAATATATCCATATTGATGTTATGGATGGATTATTTGTTCCAAGTATATCATTTGGGTTGCCTGTTATTCGGTCTGTCCGAAAATCGACAGGAAAAGTGTTTGACGTACACCTTATGATAAATGAGCCAATACGTTATATTAAAGATTTTGTTGAGGCAGGAGCAGATATTATTACGGTTCATGTAGAAGCTTGTTCTGATGTTGTTGGTACGCTTCATCAAATTAAAGAGTTTGGTGCAAAACCTAGCATTTCTCTGAATCCAGATACACCAGTCTCTGCCATTGAGCCTTATTTAAGTATGGTGGAGATGGTGCTTGTTATGAGTGTTAATCCAGGATTTGGCGGGCAAAAATTGATACCTTCTTCTATTGAAAAGTTAAAACTGGTCAAAAAATTGAGGGAAGAAAAAAATCTTGATTATGATATTGAAGTAGATGGGGGTGTTCATCTGGAAAATTTAGCGATGGTGTTAGATGCTGGAGCAAATGTTATCGTTACGGGGTCTGGTATTTTTGAAGGTGATGTCGCTTCTAATGTAAAACAGTTTGAAGATATTATGTGTGCAGTAAATGAAGAGTAAGAAAGAAAAGAAAACGGCTACAAAATATGTTTAATTTTGCAGCCTTTTTTTATGCACAGGAACGCATAAGGAAATTCACTCGTATAAAAGATAAAATGAATGTAACAGCCTCGTTGTTTAGTCAAAAAATGTTTTCTGATATGGTTTATAATAAATAAAAACGGTAACTTTAGAAGAATCATGGCAATGGTATAAGGTTATATCGTTTATAGGTTCAATAATGTCTTCTGCTGCGGTATCAGGTTTTGGAATGATAATATCTTTAATTTCCTCAGATGCTTCCTCTGGAAAAGTATTTTTCTTTGGATGAATATTACACTGTACGCAAATATGTGTTCCAATCCAAGTACATGGGGGAGCGCAAGGGTGAACATATGAATTATTCTTTCCATAACTGACCACCCACTGTTTTGCCGTCTGAGAGAGGGCATTAAAAGTTTCATTATTAATATTTTTATCAGAGCCATGATGAGGCAGCAATATCGTTTGAATGGGCGGAAAATTATTTGCGTTTAATGCGTTTATTATAGAGTCATAATAAGTGATTTCTCCACTGAAATTTTCATCTAAAACAGCATCTCCTGTCAATAGTAATGTGCCTGATTGATAAATCGTATTTTCATATATACCAAGTTCATCATTAAGATAATTTTGAGCGGATAGTTCTTCAGTATCTAATTTTATTGTTTCTTTGGGAGCAATAGAAAGACACAGAGAAAGTGTATTAATATCAGAACAAAATTTTTTGTATATTTGTTTAAAAATTTTTCGGTCTTGTGCGTTACGCAAATGCTTTAATACCGCAATTTTCCAACGTCCATCTTTATAATATAAGGGAATATCCTGCCATGTGTTATGTAAGAGATTAATAAAATCTTCACTTATTTCTTCAATTGTATTATTAGGAGGAACATAATAGGAAATTAGATAGTTCCAATCATAATCTTCAATGTAAATATTACTTACAAAATCACTATTATTTATTTTTGGATAGGTATAATATATATAAATGGTATTGGAATTATTTACTATATGATAAGAATTTTGAGAGTCTATCATTAGTTTATGGCTTAATGAACCAATAGAAGCAGCGGCTTCTGAAGAAAAATTTTCAAAAATAATATTTTCTTGTAAATTCGTATGATTATTTAGCAGAATAATATTAACATCATTATTTTGGCTGCTAACCATCTCAAGTAATGATTCAATAGGAAAAATTGATTGATAGCGCATTTCTTCCTTTAATGTTTCATTATTTTCCTCTGTCTCAGAAATCATGGTATAAATGTCAGAAACAATAGCAGGGAATGGTGTATAAGCAATCACAATATTTTTACAGGTACAGTTTTTTAATAAATTTCCAATACCATTAACGTGATCTGAATCAAAATGGGATATATAAAGATAGTCTATACACATATCTTTTGAGTATTTTTTCAGTGTAAGGAAAAAATCATCTAAAACATTTTGTTTGGAAGCAGGAATATCACTTGTTTTTCCGCTTCCACAATCATATACATGAACAGAAAAAAAGTCTTCTTTTTCAAGTGTAGCGCTTCCATCTTCAATAGAAAAATCAGCAGAAAGAGTACAATTGGTAATGAAAGAAACATTCATAAGTCCCTGACCTATTGGATAAAAAATTGATTTAGAATAACATTTAGAATCACAGGATATAAGTCTACTACATTCTTGTTCTAGCATTTGGAACATAATGCATCTTAAATCATCTTCATTAAACTCAAAATCAACAGTTTCTAAACTATCAACGAAATCAATAAAAAATTGTGACCAATATTCTGTTAATTCATCTGAAGAAAGGTAGACACATCCTTGAGGGCTTGTAAATATAGAAGAATCTTCATCTATTTCGATATCCTTTGCTATTTCTATAAGGTCAAAAATATAACCTTGCAAAAATTCCCAATAATGATTGTTTTTTAAGTATTCTATCAGTTGATAATATTCCATAAATAGAATGACTCCTTTCTTAAATTTTAGTTAAGCAAATATTCGTAATTCGCTACACTGCTTGCTTAAACCATCTAGCTACTATCGTAACGCAAGTCCCTCCATTTATGCCTTTGCAGCATTGAAGTGAGGGACTTCCTTGATAAGTATATATTTTTTATAATAAATAGTTTTTATGCAAGCTGTGCAGCGATGCTTAACAATCCCATATTCGATAAAATTCGTTTATTATCGGTATTCCAAATACCAAAACTTAACGATTGCAGTGAAGCCAGTGTAAAATCTGTAAGGTCAATATCTTCAGACATGGTAATGCTGATACTAAAGGCATATTCAAATTGAAGTTTGCCTTTAGCTGGTTTTTTTAAATGCAGAAACACTTGTCGGATAGCAATGGTCATTGTATCTAAACCGCTTCCTTTTAAAAACTGTTTGATTTGATTGAAAATCGTTTCTGCGGATAAGTTAAACTCACTGCCGCCCGTTAAGCCTTTAAACAGTTCATTAATACCATCTATTAATTCAGTAAGTGTAAAAGGCTGTGACTTATATTGAACTTGTGGTTTTACCAAAAGTTCAACACCATTTTCATCTTTTTCCAGCACAGCCATTAAATAGGTATTGAGCAGAGCAAAATTTACGCCCACATTAATATGTGTGGAAGTAATGGCGTTTAAATCGTTATCCATAGTTGTTAATGGAGCAGCAGTGTCAATAACACATGGTTCTTTTTTTGTTTCGTTCATTATAATTTCCTCCTGATAAATTAATAATTTAAATTTCAATACGAGTATGATAATTTTTTAATGATTTCTTAGCTTCCATATCCTGTAACGCTGCATTTTTAAGTTTTTGCATCTCAATCTCGGAAGAGTTGGAACAAACTTCAGCAAATAACTTGTCAATAATAGGTTCATTGGCAGGATTTACAAAGTAATTTTCACTGTCGTCCATAAAAAATGGCAGTGCATTGGGCAGTATCGTATCATATTTTTTGCTGTAAGTATCATTGCTGCTGGAAGCAAAAAAAGTAAATAAATGAGCATAATATTGGTCGGCACACTCTTGCGGTGAAACATCGGAAATATATGGAAAATCCATATTAAAACGATGGACAAGTGCTTGTTGGGTTTGTTCTTTTATGTCCACAAATCGACTGTCAATTTGTGAAATTCTGTCTGATTCTTCATTGATAGCGCTTTGAAGTCCTTGCAAAGACTGCCATTTTTTGTCAATCTCATCAAAAGAGCGAAGTTCCTGTTGAGTAAGCTGTATATTTTGCTCTATAAGTTGCTTTTTGGCTTCTTGTATTAATTCAGAACAATCTAATTCCTGTACCAAAGAAAACAATCCCTGCCATTGAGATTTTACTTGATGTAATTTGCGGTACATCTGCCCGTCATGTCGTTCAGATAAAGGATCTTTAGCGTCAAAATCATTTTGGTACATGGTTTCTAAGTAGCCGGCAGTTATAGCTGATTTATCAGAAAAATCAAGACCATCTTTTAAACATTTCGTATAGCCTTCACAATCGCTGTAAGGAAAGTCGCTTTCCATTAAAAAGTCTTTAATTGAACATTGCGCATTTTGCAAAATTAAATGGTCGTTTTTCATTTTATCCATTTCATTCTGTGCTTTGGTTGTAATTTTATCAGAAGCACTGTTATGAAGTTCATTTTTTACATTGCCGCTAAGTGATATCTGTGAGTTGGCGTTGTAGTCTTTTCCAAATAAAGTAAAGCAGGCTGCCATATCGATTTGCATTTTTTTGGCTTGTTGGGCATTAATGGTAAGAGAAATGCTTTTTAAATAAAATATAGAGCTGATGGATTTTACAAGCTGTTGAATAAGCCAGCCAATTGCTCCTGTGGCTTGTTTGACAAGCTCTAATACTTGCTTTGCAATTTCAAGAGCAGCATAGGCGGCGCCTATTGCAATATAAATTCCCGCTTTTTCTAACTCCAGTCCGCCTATTACGATTAATAAATAAGGCGCTTTGTAAAATTGCCACCAGCGAAGATTATGAAGTTCTTGATTGTATCTTGCTATCTGGCGGTCAACATTGGCAATTTGAGATTGAAGACCTAGAACTTTTTGTTGTGCGTAATCAAGCTGCTGTTGTGCTGTTGTAAGTTTCTGCTGTGTTTTAGCAACAAATGCTTTTACCATATCTACTACTTTATTGGCGATATTTTGAAAGAAGGATAAATCAACCGAGATGGAAAAATAAAATTGTCCGCTGTTAAAATCTGAATAATTGGCAATGAGTGTAAGATGCGCTTTTAAAGTGAAAAACGCAATCGATGCATCAAGATAAAATTTACCCGATTCATAGCTTAAAAAAGCGCTTATTTCACAGATATTTAAGAGCTTTAAGGAAGCGTTTAAATATAAAACATAGTCATTTTTTTTCAGGCAAAGATAGAGTGTCGGACCGCTTCCATCATATAAATATTGGTCAAGCAAATTATTGTCTTTATTTTCCAATGTTTCCATACTGCGCATGGATTGTTGTTTTACTGCCCTGTCTAATACAAGCCATCCTAAGTTAATAGGGGATATATTAACGAGCGTTTCCATACCGCCGTCTTTATTAACTTCTAAAAACAGATTAATTTTAACGCCTAAAAGAACAAGAGAAGCACATACAAACAAGCCTTTATAAAGTGTGTAATTTCCAGCGGCAATACTGTTTTGGGTACAATAATAAAGCTGTGGAGCCAGTGCAATCTCCCCTTTTGAACTGATGGTGTAGTGTCGTATATTATTTTGGTCGGTAAGCATCCAACCCTGCTTAGTTTTACGAACAAGGATTTTGTCAAAAGTAACCGCAGAAGCCGTGCGTCCCCCACAAGAACCATCACAGGCGGCACAGAAGGCATTGGCAATTTTTTTCAAGGTATCCTTGTCAATATCGTTGTATGTATCTGTATTTTCTATAAAGGAATTGGTATTTATTAATTCAACATTTTTATAAATATCCGTATTATTTTTTGTATTCTTTATATTTTTTAATGGCGTGATATCCATAATTTTGGCTTTAATAGGCAAAGGTTCAATAGAAAAAATTTCAAAGTCCTTGCCGCCAGGCAGTGTGATGTTAAAAGCACTTAACAGTTGCGTAAAACTCATTTGATTGATAGCCAAGCCAAGTGCTGTTAAGGAAAGGACATTGCCTGTACATTTCATAAACAGTAAAGCAAATAAATCAAGGTTTCCAAGTGTTACACTGCCCCAGCCGCCAAAGATAAGACCACCATTACTGTAACCAAAGCTTATGCCCAACTCAAATAATTTAAAAAAGCTGCCGATTGTCAAGGGATTGATTGTACTTGAGTAGCTTGCGGCAAGTGAAAATTCATTTGCACTTGCTAGAGAAGAAATGATAAATAAATGTTCATGTCCATCAATATAAAAAGCAAGGGTTCCTTTTAAAGAAAGTGTAATAGAAGTTGAATATATAAATGAACAGTCCAGTTCTCTTATATCCAGCTTGTCCTTGTCTATTTTGGCGTGCGAAGAGTCCATGTGTAAAAGAATAAAAAAGGTTTTTCCAAAACCAGCGCTGAGAGATATGGTCGTTCCTTCTGGAAGAATTTTTGATAAAACATTTAAAAATCCCATATTGCTGTCAGATAAATTAGCGCTTGCAAGAACAAGTACAGAGATATCTTTTAGAGCAGTATTGTCGGATAGAAAAACAGAAGGGCTTTCTTTGTCAAAAGCAATCTTTTCAAGCTTTTGCAACAAAGTATTTCCCTGTGATAAAGCAAGGTCTCCATTTTTGAAGGCAAAACGTAAATTAAAAGCGCCTGCCGTTTCTTTTAGCAGTTGAAGAAAATTTGCAAAATCATCATTTTCTTTGGTACAACAGAGCGTATCATTTTCAGAGGATACAATAAGAACAGTTCCTTTCTTTTCGTGCATAACTCCGAAAGAAAGAACATCATTACAATATGCTGCGGCAAATAGTCCATTGCTTTGCCAAGCAAGTGCGACGTCACCCGCTAAATTTTTTATGTACTGATAAAAAGGAACTTTACAAAACGCATCTCCAAAATTTTGATAAATGCCGTTGAGCAGCTTAATAAGATAATCTTCCGAAAAAGAAAATTTCCCTGATAAGATACTGCAAGAATGGTTATGTACAATGGAAATCTCTAAAGGGATACCAAACATGATACCTGTTGCAGAAAGAGAAAAACTAGTTTGCGGTAATAAAGTTGATTCATTAGGTGAAAGGGTGGTTCTTTGAGAAAATAATTGATTTTCTTGGCTATGATTAGCATTTGTTTTTTCCATAGGCATATTTCCTTTGATTTATTTATGACAATAGAGTATTTCATACACGTTCTTTAGCAGTAACTTATTTTATATCTTTTGTCGGAAAATATAACATGTTGTAATACGAACTTTATTTTATAAAATAATTATATCACAATATAAAAAATATTTCTATATATTTTTACATTAAAAAGATATAGAAGTAAAGAAATTAGAAGTACAATTGTTGAAGATGGTTTATCGAAAAAATGGTTGATTGGAATGTTTTAGGAATATGATTTTAACGAAAAATAAACAACAAAATGGAAAAATGTGTTATTAAAGAGACACTATCCTATAAAAAATGAAACTAGGAATCGTAGAATTTTATGATTTGTATATAAAGCAATAAGGTTTGATATAAAGCTTTAAAACAAGATAGTTTGTGATTTTTAGAAAAATGATATGATATAAAATTTTATATCCGTCTCTATATTTTGATGCAAAATTGGCACTCGGATGGTCTTTTGTTAATAAAATAATAAAATTTAACTGGGGAGTTTGATTCAATGTCTGTGATAAGGGTACATAAAAATAAGAATTTTACGATTATGAGCAATATTCATCTTCGAGATAAAAATTTAAGTTTAAAGGCAAAGGGTTTGTTGTCCGTTATGCTTTCTCTGCCTGATGATTGGAATTATTCGATTGCAGGGTTATGTGCTATCTGTAAAGAAAATGAAACTGCTGTGAAGTCTGCTTTAAATGAGTTGAAATTAAATCGGTATGTTATTGTCTCAAAAAAACTTCCAAATGAAACCGATAATGGAAGATTAAAATATGAGTATGAAGTATACGAAGAACCACAGTTTGAAATAAAACAAGGTATAGAAAAGCGGCAGGCACAAAAACAAAAGATACAAAAACAAGATGTAGAAAATCTGATGATTGAATTTCAAGATGCAGAAAAACAAGGTCAATTAAATATCAATATATCAACAACTGAGAAATTTAATTCAACATTTATAAGACAAAAGAAAGAATCTAATAAAAATTGGTATTCTTTTAAAAAGCAAAAAGACCGGCTTGATGAAATGATAAAACGTGCAGAAAAGATAAGTACTGATGAGATGCATATGAAGAAGGTGCAGTCAGAAAATGTTGTGTGTTGTATTTGGTACTTTATTGAACAATATTATAAGTTGACAGGAAATTTACATCCTGTTTTAACAGATGAGACGCTAAAAATTATTATGGAGCGTTTTACAAAAAAATATAAGGATGATTGGGGGCATACCATACTGTCTTTGGTATCGGATATTGATGGAAATGAAGAATATAAAGAAATCATTGACCATTATTTTTCAATAAAATTTGAGAAGGTGACAAATTATAATTTGCCCCATTTTGCCTCAGAAAAGATTTTGAAAAATATAATGTATCATGTCCGAAATTACATTTGATGGTATAAATTCAATTTTGGAATAGGGGGAGTCATAATGACAACAAAAGAGTATCTTTTGCAGATTAGCAGGATAAATAGAACAATAAAAAATAAGTTATCTGAAATATCACAAATAAGAGAACTGTCTTATAGTATATCAGCAATAAATGGTGAAGAGAAAGTAAAAACAACGTTAGCTTATGATAAGATTGGCAATACTTATGCAAAAATTGATGCGCTCCAGCATCAGCTTGATAAGATAATTTATGAGTATGTAGACAGAAAAAATGAGATTATTACACAGATTGACAGTATAGAAAATGAGGTTTTTTATGATATTTTATTTTCAAGATATATTGAGCAGAAAACGTTTGAGAAGATAGCACAAGATATGAATTATTCGTTTAGACAAATTACAAGATTACATGAAAAAGCTTTAAAAGAATTTGAAAAAAAGTATGGAGTAGAGTATTTAGAAGAATAAAACATGTCATAGAATGTCCTATTGAAAATCTGGTAGACTTAAAATCGAAGAAATTGAAAATTCCCTAAATCAATAGCTTCATATTGACTATTTGATACAAGGTAAAGTATTTGTTGTTTGACCTTGTTTCATAAAAGAGGTTGCAAGGGGATAACTATTTATGTTGCCAGTGAAAGGTGAAAAATAAAGGAGGTAACAACAATGGCAATAGGTTTAAAAAGTAGAATTATTTATAGAGTAAAAGAGAAAGAGACAAATGAAGCAAATTATTGGGCTGGTGAGTATAAGCTTCTTATGAAGGCAAAGTCCATTCCAAGCCCTTTTGGTTCGCCTAATATGGTCGATACCTCAACATTGGAAGATTTGGTTGAGACACAAGAACAAGGCAGACGTTCAGCAGGTTCAATGGAAGTTCAAGGTGCATTTGAAAAGCAATACAAAGATGAACTTGCAAATAATGAAGGTAAGAAGTTGGATATTTGTATTCTTTATGGTACAGATGGCAAGGGAAGCGAAGGAATTTTAGGTTTTATTGGAACAGAGAGTTTTTCGCCAGATGAAGCCACAGAAGAACAACTGACAGGAACAGCAACAATTGCAGTATCAACCGTTCCTCGTTGGATTGAGAAAGATTACGATGTTACCGTAGTTGAAGACGAAAATGGTTATCCTACATCCATTACATTGACAGCAAAAGCTAGTAATTAAATAAATTTAAAAAAAATTCAAATATAGGCAATATAAAAGAAGGACAGGCAACCTAAAATTTACATTAAAACAGGATTGTTATAATAAGTAATAAAAATAAAATATATAGCTATGAGGTTATGAACAAATAGCGTAGCAGATTGCGAATATCCAATTAACATAAAACAATCCTGTTTTTTGTAAGCAAAAAAATTAAAAAGAAAGAAGAGAAATAAGATATGAATACATTTACAATAAATGAAAAAGAGTACAAAGCAAGACCATTTGATTTTGAGTTGGTTTGTGATTTAGAAGATATGGGAATAGAAATTTCAGAGATAGGTCAAAAACAATTATCCTTTATTCGTGCGTATTTTGGTATTTGTGCAGGCGTAAGCAAAAAAGAAGCAGGAAAGCAGATAGAAGCGCATATTGCCAATGGCGGCGATTTTACAGAATTATCAAATATTATTTCAAAAGAGGTTGAAAAATCTGATTTTTTTCACAGTCTCCAGCAGAGAACGAAAACGGAAGTTACAGAGAACAAGAATTAAAAGACTCCGAAAAAATAAAAAATTATAAATCGTTAAGAGAATTATTTGAAAATGAATGGTTCCCTAAAGCAAATGCTATTGGAGTATCATGGGATGAATTTTGGCATATGAATCCTCATATTATCAATCTTATGTTAAAAGGGCATCAGGAACAAGTAAAACAGCAGGATTATTTTGCATGGCTGTATAATCAATACACAATGTCGGCCGTATCTGTTGCAGTAGAGCATTGCCTTGCTGGAAAAAAAGCAAAATCGAAATATATTAGAAGACCAATTATGCAAGAAATATATGATGATGCACAACAACAGTATAGTGAGTCAAAAGAAGAATGTGCTGTTTTTGAAATGAAACAAAGAATTAAATTATTGAAAGAACAAAATCTTCCAGAAAGTCCAATGTAAAAAGATAAAAATGATATAAAAAATTGCAATAAGTGATAATGCGATAACATTATTTTAAAATGATAATGTTATCGTATTTTTTGTTAAATTTATTTTTTATTTTTGAGCATAAATACAAACGTTTTTATCAACATAAAAAGCTTTCAACAACACATAAATACTGGTTTTAACATAGTAAACATAAAAAGTTTAATTGTTATTTTTTTAATGACAAAATCTTTTTTATATGATATGATTTTATAGAACATTACATATTTAAGGAGGAAGTTTAAAAATGACAAATGGAACAAAAAAATGTAAGTACTGCCAAGCTGAGATGCCTCTCAATTCAAACATGTGTCTTCAATGTGGAAAAAGACAAGGCGGAGCATTAAAATATATTTTAATTGCAGTGGCCGTTTTTATTGTAATAGGAGTTGTTGCAGCAGCATTTGGAAAGGACGATGGACCTAAAAAAGTAAATACAAACAATTCTGTCGAAGATAATGCTGGAAATGATGCTACCACAGAAGAAACTAAAAAAGATACATTTACAGTAGGCGAGACAGCGCAAATGCAAGATATTCAAGTAACTTTGAGCAATTATGAAGAGAGTGAAGGCTCTAATTTTTATAAGCCGTCCGAAGGAAAAGTATTTGTTCTTGCTGAATTTGAAATTGCAAATAATTCAGATAAAGATTTAGCAATCAGTAGTTTGTTAAGCTTTAAGGCTTATGCAGATGATTATTCATTAAATTATTCTGTGGCAGCAATGATTGATAAGTCGGATTCTACGCTTGATGGAAGTGTAGCAGCTGGAAAGAAGATGAAAGGCTGGATAGGATATGAAGTGAATGCAGATTGGGAAAAAGTTGAAATAGAGTTTTCACCAGAAGTATGGAAAAGTAAAAAATTCAAATTTTTAATTGAAAAATAAGAATACAGATGATACATACTTTTTGACTTGTACATTGAAGGAGGAATTTGCATGGCATTGATAAACTGTCCAGAATGTAAAAGAGAAATAAGCGATACGGCAAGAAGCTGTCCGCACTGTGGATATTCATTTGAAAAGATGAAGTTTTGTAAGTTTTGCGGGGAAAAGATACCAGAAAATAGCATTATATGTACAAAATGCGGAAGACAGGTTGAAAATACAACCTCTGGTAGAGGCGTTGTGATAAATAATGTTGCCAATGCTTCTGCAAGACCGCCGTATCCGCCTACTATTAGACCGCCAAAACAGGTTGATAAAGTGGTTGCGTTGATATTATGTATTTTGTTTGGATATTTAGGAGCACATAAATTTTATGAAGGAAGTGCAGGAATGGGCTTGTTATATTTATTTACATTTGGGCTGTTTGGAATAGGCTGGTTTGTAGATATTATAATTATTGCCACAAGACCAAACCCGTATTATGTTTAGAGTAATGAATGTAATATTTTACAAATATTTTTAATGTTTTATGAAAAGAGGGCTTTAGCCCTCTTTTTTGTTTACTGTAAAGAGGTGGTGAAATTATGGAAAGAGTGATAATAGATAAAAGTGACACAGTTTTAGAAATAGAAGTAAAAACAAATGTGTCAAAAGCAATTAAAGATATGGATAAATTATTTAGAAGTTTGAAAAAACTTGAAAAAATAGATGTGTCAAATATAGAGGTGTTAAATAAAATAAATAGCAGCAATTTAATAAAAATAGAACAAGAAATAAAGTCGCTTAACAGTGAAATAAATCGTTTGCAAAAGACTGGCACAATAAATTTTACATCTGTTGCAAATGGATTGGATTTAAAAAATTCACTAGGAATAGATACAAATATTCTTGATAAACAAGCAGATAGTTGTATTGTGTTATCGGATTATATATCAAGTGTATCTTTGGACTTTGAAAAACTTATACAGGATATGGCATCCGTTGATAGCTTAGGTGAATTGGATAAGATGTTTGGCAATATGTTAAGCAACGCATTTGGACCATTTAGAGTAATACTTGATGATACATTGCAGCATGTGATTGGGTTTACCCAAAAAGTAACAGAGGCACTTGGCGCTATTTTTGGCTGGAAGTTTGAAGTAGGCAGTACAGCTGGTACGTTTGACGATTGGTCATCGAATGCCCAAAATGTAGCAGCTAGTACAGGCGTTGCTGCAAAGAATGTTGAAAAAATGAGCAAAGGGGTACGTGCTTTTGATGAATTAAATGTGATTAAAACACAAGATACTTCTTACAGCAGTGGGGGAGTTGGTAATTCTGGCGCTAGTATTGGCGGTGAATTTGTAAAGACAAAAACCATTTGGGATAATTATAAAAGTGATATTGATACATTATCAAAACTTGGAAGTTATATTGGAGAAACATTGACTAAAGCCTTGAATCAAATAAATTGGAGTCGTATATATGAAGGAGCAAGAAATTTTGGCAAAGGACTTGCCGATTTTTTAAATGCGCTTATTTCACCAGATTTGTTTGGCGCGGTTGGGCAAACGATTGCAAAAGCGCTTAACACCGCTATTTATGCAGCATTATCATTTGGACAAAATTTTGATTTTGAAAATTTTGGATATTCTATTGCAAGTGCAATTAACAATTTTTTTGCAAACTTTGATTTTAAAGCATTGGCGCAAACATTAAATACATGGGTAAATGGTGTAAAACAGATAATTGTTACAGCGATTACAAATATTCATTGGGGAGATGTGTTTAAAGGCATTGGAACCTTTTTTTCAAATTTAGATGTAAATGCAACCTTTCTTTTAATGATTCCTGCAATTAAAAAACTGTATCCTCTTTTGGATAATATCGTTCTTACATTTACTGCTTTGTTTGGCAATACAGCAGCGCTTAGCAAATTGACAGCTTCTTTTCCAAAATTAGGAAAAGTTGTAAAGATAGCTTCAGATTCTTTTTCATATTTAAAAACAGGAATTCAAAATGGACAATTTTTTGCAGGATTAAATTTAGGAATAGAAAATATACGCAATAATTTAACAGGATTACAAAAAGGGATTATTGGTGTTGTAGCTGTAGTTGGAGAATTTAAAGTGATGAAAAATGCTTTTAGTGATATTGTAAGAGATAGCAATAACGTAGGTGCTTCACTTGGCAAAATTGCAGCAGCAGCAAGTCTGGCAAGTCTGGCTTTATATACTGCTTTTGGACCTGCTGGATTGGCAGTGGCAGCAATTACAGGAGTAGTGGCATTAATTGTTGGAATAAAGGAAGCTTTTAATGAAATTAGAGTAGAAGAAATAGGAAATTCTATAAAAAAAGCTTTTTCTAATCCAGGTGGTATTTCATTAGAAGAAATTACAAATCAATATACAAATACAATACAAAAAATTGGAGAAGGTTTTTGTAATATTACAGAAAAGTCATCAGAATTACAACAGGCAGATTTAAATATTCGTGATACATGGCTTGAAATAGAAAAGATAGAAACGTCAATGAATATGGGAGTATTATCTGTTGAAGAAGGTACATCAAAACTGACAGAGTTATTTGAAAAATTGTCAATGACAGCAAAAGAAAAGTTTACTTCACTAGAAGATACTTTAATAATAGCATTTGGAGAGAATGGCATTTTATCTAAAGTGTATGATAAACTTGGAATTTCAGTAGAAAACACAGTAACAACTATATTACAAATAAATGATAAGGTAGAAAATAGAATTAAAGAATTAACAGAATTACTTTCAACAACAGACCCATCAAATCCGAATTATTGGGAATATAAAGAAGAGTTGGCTAATTTAATGACTCAAGCAGATAAATTAACAGAATCTATCAATAATTATGAGTTGGCTTTAAGTCAAATTGATTATAGTAATTTAATAATAGAAGATGGAAGCCTTGATAAAGAAAAACTAGAAAAATTTTTAAATGAAGTAGCTATAACTACACAAGAAGCAAACGAAAATGTTACTAATGCAATAGAAGGAATAAAAGCATCTTTAACAGAAGAACTTAAATATGCAATAGATTACTATGGGGAAAATAGCCCGCAGGCAGAGGAAATACAAGAAAAGTTAAATGCACTTCCAAGAGCTTTGGAACTTTTAAAAAGAGATATTTCATTAAAAGCTGTTGAATTAACAGATGTAATTCAGTTGGATTTTATTAATAGCATTAATGGGATTATTCAAAACGCAAAAAGTGAATGGGGAGAAAAAGGATTTTGGGGGCAAGCTTGGAACAGAATAACTGGAGGAGCAGCTTCAGAAACAGGATATGTTAAAGAAGCTGTGGATAAGCAAAAGAAAAATATAGAAGAATTATCTCTTGCGATAAAAAGTTCTTTTGATAATTTAAAAATAGATAATGTAGCATGGGGAAGTGAAGCTTTAGAAGAAATATATAAGGCTTTATTTGATTTTCAAAGTGAATATATTGGAAATAGAGATTTACAAGGTGTTTTAAATGATAATTATAAAGAAATTATTGATGGAGCAACAGAAGGAATTGCTCAACTTGCAAAAGAAAGAGCAGCAGAATTTGGAAGCAATACTATTATTGGATATGATGAAAGTATAGAAAATAATAGTGACTCATCGAAAGAAGTAGTAGAAACATGGATGACAAAAGTTGTTCAAGCAATTCATAATAGTGCAATGCGTTTTGGAAGTCCTTCAAAAACAACAGAACAATTTGGAATGGATACTATTGAAGGATATAATATAGGAATTATTAAAAATGAAGATAAAACTATAAATGAAATATCAATTTATATAAATAAGATACTTGACAAATTTTCTGATATAAAATTACCATTTATGCAGATTGGAATAGATGCAATGAATGGATTATATGATGGATTTGCAAGTATGGAAAGTACTTTATATAAAAAATTAGAAGAAATTGCCTATAATCTAACAAATACTATTAAAACAACTTTACAGATTCATAGTCCATCAAAAGTTATGTTTGAATTGGGAGATTATACTATGCAAGGATTTCAAAATGGATTAGAAAATGTGTATTTACCAATATTAGTATCTATGAAAAAATTTAGCTATATTTTACAAGCAGTTCCTATGTCAAGTATGAATAATATTTATAAAAAATCTCCCTATGTAGCAATTACAAATGATTGTTTATCTTCATATGATAGATGTAAGCAAGATTATTTTGAAACCAATATACTTTTAAGACAACTTCTTACAGTTGTTCAAGAAGGAAAAATTATTGAGATAAATGGAAAGGAAATAGGAAGAACCTCTCTTCATTATATACAAGGCGAAGAAAGAAGATTGAAAAAGGCTTTAGTAGGACAATATAATAATTGAAAAAAATTTTGTGATATGGTATAATCTTACAAATTATATTATAAGGGGAAGCTTATATGAAAAAGAAAATAATCATTTCAGTTATTTGGGTAATTATTTCAGTTTTTTATTGTTGGAGTTTATCTGATATAGGAGGCTCTATAGGTGCGTTTACGAACTCGGCTATTGAGAAATATTCAGAAATGATGGTAGAATATGGAGGCACAACAACAGATATAAAACATTTAGGAAGCGCTATGGGCGATATGTTTATTTATAGAATGTATAACTTGAAAAATGAGTTTAAAACATTCTTTACGATTATTGCTGTATTAACTTTAGTTTATATTCTTTTTTCAATTTATGTTTATCATTTTATTTTTATTAAAAAAGATAAAGAAAAAGATGAATAAATAGGAAGGATAAATAAGAAGTTCTTTACGAAAGAAAGGATATGTTGAAAATATGGTTAGGTAAAGAAAGCATGATGAAATATATTAAACTAAGGCAATAGTGAAGATAAAATGATGCAGAAGATATTTTTATTATTTTTGTCATTAATTATATGTGTGGCATTAACAGGGGGTGAAGCAGAAAATAGTCAAAAAAATGATAATACTACAGTTGTCTCAAAGATGGATGCTCCTAAGGATTATGATAATTATGAAGTGCAGGCTACTATTAAATGGAACAATACATATCTGAATTGCATATATAATCTTGAAGTAGATTCAAATATAGGAGAAGATAATATAATTATTCAATTTAATAATTTAGGAACAACAGATATACAAGAATTAGAGTATATGGTTGTGTTTTATAATGAAGGCAATATTGTTGATACCTCTGCTGCAAAAGATTTAACACATGTGGGAGTTGAAAAGGTTTCTTTATATAAGAAAAAGTTTGATGTATATGAAATATATATTAATCAAGCGCATACATTTTTGAAAGATAATATGAATGGAGATATAGTCAAGGATTCTATTTCAGAAAATATAGGAAAACAGTTTAGAAATATTTAAATATAAATGGCATCTACCAACAATGGTAGGTGCTATTTTTATGCGTAAATACACAAGAAAATAAGATGATTTATAATGTTATTTTATGAGTAAGAATGATTTTTTACTCAATAATATAAAAAAATTTTACCCATATTGCAGGAGGTGATATTTATGGGATATAAAGGATATCTGCTTAAAATTAAAGAATATGAAGTACCGCAAAAATTTATAAAAGCAGAATCGTACAAAGCATATGTTAATATGCAGGATGTAGATGACTATACAGATGCCAATGGTTATTTACATAGAAATGCAGTAGAGCTTAAGGTGGCAAAGATAGAATTTGAAACTCCAGATATGTTGACGGATGAACAATTTAGGGAACTGATGTCAAATATTCAAGAAGGTTATGAAATACCAGAGGCACGTCAATGTCAAATTGAAGCCTATATACCAGAAACAGGTGAATATATTAAACAAATGGCTTATCTGGCAGATATAGAGCCACAGATATATTGGACAAAAGGAAATACATTAATACAATATAAACCAGTTCGATTTGCGTTTATAGGAGGTGTTTATAGTGGTTGATTATGAATATCAAGAATTATTTTTAAAAGATAGTATTGATAAACAAATTCATATTGTATCCGATGAATATATCATTTTTAAAAATGGAATGAAAAAGCCTTTAATTGATATTACAAATAAAGAACTGCATCAAGAAAAATTTGAATTGACAGAAAGTCTTTGTTCAGAAAGCGAGTTGACATTTGGTTCTTGTGAAGCAAGTATGATTAAATTTACAGTTTCTAATACCTTTCTTCCAATGAAAGATAAATGGCTGACAGTAACAATAAAAGTAAAAACAGGAATAGATGTATATGATACTTTTCAAATTGGACGATACAAGGTTTATTCAGACGAGTTATCAGCAGACCGTACATGCAGAGATATAACGGCTTATGATGCAATGTATGATATTGTCAATTCAGATGTTATAGATTGGTATAATTCCGTATTTCCATTGATTCAAGAGCAGGAAATTCAAATAGATGAAGAAGGAAATGAGATAATAACAGTTAAAAATAAATATCAATCAGTCACAATGAAACAGTTTCGCGAAAGTTTTATACAATATTTTGGATTGGAAGATTCAGAAATAGATGGACTTATTAATGATGATATGATTGTTGAAAAAACGATTGAAGTAGAAGGTGAAGAGGAAGAAAATAGTGAAGCTGAAAGAAAAAGTGTTTTAAAAGAATCATCTTTAAGCGGAGCAACAGTCATTCAGGCAATTTGCGAAATCAATGGATGCTTTGGACATATTGGGCGTGATGATAAATTTCACTATATTTATCTGGAACAAGATATACAAGGTCTTTATCCGTCAAATGAGTTGTTTCCAGACCATGCTCCTGATTATCTTCCGCAGTCAAAAACAGGTCATTTATATCCTCAAAATCCTAAAAGTACAAATATAGGAAAAAGTTTTTATATAACAGCCAACTGTGAAAACTATCGTGTAAAAAGTATTGATAAACTTCAAATTAGAACAGAAGAAAATGATATAGGCAGCATTGTGGGAGAAGGAGAAAACGCTTATATAATTGAAGATAATTTTCTGGTTTATGGGAAAAATGCAGAAGATTTAGAAAAAATTTGTTCAAATATTTATGATAAAATACAAAATATTATTTATCGTCCATTTTCTGCAGATTGCAAAGGAAATCCATGTCTTGAGGTTGGTGATTCTATAAGAATGTCAACCAAATATGAACTGATTGAAACATATATTTTAGAACGCACTTTAACAGGAATCCAGTCATTGAGGGATGCTTTTAGTTCAAAAGGGGAAGAATATCGAACAAAGAATGTAAATTCAGTCAGTAAAAGTATTATACAACTTAAAGGAAAGACAAATACATTAATAAGGAATGTGGGGGAAACCCGCTTGGAAATAAAAGATACAGAAAAAAAATTGCAAAGTACAATAACACAAACAGCAAGTGAAATACGAACAGAAGTTCAAGATGTAGATAATAAACTGTCTTTGCGGATTATACAAACAGCAGAATCATTGAAAAGTGAAGTTTCAAGGGCAACCCAAGAGGAAGGAAATTTATCAACTCGAATTGTACAAAATGCTGAAAGCATATCAGCAGAAGTTTTAAGGGCAACTAAAGCAGAAGAAGACTTATCTGCAAGCATAACGATTAATGCTGAAAATATATCAACAAAAGTGTCAAAAAATAATGTTATTTCAGAAATAAATCAAACTGCGGAAAAAATAACAATAAAAGCAAGTAAAATTGATTTGAAAGGTCTTGTTGAGGCAGAAGAATTTTTATCAAAATATGCAACGATTGATACATTAAATGTAACTAAAGCGAAAATAGATGAAGCAATTATTAAAAAAGCAACAATAGAATCTCTTGAGGCAACAAATGCTAGAGTTGAAAACTTAGAATTAGACCATGTAAGTATATTTGATTTAAATACAACTAATGCAAGTATTAATAATTTATGGATAGATAAAGCGTCTATTAATAGTGTAAGTGTTTTAGAAGGAAGAATTAATACTTTACAAACATCAAAATTATCAGCAGATGAATTTAATGCTGAAACGATATCAGCAATGGGTATTATAGTAAAAAGTGCTAATATTGAAGGTGTTTTAAATGCTAATCAAATTGGGACAGGTACAGGTGAATTTACGCCTCAATGGGTAATGGGATGGTTTTTTACAGGTAAACCCCAATTAAATGTTAAAAAAGAAAATGGAGTAGTAGTAGATGTTAGCTTATCTGGAGGTATATCTCAACGCAATATGTTAATAGGTACATATGAAATTAACGAAGATTAGGAGGGGAAAATATGAATACAAATATTAGAAATTTTGAAAATGCAATTATCAATTTTATTAATCAGTCTGATTTATCAATTGAAATAAAAAGAATAGTTTTATATGAAATATATAGTCAGTTAAAAGAAGAAGCAGATAAAATAATTAATTATGAAATAAATAGAGACGAGCAAAACACGTCAATAAAAAAAGAAAAGGAGGATTCCGATGAACAAGACATATAGCCGCATTAATTGGGAGAATTATCCAAGTGGTAATACGCCTATTAACAGTGAAAATTTAAATGAAATGGATAGGTCAATTAATAATATTGATGATAGAGTATTAGAACTTGACGAAACGAAAGCCACAAAAGAAGAAGTTGCGCCGCTTATAAGGGATGTGCAATTTAATGAAAGTACAGGTACTTTTACTATTATAAGGAAAAATGGTTCAGTATTTGTAATTGATACAAAATTAGAAAAGATTGCTATTAATTGGACATATGATGTAAGCACACAGCAGATTATTCTTACTTTAGATGATGGAACAAAGCAATATATTGATTTATCAGCATTAATTACACAATATGAATTTTTAGATACAGATACAATTAATTTTCAAGTACAGACAGATGGAAAAATAAAAGCGATTGTTAAAGATGGAAGTATTACGGAAGATAAATTGCAGCCTAATTATCTTGCACAAATTAAAGTAGAATCTGCAAAGGCGCAGACAAGTGCATCCAATGCTGCCAGTTCAGCAAAAAAAGCAGAAAGTTGGGCGCATGGAAATACAGGAGTTCGACCAGAAGAGAGTACCAATAATTCCAAATATTGGAGTGAACAGGCAAAACAAGCTTATAATGATTTTTTAAATGCAGAAAAAGTTACAGGTATAAAGGGAAATACTGAAACAGCGTATCGGACAGGAAACGTCAATATTACCCCAGAAAATATTGGCGCGCTGTCATTATATGGCGGAAACATTTATAATGATGGCGATGATAGTTTATCAATTCATGCAAATGGATTACAGGGAGATGGAGGTCAAATTTTAAGCGACTTTTATGAAGTAGAATCGAAAATTGTTAAGGCAGGAAATTTATATTATAACAATCAAGATACTGATGAAAGGTATTTAAAAACAGGTGATGATATTGTAGGAAATTTTACTGTTCAGAGTAAAACACAATCTTCTATTCAGCCATTAAAAGTACGTGATACAAGGGTTGATATCTTAAAATATAATGCCACATCAACAACAGAAAAAAGTTATAGTGCAATGTCTATACAAAAGGATAAGATAAGTATAGGTAATGAAGGTACATCACAAACGATAATTCAATCAGACACTATAAAAATACAAAATGGTTCTCCTATTGGCTCACTTACGCTACATCAAGATTCAGGCTATTATATTACGCTTAAAAATAAAGAGATTGATTTTCATGATGTTGCTAATATGGATTTAAGTCAGCAGCTTAAAAGTCCAGGAAATTTTGGAGGAGTATATTTTTTAAATGATGGATATAATTCAACGATTGTAACAAATAGTGGATTATATTTTCCGCTAAATCGATTTTCAATGAGACAAGCTACTGCAACAGATGGTTTTTATTTAGGTCTTTCTAATATAACAAATCCAATGAATGGCACTATGCCTAGCATGGCTGTTCATGAAGAAGACTACCATTCGCTTTTAAAATTTAGTAGTATGGATACCTTATTAAGCAATAATGGGCGAATTTCTATATATGGAAAAGATGGTGTGTCTTTAGGCTTTGAGAAAGGAAACGGCAAATTTTTAGAAAGTGCAAATCCACTGACGAATAACACGTTTCAAGTTAAGTTTAGAGATAATAAAGGTCGATATTTTGGTATGAATATTCCAAATGGATATCTGAGTGATACCTCAATTGCAAGCAAGTTAGGAATATTTTTTAATGGTGATTTGTTTTTTCTTAATGATGGCAATGTTACTAATTTCAATAATGCTACGGAACAAGATAAACAATGGCTGCTTGGAACATCATTGCAAAATATATTGATTGATTTACATAAAAATATATCAACACAAGGTAACATAACGCCTGGAAGTATTGGTGCATTATCGTTAAATGGTGGAACGATGAATATTGATGCGACAATATTTATGAAGGGTACAGATGCTAGTGTTGACCTATCAGCAGGCAACTCTCATACTCAAATAAGTTACAATTTAGTAACAGTTTCTGGAAAAGATTCAAGTAATCAAAATAGTCGTTCCTCTATAAATTTTGATAAAATAGTTGTAGAACGACCTTCTATCAATAGTGATGTAGAAAATATTATTATAAAAAAAGATTCGATAAAAATAGAAAATAAAAAAGCTGGTGTAGAAAGGCAATATTGTCAATTATCACCTAGTTGTAATTACATTGCTTATAGTGATTATGAAAATCAGATTTATAAAGATGTTACAATGGATTTTCAAAATATAGAATTTTCAAATGAAGATTCTGAAAATACTACATTAAATAAAATGATATTTTCGACAGCATTAAATTCTAATAATGGGCTGTGCGGAATGCAAGTGAAGAATATTTATGATACAGAATATGATGATGGATATACAGGAGAATTATATTTTCAGAGCGGAGATATTCATTTAAAACCTGACCAGATTATGTATATACAATTTTTGAATGATACAGCAAAAAGCATTAGAATAGACCCATATGCCATAGAACCTACTGGCAGTTTAAATCTTGGAAGTTCCGGCAATAAATGGAGCAACATCTACGCTACTAACGGCACCATCCAAACCTCAGACCGAACAAGAAAAACCGATATTAATAACCTTGAAACGCAAAAAGCCCAAGCATTGATTAATGGTTTAAATCCTGTATCTTACAAAATGGTTGATGGTACATCAGGACGAACACATTACGGATTCATTGCGCAGGATATTGAGGATTTAATGGATAATTTAAGCATGGATAGTAAAGATTTTGCAGGTTTTATTAAATCTCCAAAGAAAATTACCAAATATGAAGATGAAAATGGAAAAAAATTAAAGAAACCTATTGAAGAAGTGGTAGAAGGTGAATATGATTACTCGCTTCGATATGATGAATTTATTGCTCCTTTGATAAAAGTTGTTCAAGAACAGCAAAAAGAAATTGAAAAATTAAAAGAAATGATTGCAATTTAGTTTTATATGTAACAACGGATAGTTAAAAAAATACTATCCGTTGTTATTTTATGTCTAATATAAAAGTTATTGTAAGTTTAAAAAATAAATAGATAAAAAATATAATTGTAAAACAGCAACATAAATCAATATAAAACAATAATTTCCAAGTTTTGTAAGAATTGTTCTTTTGCCTTAAAAACGTTCTTTTATTTAGAAATAACACAGGCTAAATAAAGCAGTATTGTATTGTTTTTGCTTGTCAGACATGATTCGTTAAAGAAAAAAATTGGAGTATTGTGTATATAACACCATTTCATAATAAGAATAATTTGCTATTACACCATTAATTAGAAATAGAGAGAATTTTATGTGTAATGAACAAATTTATATGGTAGTAAATATAAAATAGTACAAATTGATATGGGAATTTTATCAGGATGAAATGAAAAAAAGTACCATATTAAAACATATATTAATATAAAAAAAGAATAGATTTTTTGAAAAATTGTGAAATAATAGGTTATTATATACATAAAGAAGGAGCTTAAGATTGAAAATGAAAGAGAAAAATTACTACAAAAAACTTATTATTGAAATGATTGAGAATATAGACAATTTGAGTGTGCTTATTAAAATTTACACAACAGTAAAAACGCACTTAGACCTATTAAGAGAGTCGGAAGCAGAGGATTAATCCTCGCTTCCGCCCATAAACCGCTTCATAAATTTCCAAAATAATTCTTTATCGGAATCCGATAGTTTCCAATAATCAATAATAGCCTGTTTGGCTTTGGGGTCTTTTTCTCCTATAATGGTAGCTATTGCTGAATAATCATCTATTTTAACCAATTTGTAAATTTCGCCCTGCCCTGTACGCAGCCATTCTTCATTGATATTAAATTCTCGGCAGACGGCTTTTAATGTCTGTTCGGTTACAGTATTTTTTTCTGTTTCGATATCGCTTAGTGAATTTGCCTTTAACCCTATTTTTTCCCCAAAATCTTTTTGAGACATTTTTAAGTCTTTTCTAATATATTTTATTCGTTTATTAATTGTATCCATAATAAATCCTCATATTTTTGTGCTGCTTGTAAATTTTAAGCAGCAATCTTCTTATTTTTCTTTTATTTTTAAATTATATCGTTGGACGACAAAAAAGTCAAGATTTAATATTGACAAACAACGCTTAACGATTTACAATAATCGTACAACGAATAGGAGGAGATACAGTGACCGAAAAAGATATTCAAGATGGAAAGAAAATTGCTGAATTATTTGCGATTCTTTCTGAAGAGAATAAAAACATGGCTATGGTTTATCTTTCTGCATTAAGAGACAAAGAATTAGCGGATTCTTCAAAAGATAATCTTCAGCAAAAATCGCTTGAAAATCAAAATTTAAATACATTAAAAAATCATCAACATAAAAAAGAAAAAATAAAAAAGAAAAATAAAACACAAGAGCAATTAATTAAAAAGTTTTTAATGGAATTTAACCTATCAAAGAATCTTTTTGATGTTGTAAATGATTGGATTGAATATAAGAAGGAAGGAGGATTTATCTATAAAGAGACAGGTTTAAAAAATTTGATAAGGCAAATAGCAGAATGTGCAGATAAATATGGAGATAAAGCGGTGGCAGCAGTTATAAAAGAAAGTATTGCAAGTGGATATCAAGGAATTGTTTTTGATAAACTCAAAAAAATAAAAAGAGAAGCGTCACATGTCAATAGTTTTAATAATTTTTTACAAAGAGAATACGATTACAATAAGTTGGAACAAAAACTTTTGAGGAATAATGGATTGTAATGGTGAATATTGTTGTTTCTAAAGGCTAATCACAGGATGGAGGCGAGCTATGAAAGAAAATAAGAAAAAAGAGATAGAAGTACCAATTTGGCAAAAAATAAATCTTACCATAGAGGAGGCAGCAGTTTACAGCAATATAGGAATATGTAAATTAAATGAGATTTCAAAGAAGCCAAACTGTCCTTTTGTTTTATATATTGGGCGAAAAAAATTAATTAAAAGAAAAGAGTTTGAACAGTACATAGCATCGATATTTGAGTTGTAATATAGACTTATGAATTTTTATATGTTAATATATAACAACATTGTATAAAAAACACTTTTCATAGAATAAAGGGTATGTTATAGAAAGGCATGATTATTTTTATGGGAAGAGATTTAAGAGGAAGAGCATTAGGCGTTGGTATTAGCCAAGATAAAAAAGGGAAATATGTAGGCAGATATACCAATAAAAATGGCAAGAGAGTAAAAAAGATTTTTTCCAAATTGCAGGATTGCAGAAATTGGCTGGCAGATGCACAGTTGGAAAAAGAGTGCCAAAATGTTTTAATCCATCAAAAATTTACAGTGGATTTATGGTATGATTACTGGATTGAAAATGTAAAAGGCGACAATATCCGTTTTAACACCAGAAGAAATTATAATGAGCGATACGAAAAGAATATTAAACCCTACATAGGGAACATGCTGATTCAAGAAGTAAAGCCGATTCATTGTCAAAATGTTCTTAATAAAATGGCGCAAAATTATTGTAATTCGGTTATTGAACATAGTCGCCTTGTTATGCGTATGATGTTTGACAGCGCTTTAGAAAATGAAATGATTGCAAAAAATCCAGTCACAAAAAGTGTGAAATGTACTAATGGCAAAAGGTCTAAAGAAACAAAAGCATTGACTGTTGAAGAACAAAAATGTTTTCTTGAAAGGACAAAAGGGACAAGTAATTATAATCAATATGCACTTATTTTACAGACAGGGCTTCGCACTGGAGAACTGATTGGATTAAGATGGAGTGATGTTGATATAAAAAATCGAATGCTTCATGTTCGCAGAACAATGGAATATCGCTATTCTTCTAAAGAGTGGAGAGTAGGAGAACCTAAAACATTGAACAGCATAAGAGATATTCCTTTGACTGATGAAGCGGTTATGATATTAAAAGACCAGAAAGAAAAGTTAAAATCATTAAAAGATATACCTTCAAAATGGGCAGATATGGTTTTTTTGTGCCGTGATGGCACACCGACGAAAAATAGTGCATATGATACAAAATTATTTTATTATTGTGACAAGATAGGTATACCAAGATTTTCAATGCACGTTTTGCGTCATACTTTTGCCACAAGATGTATTGAAGCAGGAATGAAACCAAAGACATTACAAATGATTTTAGGACATTCTAATATTGGTATAACAATGAATTTATATGTCCATATTACCAATGATGAAAAGCAAAAAGAATTAAAAGGTGTTGAGACATATCTTAAAGTGATTTAACTTCATCAGGAATTTTTTTGTGGTACTTGCAGCGGTACTTAGAATGAAATGTAAAAAATAGTCGTTTGTAAAGGACTATAAAACAGTAAAAAACCGATATCCAAAAGATATACGGAAAATATAGAGAAAGGCAGAAATCTTGAAGACTTAAAAAACATTTGTTTTATAATAAGCATTTATTTTTTGCATGTTTGTTTTTAAAAGAACAGATTTCTGGATAGGTATAAAAAGAAAATGAAACTCGGAATCGTAGGATTGCCAAATGTAGGTAAAAGTACCTTATTTAATTCATTGACAAAAGCCGGTGCAGAGTCGGCAAATTATCCATTTTGCACAATAGACCCTAATGTGGGGGTCGTGACAGTGCCAGATGATAGGCTTGCAAAGCTTGCCGCATTGTACCATTCAGCAAAAGTGACGCCAGCTGTTATAGAATTTGTCGATATTGCAGGATTGGTAAAGGGAGCGTCGAAAGGCGAGGGGCTTGGCAATCAATTTCTTGCCAATATAAGAGAGGTGGATGCGATTGTTCATGTTGTTCGATGCTTTGACGATGCTAATATTGTTCATGTAGATGGTTCAATAGACCCGTTAAGAGATATTGAAACGATTGATTTAGAGTTGATATTTGCTGATATGGAGGTTTTGGAAAGAAGACTCTCCAAACAAAAAAGAGCATCGTATAACAATAAAGATATTGCAAAAGAATGTGACTTTATTGAAAGACTTTATAAACATCTTGAAGATGGAAAACTTGCAAAAAATTTTGAGCTTGATGGAGAAGAAGAGGAAGCATTTTTTAAAGAGTATAATCTCTTGACAGCAAAGCCAGTGATATTTGCTGCAAATGTAGTAGAAGACGATTTAGCAGATGATGGCAATACAAATCCATATGTGCAAAAAGTTCGAGAATTTGCTGTTCAAAAGGACTGTGGCGTCTTTGTGATATGTGCTCAAATTGAGCAGGAGATGGCAGAGTTGGACGAAGATGAGAAAAAAATGTTTTTTGAAGAACTGGGTATCACATCGTCTGGTCTTGATAAATTGATTGCTGCTAGTTATAGCCTGCTTGGTCTTATCAGTTATCTTACAGCAGGCGAGACCGAGACAAGAGCATGGACGATAACAAAAGGAACAAAGGCGCCAAAGGCAGCCGGAAAAATACACAGTGATTTTGAGAGAGGATTTATCAAAGCAGAGGTTGTATATTATGAAGATTTGCTTCAATGTGGTTCTTACAGCGCGGCAAAAGAAAAAGGACTTGTGCGAATGGAAGGAAAAGAATATGTTGTCAAAGATGGAGATGTCATATTATTTCGATTTAATGTGTAAAAATATTGAACCGCATCAAGAAACAAAACATCCAAAATAGGATAAATAGGTTTTATGGGCAGTTGCATTAGCTAAAAAATTGAAGCTATGCAGCTGCTCATTTTTTTAGTTAAGCAGATATTCGCAATCCGCTAAGCTACTTTCTTGATGAGGTTAAATGATTTAAATAGCACAATTGGAGCATATTTTGCATAAAAAGGTCTTGATATTTTATTTAATTAAGTTTAAAATGGTCTAAAGTGGCGGAAAGTGGTAGTAAGAGGATTGATGTGGTAGATGGAGGTAAGGCTTCATGTTTATGGGAGAGTACAACCATACAATCGATGTGAAAGGACGTTTAATCATACCAGCAAAGTTCAGGGAGACACTTGGCGATACGTTTATTGTAACCAAAGGGTTGGATGGGTGTTTGTTTGTGTATCCTAAAAGTGAATGGAGTTTGTTTGAGGAAAAACTTAAAGTATTACCGCTTACGAATAAAGACGCAAGACAATTTACACGATTCTTCTTAGCTGGAGCAGCAGCTTGTGAAGTTGATAAACAAGGAAGAATACTATTACCACAGGTTTTAAGAGAATTTGCACAATTGGAGAAAGAAGTTGTTTTAATCGGAGTTGCAAGTCGAGTTGAAATCTGGAGTAAGATAAATTGGAATAAATCAATGAGTACTTATAATGATGATATGAATGAGATTGCAGAAAAAATGGAAAGTTTAGGATTTTCAATATAATAGGAGCAGTGCATTTTACTTGAGAAAGAGGCTAATCATGGAGTTTAATCATAAATCCGTTCTTTTGAATGAGACGATAGAACATTTGAATATAAAACCAGATGGTATCTATGTTGATGGAACTCTTGGCGGAGGCGGACATTCTTATGAAATTGCAAAGAGACTTGGAGCTTATGGAAGACTGATAGGTATTGACCAAGATGAGGCTGCTATAAAAGCTGCAACAGAAAGACTTAAGGAGTTTTGTGATAAAGTTACGATAGTTCGCAATAATTATTGCAACATGAATCTTGTACTAGATGAATTGGGAATTGACAAGGTAGATGGAATACTGTTGGATTTAGGGGTTTCATCATACCAATTAGATACGGCAGAGAGAGGGTTTACATATAAAGTCAACGCATCGTTGGATATGCGTATGGACCAGAGACAGACAATGACTGCAAAAGAAATTGTTAATATGTACACGGAGTTTGAATTATACAGAATCATAAGGGATTATGGCGAGGATAAGTTTGCAAAAAATATTGCAAAGCATATCGTTTTGGCAAGACAGAGCAAACCTATTGAGACAACATTTGAACTGACTGAGATTATCAAGGCTGCGATTCCTATGAAAGTCAGGTCGGTAGGAGGTCATCCGGCTAAGAAAACATTTCAGGCAATAAGAATTGAGTTAAACCATGAATTGGAAGTGTTGGAAAATTCCGTAGATATGATGATTGACAAGCTTTGTAATGAGGGGCGGATATGTATTATAACCTTTCATTCACTTGAAGATAGAATTGTCAAGACGCGATTTAAAAACAATGAAAACCCTTGTGTATGTCCTAGTAATTTTCCTGTATGCGTGTGTGGAAAGAAATCAAAGGGCAGTGTAATTACAAAAAAGCCAATCGTTCCTAGTGATAATGAAATAGAGATGAACAAGCGCTCTAAGAGTTCAAAGTTAAGAGTATTTGAGAGAAAATGTATATGATTTTATGTTGTTGATAGGGAGGACGGATATGACTCACAAAGCAAATAATACAAAATATAAAAAAAAGAATAATATGTATGTATATGGCAATGCGGTGAAAAAAGCGGAGGCAGCACCATCAAAAAGGTATTCTCCTCAAATTGTTCCGCACAAAAAACATCGACCTGCGGAACAAGACAAGCAGGAAGAGAGAGCTAGAATACGTAGAATAAACAGAAATAACCGGCTTAATCTCGTATATACGCTTGCTGTTTCTGGTATTGTGGTTGTTATGTTTGCAATCTGCTGGCAGTATCTTCATGTTCAGGCAAAGGTAAAAGAGAATGCAGCCACAGTTCATAGCTTACAAAAAGAGTTGACAGAACTTACGAATAAAAATGATGAGATGGAATTAGACATCAATGCAAATATAGATTATGATTCTTTGTATAAGATAGCGACAGAGGAGTTAGGTATGGTGTATCCGGAAAGAGACCAAGTTATTACATATGAGGCGGGCGTCAGCGAATATGTAAAACAGTACAGTGATGTTCCAGAAGCAGAGTAAATTTTCCGGTATGGTTTTGTAATGATATTTAAGGAAAGCTTATGAGTAATACAAATCAATTAAGAGAAAGAAATATGAGAAAAAAAAGGGCAATGCTGCGAAAAACTCGTAATAAGATAAGCGTTGCCTTTTTTGTTATTATCGTGATATTATTAGTGATTGTAGGAAGAATCATTATGATAAATTATGATAATGGTGATGCATATTCTAAAATCGTTATGGATAAATTAAGTTATCGGTCTACGGCACTTCCATATAAGCGAGGGCAGATTTCAGATTGTAATGGAACAGTGTTGGCGTATAGTGAAAAGGTGTATAACTTGATTCTTGACCCCAAAATGATATTGTCTGAAGAGGCGTATAAAGAGCCAACATTTGCGGCATTAGTGCAATGTTTTAATCTTGAGAGAGAAAATTTAGAGTCTATTCTACAAACAAAGCCATCGAGTCAATATGAAAAATTATTAAAAGAACTTTCGGCTGATGATATTGCAGAATTTCAAGCTTTACAGAAAGATACAAAAAACAATCCCAATATTAAAGGCGTATGGTTTGAGCAAAGCTATTTAAGGAGGTATCCGTTTAATTCTCTTGCTTCGGATGTAATAGGATTTTCAACAACGGTAAATGGCGGTGAAATTGGTTTAGAAAGTTATTATAATAATGAGCTTTCAGGAACGGATGGAATGAGTTACAGTTATGTAGGAGAAGATTTAGAGGTCAGAAATCAAGAAAAAAAGCCAATTGATGGATATAATATTGTTACTACGTTGGATTATCGTGTGCAGGATATTTTAGAGAAAAATATTAAGAAGCTTAGTGAGGAAAGACCAGCTAAAAATATAGGCGTTATTGCGATGAATCCTAAAAATGGGGAGATACTTGGAATGGCAAGCTATCCTACATTTGATTTAAACAATCCCAGAGATTTATCAATACTTTATACAGAGGAAGAAATTGAGGGAATGGATGACTCAGCGACCAGTACGGCGCTATATTCCTTGTGGAATAATTTTTGTGTATCAGAAATCTATGAGCCAGGTTCTACATTTAAACCATTTACCGTAGCAGCGTGTTTGGAAGAAGGAATTGCACATGATGGCGATACATTTCAGTGTAATGCTTATGAAGATGTAACAGGAGTACAGATTCGTTGCCATTCCAGCGGTTCTGGGGGTCATGGAGAAATTAGTCTTGAGAAGTCTCTTATGGAGTCTTGTAATCCGGCTATGATTCAAATTGCAGCCAAGCTTGGTGCAAAAAAATGGTGTGTATATCAAACGCTTTATGGTTTTGGAGCGATGACAAATATTGATTTGCCAAGAGAAGAAGCAGGCGTTGTAAGCAACAGTGATATGCTGCCAGTGGATTTGGCGTGTAATTCATTTGGGCAGACAATTAATGTCAATATGGTTCAGATGGCAGCAGCGTTTTCATCTATTATTAACGGGGGGAATTATTATCAGCCTCATGTTGTTAAAAGAATTGAAAAAGATACAGGAGAAGTTGTCAAAAATATAGAACCATTGTTAATTAAACAGACGGTGACAGAAAATACATCGTCTCTTTTAAGAAAGTATTTAAAATCAACCGTTGATGAGGGACTTGCTAAAAAAGTCAGTGTGACAGGATATTCAATAGGCGGAAAGACAGGAACGGCTCAAAAATATCCAAGAGCTGACTTGAAGTGGCTTGTATCGTTTATTGGCTGCGCCCCTTCACAAGACCCACAGGTTGTTTTATATACGGTTATTGATGAACCTTACGAAACAACTGGAACGGAAGGAACAACATCCGACGCACAAGTGTTGTCGAAAAATATTTTTGAAGAGTTGCTTCCATATCTTAATATATTTAAGGATGTTAATGCAGAAGATGTAGATACATCCGATGTACCAGATGAGGGAATGGTGACTGTACCATAAAGTTACATAAGAAGTCCACAGGAATAATCCTATAAATAGGGTAATATAATATAATTGCAAAAATTATTTATAGTTCTATTTGGGTGATTTCATGTCAAGAGATGGAGTGGTTTATAACAGACATAGAAAAAAAATAAAAGTATTTTTGATATGTGTTTTTGTCGCATTGTTTGCTACCTGTGTCAGGCTTGTGTATGTGATGATAATTCAGTCTGACTATTATCTGGAAAGAGCGTTAGACCTTCATCAGAGAGAACGAAAAATCAAAGCATTGAGAGGATATATTTACGATAGGAACGGCGTTGTTTTGGCGTCCAATAAAACGGTGTGTACGGTTTCTGTTATCCATAGTCAGATAAAAGACAAAGAAGCTGTTATCAATATGCTTGTAAAGGAACTTCAAATAACAGAAAGCACAGCAAGAAAACGAGTAGAAAAAGTTTCTTCTATTGAAAAAGTAAAATCAAATGTCGATAAAGAAATTGGAGATAAGATACGAAGTTATAATTTAGATGGCGTTAAAGTTGATGAAGATTATAAACGATATTATCCATTTGGAACGCTTGCCTCAAAAGTGCTTGGTTTCACAGGAGCAGACAATCAGGGAATTATAGGGCTAGAAGCAAAGTATGATTCATATCTTTCAGGAGATTCTGGGCAGATTCTTACATTGACCGATGCATGGGGTCAAGAGTTGGATAAGAGTGGCGAAGATAGGGATGAACCCATAGCAGGAGACAGTCTATATACAAGTATTGATTATAATATTCAATCTTATGCCACACAGCTTGCGGAGAGAACACAGCTTGCAAAGGGAGCAAAAGCCGTTTCTATTATTGTGATGAATCCGCAAAACGGTGAGATTTTAGCGATGGTAAACACGCCAGAGTATGACTTAAACGACCCCTATGGAAATGAGCTTGATATGAATATCTTAAATGCAAAATGGCGTAATTTTTGTATTAATGATACATATGAGCCTGGAAGTGTATTTAAGATGGTGACGGCAACAGCAGCCTTAGAAACAGGCGTTTGTTCATTGAACGACCATTTTTCATGCGGTGGTTCTACGATGGTAGGGGACAGACGAATCCGATGTCATAAAACAACAGGACATGGAAGTCAATCGTTTACAGAAACGGTAATGAATTCATGCAACCCTGCATTTATTGAGTGGGGTTCGAGAGTTGGAACAGAAAATATGTATTTGTATATGGGAAAATTGGGATTGTTAAAAAAGACAGGGATTGATGTTGCAGGTGAAGCCTCAACTATTATACATAAAAAGGAAAATGTAGGACCTGTTGAGTTGGCAACGATGTCTTTTGGGCAGTCCTTTCAGATAACACCAATACAAATGTTAAGAGCAGCCGCAGCAATTGTCAATGGAGGCAATTTAGTGACGCCTCATTTTGCAGTGAAAGCAGTTAGCGCTGACAATACGGTGACGGATTTTACATATGAAATTGGAGAAAATGCAATAAGTAAACAGACGAGTGATACTATGAAAGATATTTTAAGGCAGGTTGTAGAAGAAGGCGGAGGAAACAAGGCTTATATAGAAGGGTTTTCCATCGGGGGAAAGACTGCAACATCACAAAAGCTGCCAAGAGGTTCTGGAAAGTATATTTCAAGTTTTATTGGATTTTCACCAGTGGATAATCCTCAAGTGATTGCGATGTGTCTGATTGACGAACCGCAGGGTGTATATTATGGCGGAACAATTGCCGCTCCGGTTATCAAAGAATTATATCAAAATATTCTTCCATATCTTTACAGCTCAAATGAATAAGAGTATAATAACAAAAATTTATTATGGAGGGATTGAAGTGGAATTGAAAGATAAATGTTGTATGGTCATTGGAACAGGAATAAGTGGTATAGGGGCAGCAACATTATTATATGAAAAAGGTGCTAAGGTAACCATTTATGACGCCAATACAAAAACGAATATAGAGAAGGTGCAAGAAAAGCTAGGAGAAATAAAAGCAGATATTATTATTGGCGCGTTTGATTATGATACAATATTATCTTATGATTTGTTGGTGATAAGTCCTGGCGTACCGATTGACAATCCTGTTGTTGTAGGATTTAAAGAAAAAAATGTGCCTGTTTGGGGAGAAATTGAGCTTGCATATCATTTTGAAAAAGGCACCGTTATCGCTATTACAGGAACCAATGGAAAAACTACAACAACGGCGCTTACAGGTCAAATTATAGGGGCATGGGCAAAATCTTCCTATGTTGTTGGAAATATTGGCAATCCTTACACAACACAAGCCGCTAAAACCGATAAAGATTCCTATACAATAGCGGAGATAAGCAGTTTTCAGTTAGAGACCATACATGAATTTCATCCAAAGGTCAGTGCAATTCTTAATATTACACCAGACCATTTAGATAGACATCACACAATGGAGTGTTATGTTGAGACAAAAGAACGTATCAGTGTCAATCAAGATAAGAGTGATATTTGCGTACTCAATTATGAGGATAATTATCTTGTAGATTTTGGCAACAACTGTAATGCCAATGTAATATGGTTTTCTAGTAAGCGTAAACCGCCAAAAAGTGCAAAAGCACAAAAAAGTGTTTATGTAGAGGGCGATTTAATAAAATATACAGACGGCAGTAATGATTTTGATATCATTCATGTACAGGACATGAATCTTATCGGTGTGCATAATTATGAAAATGTTTGTGCTGCCATTGCGATGTGCGCGGCAGTTGGTGTTCCGTTGGATATTATTATCAATGAAGTAAAACGTTTTAAAGCCGTTGAGCATAGAATTGAATATGTTGCAACAAAAAATGATGTAGTTTATTACAATGATTCTAAGGGAACCAATCCAGATGCGTCAATAAAGGCGATAAAAGCAATGTCAAGACCAACGATACTGATAGGCGGCGGATTTGATAAGGGCGCTGATTTTGATATGTATGTAGATTCCTTTCATCCTATGATAAAGTTACTTGTGTTAATGGGGCAGACGAGTGAAAAAATTGCAGCGGCGGCAAAAAAGCAAGGTTTTGAAAATATTATATATGCAAAAGATTTAGAAGAAGTTGTCCAGATATGTGCAGCACATGCCAAACCAGGTGATGCCGTGTTGCTTTCGCCGGCATGTGCAAGTTGGGATATGTTTGATAATTATGAACAGCGCGGCAGAATGTTTAAACAATATGTTCATTTATTGTAAGAATTCAGTTTAATTTAGCGGTATGGAAGGGTTATTATGGCAAAGAAAAAGAAAAAACCTAAATTAAAATATTTTGATTATACTTTGCTATTTGTTACAATATTTATTATTGGATTTGGACTGATTATGATATATAGTACGAGTTCATATACCGCACAGCTTGAAGAGGGCGATGCTGCATTCTATTTTAGAAAACAGTTTATGTTTACACTGATAGGATTTGTTGCTATGTATATGTGTTATAAGATTGATTATCATATATGGCATAAGTTTGCATGGCCTATATTTATTTTTTCTATTGTATTGATTTTTGCGTTGATTCCTTTTGGAAGTTCTGCAAATGGAGCGACAAGATGGATTCGTATTGGTCCGGTGGGGATTCAGCCTGCCGATGTCTGTAAGACGGCAGTAATCATTATGTTTGCGACCCTTATAAGCAACAATAGTGTAAAGATGAAAAAATTTAAAGTGGCATTTGTTATATTTACATTGGCGATTGTGCAGGGAGCGTTAATTAAAGTAATATCAGACAATCTAAGCAGTGCTATTATTGTAATGGCTATTGGATTTCTTATGATATTTGTAGCCGTACCCAATTACAGTCTGTTTGTAGCGTTAGGGAGCGCAGGTATTGTGGGCGTTTGCGGACTGTATGCGTGGTGTTCTAAGATTATAAAATCGGGTAATCTTACAAGTAACTTTCGTTTAAACAGAGTTCTTATATGGGTTGACCCTGAAAGTTTTTCTTCTGGAAAAGGTTATCAGACCGTCCAGGCACTTTATGCTATTGGTTCTGGTGGCTTATTTGGGAAAGGGCTTGGAAAAAGCCTTCAAAAATTAGGTTATATACCAGAATCCCAAAATGATATGATATTTTCGATTATATGTGAAGAGTTAGGGTTGTTTGGAGCTGTATGTCTTCTTTTGGTGTTTGCTATTATGTTAAGAAGAATTGTACATATTGCTCACAATGCTCCAGATTTATTTGGAACAATGCTGGCGATTGGTGTATTTGCACATATTGCTATTCAACTCGTATTAAATGTTGCGGTTGTGACAAATTTAATTCCAAACACAGGTGTATCATTGCCATTTATAAGTTATGGAGGTAGTTCAGCAGTTATTTTAATGGCAGAGATGGGGATTGTATTTAATGTTTCAAGTAAAATTAAGTTAGAGCAGTAATTATGAATGAAAATCAAAAAAAAAGACGAAGTACTAAAAAGATATTGAGAAGGAGCTTTGTTGTTATCATTGTCCTTTTGGCAGTTGGTATAATGACTTCTTTTTTTCTATTTAGAGTAAATAAAATAGAGTATATTGGTGGAAGTCATTATTCGGATGCGCAAATGAACGAAAAAATATTTGGAACAGAAAGTCCAAATGCGTTATTTTATTTATTGTTTGGCAATAAAGATAAACAGATTACATTTGTTCAAAAATATGAAGTGAGTATAGGTTGGCCGAATAGTATGACTGTGACAGTGTATGAGAAACCTATTGTAGGATATATCAGTTATATGGGATGTAATATGTTTTTTGATAAAGATGGCATTGTTGTTGAAAGTTCATCTGAAACATATGAGGGTGTTCCTGAAATTCAAGGCTTGACATTTTCGTCCATTGTACTAAATTCAAAATTAGAAATTAATAATAACAGTATATTTTCAAGTATATTGGACTTGACACAATCATTTGATAAGTATCAACTAGGAGTGGACAAGATATATTTTGATAATTCGTACAATGTTACTTTATATATTAATGATATAAAAGTGATTTTAGGTAATCCAAAAGATTGTAATGATAGAATTTATGCTTTAAAACAGATGGAAGAAAAAATAGAGGGACTTAAAGGTACATTATATCTTTCCGATTATAATGGAAGTGACTCTTCGGTTATCTTTAAAAAAGAATAAAATCATTTACAATGCTTAAGAAAAGTAAAAAAAATTTAAAAAAATTATAAAAATATGTTGATATTTTGCTATTAATTTTATATTATGGTACATAGTGGGTAAAAAGGAGGCATTAACCTTGATAAATATTGAGACGAATGAATCAAGTGCATCAGCAAAGATAGTGGTCGTTGGAGTTGGTGGTGCAGGCAACAATGCCGTGAACAGAATGATAGAGGAAAGAATATTAGGAGTGGAGTTTGTCGGCGTAAATACCGATGCGCAGGCTTTGCAACTGTGTAAGGCTCCTAATGCAATACAGATAGGTGAGAAGCTTACAAAAGGTCTTGGTGCTGGAGCACAGCCAGAGATAGGCGAGAAAGCGGCGCAGGAAAATATTGATGAATTGACAGCAGCAATTGAAGGTGCTGATATGGTATTTGTCACTTGTGGTATGGGTGGCGGAACTGGTACAGGAGCCGCTCCAGTTATTGCCAGCATTGCAAAGTCAAAAGGTGCGCTTACGGTTGGAGTTGTCACAAAACCATTTAAGTTTGAGGCAAAAACAAGAATGACAAATGCGCTTTCAGGTATAGAGAAGCTAAAAGATAATGTTGATACATTGATTGTTATTCCAAATGATAGACTTTTAGAAATTGTGGATAGAAGAACATCCATTCCTGAGGCTTTAAAAAAGGCGGATGAAGTTTTACAGCAGGCAGTACAAGGTATTACAGACCTTATTAATGTGCCTGGTCTTATCAATCTGGACTTTGCAGATGTTCAGACGGTTATGACGGATAAGGGTATTGCACATATTGGTATTGGTTCTTCTACGGGTGATGAGAAGGCAATCGAGGCCGTTAAAGAAGCTATTAGCAGTCCGCTTCTGGATACAACAATTGATGGAGCTACACATGTGATTATTAATATATCAGGTGATGTTAGCTTGGTAGAAGCAAATGAAGCGGCAAGTTATATTCAAGAATTGGCTGGAGAGAATGCAAATATTATATTTGGTGCTGTATATGATGATACGGTTCAGGATTCAGCGACAATAACGGTTATTGCAACAGGTATTGAGGATGTTGACGTCAATAATGCTATGGCTGGATTTTCAAATAAGATGTCAACAACAAAACCATTAGTAAAGCCGACATATAATTTTTCTAATAGTACAAGTAATGTGACAAAGAATACAACATCAATAAATACATCAACGATATCAAGACCAGCATCGGATACTTCAATTCCTGGATTAAAACATGCAGAACCAGTTGTTTCTACGGTGACTGAAAAAGATTTAAGCATACCTACATTTCTGAGAAAAAATAAAAAGTAATGTAGTGATAGTAAAGTATACATATTGTGATATTATAATAAAGAGACTGTTGCAAGATAAATGTGAAAATTTGTTTGCAGCAGTCTCTTTATTCCTGCGAGCAACGAGCTAAGCGGACATGCTTGAGGCATGTTTGTCTTTTTATTTGGCGACTGCTGCAAACAATGAATATTTCGCATTTCGACAAAGAAAATTTGGTTTTTGCAGTAAATTCGACAAAATTCGCGTCTTTTGCTATTTTATAATTGTTCTGTTAGGAGGTGATAGGACAATTGTAATATATCTGGATGTCTTTTTTATAATTAATTTTCTTATGGACACCATAGTTCTTGTTTGTCTTAACAGGTTTTGCGGCTATGCTGCTACATGGCTGCGAATACTACTTTCTTCCACTTTAGGAGCGCTATGGTCGGTTGTCGTCCTTGTCATACCGAGAGACATCATTCCAATCGTTCATATATGTACATACATATTTATTAGCATATGCATGGTAAGAATATGCTCTGGCAAAATAGATAAAAGAAATCTTATCAAAGGCGTTGTTGTATTATATGCCATAACGTTTGTCATAGCAGGTTGTCTGTATATGTTTATATATTATACTCCCGCAGGTTATAGTTTTAAAGAAGTTATACTAAAAGACAGTAAATTAACAATCTTTCTTGCAATTACTATTGTTATCCTTGTAGTGATAGGAAGTCAAATAAAAAGAATTACTGTATATGAAAAAAACCAATGTCAGGTTGAAATAACTTTAGATAATGTAACATTTAGAGTGAAGGGATATATAGATACAGGAAATATTCTTATAGACCCCATTCTAAAAAAACCAGTCTCAGTTATAGAGGCAGATAGTATTCCTTTAAATATTCAACTTGGCGTAAATGTAAAATTACATCTTATACCATATAGTTCGTTGGGTTGTGAAAGCGGTTTACTGGAAGTGATTACAGCAGAAAATATATGCATATACCAAGGTAAAAAGATGGTTGAAGTGCCGATGGCTTTGTTGGGAATCAGCAGGCATAGGCTCTCTTCAGATGGAGAATTTAACATGTTAGTTAATTCAAATATCTTATAAGTTTATAGATTTATAAATTTTTTAATGCATAATATTAAAGGAGAAAGTATAATGGTTTTAAAAGTTGCATCATATGATAGATTTCAATTTAAAATAGTGCCTAGCATCAGAAACCTTTGCTTTATGAGGCAGGCTGATGTACACTATATAGGCGGTACTGATATACTTCCTGCTCCGCTTGAGTTAGAAGAGGAAGCAGAAGCAATATCAAAACTTGGAACAGAAAAAGAAAAAGAGGCTAAATCGAGGCTTATTGAGCATAATTTAAGGCTTGTTGTATATATAGCAAAAAAATTTGACAATACAGGAATCGGTGTTGAAGACTTAATTTCCATAGGAACAATCGGTCTTATCAAAGCGATTAATTCGTATAAGGCAGATAAGAATATAAAACTTGCTACATATGCTTCAAGGTGTATTGAAAATGAGATATTGATGTATTTGAGAAGAAATAATAAGACGAAAGCGGAAGTATCTATTGATGAACCATTAAATGTAGATTGGGATGGCAATGAATTGTTGTTGTCGGATATTTTAGGGACAGATGAAGATGTCATATATAAAGATATAGAAAATGAAGCGGAAAGAAAGATACTAAATAGAGCAATTAATAAGCTTCCAGAGAGAGAACGCATTATTGTCGATTTAAGGTATGGGTTATCTTCAGATGACGGAGAAGAAAAGACACAAAAAGAAGTGGCAGATATGCTGGGTATATCACAATCATACATATCACGTCTTGAGAAAAAGATTATTAAGCGATTAAAGAAAGAAATCGTAAAAAATTCATAGATTACTGTAAAAGGGGTTGTCGTTGGCAGCCCCTTTGATATTTGTTTATTGATAGATATTACGACGGAATTGTTTTGATATTTATAAAGGATAAAAACTTATTCTGTAAAAAAGCTTGACAAGATGGAAATACTTATAGAAAATAGTAGACATAGTTGACTGGAGGGTGATATGGGAAAAGGAACAAATAGAAAATCAAACAGAAAAATCCCATATGAGGAGCAGACCTCAAGCAAACCTCGCAGGTGGGACCATATATTTGGCATATTAACGGTAGCTACAATAATATGGTTTGGTCTTATCATATATAATGATTTTAAAAGTTTGGATGCAGATACCCCTACTAATAATACACAAAATCAAACGTTGGACAATGTGGTGGCTGCACAAGATAAAGGTTTAGCAATACCAGAAAATACATGGACGATAGATAATGGAAGTGTTATCTGTATTGATGCAGGTCATGGCGGAAGCGATAAAGGTACTGTTTCGGGTCGTTATGAAGAAAGTTCAATATGTCTTTCCATAGCAGAATCAGTGCAGCAAGAACTTGAACGTATGGGGGCAGAAGTTGTTATGACAAGGACATCGGATATAGCAATATCACAGGAACAAAGAGTAAAGATAGGAAATGATAAAAATGCAGATGTCTTTGTTTCGATTCATTTAAATTCATCGACAAATGAAGCTGCAAATGGGGCAGAAGCTTGGATTCACAGTAACAAGCCGAATAATTCGTTAAAATTGTCAAAAACTATTCTTGAAGAGATTGCAATAAATACAGGAATACATAATCGTGATGTAAAGTATGGTACACTTGCTGATTCAAAAGAAAATTATTATATTAATTCACGCAGTAAAAGTGCAAGTTTGATACTGGAGCTTGGTTTTATAACAAGCAACAGCGATATGTTGATAATTAATAATAAAGCAGAGAATATAGCAAAAGCTATCGCTTCTGGAATAGGAAAATACCTTAATGGAGGAAATAAAGGTGAATCAGAAAAATATTAGAAATTTTTGTATTATAGCGCATATTGACCATGGGAAATCAACCCTTGCAGACCGCATTATTGAAAAGACAGGCTTGCTTACAGTAAGAGAAATGCAAGAACAAGTCCTTGATAATATGGAGCTTGAGAGGGAACGCGGAATTACCATTAAAGCACAGAGTGTGCGTACAGTCTATAAGGCGAAAGATGGACAGGAATATATTTTTAACTTGATTGACACACCAGGACATGTTGATTTTAATTATGAAGTTTCAAGGGCGCTTGCTGCTTGTGACGGAGCTATTTTAGTTGTGGATGCAGCACAGGGAATAGAGGCGCAGACTCTTGCAAATGTTTATCTTGCGCTTGACCATGATTTAGATGTATTTCCAGTTATCAATAAAATTGACCTTCCAAGCGCACAGCCACAGAGGGTTATTGATGAAATTGAGGACGTTATAGGAATAGAAGCACAAGATGCACCGCAGATTAGTGCAAAAAATGGGATTCATATTGAAGATGTTTTAGAGCAGATAGTGACAAAAATTCCAGCGCCTGAAGGCGACCCAAAAGCGCCGCTTAAAGCGCTTATATTTGACTCCGTGTATGATTCTTATAAAGGTGTTATTGTTTTTGTTCGTATCAAGGAAGGGATTGTAAAGAAAGGTACATCGATTAGAATGATGGCGACTGGTGCAGTAGCAGAAGTTGTCGAGGTTGGTATTTTTGGAGCAGGACAGTTTATTCCATGCGATGAATTATCAGCAGGTATGGTAGGTTATATAACGGCAAGTATAAAAAATGTGTCTGACACACGCGTTGGCGATACGGTTACAGATAATAACAGACCATGTGACGAGCCGCTTCCAGGTTATAAGAAAGTCAATCCAATGGTATATTGCGGATTGTATCCAACAGATGGCGCTAAATATCAAGATTTGAGGGAAGCGTTGGAAAAATTACAGTTAAATGATGCGTCGTTGCAGTTTGAGCCAGAAAATTCGGTTGCTTTAGGCTTTGGTTTTCGATGTGGTTTTTTGGGACTGCTTCATTTGGAGATTATTCAGGAACGATTAGAAAGAGAATATAATTTAGATTTAATTACAACGGCGCCAAGTGTTATCTACAAAGTTCATAAGACCAATGGTGAAGTGATTGATTTAACGAATCCATCCAATATGCCGAATCCATCTGAAATTTCTTATATGGAAGAACCCGTAGTAAAAGCTGAAATTATGGTGACTACGGAATTTGTAGGTGCGATTATGAAACTTTGTCAGGAACGGCGCGGAATATATAACAGTATGGAATATATTGAACAGACTAGAGCCTTGTTAAAATATGATTTGCCACTCAATGAAATTATATATGACTTTTTTGATGCGCTCAAATCAAGGTCAAGAGGTTATGCTTCTTTTGACTATGAAATGAAAGGTTATAGTCGTTCTAATTTATGCAAATTGGATATTCTTATCAATAAAGAAGAAGTGGATGCACTTTCCTTTATTGTCTTTTCAGGCAATGCGGAAGAGAGAGGGCGCAAGATGTGTGAAAAGCTTAAGCAAGAAATTCCAAGACAGCTTTTTGAGATACCCATTCAAGCGGCTATCGGAAGCAAAGTAATAGCGAGAGAAACGGTAAAAGCGTTGCGAAAGGACGTTCTTGCGAAATGTTATGGCGGAGATATTTCGCGTAAAAAGAAACTTCTCGAAAAACAAAAGGAAGGAAAAAAACGTATGCGTCAGATTGGAAGCGTAGAGATTCCACAGAAGGCGTTTATGAGCGTGTTGAAGTTAGATGATGAATGATTGCGTTTTGTAAGTTTATGTCAAATAATAATAAAATTTTAGAAAATAGGGGCGTGTATATACATGTCCCCTTTTGTGTGAAAAAATGTGCGTATTGTGATTTTTTATCGTTTCCAGCAAATCAACGTATTTATAACGAATATGTGGATGCATTAATCAGGGAAATACAATTTTTTGACAGAAATGTCGATACGATATCCAGTATTTTTATTGGGGGCGGCACGCCTTCTATTTTAGATGGTGCATTTATTTTTAAGATAATGGAGGCTCTTTATAACAAGTTTTTGGTAAGACAGGATGCAGAGATTACCATTGAATGCAATCCAGGAACCATTGATAAAAATAAAGTACGTATCTATAAAGAGGCAAATATAAACAGGATAAGTTTTGGATTACAGTCAGCATCGGACGAGCTGCTTGCAAGAATTGGAAGGATTCATACGTATAATGATTTTTTGTACAGCTATAATTGCGCGAGAGAAGCAGGTTTTTGCAATATTAATATTGATATGATGTCTGCTCTGCCAGGACAGACATTAGATATGTATATGCAAGATATACAAAAAATTGTAAAATTAAATCCAGAGCATATTTCTGCTTACAGTTTAATTCTTGAGGAAAACACACCTTTATATGAAAATATAAATATGTATCCAAGTGTGCCTGATGAGGAGACCGAACGATTGATGTATTATGATACCAAAAAAATATTGCTTGAAAATCAATATAACCGATATGAAATATCCAATTATGCCAAGCAAGGATATGAGTGCAGGCATAACAAGCTGTATTGGGAACGCGGCGACTATATTGGATTTGGTTTAGGGGCGTCTTCTTTGATAAATGATGTTCGATATAAAAATACACAAAATATAGAAGAATATATGAAAAAAGCGGGAAAAAAATCCATTGTATGTGAACAGGAACAATTGACAAAAAAAGACTGCATGTCGGAGTTTATGTTTTTGGGATTGCGTGAGAGCAGAGGAATTTGTGCCAATGATTTTAAGGAGCAGTTTGGTGTGTCAATCCATAAAATATTTGGCAATGTGCTTCAAAAACATATTGACCAAAAATTAATGGTGTCATATTCCTTAGATGGAGGTCAAATTTGGTATGCACTTACGGATTATGGAATTGATGTAAGCAATTATGTTTTTTCAGAGTATTTGCTTGAATAAGGGACAGTTGCATTAAGGAAATTGGTTATAAACATGGATTAGCTGATTACAAAAGGCTTTTGGTGTTTCTCCCATAAAAGACTTAAATTCGCGCTGAAAATGTGCTTGGTCTGAATAGTCAATATTTAAAATAAATTCAGAATTTTGGCGGTTTGGATTGCTAATCATTTCTCTTAAAACTTTTTGAAAGCGAACATATTTGCATAAAGTTTTTGGACTATACCCTAAATAATGATGAAACATTCGGTTAATATGACGAATGGAATATCTTGTTTTAGTAGAGATATCTTGAAGTGAAATGGTTTCGTTTGCATTGGAAATCATATCAACCATCGTTTGAAAAGAGGTAGGAAAAGAATAGGTTATTGTATATTGATGGATATAATGGAGCAGTATTTCCACATGTTTATCAAAAGAAGTAGTATTGATAAATGTTGATAAAAGCTTATATTCAGAACTCTGTGCATGAGGAGTTAGGTCGATTTGTTGGTCTCTTAAAAGACAAGGATGCAGACCGTTGTTTTTGGCGTTTAAATAAATGGTGTTGATATCAAAAATAACGATAAGATGATTATTGTAGGCAGATAAATCAATTGTTATAGGGTGACTTTGACTGCCGATATATAAAAAACAAAAATCTTTCGCCAAATTATAAGATAAAATCCATATACAATTAGCAGAAGGCATAATTTGGAGTTGGTTAAGAGTTCCATAGTATTTTTCATTATAGTTTGATACATCATAAATTGTCATATTGGATGGGGTATGGATTGTTTTATAAGGATACTTGCAGAAATAAAGATGAAGTTGGGGTTGTATAAAAATAAGAGAATTGTTCATTGTTGACCTCCAAGTATGTTTGTATGAAATAAGTGATTTTATAAATTCAATAAAGGTTCATTGGTAAAATTAAAATTTGACTGCAAATTTCTAAAAAAAGTATAAAATATGTCCGATTTTTTCAATAATTATAAAAAGTCTGATGTATAATGTCAACATAAATTAAATTATTTCAAGCACAAAGGCGTGCAACCATAGTGAGTGGTTGCACGCCTTTTTTATGCACATGGGCGTCCAAATCAAATATGTCAGCAAGCTGACGAACGCTCAGCGCAGTAAGTAGAGGAAGAAAATCTTTCCTACTTAAAGGTATTTTATTGTGTTTTATTTATGAAAGAAAAATTTAATTTATAAAAAGAAAATGAGAAAGAAACTATAAAGGAGGAAAAGAAGTATGGATTTAGGAATGATTTTAGAACAAGTAGATGCCAAATTGTTTGCGGTGTGGTTTCTTATTGGCGCAGCGTTGGTGTTCTGGATGCAGGCAGGATTTGCTATGGTGGAAGCAGGGTTTACCAGAGCTAAAAATTCAGGCAATATTATTATGAAAAATCTGATGGATTTTTGTATCGGTACAGTAACATTTATTTTAATTGGATTTAGTTTATTGCTGGGAGAGGATTTATTAGGCTTTATTGGAAAGCCAGGATTTGATATTTTTACTACATATGAAAATTTTAATTGGTCGTCTTTTGTATTTAATTTAGTATTTTGTGCCACAACAGCTACGATTGTCTCTGGTGCAATGGCTGAGCGAACAAAATTTTTGTCTTATTGTGTATATTCCGCAGTGATATCAGCACTGATTTATCCAATTGAAGCACATTGGATTTGGGGCGGCGGCTGGTTAGCACAGATAGGTTTCCATGATTTTGCAGGTTCTTGTGCAATTCATACCGTTGGTGGTGTCTCTGCTTTAATTGGCGCCAAAATTTTAGGTCCTAGAATTGGCAAATTTAACAAAGATAAAGAGGGTAAGATTACAAAGGTTAATGCTTTTCCGGGTCATAATCTTCCAATTGGTGCATTGGGTGTATTTATTTTATGGTTTGGCTGGTATGGGTTTAACGGTGCAGCATGTACAAGTGTAGACCAGCTTGCATCGGTATTTCTTACAACAACGATAGCGCCAGCATTGGCAACCGTAACTTGTATGATATTTACATGGATAAAGTATGGCAAGCCTGATGTTTCTATGTGTTTAAATGCATCTCTTGCAGGACTTGTCGCTATCACAGCTCCTTGTGATGTAACCGATGCGGCAGGCGCTATTGTAATTGGTATTGTGGCAGGATTGCTGGTTGTATTTGGGGTATGGCTTCTTGATTATAAGCTGCATATTGATGACCCTGTTGGTGCAGTTGCTGTTCATTGCTGCAATGGTATATGGGGTACAATTGCAGTTGGATTGTTTGCAACAAATACAGTACCCGGTTACAGCATTGCCGATGCTGATGGTGTTTTGATGGAAGGTTTATTTTATGGCGGAGGATTGAAACTTTTAGGACTTCAGATTGTAGGTCTTGTATGTGTTGTCGCTTGGACAGCAGTTTGTATCACCATTGTATTTTTGGTAATTAAGGCAACCATTGGACTTCGAGCTGCAAAAGAGGAAGAAATTATCGGTCTTGATGCAACAGAACATGGTTTAGCCAGCGCTTATGCAGGATTTGAGATTTCAACAAGCGAGCTTTCTTACGATGCCTATGAATATGAAGAAATTGGTTCAGAAAAAATGGATTCGGCAGTGCCAGCCGTTGTAAAACAGTCGGATATTCCTGATGACAAAAAGATTACAAAAGTTGAAATTCTTATGAAGCAGGAGCGATTTGAGCGATTAAAGAAAGCGATGAATGAGATTGGCGTCACAGGTATGACAGTGACGCAGGTACTTGGATGCGGTACACAAAAAGGAGCGCCAGAATACTATCGTGGTGTACCTATTGAAATGCAGCTTCTTCCTAAGATTTCAGTAGAAATGGTCATTTCTAAAGTTCCTACAATGGAAGTTATTGAGGCGGCAAGAAAAGCACTTTACACAGGACATATTGGCGATGGAAAGATTTTTGTATATGATGTTGAAAACGTTGTGAAGGTGCGTACAGGAGAGGCTGGTTATGACGCATTGCAGGGAAGCGATGATTAAGATATTGAAATGGGAATGAATATAAGAAAATAAGTATGTGAGAATGGAAATGAATATAAGATTATGATATAATAATCTCAGCGAAGCTGAGCTATACAAGTTTGCAGAGCAAACTTGCTTATGTACAAAAAGAAGCACAAAATTGTGGTATAATAACCACAGTAAAGCTGTGGCATGGAAGTTCGCAAGGCGAACTTCTGGCTGTTCATGATGAAAAATTATGATATAAGGAATTTTGTTATAATAAATGTCTACGTGAAAATTTTATAGAGAGTGTGAAAACACAGCATGGTCTTTTGGGATATAAATTGACAGTGCTGTGTTTTTATAAAAATAATATCAAATATGGTGAATGGTAATTTGGGAGTGTCCACAATTTTGTATCATTAGAAGTAATGTTATATTAACTTTACACAAAACTTGAAACGGTCTCTCTAATTTCACTTTTTTATTTTTATGTTTATTGTAAAACTTCTGTTTCAAGTTTTCTTAATTCATCAAGTGATAATGTAGGTACACAAAGTGAAATTTCATCAAGTGATAGTTTACCCATTTTTATCATTCTTTTTGCGGTGTTTTTTTCGGTTTCTTTTTCTTTATTATCTTCAATATCTTTTGTATAAGCTTTTAAAATTTGTTCATCATCAAATAATGTCATCATTATGTCTACAACCTCCTGTTCTTTATTTTCAAGATATTCTTTTAATATATTTCTGTCTTTACAAATACGGATTGTTTCTGTTATTGCTTGTTTTGTGTTTCCATATAATTTTCTTTGCTCATTATATACTTTGGAAAAAATTATATACTGTCCGATAATATTCTTTTCATCTTCCTGATATAAAACTTTTATCTTGGCATCAATCGCAGTATTTGCTCCGCCAAAAAATTCTTTTGAAAGCGATATGATATCAGGAATACTTTTTCTATCACCTGTATATATCATATATAGTTCAGGTTTTGGAATATTTACTTTTTTACTTCCATATAAATTTTGGTTGGTACGCTTAAAATAATCATGATATGTTTGTATCAGATACATCAGCGCACGAATGATAATATTAAATGTCCATGTGGACTGGCTTTCCACTAATACCAATAATCGATTACTAATGGAAAAGCCTAAATCATTATAGTCTGCATCAATTAATATATGTTTGATGGTAACATCTGCAATTTCATCTTCTGTCACATTACAGTCTTCTGGATGTAATGCTTTATATAATTGAAGAAGATATTTTTTGTTTTGGAATAGATTTGTGAATATGCTGTCCTTTATTTTATGCTTTGGCGTGGTTTGTGCCATGTTGTTACCTCATTTATAGTAATTTGTATAGAAAGTTTTATATAAAATATATTTTAATTATACAGAAAAATAAGGTTGTTTACAATAAAATTTGTATGAAAAGTTTGTAGATAGATATTTATAATAAATAAATGCTTTTATCATTTGTATTATTATCTAATGATTCAACGAAATAGTGTACATTATCATTTTTTTAAATTATTTGTAGTTTTTTATTGACGAACAAACATAAATTAATTATAATAAAAATATAATATTAGAAAGAAAGCGGGTGATGTTATGGGTTTATCACAAGCTATAACAGAGTATACAATTGAAGATATTGATGCTTTGCCTGATGGACAGAGAGCGGAATTAGTTGATGGGCGGATGTATATGATGACAGCACCAAGTAGAATACATCAACGAATTTTGGGAAGTGTTTATCGCAAAATTGCAGATTATATTGATGAAAAAGGAGGTTTATGTGAGGTTGATATGGCGCCGTTTGCCGTATTTTTAAAAGCTGATAACAAAACATACGTAGAACCTGATATTTCGGTTATATGTGATAAAAGTAAATTAAATGATAAAGGATGTAATGGCGCTCCAGACTGGATTATTGAAATTGTTTCACCAGCCAGCAGACAGATGGATTATTATAGGAAATTGTTTCAATATCATATGGCAGGTGTGCGTGAATATTGGATTGTAGATGAACAAAAAAATTGCGTTACGGTATATAATTTTGAAAATGAAGATATAAAAGATTATTCTTTTTTAGATATTGTTAAAGCTGGAATATATGATGATTTAGAGATTGATTTTTCTAAAATAAATATAGAGTAATTATAATGAATGATGATTTTAGGGGTATTATAAAAATAAAAAATGTAAGAGGCTTTCTTTAATTACTTAGGAAGAGAGATAAGTTTATATTGGTGTATTAGTTGACATAAGTATAAAATTATTTTTATTAAAAAGTAGTATAGAATGTGAAGAAACAATAGAATATATCTTTTGTGAGTGTTTTCTGTAAATTCAAATATGTAAGTAAATATTGTATAACATAAAAGATAAAATAAGGAGGGATTGACAAATGCAATTGTCAGAAATTTTAGGTATTATAACCATTATTTTGCTTTTAGTCATTGTTGTATTGCAGATTATAGGACATAAAAAGACAGACATTAGTGCAATAATAACTTTGTTGAAACATACCGCTGAGGAGCAGCGTGACAGTGTGCAAAAACAAATTGCAAGTGGTGCAACAGAGCAGTTTGAACGGTTTAGAGTTATTCAGAAGAGTATTCAAGACACACTGTCGGCAAATCGTGAGGAAGTTAATCGGCAACTTGCCGAGTTTTGGCGACAGATGGAGACACAATTGATAGCCATTCAAAAAGCTAGTACAGAAAGCAATGAACAGATTGGAAGAACGGTGACAACTGCCTTGCAAAGGAGCCGTGAGGAACAAAACAATCAACTTCACATATTTGACAAACAGGTCGATGGTCGTCTTTCTTCCATTCAACATGCCAATGCTGAGAATATTGAAAAGATTAACGCCACACTTGAAAGCAAAATGAAGACGTTGCAGGAAAGTAATGAAAAGAGGCTTGAACAGATACAAGGCGTGGTGGATGAAAAATTGCAGAAAACACTTGAAACGCGACTTGCTCAATCCTTTGAATTGGTTAGTAAGCAGCTTGAAAGCGTAGGACAAGGATTAGGCGAGATGAAAGCTCTTGCTGCCGATGCAAGGTCGCTGAAAAATGCCCTTATGAATGTAAAGGAACGTGGTACATATGGAGAAGTTCGCCTTGAAAAGCTCCTTTCTGATATTCTTGCGCCAAGTCAATATAAAATGAATGTAGAGATTACAAATGGCAAGCGCGTGGAATTTGCTATAAAGCTTCCTGGTAATGGCGATGAATCATTGCTTCTGCCAATTGACAGTAAGTTTCCAATTGAAGATTATAACCGATTGCTTGATGCTGAAAATAAACAGGCAATGGAAGAGGCAAGGCGTTCACTTACGGCAAAAATCCGTTCTTTTGCAAAAGATATCCATGATAAATATATAGTACCACCAAAGACAACAGACTTTGCGCTAATGTTTTTGCCTACGGAAGGTTTATATGCAGAAGTGGTTCAAAATGTGGCTTTGTTTGAGGAACTGCGTGATAAGTATAAGGTTACAGCAGTTGGTGCAACTACTCTTTCAGCATTTCTTGCATCCTTGCAAATGGGCTTTAAGACGCTTGCAATTGAGCAGCGGTCGCAGGAAGTATGGGATACTCTTAGAGCTGTAAAGACAGAGTTTATTAAGTTTGAGAGCTTGCTTGACAAAGCTCAAAAACAAATTCAGACTGCTGATAAAACACTTACGGAAATTGTTGGCAGGCGTACAAGGGCAATTAATCGTACTTTGCGTGGTGTAGAGGAATTAACAGAAGGAAGTACATCTTTGGAAGAAATAGTTGATGAGTAAATTATGAAATGAAAAAATATTTTATGATATTTATGACAATAGTAAAGTCAAAGTGGATATTTGCAATCTGCTTAAACAACCCAGTTGTTATTGCAACATAAGCGGTTTATTATCCTTAAAAATCAGTCACAGCCTAAAGGAAAAGGTATGGATTTTACAACACAATATAAAGATATAATATATAATAAAATGTCTGCGTTAAGTAAATGGAACAAACGAAAAGTTGCCATGTTTGGTTTGGAGCGTCAATACAAGTCCTATTGTCAATTTGCAGATAAAAAAATCTGGAACAGAAAAGAAGAGTATCGAATATTGCTTGATAAATGCTGGGATGCCATATTGAACGAACAATTGCTTGATGAATCAGCGTGGGAGTACCATGAAACATTGAAACCAGAAAATGAAGCGATACAAAAAATGGTATCCTATGAAGAAAAATGTAATGAATATAATTTAACCTATGCCAATATTTTTGCGGGAAATGTTGAAGAAATGTTAAATTGCCTGATTGATGATGATGATAACGAAGAGGCTTTTTTGCTGCTTTATATTGATTGTTTTATTATAGATTATCTATGTGATATCTATGAAAAGCAACAAAATTTAAGATATACAGCAGAGGAAAGAGAAAAATTGTATCAGTCTGACTTGATTAAAATGGAGATAAAAAGCCAATTTGATGATATAGATAATATATTTTATATTGTTGATTATCCGTCTGTTTTTGCAAGAATAGGACAAAGTCCTGCTGCATTAGGAGATTGGATTTTGTAATGGATATAACTGTATAAAATTAGTCAAGTAAACAATTATAATCTGCTTTGTTACTTTCTAATAATCATATTATCGTTTTATGACATTTTTTTAACAGGCAAGTTGGGAAAAATTGTATTTATTTTAGTACAAAAAGATGATAAAAGTTTATGGTTTATTTACAATATTTTCTTTACTTTTAGTGCAAAAAAGTCTAAAATAAGACTAGCGGAGCGATTTACTCCAAAATTATTACAAAGAGAGGTATACATTAATGGCAAGAAAAATGAAAACTATGGATGGTAATACAGCTGCTGCACATGTGTCATACGCATTTACAGAAGTTGCTACTATCTATCCTATTACTCCTTCTTCACCAATGGCTGACTATACAGACCAGTGGGCTACACAGGGAAGAAAGAACATTTTTGGTAACACAGTTAAGCTCGTTGAGCTTGAATCAGAAGGCGGTGCTTCAGGTGCTTTTCATGGTTCACTTTCAGCTGGTGCGCTTACTACAACTTACACAGCTTCACAGGGTCTTCTTCTTATGATTCCGAATATGTATAAGGTGGCTGGAGAGTTACTTCCAGGTGTTATTGATGTATCTGCCAGAGCGTTAGCATCTCATGCACTTTCAATTTTTGGCGACCATCAGGATATTTATGCTTGTCGTCAAACTGGTTTTGCAATGATTTGCAGCAACAGTGTACAGGAAGTTATGGATTTAGGTGCAGTTGCTCACTTGGCTGCAATTGAAGGACGTGTGCCATTCCTTCATTTCTTTGATGGTTTCCGTACATCACATGAGATTCAAAAGATTGAGACATGGGATTATGAAGACTTAAAAGAAATGTGCGATATGGATGCAGTTGCTGCATTTAAAAAGAGAGCGTTGAATCCAGAGCATCCAGTGCTTCATGGTTCAGCTCAAAACCCAGATATCTTCTTCCAAGTAAGAGAGGCTTGTAATCCATATTACGATGCTGTTCCAGATATGGTTGAGAAGTATATGGACAAGGTTAATGCAAAGATTGGCACAGACTATAAGCCATTCAACTATGTTGGTGCGCCAGATGCTACAAAGGTTATTATTGCAATGGGTTCTGTCTGTGAGACGATTGACGAGACCATTGACTATATGGTAGCTAAGGGTGAGAAGGTTGGTGCGATTAAAGTTCGTCTTTACAGACCATTTTCAGCAAAGCATCTCCTTGCAGTTATGCCTAAGAGCGTTAAGACTATCAGCGTAATTGACAGAACAAAAGAGCCAGGTTCTGTTGGCGAGCCACTTTATCTTGATGTTGTTGCAGCATTAAAGGGAACAGAATTTGAGAATACAACAGTGCTTAATGGACGTTATGGTCTTGGTTCAAAGAATACAACACCAGCAGATATCTTTGCTATTTATGCGAATGAATCAAAGAAAAACTTTACAGTGGGTATTGTTGATGATGTTACAAATACATCACTTGACCGTACAGAGACAGCAAATACAGCACCTGATGGAACAACATCATGCAAGTTCTGGGGACTTGGTGCAGATGGTACAGTTGGTGCAAACAAGAACTCTATTAAGATTATTGGTGACCATACAGATATGTATGCACAGGCTTATTTTGATTATGATTCTAAGAAATCAGGCGGTGTTACAACATCCCATCTTCGTTTTGGCAAGACACCAATTAAATCAACATATCTTATTGAAAAAGCAGACTTTGTAGCTTGTCACTGTCCAGCTTATATGAATAAGTATGATATGGTTCAAGATGTTAAGGATGGTGGAACATTCCTTCTTAACTGTGAGTGGACTGCTGATGAGGTAGGCGACCATATTCCAGGACAAGCAAAAAGATACATGGCTGAGCATAATGTAAAGTTTTATATTATTGATGGTATTAAGCTTGGTAAAGAGATTGGTCTTGGCGGACGTATTAACACGGTTCTTCAATCAGCATTCTTTAAACTGGCTAATATTATACCAGAAGATGAAGCTATCCAATATATGAAAGAAAAAGCACTTGCTTCTTATGCAAAGAAGGGTGACGATGTAGTACAGATGAATTATCAGGCTATTGAGCGAGGCGCTGGTGAAGTTATAGAAGTTCCAGTTCCTGCTGAATGGAAAAACTGTGCTGATGAAGAGCTTGGCTCAAAGGCAACAGAGGGAACTCCTGAAGTACTTGACTTTGTCAACAATATTCAAAAGCCAATCAATGCTTGTCAGGGTGATAAACTTCCAGTTTCTACATTTAAAAATATTATTGATGGTACATTCCCACAGGGTACTGCCGCATATGAAAAACGTGGTGTTGCTGTTGATGTTCCTTCTTGGAATCCACAGGGTTGTATACAGTGTAACCAATGTTCATATGTATGTCCACATGCCGTAGTAAGACCAATTGTTATGACAGAAGAAGAGAAGGCAAAGGCGCCAGAAGGCATGAAGATGGCTCCTATGACAGGTATGCCAGGATACTACTTTGGTATCACGGTTTCTGTACTTGACTGTACAGGTTGTGGTGCTTGTGCAAATGTTTGTCCAGGTAATAATAAGAACGATGTATTGAGAATGAGGTCTTTTGAGTCACAATTAGAAGAACAGAAGGTTTTTGACTATAATCGTACTCTTCCAGAAAAGCCAGAAGTTCTTGAGAAATTTAAGAAAACAACCGTTAAGGGTTCACAGTTTAAACAGCCATTGCTTGAGTTCTCAGGCGCTTGTGCAGGTTGTGGCGAGACACCTTATGCAAAATTAATTACACAGCTTTGTGGTGATAGAATGTTGATTGCAAACGCAACAGGTTGTTCATCAATCTGGGCAGGTTCATCTCCTTCAACACCATATACAGTAAATAAAGAAGGCAAAGGTCCTGCTTGGGGTAACTCATTGTTTGAGGATAATGCAGAGTATGGTTTTGGTATGAAACTTGCTCAAGATTCAAACAGAGCAGCTCTTAAGAATAAGCTTGATGAAATTTTAGCAAGCACAGATAAGGAAGATATCAAGGCTGCTATCGGAGAATATTATGATACATTTGAAGACGGCGAGGCAAACAGTATAGCCACAGACAAGTTGATATCTGTTCTTTCAGGCTGTGATTGTGATAAGGCAAAAGAAGTTCTTGCAGAAAAAGAATTTTTGTCTAAAAAGTCACAGTGGATTCTCGGCGGCGATGGTTGGGCTTACGATATTGGATACGGTGGACTTGACCATGTGTTAGCTGCAAATAGAGATGTCAATGTATTTGTATTTGATACAGAAGTTTATTCTAATACAGGCGGACAGGCTTCAAAGGCTACAAATCTTGGTGCTATTGCACAGTTTGCTGCTGCTGGTAAGGATGTTAAGAAGAAAGACCTTGCTGCAATTGCTATGAGCTATGGTTATATCTATGTAGCACAGATTGCTATGGGTGCTGATATGAATCAGTGTGTAAAGGCTATTCAGGAAGCTGAAAGCTACAATGGTCCATCACTTATTATCGGTTATGCACCATGTATCAATCATGGTATTCGTAAGGGTATGTCTAAGGCTATGGAAGAAGAAAAATTAGCAGTTCAGTCTGGTTACTGGCATCTGTTTAGATTCGACCCTAGAAAGGCAGCAAATGGTGAAAATCCATTTACGCTTGACAGCAAAGCTCCTACAAAGGATTATCAAGAGTTTATTATGGGCGAGAGCCGTTATATTAACTTGAAGAAACAAAATCCAGAGAGAGCAGAAAAACTCTTTAGTGCAGCTGAAGCAGATGCAAAAGCTAAGTATGAAGCACTTGTTAAGAGAGCAGAACAATAATAGCTTAATAACAAATGGTAATAGTTTTGTTGCGTGTATTCTCTTCACAATAAAAAGTGAAGAGAGTATGCCAGCTCTTTATACAGACTGTTGCAAAATAATTCAATTCTATAAGAGGATATCTTATAGAAAAGAATATTTTGCAGCAGTTTTTTTACTTCATCAAGTAAGACATTCTCTTTAATATCGTAGAGATATAAGTGAGGGACTTGTTATTGAGCAAATTGATAAAAAATAAGAATCTGGTGTTGAATAAATTTTCATAATCTGGAAATCCTTTGAACATGAGAAGCTAGTGTATTATGTTATTTTAGGAAAATTATGTTATTTTGGACAAAATATGATAACAGAATGACAACATTGCATTAGTGTAAAAGAAAGGATTGCATACAGTATGAATGATTTTAAGACAGATATTCAATACAATATCCAACTGCTTAAAAATCAGCTTAGGGTAGACTACAATTTTGACATTTTATATCGAAATGTTATAATTGGAGAACATGAAGCTGGCTTTTTCTTTATTGATGGTTTTGTTCAAGAGGATATGATTGAAAAATTAATACAGTTTTTTTATTCATTGAAAAAGGACGATGTACAAAACCTGGATACATTTTTAAAAGTGGGTATGCCTTATACGGAAGTTGAGAAATCAAACGATTTAGAACAAGTTATAACCGCTTTTTTATCAGGTGTATCTGTAATGTTTATAGATGGATTTGATGAATGTATTTTATTAGATTGTAGAACATATCCTATGCGTTCTGTTACGGAGCCTTGGAAAGATAGAGTCCTTCGCGGTTCAAGAGACGGTTTTGTTGAGACGTTAGTCTCCAATGCGGCATTGCTGCGAAGAAGAATAAGAGATACCAAGTTTTCCATGAAAATGTATAATGTGGGTAAACGTTCAAGGTCTGATGTGGCAATCTGCTATATTGATGACTTAGTAGATAAGAAATTATTAACTCGAATTACGGATATTGTAACCAATTTGGAAGTGGAGTCACTGACAATGAATCTGGAAAGTCTTGCAGAGTGTATGTTTCAGCATAAATGGATTGACCCTTTTCCAAAGTTTAAATATTCGGAAAGACCTGATACAGCAGCAGCGGCAATTCTTGATGGCAATATTGTTATTATGATAGATAATTCGCCTGCTGTTATGATTGTTCCAACTTCTATTTTTGACTTGGTAGAAGAACCTGATGACTATAATTTTGCGCCTGTTATTGGAACATATCTTAGACTTTCACGATTTATTTTTACTTTTGTAACCATGTTGCTTACGCCAGTATGGCTTTTGTTGATTCAAAATCCGCATTGGATTCCGCAATGGCTTAATTTTATTACCGTTTCTGATGATATTACAGTTCCTATTATATGGCAGCTTTTAATTCTTGAATTAGCAGTAGATGGATTAAAGATGGCAGCAGTTAATACACCTACTTTATTATCAACACCGTTAAGTATTGTCGCTGGTATTGTCGTAGGAGAATATGCCGTAAGTTCTGGCTGGTTTAATACAGAGACATTATTATATATGGCAGTAGTAACCGTTGGAACATACTCACAGGCTAGTTTTGAAATGGGATATGCCATGAAATTTATACGTGTATTGACGTTATGTCTTACCGCTATATTTAATGTGTATGGTTTTGTGATTGGAATTGTCGTAGGACTATTTAGTATTATATTTAATAAGACAATCTCAGGAAAGAGCTATATTTATCCGTTAGTTCCATTTGATGCCAATAAATTAAAACGAAGTATTTTCAGAGTAAGATTGCCTCACAGCAGCAACAAGCAGCAATAATAAGATTTTTTCTGAAGTCATCACAAAAAATTTATATATTTTTTATTAATATTGATATTTGAAGGATATATTCTTTATTAATATTATGATATAATAATCTCGGCTAAAGCCGAGCTATAAAAGTTTGCTACGCAAACTTTTGACTTTTCACTATGTATAATATTATGATATAATAGTTACAGCGAATAATAAGTAAATGGATTTAGGACTTATTATTCGCTATTATAATAACCATATATAATATAAAAGCTTGTTTTGTGGACTTTTATGTAAATTTTAGCAAAGTTGTAGGATAAAGGTTTGTAAAACAAATTTGTTGTGTGAATTTATATTATTTCTATCATATAACAACCATGAAATGAAGTTACATGTAGTATGGATATACAAATTTTAAGAACAAGTAGAAGAATGGGGTAATCATATGGGCAAGATAATAGGTATTGATTTAGGCACAACGAATAGTTGTATCGCTGTAATGGAGGGGAATGAGCCGACTGTTATAGCAAATAAAGAAGGCTATAGGACGACCCCTTCAGTTGTTGCATTTTCTAAGGAGGGAGAGCGAATCGTTGGAAATGCAGCAAAGAGACAGGCGGCTGTTAATGCGGATAGAACTGTTTTTTCAATTAAACGAAATATGGGCACAGACTATCGCAAAAAGGTAGATGGAAAAAAGTATACGCCACAGGAAATTTCTGCAATGATACTTCGCAAGTTAAAAGAAGATGCAGAAAGTTTTGTAGGTGGTGAAGTAACCGATGCGGTGATTACCGTTCCAGCATATTTTAGTGATGCGCAAAGACAGGCGACAAAGGATGCAGGAAGGATTGCAGGGTTAAATGTATTAAGAATTATCAATGAACCGACTGCTGCCGCACTGGCATATGGATTGGACAATGGACAGCCGCAAAAGATTTTGGTATATGATTTAGGAGGCGGAACATTTGACGTATCCATTATAGAGATAGGTGACAATTTGATTCAAGTTCTTGCAACATCAGGAGACAATCATTTAGGTGGTGATGATTTTGACCAAAGAATTGTGCAGTATCTTGTAGAGCAGTTTAAACAGAGTGAGGGAATCAATATTGAAAAGGATGTTGCTGCGTTACAGCGCATTCGAGAGGAGGCAGAAAAAGCCAAAAAAGAACTGTCTTCCGCGCTGAATGCCAATATTAATCTTCCATTTTTAGCGGTAAGCAAAGGCGAACCACATCATATGGATATCAATATTACAAGGCAGCAATTTGAAGCAATTACAATGGATTTAATTAATAAGACCGTCGCTCCCGTTGAGAATGCTTTGTTGGATGCAGGGCTGAATAAAAATGATATCAATATGGTTTTGCTCGTTGGCGGCTCGACAAGAATACCTGCTGTTCAGGAAAAAGTGCGTGAGATTATGGGAAGGGAGCCTTCAAGAAATCTAAATCCGGATGAGTGTGTTGCGATGGGAGCTGCCATACAGGGTGGAAAATTAGGCAATCAGCTTATACCTGGCTCTACTGCTTCAGAGATTATTTTGATGGATGTTACGCCGTTATCTTTGTCTATTGAAACATTTGGCGGTATTGCCAGTCGATTGATTGAACGCAATACAACGATTCCTACACGTCATAGTCAAATATTTACAACGGTGGGGAATTATCAAACATCCGTTGATATTAAAGTATATCAAGGAGAAAGAAAATTTACAAAAGATAATAAACTGATTGCCAATTTTCGGCTTTCAGGGATTAGAAGAGCAATGGCAGGGATTCCTCAGATTGAGGTAACTTTTGATATTGATGTCAATGGAATTGTCAATGTGTCTGCCAAAGATTTAGACACCAACAATGAACAGTCTGTTACCATAACATCAAGTTCTAATATGAGTGAAGATGAGATTGAGAGAGCAAAATGGGAAGCAGATATTTATGGCAAACAAGACGAGACAAAAGGCGAGTTGGTTGAGATGGTTATATCTGCTGAAAATATGGTAAGAACAGTCTCTGCAATGTTAAAGGAGCATAAAAAAGATTGGGATAAGGAAAAGCGAAAGAACATTAAAGAAACCTGTTCTATGTTATCAAAAGCACTTGGGAAAACGACGCCAGAAAAGGTTACACAAATAGAAGCACAGCAAATTAGACAAGCTGTGGAAGAGATGCAGTATACTCTTGAAAAGCATGGTATAAAAATATAAAATTAAAAAGGGTTAATGACAAAATTGGTGTATGTATATTTTTGAATCTTTTTTGCAATAAATTTTTATTGTATAAAAGCAATATCGAAATAAGATTAAAAATGAAAAATAAAATTCACTTAACCAGTTTACAGAATACAGAAAGGAAGAAATATTTTATGGCAGGTTCTACTTATGGCAATATATTAAGAATTACAACATGGGGCGAGTCGCATGGCAAAGCATTGGGTGTAGTTGTAGATGGGTGTCCGTCTGGCGTTGAGCTTTGTGAGGAGGATATTCAAATATTTTTAGATAGAAGAAAACCTGGACAATCAAAATTTACTACACAAAGGAAGGAAAGTGACACTGTTCAGTTATTATCGGGTGTGTTTGAAGGGAAAACAACAGGTACGCCTATTTCCATGATGGTTTTAAATACTACACAGCGTTCATCAGACTATTCAGAAATTGCATCGTATTATAGACCAGGACATGCAGATTATACATTTGATGAAAAATATGGCTTTAGGGATTATCGAGGCGGCGGCAGAAGTTCTGGAAGAGAGACCATAGGCAGAGTTGCCGCAGGAGCAATTGCAGTAAAGATATTAAAACAGTTAGGTATTACATGTACTACATATTCTAAAGAAATTGGTGGGATAGCAATTGATTATAATTCTTTCAATATGGAAGAAGCTGCTTTAAATCCTTTTAATATGCCAGATAAACAGGCAGCACAGAAGGTTGAGTTATTTGCCAAAGAGCAGATGGCGAAAGGTGATTCTGTCGGCGGCGTTATTGAGTGTGTGATAAGCGGCGTTATGCCCGGTATTGGTGAACCTGTATTTGATAAATTGGATGCCAATCTTGCAAAAGCAGTGATGTCTATTGGAGCAGTAAAAGGCTTTGAAATGGGAGATGGTTTTATGGCGGCAAAAGCAACAGGTTTTACCAATAATGATGCATTTGTGATGGAAGGAAAGAATATCATAAAAAAGACCAATCATTCAGGCGGCGTTTTAGGCGGCATGAGTGATGGAGCAGACATTGTGTTTAGGGCAGCCATTAAGCCAACACCGTCTATATCTGCAATACAGGATACGGTCAACAAACAAGGTGAAAATATACAAGTTTCTATAAAAGGTCGTCATGACCCAATGATTGTGCCAAGAGCAGTTGTTGTTGTTGAGGCGATGGCGGCGCTTACACTGGTCGATTTGATATTAGAAAATATGACATCGACAATCGATAAGATTGTGGGGTTTTATAATCGTGAAAATTAAAGATTGATGGAGTTGGTTTCGACTTTTATATTGAAATGATTTCACACGAGCAAATATTACAACGAAAGGTTGATATTGTAAAAAGTATGCTATATGCAAACAATTCTTTGTGCTGGCAAATATTACAATAAAGGGATTTATTATGTACAAGATACTTAATACAGATGGACGTGCGAAAAGAGCTGTTATGGAAACGGTGCATGGGACAATTCAGACGCCTGTATTTATGAATGTTGGGACAGTTGGAGCGATAAAAGGTGCTGTGTCAACAATGGATTTACAAAAAATAGGAACGCAGGTGGAATTGTCAAACACATACCATCTTCATGTACGTACAGGTGATAAATTGATTAAACAGATGGGTGGACTTCATCGGTTTATGAATTGGAATAAGCCGATTCTTACCGATTCCGGCGGATTTCAGGTGTTTTCCTTAGCAGGACTTAGAAAGATAAAAGAAGAAGGCGTTACCTTTAACAGTCATATTGACGGTCATAAAATATTTATGGGACCAGAGGAAAGTATGCAGATTCAGTCAAATTTAGGTTCAACAATTGCTATGGCGTTTGATGAATGTGCGCCGGCAAAAGCGGATAGAGCCTATGTAGAAAATTCAGTTGAACGGACTTCAAGATGGCTGGTGCGCTGTAAAAATGAGATGAAAAGACTAAATAAACTGCCTGATACGGTTAATCCGAATCAATTGCTTTTTGGAATTAATCAGGGAGCGGTCTATTCCGATATACGAATTGAACATGCAAAATATATTGCTGATATGCACTTAGATGGGTATGCAGTAGGCGGTTTGGCTGTTGGCGAAACCCATGAGGAAATGTATCATATTCTTGATGAGACGGTTCCCTATCTGCCAAAAGATAAACCGACATATCTTATGGGCGTCGGTACGCCAGCCAATATATTAGAGGCAGTGGAGCGAGGCATTGATTTTTTTGACTGTGTGTATCCTTCAAGAAATGGCAGACATGGACATGTGTATACGAAGTTTGGAAAAATCAACTTATTTAACGCAAAATATGAAAAAGACGATAATCCAATAGAGGAAGGGTGTCCATGTGAGGCGTGTCAATATTCAAGGGCATATATCAGACATTTATTAAAAGCAAAAGAAATGCTTGGAATGAGGCTTTGTGTGATTCATAACTTGTATTATTATAATCATTTGATGGAAGATATACGAGATGCTATTGAGGCAGGACAGTACCATTCATTTAAGACAAAACGGTTGGAAATGATGAAAACATACGAATAATAACTTAAAAGATTATAAAATAATGGAACGTACTGGACAGGCTGATAAAATTAATGTAATATATTATGGAAAAAGTTAGATGCCTTTATGGGGCTAAAAATGAATTTGTGTCTGTGTGCTGCTTGGCACAAAATATATATTCACATAACGTTTGTTATGGTTGAGTAAAGTTTATCGTTTAATAAAAAAGCAGCGCAGGAATGGAGATTTTTATATGCAACAAGGAATTGTTATCGTCGTTTATGTGGTAGCATTGATTGCTCTATTTTACTTTCTTGCAATCAAGCCACAAAAAAAGCAAAAACAGCAGCAGCAAGCACTTATGGATTCTATTGGAAAAGGTGATTATATTCTTACCACCAGTGGATTTTATGGAGTTATCATAGATATGACAGATGATGATGTTATTGTTGAGTTTGGCAATAATAAAAATTGCCGTATCTCAATGCAAAAAAGTGCAATTGCTCAGGTGGAAAAAGCAGTGTCAGTAGAAGATTAATGGAAATTGCCTATGGATATACAAACAGATGTAAATACAGGTCTATCTTCTAAACAGGTAGAAAAGCGTATCAAGGAAGGGCTGTATAATGAGCCTGTCAAGAATCAGTCCAAAACAGTAGGGCAGATTATAGCAGGCAATGTATTTACGTATTTTAACTTAATATTTTTTATTTTTACACTAATGCTTGCCTTAGTACACTCCTATATTAATATGACATTTTTGCCTATTATTATCATTAATATGCTGATTGGTATTGTGCAGGAGATTCGGACAAAGAGAGTTCTCGATAAATTAACATTATTAAACGCCTCCTATTCTACGGTAATAAGAGATGGAAAAGAGAAAAAAGTGTTGTCCGAAGAGCTTGTGCTTGGCGATTTATGTATACTTGGTGCGGGCAAGCAAATTAGTGCGGACGCCATAGTTGTAAATGGCAGTGTTCGAGTAAATGAGGCTCTTGTTACAGGGGAAGCGGACGAGATAACAAAGGATGTCGGCGATAAGCTTTTGTCGGGAAGTTTTGTTGTCGCAGGTGAGTGCAGGGCTGTATTGGAGCATGTAGGACTGGATTCCTATGCTTCAAAGATTGCATTAGAGGCAAAGGCGTCCAGAAAAAAGCAGAAAACGGAGATGATGAGCTCCCTAGATAAGTTGGTAAAAACAATTGGCATAGCAATTATACCGATTGGAATTTTAATGTTTTGCCAAACGTACTTTTTGCTGCATCACAATGTTTCTCAGAGTGTCGTTGCCGTTATTGCAGCACTTGTCGGCATGATTCCAGAAGGGCTTTATCTTCTTACAAGCGTAGCGCTTGTTGTAAGTGTTATGAGGCTTGGCAAAAAAAATGTCTTAGTACATGAGATGGCTTGTGTTGAAACGCTTGCAAGAGTGAATGTGCTGTGTGTTGATAAGACAGGAACGATTACTGAAAATAAAATGTCTGTAAATGAGGTTGTACCTATAAAAATGAATGTGTCAAAAGAAGACATTTTTAATAAGATAGGAAACCTTGTATCTGTACTTGATAATGATAATAATACAATGAATACATTAAAAGCGTATTTTACAAAATCAGAAGGTTTGAAAGCGGTAAAAACGTTTGGCTTTTCGTCGGAGACAAAATTTAGTTCTGCTCAGATGGAGGATGGAAAAAATTATATTATTGGTGCGCCTGAAAAAGTTTTGCTTGACGATTATTGTAATTATCAAAAACAGATAGAAGAATATGCTAGACGTGGTATGCGTGTACTTATATTTGGCATATATGATGGGCAGCTTGATGGACACCCATTAGAAAAACCGATTGTTCCAATGGCGATTGTTGTTCTAGGCAATGCTATAAGAAAAGAAGCAAGAGAGACTTTTGAATATTTTGCGAATCAAGGCGTTGAGATAAAGGTTATTTCAGGAGATAATCCATTGACAGTTTCATGCGTTGCAAAAGATGCAGGAATAGCTCATTCGGATATGTTTGTTGATGCTTCTTCTCTTGAGACCGATGAAGAAATTGAGGAGGCAGCAGAACGATATACCATTTTTGGAAGAGTGCAGCCAGACCAAAAAAAGAGATTGGTTCAGGCTTTAAAAAAGGCAGGCAATGTTGTAGCTATGACAGGTGATGGTGTCAATGATGTGCTGGCGCTTAAAAGTGCAGATTGCAGTATTGCATTTGGTTCAGGAAGTGAGGCGGCCTCAAATGTCGCTCAGATTGTTTTGTTGGATTCCAACTTTTCATGTATGCCTTCTGTGGTATTAGAAGGAAGACGAGTTGTCAATAATATTCAGCGAACAGCCTCTTTGTTTATTGTTAAAAATATATTTTCTATTCTTTTAGCTTTATTCTCTATGCTTTCAGGGAACCGTTATCCATTATATCCAACACAGTTGTCTTTGCTTGGAGCGTTTACTATTGGTGCGCCAGGATTTTTGTTGGCATTGCAGCCGAGTAAGAGTCTTATTAAAGGGCGGTTTTTAAGAAATGTAATTATGAAAGCATTGCCAGCCGCAATTACGGATTTTCTTTTAGTGGCAATATTTGTTGTTATCGGAAGTATTACAAAGACCGCACATGAACAGTTATCAACCATTGTTATACTGATTTTACTTGCTGTTGGTATGTGTGAATTGATACGAGTTTGTATGCCTATGGATAAGATTCGTATTGCTGTATGTATTATGATGACCATAGGAATTGTTTTGAGTGTTCTATTTTTAAAAGAAGTCTTTGCAATTTATCCACTTACGATTAATCAGATCATTCAAACAGCGTGTTGGATGGTGGGAGCAGTTCCAATATTTATTGTAATGTGTAAATTAGTAGATAAATTTTTTGAAAGAAATAGCAAATAGGTTTTCCTAAATTATAGTTAAGCCGATATTCGCAATCTGCTACGCTACTTGTGTAAACCACCTAATTACTATCGTGACGCAAGTCCCTCACTTATGCTTTTGCAGCATTGAAGTGGGGGACTTTCTTGATGAGGTTAAAATATTTATTATCTGAAATATTCTTTAAAAACAATACTACATATGCAAAATATTTGATATTGATTTAAGATTTCATTTCTAAAAGTTCAGCTCGTCTTTTATGAGTTTCTAAGTCCGCTAGTCGAGTTGGAATAGGAATATGGCTTTCTTTGTTGGTGAATTGAAGCGCTAGTTTTGTTACGGTGTCAATATCAATATAGTTTCCTACGGAGGCAAAGATTGGTTTTACATTGGTATGGGTTCGGATAGCACGTCCCAATATTTTCTGTTCTTTTATAATATCCGTATAAGAGCCAGCAGTGTTTTCTGGTATACAATATTGTGCGCCTTCTACCTGAAAATATCGCTTTGCAATGCCAATTGTTGGCGTTTTTAGATAAAAGGAAGCATGAGTTGCTAAACCCATCATTCTAGGATGTAATATACCATTTCCATCAAATAAAAATAGATTAGGCTGATGACTTAATTTGGCAGCAGTCTGAATAACAAGCGGTAATTCACGAAAGGCAAAACAACCTGGAATATAAGGAAATTTAATTTTATCAGCAACATGCTTTTGTTCTATCACCATTTTTTTATGGATATCAAGAACGACAATACAACATACAGCCCATTCTGTTTCTTCTTTTTTCCAGTAAGCAATATCAACGCCTGCAACAGTTTGAATATCGTCTAAGGGAATGGTGTTTTTTTCTACAACATATTGGGATAATTCTTGTTGGATTTGAATGCAATCCGATTCGGATAATGTTGAAAATTGGTTTGTTTCTAATAGTTTCATATGATTTTTCTTTCTATTGATTTATCTTTTTTTGATATAGTTCATTTATAGATTCTGCAAAAATTGACCGTGAATGTTTATCAGAATTATTATTATAATTTTTCTTTTTAATATAATAATCTCTTAATTCTCCCCAATAGTGATTATTTTTTAACCATTTCATTTTTTTGGATAAGCCCTTAAACCCATTCCCTCGATATTCCCAAGTGTAATTATTAATTTTTTTATTAAACCGTATATATTGTTGTCTTCCATCATTACAGTTATATACTATGGCAAAATCGCAGCTATGTATAATTTTACAAGTGGATGTATTTACTTTTTTTATAGTTAATACGCTAGTGGAATCTTCACAATTTTTGTAACCATATCGATATGATACTTGATTAATTGCATTTTTAATGATAGTACGAATTTCTTTAGGACTATAATTTTCTTCATCATCATTTACTTCAATATTAAAATCAAAATCAAATCCTATATTTGACTTTTTATCATAAGTAATCATATTATTGCTTGAACTGCCAACAAGAGTAAATTGAAATGTGAAAAATTTTCTTACAATATCTTGTACTTCAAAAAGTATTTGATATAATTCATTTTTAATAGGTTGTGCTTTCTTTTTTGTAACATAAACAAAATCGTGCATAATACATACCTCCAATAATAAAAATCCCTAGCCGACCATTTAACGAAGTTAAATCATTAAAGCATACCATAATTTACAATTTTGTCAATAGGTAAATCTTTATTTTTTACAAAGAAAGAGCATAAATTTAAAATGTACTAATTTATTACATATGATATAATTCAATAATACATAATTCAAGAATAAAGTATATTGATTATTTATATATAAACAGCAGTACAGAAAGGAAGGCTTATATGTATCAATACCATCATCATACAAACACAGAACTTATTACACAAGATACAAATGTTAGTTTGCATGACTGTAAAGCTACTCGAATTTCACTAAAGAATAAACTTCTTTCTTTTTTGTTTCCTGATGGATTTTGGGTAAGTAAAAAGGATAGTGACAATGAAAAGTTGTTTTACACAGATGAAGGGCAAGTGAATTTTACGCTTTTATATGATGCTAAAGTTGCGGTAACTATCTATATATTTACAGAAAAAGATGGAAAAATCATTCGAGAAGAATTGACAATAGAAGAATTGATACATCAAATCAATGAGAAGTTATGCAGTCTTGAGTTTCTTTATTCATATATAGGTTATCAAACGTTTAAATTTGATTGTTGGATTTGGTTTGATAAAGAGCCATACCATAAAGAATGTGAGCTTATCATATCTTCACAAGAAATAGTTTATCAATGGAATAATCTATATGAAGAATCGTAGCAGATTGCGAATATCTATTGCCATTTTATCTTTTTTTTGCTCATATAGTCAAAAGCATTTATATTTTTATCTTGAAAAAAATCCAACGCTATTATTTTTATTAATTTAAAGAGCAAAAAATTTTAATATCTTGAAAAAAAATAAAAAATAAGTTATGATGTAGTGAATTAGACATTATTGATATAAATATATTCATCAAACAAGGAGTATGAATGGAATTGGGAAAGGAGTAGAGGTGAATTATGGAATTTAATATTACATTGATTCCAGGTGATGGAATTGGACCAGAAATTGTGAGAGAAGCAAGAAAAGTGCTTGACTGTGTTGGGGAAAAATATGGACATATCTTTCATTACACAGAGATATTGATGGGTGGTTGTTCTATTGATGCATGTGGCGTGCCTTTAACCGATGAAGCCATTGCGACGGCAAAAGCATCGGATGCGGTTTTATTAGGTGCTGTTGGCGGCAATGTTGGCAATTCAAAATGGTATGATGTAGCGCCTAATTTAAGACCAGAAGCAGGACTTTTAAAGATTCGCAAGGAGCTTGAATTATTTGCCAATATTCGCCCAGCATATTTATATAATGAGTTAAAAGACGCTTGTCCTCTCAAAAATGAAATAATTGGCAATGGATTTGATATGGTTATTATGAGAGAATTAACAGGGGGTTTATATTTTGGCGACCGTTGGACTAAAGAAGTCGATGGTGTTATGACGGCGGTAGATACGCTTACATATAATGAAAATGAAATTAGAAGAATTGCCATTAAAGGTTTTGAGATTGCAATGAAGCGCCGCAAAAAACTGGTGAGTGTGGATAAGGCAAATGTTTTGGATTCTTCAAGATTATGGAGAAAGGTTGTTGCAGAGGTGGCAAAGGATTATCCAGAAGTGGAAGTTGAAAATATGCTTGTGGATAACTGTGCTATGCAGCTTGTAATGAATCCAGGACAGTTTGATGTTATTCTTACAGAGAATATGTTTGGTGATATTCTTTCCGATGAGGCAAGTATGATAACAGGTTCAATTGGTATGTTATCCAGTGCAAGTCTTGGCAAGACAAAACTTGGTCTATATGAGCCTAGTCATGGTTCAGCGCCGGATATTGCTGGAAAAAATATTGCAAATCCACTGGCTACCATTCTTAGCGCCGCAATGATGCTTCGCTATTCGCTTGATTTGGACAAAGAAGCAGACGCAATAGAGGCGGCAGTTGCTTTGGCAATCAAAGAAAATTATAGAACAGTAGATATTATGTCAGAGGGTATGACACAATGTTCGACAACGCAGATGGGGGATATTGTTTCAGAGAGAATTAAATAAGAATAACAGACAATGTTTTTTTCATAGACTAAAAATTGCAAGAAAATATATTGTTTCCTTCAAAATGATTCAGTCATAATTGAAATGGATAGAGGTAATTATGGTACTTGAAATAACAGGAAAAATAAGATAAAAATCAGTCGCAGCATAGGAGGTTAAATATGAAAAGTGATAATGTAAAAAAAGGTATGCAGCAGGCGCCACATCGCTCGCTGTTTAACGCACTGGGATTTACAGGTGAAGAGATGAATAAACCACTTGTTGGTATTGTTAGTTCATATAATGAGATTGTTCCGGGACATATGAACTTGGATAAAATTGTCAATGCAGTAAAGCTTGGGGTGGCTGAAGCTGGCGGTGTGCCGGTTGTTTTTCCAGCGATTGCTGTCTGTGATGGCATTGCAATGGGGCATGTTGGCATGAAATATTCGCTTGTCACAAGAGATTTGATTGCCGATTCAACAGAGTGTATGGCGTTGGCACATCAGTTTGATGCATTAGTTATGGTGCCAAACTGTGATAAAAATGTGCCAGGACTTCTTATGGCAGCAGCAAGAATTAATGTTCCAACAGTATTTGTAAGTGGTGGACCAATGTTAGCTGGTCACGTAAAAGGGAAAAAGACAAGCCTTTCATCGATGTTTGAAGCAGTAGGCTCTTATGCGGCAGGGACAATGACAGAGGAGGATGTGTGCGAATATGAGCGCAAGGCATGTCCTACATGCGGTTCTTGTTCTGGTATGTATACAGCCAATTCGATGAATTGTTTGACAGAAGTGCTTGGTATGGGGCTTCGCGGCAATGGAACGATTCCAGCAGTATATTCAGATAGAATAAGACTTGCAAAACATGCGGGAATGGCTGTTATGGAAATGTTAAAAAAGGATATCAGACCAAGAGATATTATGACAAAAGAAGCCATTTTAAATGCGCTTACAGTGGATATGGCACTAGGCTGTTCAACAAACAGTATGCTGCATCTTCCAGCGATTGCTCATGAAGTAGGGTTTGATTTTGATATTAAGTTTGCCAATGAAATCAGCGAAAAGACACCAAATTTATGTCATCTTGCACCAGCAGGTCCTACATATATGGAAGATTTAAACGAGGCAGGCGGTGTGTATGCCGTAATGAATGAGCTTGATAAATTGGGACTTCTTCATAGAGATTGTATAACCGTTACAGGCAAAACGGTTGGTGAGAATATAGAACATGCAGTGAATTTGAATCCAGAAGTAATAAGACCGATTGACAATCCATACAGTAAGACAGGTGGTCTTGCAGTGCTTTCAGGAAATCTTGCGCCAGATGGTTCGGTTGTGAAGCGTTCGGCGGTTGTCAATGAAATGATGGTGCATGAAGGACCAGCCAGAGTATTTGACTGTGAGGAGGATGCCATTGAAGCTATTAAAGGCGGCAAGATTGTGGCTGGAGACGTTGTTGTCATACGATATGAAGGACCAAAGGGTGGACCAGGTATGCGAGAAATGTTAAATCCAACTTCCGCTATTGCTGGCATGGGGCTTGGTTCAACGGTAGCGCTTATAACAGACGGACGTTTTTCAGGCGCAAGCAGAGGCGCTTCGATAGGGCATGTATCGCCAGAGGCTGCTGTGGGCGGTCCAATTGCATTAGTGGAGGAAGGCGATATTATCAGTATCAATATTCCACAGTTAAAACTTGAACTGAAAGTTTCTGATGAAGAATTGGCAGCAAGAAAAGCAAAATGGCAGCCAAGAGAGCCTAAGGTGACAACAGGTTATCTTAGAAGATATGCATCAATGGTGACATCAGGAAATAGAGGCGCCATTCTTAAGACACCAGACACCATATAAATAATAAAAATACTGCAATTATATAATTAATATTTTTTGAGAAAGGATATATAATTTTATGAAATTAAACGGTTCTGAAATCATCGTAGAATGTTTAAAAGAGCAAGGCGTAGACACGGTATTTGGATATCCGGGTGGTGCTATTCTCAATGTTTACGATGCGTTATATAAACATTCAGACGAGATAACACATATACTTACATCACACGAACAAGGAGCGGCACATGCCGCTGACGGTTATGCGAGGGCAACAGGAAAAGTGGGAGTTTGCTTTGCTACATCGGGTCCAGGTGCAACCAACCTTGTCACAGGAATTGCAACTGCCTATATGGATTCAATTCCAGTTGTTGCGATTACATGTAATGTAACAGTACCATTGCTTGGAAAGGACAGTTTTCAGGAGGTGGATATTCAAGGTGTGACAATGCCAATAACAAAGCATAATTATATTGTTAAGAATGTGGAGGATTTGGCAGACACCATACGAAAAGCTTTTCGTATTGCGAAAAAGGGAAGACCAGGTCCTGTTTTAATTGATGTGACAAAGGATGCCACAGCAAATGAATGTGAATATATAAAAGAGACGCCAAAACCAATTGAGAGAAAGACGGATACCATTAAGGAAGAAGATGTTGAGCGTGTTGTTTCTTTTATCAAAGAATCAAAAAAACCGTTTGTGTTTGTCGGCGGCGGTGTTATAGCAGCCGATGCTTCGGATGAGTTAAAAAAGTTTGTCCATAAAATTCATGCTCCTGTTGCAGATTCACTTATGGGAAAAGGTGCATTTGACGGCTCCGATTCGTTGTATACAGGTATGCTTGGTATGCATGGAACAAAGGCTTCTAATTTTGGCGTATCAGAGTGTGATTTACTGATTACAATTGGCGCAAGATTTTCAGACAGAGTGACAGGCAATGCCGCTAAGTTTGCAGATAATGCTAAGATTGTTCATCTTGATGTAGATGCCGCTGAGATTAATAAAAATATTAAAACCGATGCCGTTGTTATTGGGGATGCATTGGAAGTATTAAAACATATCAATGCGAAATTAGAGCAGCTTAACCATAAAGAATGGGTTGACCATATTGAAGAATTAAAAGAAAAATATCCAATGAGATATAATAGAGATTGTTTAAATGGTCCGTTGATTATGGAAAATATCTATCGTATAACGAATGGAGAGGCTATTATTGCGACGGATGTCGGACAGCATCAGATGTGGGCAGCACAGCATTATACATATACAAAACCAAGAACATTGCTTACTTCAGGCGGACTTGGAACAATGGGATATGGACTTGGCGCTGCTATTGGAGCAAAAGTTGGCTGCAAGGATAAAGTTGTTATCAATGTTGCAGGAGATGGATGCTTTAGAATGAATATGAATGAAATTGCCACAGCTACTCGTTATAATATTCCTATTATTGAAATAATATTTAATAATCATGTATTAGGAATGGTTCGTCAATGGCAGGATTTATTTTATGGACAGCGTTACTCTGCAACAGTCCTTGATGATGTTGTTGATTTTGTAAAGGTTTCTGAAGGTATGGGAGCAAAGGGCTATAAAGTAAGTGATATTGAATCGTTTAATCAAGCGCTTCAAGAAGCCATTGAGTTAAATATACCTTGCGTTATAGAATGTGATATCAGCAGGGAAGATAAAGTATTTCCGATGGTATCGCCAGGTGCTGCAATTTCAGAAGCATTTGACAGACAAGACCTCGACCAAAAAATAAAGGATGAAAATATCCTTTCTTGACAACAAGAGTTGATGGGCATACAATAGTTAAGGTTATGTTACAGTATTTCCGCATGGGCGGTAAACAGTTAGGAGGAAAAGAGAAATGGCAAGAGTTTACAATTTTAGTGCCGGTCCGGCAGTGTTACCAGAAGAAGTGTTAAAAGAAGCTGCTGCTGAGATGTTAGATTACAATGGAAGTGGTCAATCTGTTATGGAGATGAGCCACAGGTCAAAAGTGTATGATGCAATTATCAAAGAGGCTGAGGCAGACCTTAGAGAGCTGATGAATATTCCAGAGAATTATAAGGTATTATTCCTTCAAGGCGGTGCTTCGCAGTTTTTTGCAGAAGTTCCTATGAACCTTATGAAAAATAAAAAAGCTGCTTATATTATTACTGGACAGTGGGCTAAGAAAGCTTTTCAGGAAGCTAAGATTTATGGTGAAGCGATTGCTGTTGCATCTTCAGAGGATAAAACATACTCATATATTCCAGACTGTTCTAATCTTGATATTCCAGAAGATGCTGATTATGTATATATTTGTGAGAACAATACGATTTATGGAACAAAATATAAAGAACTTCCAGACACAAAGGGAAAACTTCTTGTAGCGGATGTTTCTTCATGTTTCTTGTCAGAGCCTGTTGATGTTTCAAAATATGGCGTTATTTTTGGCGGTGTTCAAAAGAACATCGGACCAGCAGGTGTTGTTATTGCTATTATAAGGGAAGATTTAATTACAGATGATGTTTTGCCTGGCACGCCTACATTGCTTAAATGGAAGACACAGGCTGACAATGATTCACTTTATAACACACCTCCATGTTATAATATTTATATCTGTGGCAAAGTGTTTAAGTGGATTAAAAAGATGGGTGGACTTTTAGCAATGAAAGAACACAATGAGAAAAAAGCAAAAATCCTTTATGATTTCCTTGACGAGAGCAAGTTATTTAAGGGTACTGTTGTGAAAGAAGACCGTTCTCTTATGAATGTTCCATTTGTGACAGGCGACAAAGAGTTGGATGCAAAGTTTATTGAAGAAGCTACAAAGGCAGGTTTTGTCAATCTTAAAGGACATAGAAGCGTTGGCGGTATGAGAGCTTCTATCTATAATGCTATGCCTATTGAAGGTGTAGAAAAGCTTGTTGAGTTTATGAGAAACTTTGAAAAGGAGAATGCGTAATAATGGTAAATGTACATTGTCTTAATAATATAGCAAAGATTGGTCTTGACTTATTTTCAGATGATTATAATACAGAGAGTAGTTTTGAGGATGCACAGGCAATTCTTGTAAGAAGTGCAAAGATGCATGATATGGAACTTTCTGATAATTTGCTTGCCATTGCAAGAGCAGGTGCAGGCGTCAATAATATTCCGCTTGATAAGTGTGCGGATGCAGGTATCGTTGTCTTTAATACGCCAGGCGCCAATGCCAATGCGGTTAAGGAACATGTGATTGCTGCAATGCTACTTGCTTCAAGAGATATTCTTGGCGGCAATCAGTGGGTTTTGGAAAATAAAAATGATGCAGATATAGCAAAGTCTGCAGAAAAAGCAAAGAAGGCATTTGCCGGTCAAGAGATTAAGGGCAAGAAACTTGGTGTTATTGGACTTGGCGCAATTGGTCAGCTTGTGGCTAACGCTGCAATCGCGCTCGGTATGGAAGTGTATGGATATGACCCATATCTTTCAGTCAATGCAGCATGGAACCTTTCAAGCAAGGTAAAACATATTGTTAATGTTGAGGATATTTATAAAGAATGTAATTATATTACCATCCATGTACCAGCTATGGACAGCACAAAGGGCATGGTAAATAAAGAAGCATTTGATATGATGCAGGACGGCACGGTAATTATTAACTGTGCAAGAGATGTTTTAGTGGATGAGTCTGCTATTGGAGAAGCTCTTGCATCTGGAAAAGTAAAGAAATATGTTACCGATTTTCCAAATGCAACAACGGCTGGTATGGAAGGCGCTATTGTGATTCCTCATCTTGGTGCTTCAACAGAAGAAGCAGAAGATAACTGTGCAGTGATGGCTGTTAAGGAAATTGCTGATTATATTGAAAATGGCAATATTATCAATTCTGTCAACTATCCAAACTGTGATATGGGAACATGCAAAACAGCTGGGCGTGTAGCCGTTTGTCATAAGAATGTACCTGCTGTTATCAGTAAGATTACATCTGTTATGGGTGATGAAGGTATCAATATTGAAGAGATGTCAAATAAGTCAAGGGGCGATTATGCGTATTCAATGCTTGATATCAGTGAGCCAGCATCGGACAGTGTTGTTGATAAGTTGTCAGCAATTGATGGCGTTATTAAGGTAAGAGTAGTTGTTTAATCATTTATAGCAACACATTCTTTTTTAGATAAGAATGACTGTTATAATAGATGTAAATGAATTTACTTGTAAGGATGAAATAAGGAAACGGTCAGTAGTTTTAATACACCGTTTCCTTTACTTTTGTCTATAAATAATATATAATATTGTATTATGTATTATTGTGTTTAACAAAAGAATAGATTGTGAATATAGTATCCGTTATTTTATGAATTAATTTATTTTTATATTAAGTAAAAGTGGAGGTTTTATGGAAAAAGAAAATAAATTTATAAATGATATGGCGAATTACAATAAGGTGGCTGTTACATGTCAAACCGTTGAGTGCATTGTTATTTCAATTGCATATATAATGGAGTATGTAAAAGGGGCAAGGTCACTAGGCTATGTTCTTCTTACAATGGCAATTGGACTTATCGGTCCTGTACTTGGAATTATTGCATATAGAAAGAAATCGGATGCATTGGCTATTCGATATATTGTTTCTTATAGCTTTTTAATTTTTTACACCTTTATATTATTTACAACCAATAATTTATTAGCATTTGTATATGTTATCCCTATGCTTGTTGCAATAGCAGTATATAATGATTATAAATATACGATTCCTATTAATATCAGTGTTATTATTGTCAATATCATACAAGTGACGATGCTTTTTGTTCGTAAAGTTTATACAACAAAAGATTTGGCTTCCGTTGAAATTCAAGTGCTTGTTATAATTATTATTTGCCTCTACTCTATGTATGTCTCAAAATCATTAGAGAGAAATAACTCTTTAAAGTTGTCTCATATAAAAGAACAGGGTGAAAAAACGGCAAAGATGCTTGATACAACAATGAATGTATCAATAAAAATGACAGAAGATATTGATGTTATTAGTGATAAAATTAATATTTTAAATGATGCGGTTGAATCGACAAGCAGTGCGATGAATGAGGTGAATGCAGGGGCTACGGATACAGCAAATGCAGTGCAAAAGCAGCTTGAGATGACAGAAAATATACAAAAAAGAGTGCATGATGTAAAGAAGTGTTCATCACAGATTATAGATAATGTTGATAATACAATGAAAGCAATTCATCATGGCAATGAGACCATATTATCGTTAGTTGAGAAAGTAAATATATCGGTTCAATCAGGAGAGCTTGTCACACAACAGCTTAACAAATTAAATGAAGATATGGTAAAGATGCATTCAGTTGTGGATATTATTACAAATATTACTTCACAGACAAGTCTTTTGGCATTGAATGCAAGTATTGAAGCAGCAAGAGCTGGAGAGGCAGGTAAGGGGTTTGCCGTCGTTGCAACCGAGATTTCTAAGATGGCTGACGAGACGCAGAGCGCCACTGAAAATATTACAGCAATGATAAGTGATGTAGCAGAAGCTTTAAAGAATGTTGTCAATGTGACAAATCAAATTGTAATTGATATATCGAGTCAAAAACAGGCTACAAGCGATACCGATGCTAGTTTTAAAATTATTGAGAACAATACATATGATATTTCATCAAATTCCAATAAATTAGCATCTTTTGTTGAAGAACTCTCAAAAGCCAACGATAAGATTGTTGACAGTGTGGCTACAATTTCTGCGATTTCAGAAGAAGTGGCAGCACATGCCAATGATACGTTTGAAATTAGTGAAAATAATGCAAAGACTGTCAAGGAATTTGTTGATATGGTAGATGATTTAAAAGAGCTTACAGAACAGCTCCATATATCAGAATAAACGGTTAAATAATGGTTGTCGCACTTTGTGGATAAATTTATGTTAAACGATGATTGCTACTTTGTGGATAAACGTTATGTTATAAAAGATAAAGCTGTATAGAAAATCAGCGTGAAAGGAGTATTATGGCTACAATAAAACCATTTGAGTGTATAAGACCAGATGCTGCATGTGTTGACCGTGTTGCGGCGCTTCCCTATGATGTATACAATAGGGAAGAGGCTGTTGCAGAGGTAAAAAGAGAGCCAAAGTCATTTTTGAAAATTGACAGAGCGGAGACACAATTTGATGATTCGGTCGATACCTATGCACCAGAAGTATATGCAAAAGCAAAGGAATTGTTAGAAGAAGCAATTGCCGACGGCACATATATAACTGACAAAGACAAAGCATATTATATCTATGCACTTACAATGAATGGAAGAACACAGACAGGAATTGTCGCCTGTGCATCAATTGATGACTATCAAAATAATGTTATCAAAAAGCATGAAAATACGCGTGCTGAAAAAGAAGTTGACCGAATCACGCATGTTGATACATTAAGCGCACAGACAGGTCCTATTTTTCTTGCTTATAGAGCGAATGATACAATAAGGGCAGAAGTGGCTAAAGCAAAAAATAATGAACCGCTTTATGATTTTGTATCCAATGATGCGATACGACATCAGGTTTGGAAGATAGATGATAACGTAAGTATTGATAAAATTCAACATGCGTTTGAAACCATTGATTCTATATATATTGCCGATGGACATCATAGGGCTGCATCAGCTGTAAAGGTGGGGCAAAAAAGACGTGATGCCAATCCGGGATATACAGGAAATGAAGAATTTAACTATTTTCTTTCGGTATTATTTCCAGATGAAGAATTAATGATACTTCCATATAATCGTGTTATCAAAGACTTAAATGGATATGAGCCTGCTGCATTGCTTGAACAGATTTCCCAATATTTTGATGTCGCATTGTCCAATGAGCAGGTCAATCCTGAAAATAAAGGTGAATTTGGCATGTATCTTGAGGGAAAATGGTACAAACTTACAGCACATAAAGATATTCAAAATTCACATCCTGTTGATGGGTTAGATGTAGCAATTTTACAACAGTATATATTAACGCCATTGTTTGGTATCAAAGACCCTAAAACGGATAAGCGCATTGATTTTGTTGGTGGTATACGCGGATTAGGAGAGCTTGAAAGACGATGCAGCAAAGATTGTGTTTTAGCATTTTCAATGTATGCAACGTCGATTGGTGAATTATTTGCAGTTTCCGATGCAAATCTTTTGATGCCTCCTAAATCAACTTGGTTTGAACCAAAACTTAGAAGCGGTATATTTATACATAAAATTTAATCTCATCAAGCAGCGTAGCGGATTGCGAATATCTGCTTAACGCTCATCAAGGAAGCCCTCATTTGATTATAAATAAAAGAAAGGATATGGCATTATGATACATGAAGTGATAGAAATTGATATAGATTATAGCAAACTTGGAATCAATCACAATGGCAGCAAAGCAACGATTACCACTTATGTTAAAGATATATTTCCAGATTATCAAAACAAATTTTACAGACCATTTGTTATTATTTGTCCGGGTGGTGGATATGAGCATCATTCTCCAAGAGAGGCAGAAGCAATTGCAATTAAAATGTTGGATATGGGATACAATGTAGCAATTTTAAGATATAGCCTGATGCCAAATGTATTTCCATGTCAAGTATATGAAGCTGCTTATGCAATGGATTATGTAAGAAAACATGCAGCCCAGTGGGATGTCAATCCAGGCAGAATTATTATGGCAGGATTTTCAGCAGGAGGACATGTGGCAGGTTGTCTTGGCACATTATATAATAATCCAATTATGGATGATTTCTTGAAATTAATGCAGTTAAATAGTGATGATATTAAACCAAATGGTTTGATGTTAGGGTATCCTGTTATCACTTCTGGCGATAAGGCACATCTGTTATCTTTTGAGAGATTATTGCAGGATAAGATAACAGATACAGATATATTAAAGTTAGTTTCTGTTGAACGCAATGTTACGCCAGACACACCGCCAGCTTTTATATGGCATACATTTACAGACAATTCAGTACCCGTTGAAAATTCATTGATGTTAGCAAATGCTTATAGAGAAGCAAACGTTAATTTTGAACTGCATATTTTCCCTTCGGGAGCGCATGGTTTAGGTCTTGGAACAAAAGAGACCGATACAAAGGATTGTAAACATTACTGTCCGGAAGTGAGTGTGTGGACAAGTCTTTTTAATACTTGGCTAAACAATCTTACTTTTATCTAATTTTTTGAGTTTGTGTCTGTTTCCAAACTTGTAAGTTAAACAAGAAAGGGGATTTTTAATGGGGAATAAACTTTATAATTTAATGAACTGGCCTGAAATTGAAGGAATTGTTTATGCAGAGAGCGACGAGCCAAACGAATTGTTGGGTGGACATTTATTAAAAGAAGGATTTTTAATTCAAGTCTTTAGACCAGATGCCGTTGAAATTAAAGTGAATGTAGCAACAATGAAAAAGACATATATCATGGAAAAAGTTGATGAATCTGGATATTTTGCTGTGCTTATTCCATCAAAGAAAAAATTGTCCTATACCTTGTCTATTGAAAATGTAAAAGGTGTTGTTTCGACAATATCCGACCCTTACGCATTTCAAGTGGCACTAAAGGCGGCGGACGTAAAAAAGTTTATCAGTGGAACATGTGACAATGCTTATCAGTTTATGGGAAGCCATGAAACGCAGATAAATGGTGTTGACGGCGTATCCTATGCTGTATGGGCGCCAAATGCCAGACGCGTAAGCGTTGTGGGTTCTTTTAACAATTATGACGGCAGACTGCATCCGATGATAAAGGATAAAGAAAGTGGTATCTTTACATTATTTATTCCAAACAATGTAAAGGAAGATAAGTATTGTTATGAAGTAAAATTGCGGGATAACTCTACCTTTAAGAAGGCAGACCCATATAATATGGCCGATAATAACGATTTATATGAGTTTATATGGTCGGAAAATAATTGGCAGCACAATATAGATGTGACATCGCCAATGGCAATATGTAAAATTGATATAGAAGATATTGCTGCTGATGTCGATGCAAAAAAGATAGAAGAGCTAGGTTTTAACTATGTTGAGATTGGTAAAATAACGTCAACTATCGATGCAAAAAATGCGCTGTATGCTGGAAATTTTTGCATTAACCAGCATGTTGGAAGTGATAGATTAAAGAGTTTTATTGATGACTGTCATTGCAGAGGGATAGGCGTTATCGCAGGGTGCAACTGTGCATATATGGAACAAGGATATGGCAGTTTTGAATATTATGATGGTACCCATCTGTATGATATAAGGGAAGCGGTGATTGATTCGGCGTCAAATGGCAAGGCGGCAATATATGATTACAATAAGCCACAAGTTGTCAGTTATCTTTTATCAAGCATTATGTATATGATAAAGCAGTTTCATGTTGATGGCATTAAGCTTAAAGATGTATCGGTTATGCTTTATAGAGATTACGGTTGTGAAGCAGGACAGTGGAGGCCAAATATATATGGCGGCAATGAAAATCTTGAAGCGATAGAATTTATTAAAAATGTAAGCAGCAAAATTAAAAAATTAACAGAAAAAGTATTATTTATTGCTGAGGAAAATAGTTTATGGTCTAAAGTGACAGCCAATGTCAGCGAGGAAGGTCTTGGCTTTGATTATAAAGTGAATTTGAATTTTCAAAAAGATTTTGCAAGCTTTTATTGTAAAGACCCACTGTTTAGAAAAGGTGAATATAAAAATTTATTTTTAAGTATGCTCTATCATTACACAGAAAATTATATATTAATGTTTGATGCAAAAGCGCTTAATTTAAGAGCGGCAGCTCCTGTTTTATCGATTGAGGAACAATCGCAGTTAGAAGATATGGTACAAAAACATATAATGACAGCATTGACATTTTTATATACGCACCCTGGCAAAAAATGTATTGATATTTCACAGTGCAAGGGTTGTGAGGAACGTATTGTTCAATTAAATACCATATATAAAAACAATAAAGCACTATATGAATTAGACCAAGAAGCACAAGGATTTCAGTGGGTAGATACAACATCATCGGAAGAAACGATTGTTGCATATACAAGGTTTGACAGCAGTGGAAAGCAGATATTAGTTGTTATTAATTTTACACCAGTGGAGAGAAAAGCTTTTCGATTAGGTATATCAAAACCAGGAAAGTACAGTAATATCTTAGATAAAAAAGAAGCGTTATGGACGACGAATGAACCATATAATGGGCAGGAACATTCATTGCTTGTCGACCTGAAGCCATTAGAAGCTGCTTTATATGATTATGTGGAATTTTCAGAATCGGAAAAGAAACGCATCAAAATTATATCTGATACCAATATTGCATTAAGTAAGGCGCTTGATGATATTAAAGAAAAAGAAAGGGTTTTTGAACATGCTAAAGGTCTTGCAGAAACTGCTGCGAAAGCGGAAAAAGAGGCAATAAAAATAGCTAAAGAAACCGCTAAAGAATGTGCTGAAGCTGAAAAAAGTTTAAAAACAGCCAAAGAATTATATGATAAGATAAAAAAAGAATCGGATATAAAACTGTCAAAGCTTGCGGATAAATAAGTGGAGTAGAGTATGGTTCAAAAAGTATTGCTGGAGTCAACAATTGAAAGTGTAATGAATACAGTGGAAGAGACAAGCTCTCTATTTTCTTCTGGAAATATCAATAAATTGATTGGTGATATTGCAAATTGGGGACTAAATATTATTTTCAAATTGGTCTTGTCTTTGTTGGTGTGGAAAATAGGAAAATATCTTGTTAAATTACTATTAAAGATATGTGATAAAGCATTGAGCAAAGGTGATTTTGATATAGGGGTCATCAAGTTTATATCCTCTATTTTAAGAATGGTAGCTTATGCAATTATTCTTACAGCAATACTTGATATACTTGGTATACAGACAGCTTCTATTATTGCTGTTTTTGGTTCGGCAGCGCTTGCGCTTAGCATGTCGTTGCAGGGGAGTCTGTCAAACCTTGCAGGCGGTATTTTAATTATGCTTTTTAAACCATTTACAATTGGTGATTATGTATTGTCCAATGGTTGTGAGGGAACCGTTGTTTCTATTGATATGCTCTATACCAAATTAAAGACACCAGACAATAAAATTATTATGATGCCAAATGGCTCGTTGGCAAATTCTAATATTACCAATGTTGGGGCAGCAGGTATAAGAAGATTGGATATAGAAATCGGCATTGCTTATGGCAGTGATATATCAAAATCCAAACAAATCCTGGAATCCATTATGAAATGTTATCCGGCAGTGGACAAAGAAAAAGATATTCAAGTCATTGTAAAATCGCTTGACGATAACTGTGTGACGTTAGAGACAAGATGCTGGGTGAAATATGAGGATTACTGGGATACAAGATTTTTATTCTTAGAAAAATATAAAATAGAGCTGGACAAGAATGGTATTGAAATTCCATTTCATCAAATTGATGTATATATGAAATCAGAAGCAAAATAAAGATAAAAAAAAGTGACCAATGGAAATAATTGGTCACTTTTTTTACGCATTTTATACATAATTTAAACACATTTTATCGGTATTCTAAGTCTGCAAGAAAAAAATATATAGATAGCAGTTGCATGCCTGCTAAATATGTAAAAAAACAAAGAATGGAAAATATTGGTAAAGGAAAGGAGAATTATGGCAATTGAAGTATTTAACAGGTGTGAAAAAAAGTACTTATTAAATCAACAACAATATGTAGCTATGCTTGAGAACATAAGCGATTATATGGTGATGGATACCTATAATAAAAATAATCAATTTTATAAGATAAGCAATATTTACTATGATACCATCAATAATGATATCATTCGGACTTGTATTGATAAGCCCATATATAAGGAAAAACTGCGAATTAGAAGTTATGGCGTTCCTTCTGTTGAAGATAATGTTTTTGTAGAAATTAAGAAAAAATACAATGGAATTGTCTACAAGAGAAGAACACAAATGCAGTTAAAAGATGCGTATCAATATTTGAGAGGAGATATATCGGCAAGTTATATTATTCAAAATAATTCTAATATTAACAATCAATTATTGGGTGAAATTGATTATTATAAAAATTTTTATAAAGTTGTTCCAAAAGTATATTTATCCTATGATAGATTGGCATATTTTGAAAAAAATGACGGTGATTTTAGAATTACTTTTGATACCAATATAACAACCAGAAGAGAAGATATTAGGCTTGAATACGGAAGTTTTGGAGAGTTGCTGCTGCCTGAAAATATGTATCTTATGGAAATTAAAATCAATAGAGCTGTTCCCTTATGGTTTGTCAAAATAATGTCCGATTTAAAGATTTATCCCGTTTCTTTTTCAAAATATGGAACGGAATATAAAAAATATATCATGAAATATCAAGATTCTTTTAATAAAAGTCGAAAGGAAGAAAAAATATGTTTGAATCCATTTTTACCACTACAACAGATAATACAATCCATATCGGTTCCGCAATGTTAAGTGTTGGAACGGCAATAATATTGGGGCTTATTATTGGAATTGTATATATGTATTTATGCAAAAAAGAAGGCTATGGGAAAAATTTTATTATAGGGCTTGTGATATTGCCTGCGATTGTATCCGTTGTTATTTTGTTGATTGGAAGCAATGTAGCGCGTGCATTTTCAATGGCAGGAGCGTTTGCACTAGTACGTTTTAGAAGCGCGCCAGGTAATGCCAAAGATATAGCAATTGTATTTTTTGCAATGGCTAGCGGTCTTGCATGTGGTCTTGGCTATGTTTTATTTGCAGCCGTGTTTGTGGTTGTATTGCTGCTTTTATTAGTATTGTTAAATTTCATTCATTTTGCAGACCATTCATCAGAAAATAGACAGCTAAAGATAACCGTTCCTGAAAACTTAAATTTTAATCATGTATTTGATGATTTGCTTGAAAAATATACAACAAAAGCACAGTTGATAAAAGTAAAAACCACTAATATGGGGACAATGTATGAACTTACATATCAAGTGTATATGAAAAAAGATGCAGATGAAAAAGCCTTTATGGATGAATTGAGAATGAGAAATGGAAATTTTAATATTATACTTGGGATTGCAGAAGTAGATTCCAGTATTTTAAATTAAAAATCGAAATTTTATAAAGATTTATTAATATTTATTATGATAAAAGACTTGTCTTATTGAAAAAATTAATGTAATATGATACCATATACAAAAAGGACGTGGGGATTATGGCAGATAATAATACACAATTTTTTAAGACACAGCCAGAGAAGGTGATATCTGTTGAAAAGATTTTAGAACAGGTGTACCTTGCATTGAAAGAAAAAGGATACAATCCAGTTAATCAAATAGTTGGCTATATTATGTCTGGTGACCCAACCTATATCACCAGTCATAATAATGCCAGAAGCCTTATTATGAAAGTTGAGAGAGACGAGCTGGTAGAGGAAGTCTTAAAGTACTTTATTGAAGGAAAAGGTTTGTAGATGAGAATTATTGGATTGGATTATGGCACAAAGACGGTTGGTGTTGCAGTTAGTGATGCGCTTGGAATAACTGCGCAGGGATTAGAGACAATAACAAGGAAGGAAGAAAACAAGCTAAGGAGGACGTTGGCTCGAATTGAGGAGCTTATTGGAGAGTATGACGTTACAAAGATTGTTGTCGGGCTTCCTAAAAATATGAATAATACAGTAGGAGAGAGGGGCAACGCTTGTAAGGAGTTTGCCGAAAAGCTTGAACGAAGGACAGGCATTGAAGTTGTTATGTGGGATGAACGATTAAGCACAGTTTCTGCAAACAATGTACTGATAGAAAGTGGTGTGAGGAGAGAACAAAGGAAGGCGGTAATCGATAAGATTGCGGCTGTTTTTATTCTGCAAGGATATTTGGATTATTTGGCAAATCAGAGTAAAGAGGATTAATTATGAAAAGTTTAGAATTTACTTCGGACGATGGGGAGATACTTGCGTTTTTTGTATTAGAGGAAACAAAAATTAATGGCGTTCATTATCTGTTGGTGGCAGAATCAGAAGATGATGAGGCGGAGTGTTATATATTAAAAGATTTATCAAAGGAAGAAGACAAAGAAGCGGTTTATGAGTTTGTTGAGAGTGATGAAGAATTAGAAAGCATAGGGAAAATATTTGAAGAGTTATTAGAAGATTCGCAGGAGTGAAAATTTTAGTAAAATAAACAGAGTATTTTCGTGCGATGTATTTATAATATAAAATAAAAAATAAGCGGTTGTGACGTTGCTTATGACATGAAAGGATGGGTATGAAGAATAACAATAACGATTGTGTTAAGATTATTCCATTGGGAGGTCTTGAACAAATTGGAATGAATATTACGGCAGTTCAGTACGATGATAATATTGTTGTTATTGATTGCGGTTTATCATTCCCAGAGGAGGAGATGTTAGGAATAGACCTTGTTATTCCGGATGTTACTTTTCTGAAAGAAAATATAGAAAAAGTAAAAGGATTTGTAATAACACATGGTCATGAAGACCATATCGGAGCAATTCCATATGTGTTTAAAGATATTAATGTACCTATTTATGCTACAAAGCTGACAATGGGACTAATTGAGTCTAAGTTAAAAGAACATGGTATGTTAAAGACTGTAAAGCGTAAAGTTGTAAAGTATGGACAATCGATTAACTTAGGACAGATGCGTGTAGAATTTATAAGAACAAACCACAGTATTGCCGATGCTGCTGCATTGGCAATATTTACACCCGCAGGTATTGTTATGCACACGGGTGATTTTAAGGTGGATTATACGCCAGTATATGGAGAGCCAATAGACTTGCAGCGGTTTGGCGAGCTGGGCAAAAAAGGTGTTCTTGCATTGATGTGTGATAGTACGAATGCGTTGAGAGCTGGTTTTACAATGTCTGAAAGAACAGTAGGTGCAACATTTGATAAGATTTTTTCAGATAATAAAAATAGTCGATTGATTATTGCAACATTTGCTTCCAATGTAGATAGGGTTCAGCAGATTATTAATTCAGCGGTGGCATATGGAAGAAAAGTATGCGTTGAAGGACGCAGTATGGTAAATGTGATTGAGGTGGCTGAAAATTTGGAATATCTTAAGATTCCAGAAGGAGTGCTGATAGATACAGAGGCGATGAAGGATTATACGCCAGAACAGATTGTTCTTATTACAACGGGCAGTCAAGGTGAATCAATGGCTGCTCTTTCAAGAATGGCGGCAAATCTGCATCGAAAAGTATCTATTATGCCAGGCGATACCGTTGTATTTTCGTCTACACCAATACCAGGCAATGAAAAATCCGTTGCCAAAGTAATTAATGAACTTGGTATGAAAGGTGCGAAAGTAATTTTTCAGGACACCCATGTTTCAGGACATGCTTGCCAGGAGGAGATTAAACTGGTCTATGCGCTTACCAAACCAAAATATGCAATACCAGTGCATGGCGAATATCGTCATTTAGTGGCGCAAAAAGAAATTGTGATGTCTTTGGGATATGATAAAGAAAATGTTATTATCGCCAAATCAGGAGATGTGATACAATTATCACAAGATAAGGGCGAAATTACAGATAAAGTTCCTACGGGTTCTATTCTTGTCGATGGACTTGGCGTTGGCGATGTGGGGAATATTGTTTTAAGAGACAGACAAAATCTTGCTGAAAATGGAATTATTATTGTTGTTTTAACGTTGGAAAAGTATAGCGGACAGCTCGTTGCAGGACCAGATATTGTGACAAGAGGCTTTGTCTATGTAAGAGAAGCGGAAGAACTGCTTGATGAGGCAAAGGCTATTGTGGAGGATTCTGTACAGCTATGTATGGATAAAAATATTAGCGATTGGAGCAAAATTAAAAATACAATTCGAGATGATTTAAGTGAATATTTATGGAAGAAGATGAAGCGAAATCCAGTTATTCTTCCAATTATTATGGAGGCACAGCTATAATCCGTAATTTATAATGTGTTGATGAATATTCATAAATGAAAGGAATGTTATGAACAGAGTAGAGGAACTTACAGAACAATTAAAAATTGCTATATTAGAAAGTCCAGAATATAAAGAATATAAGTCCCTTGAAGATTATATGAAAAGACAGCCCGATTTAAAGAGAGCTGTGGATGAATTTAGAAAGTTGAATTTTATGTATCAGTATTCGGACGAGACAGGTGATGTTATCAATGAGACATTAAGTCTTAACGAGCGGTTTGAAGATGTTCGCAGACAGCCTCAAGTAGACCGTTATTTGTCTGCTGAAATGTGTTTGTGTCGTATGATGCAAGAGATTTGTATAACGCTTTTTGGATGCCTTGATTTTAATATGGACTTTCTAAAGGATTGATGGACAGAAGGAAATAAAAAGTTATGAATAACAAGAGTGTAAGAATGATTGTGTCAATATCACTCAATGCAGTTATTATTGTGTTGGGGATATGGATTATATTTTCTGTTGGAACAACAGGCTATTCTTTTGGTCGTAATATATTTGACGAAAAAGCCGTAAGCACATCAGAAGATGCCAGAGAGGTTGAGATTACAATTGAGGATAAAGTAGCACCAAAGGAGCTTGCAAAGCAGCTTTATAGTTTAGGACTTACAGAAGATGAACAAATTATGTATTTTCAGATTATACTGTCTGATTATAAAGATAAATTTGTGGGTGGGACATATCAGTTAAACACCGGAATGAAGCCTTCTGAGATGTTTCAAACGATGTGTCCGGAAGTTTCCGAAGAAAATGAATAATAGGAATGATAAGATATGATAGTTGAACCAAGAATTGTGTCTTATATCAATTCGCTAGACATGGGCAATTCAGATATATGTAATTTGATTGAGAAAGAGGCATTAGCTGATAATGTGCCTATTATTAGAAAAGAGATGGGGAATCTGCTCAAAGTCCTTTTGGCGTTGAAACAGCCTTCAAACATACTTGAAATTGGAACAGCCGTAGGTTACTCATCTATTCTTATGAGTGAAAATATGCCAAAGTATTGCACTATTACTACCATTGAAAATTATGATAAAAGAATACCTATTGCTAGAAATAATTTTAAAAGAGCAGGTAAAGAAGATGTTATCACGCTGATTGCAGGCGATGCAATGGATGTTCTTAAAACATTAGATGGAGAATTTGATTTTGTTTTTATGGATGCAGCAAAGGGACAATATTTTTCTTATTTTACAGAAATTATAAAAAAGATGCCCAAAGGCGGTTTGTTAATTTCAGATAATGTGCTACAAGAAGGCGAAATTGTACAGTCAAAATACAGTATTACCAGAAGAAATAGAACTATCCATGAGCGAATGAGAGAATATTTATATGTGCTTACACATTCAGAAGATGTTGTAACATCAATTGTTCCAATAGGCGATGGTATTACATTGAGTGTGAAACAATAAGTTTCATAATAATTGATTGGACTTTACTATAAATCAAGAAAGGTATAGCACGTTTGCTGTAAAAGGCAGTATTTTGTGCTTGTTATTGAAGCGTATGAATAGAACAGAACATGTGTATAATGGCAGAAAAATTGAGTTATTGGTTCCAGCAAGCAATTTGGAAGTGCTAAAAGTTGCTGTAATGTATGGCGCTGATGCGATATATATTGGCGGTGAGGCATTTGGATTGCGGGCAAAAGCAAAAAATTTCACATTGAGCGAGATATGTGAAGGGGTACAATTTGCCCATCAATATCAATGCAGAGTGTATGTTACTGCAAATATACTTGCGCATAATTATGATTTGGAAGGAGCTCGTGTTTATTTTGAAGAATTAAAAAAGGCAGCACCAGATGCCTTAATTATTTCAGACCCTGGCATGTTTAAAATTGCAAAAGAAGTATGGCCGGAAGTGGATATTCATATCAGTACGCAGGCAAATAACACCAATTATATGACGTATCAATTTTGGTGGGAGCAAGGTGCAAGGAGAGTTGTAACAGCAAGAGAGCTTTCTTTGGCAGAGATTAGGCAAATTCGAGAACATATTGATGAAAAGATGGAGATAGAGACATTTATACATGGAGCAATGTGTATATCGTATTCTGGAAGATGTCTGTTAAGCAGTTTTATGGCAGGTCAAGATGCCAACAGGGGGGCGTGTACGCATCCTTGTAGATGGAAATATGCCGTTGTCGAGGAGCAAAGACCTGGTGAATATATGCCAGTTTATGAAAATGAGAGAGGCACGTATATTTTTAACTCTAAAGATTTATGTATGATAGAGCATATCCCTGAATTGATAAAGGCTGGAATTGACAGCTTTAAAATTGAAGGACGAATGAAAACAGCGCTCTATGTGGCTACGGTTGCTAGAACATATAAGATGGCAATAGAAGACTTCCTTAAAAGTGAAGATTTATATAGGAGTAATCTTGAATTTTATAAGTCTGAGATTAGAAAATGTACATATAGACAATATACAACGGGGTTCTTTTTTGGAAAACCCAATGAAAATACACAGATATATGATACCAATACGTATATTAAAGAGTATACTTATTTAGGACTTGTTGATGGCAAAAACAGCGAAGGTTTGTATCATATCGAACAGCGCAATAAATTTAGTGTTGGTGAAGAAATCGAAGTGATGAGAACAAACGGTGAAAATTATACAGTGACAGTAAAGCAAATTGTTGATGAAAAAGGCGTTGCTATGGAGAGCGCACCACATCCAAAACAGCAGCTTTATATTGATGTTGGAATGCAGCTCAATGATTATGATATACTCCGAAGAAAAGAAGAGGATGTTTAAAAGCAGTTCAATTTGTCTTATTATACGCACAAATAAATAATTTTGGAAAGGCAATAAAAGGCACTAGGATACATAATATATATAAATATGTGTCTGGAGTGCCTTTCTTTGAAAAGTTTTGAAAAACCATTGTCTGCACAAGAAGAGGAGATAATGCTGAAAAAATGCCGGAGAGGAGACTTGCAGGCAAGGAATTTGCTTATTGAGAAGAATATGAGACTGGTAGCACATATGACAAAAAAATATGCTTCACCAGAACGTGATATACAAGATTTAATATCCGTAGGCACTATTGGATTGATAAAAGCAATTAATTCTTATAAACCGGAAAAGGGAATACGTTTAGCGACATATGCAGCAAAATGTATTGATAATGAACTTCTTATGCTTTTGCGTACCGAGAAGAAGAAATCGAGGGAAGTGTCTCTTTATGAGCCAATAGGAACCGATAAAGAGGGAAATGAAATTAGTATTATTGAGATTATTAGTGATGAAGAACCTGATATAGTAGAGGATTATATTAATTTAGAACGAATAAAAATAATTAAGAAATATATCCAAAATGTTTTAACATATCGTGAATATCATATCATAATAAACCGATATGGACTTTTTAATTGTAATGAAAAAACACAAAATGAGATAGCCAAAGATATGGGAATTAGCCGAAGTTATGTCAGTAGAATTGAAAAGCGTGCGTTAGAAAAGTTAAAACATTTACTAGATAATAATAATCTCTAAAGCGGTGAAGTGGATAGCAGCTATCTGCTTGACTGCAAAAAGCTGTCGTTTTATTATATCGGCAGCTTCCTGTAAATGGATATAATAGATATATTTGCAGGAAAAAATAGAGTTCAAGAGGTCATATATGAAAAACAAAACAATAAAGTGGATAGGTTTAGGAGCAGTATGTGTTAGTGTTTTATTGATAATTGTTTTTTGGATAGCAGGAAAAAGCAATATTGATATGAAAGATTATATAACCATTCAATATATGGGAGCGAATGGATATGCAACAGCAAATTGCCAGATTAATCGCGAGCAATTGTACTTGGATATGGCTGGCGATGAAAAGGATTTAGAACAGCTAAAATTATATAAAGACATATCACAAAGTATAGAAGCACATATTGATAATCCGAATATGCTGTCCAATGGGGACAAGGTCGTTGTTCAATTAGAATATTCAGAAGAACTGATAAAAAACGCGAAAGTAAAATTGGGAAAGAAGGAGTTTTCCGTCAAAGCAAAAGGAATTAACGAAGGTCAAAATATTGATATCTTTTCTATGATAGAAGTCACCTTTGCTGGTGTCAGTCCTCAGGCTTATGCCGTCGTTCAAAATAATTGGCAGGATGCTTATTTGTCTACATTATCCTTTTCTGTCGACAAATCAACAAATATCGCAAAAGATGATGTCATTACAGTTCATTGTGATGCAGATATTGAAACGTTGGGAAAGCATGGATTTATTACGGATAAGACCGAGCAAAAATATAAGGCGGACAAGCTAAGCACATATGTGACAGATGGTTCAGATATTGATAAAAATAAACTGGATTTATTGAAAACCATGTGCAAAGAAGCAATTGTTGATATGACAAAAGATACAACATTTCGTATGATGTACAAGGCAACGGGAAACACCGATTATCTTTATAAGCCTAACAATGAATATGCTGAAAATGTATCGGTTACAGGGGGCTACTTTCTTAGCCGCAAAAATGCAGCAGAGGGGTTAAATAATAACTTTCTATATATTTTGTGCGAGGCAGATATTGTTAATGAGGAGGAGCACAATAAAGTATATTTTGGTTTTGAATTTACACAATTGTATAAAACTTTTGACGGTGAAGTTCACATTGTTACAGATAATTATAAAAAAGATTATATCTGTTCAACACAGTATGAGGATATGTATAAAAGATGTGTTGAAAGTAAAAGTGATATGTATAATATAAAGGATTGTTAGTTTTTTATGAGGGTGGGAAAATTCCACCCTCAATTGGACTTTTTAGTTATGAAAAAAAATTTTTTATTGAAATATAATAATCGTTATGATAATATATTTATAAAATAAAATATATAAAAAAAGTAATATTCTGTTTATCTGATTGTTTTCCTAGAATGGAGGAAAATGTATAGTGAAGTTTTTAGCACAACGATTTTTGGTTTAGATGCGTTAGTGGTGCATGTAGAAATTGATGCAGGAGATGGTCTGCCGCTTTTTGAGATGAGCGGTTATCTGGCAGCACAGGTCAGAGAAGCAAAAGAGCGTGTTCGTGTCTCTATTAAGAACAGTGGATATGATTTAAGACCACAGCGCATCCTTGTCAATATTTCGCCTGCTGATGTGAAAAAAGCAGGTACAGGATTTGATTTGCCAATTGCAGTAGGCATTCTTGCAGCAAATGGATATATTCATAGTGATAAATTAAAAGATATCGTTATTGTTGGAGAGCTAAGCTTAAATGGTACAGTCAATCCTGTCAGCGGTGTGCTTTCTAGCGTAATTGCCGCAAAAGAAAAAGGATATTCCATATGTATTGTTCCTGTGGATAATTTATATGAAGCGAAATTGATAAGGGGAATATCGACCTATGGCGTAAAAAATTTAAAAGAATTGATTTCTTTTTTAAATAATGGCATATTTCCAGATACGGTTAATAATGTAGTGGAAAGACAACATTCTTCCATTTATGACATGGTTGATGATACATATTTGGATTTTAAGGATATCAGGGGGCAGATGGTGGCAAAGCGGGCTACATTAGTAGCTGCTGCCGGTATGCACAATTTGCTTTATATTGGCGCGCCAGGCAGTGGAAAAACAATGTTTGCAAAGCGAATTTCTGGTATACTTCCTGAATTGACATATGAAGAAGCATTGCAGATTACAAAAATTTATAGTATAGCAGGTTGTCTTTCAAGAAATTCTTTTATCAAAAAAAGACCTTTTAGGAGTCCTCACCATAGTATTACTAAAACAGCGTTTTTGGGCGGTGGCGTAGTTCCAAAGCCAGGTGAGATAACACTTGCTTCATCAGGCGTATTGTTTTTAGATGAATTGACAGAGTTTCCAGCTTATATTTTGGAGTCGTTACGACAGCCGTTAGAAGATAAAGCAATACGGCTTGTAAGACTTTCAAGGGAATATATATATCCATCCGATTTTATGCTTGTGGCGGCTATGAATCCATGTCGCTGTGGCTATTATCCTGACCGAAAAAGGTGTAACTGTTCAGAACATGATATAGCAAGATTTTTAGGGCGTATTAGTCAGCCGATATGGGACCGGTTTGATATGAATATTCATTTTGAAACAGTTGATTTTAAAGATTTAAGTGAGGAGAAATCGATTTCTAAAGAAACAATGTATACAACACAATGTATGAGAGACATTGTAGAACGAGTACATGCGATACAACAAAGACGATTTAAAGAATCTTCCATTTATTTTAATTCTCAAATGGATAGTGTGGACATTAAAAAATATTGCGTATTGAAAGCAAAGGAAAAACAATTATTGGAAAAAGCATATAATAAGTTTTATTTGACGGCTAGAGGTTATAATAAGATACTCAAAGTAGCAAGAACGATTGCCGACATTGCCGATAGCAGTGAAATTCAAACAAGTCATATCAGTGAGGCGATTTCATATAGGAATAGTTTAGGGGTGATGTGATGGAAGATGATTTTTATTGGTTTTGGCTTTGTAATATTTCAGGTATTGGTTGTATGAAAATAAAAGCAATTATTGGTAGTTTAAATGATGCAAAGACAGCATATAATGCCAGTGAATCGGTGTTCTATCATATCAAAGGATTACATCATGGTGATGTTGATAAAATTGTAAAAAGTAAAGATGATGTTTGTATATATAATGCGTTTACAAAAATGCGTCATACGAATATACAGTTTGTGCATATAAAAAAAGATACATATCCATCAAAATTAAAGCAGTTATATGATTCTCCTGCTTGTTTGTATGTGCGAGGCAAATTGCCAAGTGAAACAAAAGTGTCTGTTGCAATTATTGGGGCTAGAAATTGTACAGAATATGGGAAAAGTGTAGCAGCAATGCTGGGTGAACATTTTGCACATATGGGTATACAGGTTATCAGTGGAATGGCAGCGGGAATTGATGCGGCAGGACATAAGGGATGTCTTGCAGGAGATGGATATACCTGCGCTGTATTGGGATGCGGAGTGGATATTTGTTATCCAAGCCAAAATATTGAATTGTTTTCCAATATAATACAAAATGGTGGTGTTGTTTCGGAATATCCACCAGGTACAAGACCCATACCTGCCAATTTTCCTGTAAGAAATAGGATTATCAGTGGGCTGGCTGATGTAGTGATTGTGGTGGAGGCAAAAAAGAAAAGCGGTTCTTTGATAACGGTTGATTTAGCATTAGAACAAAATAAAGAGGTAATGGCAGTTCCTGGAAGAATAGGAGATATTTTAAGTGAAGGCTGTAATGAGCTTATCAAACAGGGAGCTATGGTTATCACCAATCCAGAAGATATCAGACTGAGCAGTTTTGTGACAAAGTGGATAAAAGACAGTGAAATAGATAAAATCGATTTAAAATATTCTGCAAAAAATGAGTGTGAAAAACGAAATGTTCTTGCAAGTGAAAAAAATATGTTGTATAGTTTACTCGGCTTGTGTCCGATAAGCCTTGAAGAAATTGTTAGACAGTCGGGGCTTGACATTCAAAGCACAATAGAAATTCTGCTTGAATTGCAGTTAGATGGATATATTAAAGAAGTTGGACATAATCGTTATATAAGAAACAGGTTGTAAACTTGGCGGAAGGAAAAAACAAAGATGGCAAAGTATTTGGTGATTGTAGAGTCTCCAGCAAAAGTTAAAACAATTAAAAAATTTCTTGGAACTAATTATGAAGTGATGGCTTCTCAAGGGCATGTACGTGATTTGCCAAAAAGTCAGATGGGTGTTGATATAGAAAATGATTTTGAACCAAAGTATATAACAATAAGAGGCAAGGGGGATATTCTTGCAACATTGAGAAAACATGCAAAAAAGGCAGATAAAGTCTATCTTGCAACAGACCCAGACCGAGAAGGTGAAGCGATTTCATGGCATTTGGCAAAGGCGTTGAAATTAGAAGATAAAGATATTTATAGAATAACTTTTAATGAGATAACAAAAAATGCAGTGAAAGCCTCATTAAAAGATGCCAAAAAAATTGATATGAATCTTGTCGATGCACAACAGTCAAGACGTGTGTTAGACCGTATGGTTGGCTATAAGATAAGTCCTCTTTTATGGGTGAAAGTAAAGAGAGGGTTAAGCGCTGGACGAGTACAGTCTGTTGCGCTTCGGATTATATGTGACCGAGAGGAAGAAATTAACTCTTTTATACCAGATGAATATTGGACTATCCATGCAAACCTTAAAGTAAAAGGTGAAAAAAAGCCGTTGATAGCTAAATTTTATGGTGATGAAAAAGGAAAAATGGATGTAAAGAATAAGGAACAGATGCAGACCATTGTTGATGCTGTAAGAGATTGTGAGTTTGTGATAGAAAATATAAAGCGAGGCGAGAGAGTAAAAAAGGCGCCATTGCCATTTACTACAAGTACATTACAGCAAGAAGCATCCAAACAATTGAATTTTTCTACACAAAAAACGATGAGAATTGCGCAGCAGCTTTATGAAGGAATTGATATTAAAGGACATGGAACGATTGGTGTTATAACATATCTTCGTACCGATTCAACAAGAGTTTCAGATGAGGCGGTGCGCTTAGCAGCTGAGTATATCAAAGAAAATCATGGTGAACAATATCTTGCCGATGTAAAGAAAAGTGTAAAAACAACAAAAAAAATTCAGGATGCCCATGAAGCGATAAGACCAACAGATATTTCTTTGTCGCCTGCTATGATTAAAGAGTCGTTATCACGTGAACAGTTAAGACTATATCAATTAATATGGAAGCGATTTGTTGCCAGTCAGATGAGTTGTGCTGTCTATGAGACAATGACTGTAAAAATAGCCGCAGGATTGTATCGTTTTAGTGTTTCTTCTTCAAAAATAAAGTTTGATGGGTTTATGTCTGTATATAAAGAGCCTGATGAACAAGAGGAAAATCGTTTATTGGCAAAAGGGCTTGATGAAAATTCTGAGTTAAAGTTGATTGATATTCAAGGTGAGCAGCATTTTACACAACCACCTGCACATTATACGGAAGCTTCATTAGTAAAGCAGCTTGAAGAGTTGGGGATAGGCAGACCAAGTACGTATGCACCTACCATAACAACAATTATTTCCAGACATTATGTTGCAAAAGAAAATAAAAATTTATATGTGACAGAGCTTGGCGAAGCTGTTAATAATATTATGAAAAAAGCATTTACCTCAATTGTCGATGTGAATTTTACAGCGAATATGGAGACGCTTTTAGACAGTGTTGAGGAAGGCAAAGTAAAATGGAAAGAAGTTATAAGAAATTTTTATCCAGACTTAGACGAGGCTGTTATCAATGCAGAGAAAGAGTTAGAGAATGTTAAGATTGAAGATGAAGTCAGTGATGTTGTATGTGAATTGTGTGGAAGCAACATGGTTGTTAAATATGGACCACATGGCAAATTTCTTGGCTGTCCAAATTTTCCAGATTGTCGAAACACCAAACCTTATCTTGAAAAAATAGGTGTTTCATGTCCTTTATGCGGCAAGGAAGTTGTCCTTAGAAAGACAAAAAAAGGAAGACGATATTTTGGGTGTGAAAATAATCCAGAATGTAGTTTTATGACATGGCAAAAGCCTGTAAATAAGAAATGTCCTCAGTGTGGCAATTATATGGTGGAAAAAGGAAATAAGCTGGCATGTTCAGATAATAATTGTGGTTATGTTGAGATTAAAAGCAGTGAACATGATGAAAACTAAGAACAAGCATTTAAAGGAAATTGTATATAAAATTATAAAAAATCAGAAAAGAATGTGCATAATGTTGAAATTTTTACACAAATGTGCTAAAGTAAAAAAATAAGGGTAATGGCACACAGGTGGAGGTAGATATACAAATGAGTGTACAATTACTTGATAAGACTAGAAAAATTAATCGATTACTGCACAATAATAATTCTAACAGAATAGAATTTATTGATATATGCGTTGTTTTAAGCAGTATTTTAGAGTCCAACATACTAGTAGTCAGCAAAAAAGGAAAAGTTTTAGGTACAGGATTTTATAAGGGTATAGATATTATAAGTGAACTTGTTTTAAGTAAGGTAGGGACATTTATTGACAATATACTTAATGAACGATTGCTCAGTGTATTATCTACAAAAGAAAATGTCAATCTTTCAACTTTGGGATTTGCTGATGAAAATATAAAGAAATTCCAAGCTCTTTTGACACCCATTGAGATGGCAGGAGAGCGATTAGGAACATTATTGATGTATAAGAAAGATACACAGTATGAGATTGATGATATTATACTGTGTGAATATGGGACGACCGTTGTTGGGTTGGAGATGCTGCGTTCTGTTAATGAAGAAAATGCAGCGTTTGTCCGAAAAAAGCAGATTGTTAAATCTGCAATTAAGACGTTATCAACATCAGAATTGGAAGCTATTAAACATATATTTAAAGAATTAGATGGCATGGAAGGAATATTAGTTGCCAGTAGAATAGCCGATAAAGTTGGTATCACAAGGTCTGTGATTGTCAATGCGCTTAGAAAGTTTGAAAGTGCAGGGGTGATTGAATCAAAATCATCTGGTATGAAGGGAACGTACATAAAAGTTGTCAATGATGTTGTTTTGCAAGAACTGGAAAAGTATGATGAAAAGTAACTGCGTTATCTACATGATTTAGTTTTTAAAAAATGGAATGGGTTATGTTTAAGGATGATACTGTAATTGGGCATTGCTCAGTGTCGGTTGCATCCTTGATTTATTTCCATTTCCGCAAACAATAAAAATTGGTTTTATATGGAAATCTTAAAGTAATCTGAAAAAAGGCTTTATTTTTGCTTGACAATATTTTATAATATTGAGTTAGTATGAAAGGGGTGTCAATATGAACGCTAATATTTTTGGATATGTAGATGTCCTTAATGCAGCAGCAAATGCAAGCTGGGCTAGGGAAGAAGTGCTCGTAAATAACATTGCTAATGGGAGTACACCAGGATATAAAAGAAAAGATGTTGAGTTTAAGTCGTATCTTAATTCAGCCATAGAACAGGCTGGACGACCATATACGACGCTTACGCAGAGAGTGAATCATGTAGATACGTCAATGGTCACTTATAGGACATATACAGATAATGCTACATTATCATATCGCTTAGATGGCAATAATGTAGATATATCAACAGAAAATGCTGAATTAGCAGCAGAACAGATTAATTATAATGCACTTATTGATAGCATGAACAATGAGTTTAGCAGATTTAAGATGGTATTAAAATAATGGGAGGAAAAGATTATGTCCATGTTTACAGCTTTTAATATAAGCGCATCAGGAATGACTGCACAGCAGTTAAGAACCGATGTTATTTCTGAAAATATAGCAAATTCCCATACGACTAGGACATCAAAAGGCACGCCTTATGTGAGAAAATCGGTAGTATTTACAGAAAAGACGCTATCGGCAGCAACAGCAATTCAGGGAGCAAATGCAAATGGTTCATCATTTGCCAGTGTACTAAAAAATGCGTGTGGAGGAAGATTGGGTGATGGTGTGAAAGTCACATCGGTATATGAAGATACATCGACGGATATGAATATGGTGTATGACCCTTCTCACCCAGATGCAGACGATAATGGTTATGTTACATATCCAAATGTAAATGTTGTTCAGGAAATGACGGATTTAATTGATGCTTCACGTTCTTATGAGGCAAATATATCTGCATTTAATGCAAGCAAGGCGATGGCTAGCAAAGGATTAAGTATCGGTCAGGTATAATGATGGTTAAGACTTGAAAGCACAGAGCAAATAATATTAAAATCTGGGAAAGGAAAAGCTATCATATACATTTTTGTATATGTTTTTAGCAGTAGAATGACAATGAATATAACACAGGCAATTAATGGTCTGGGGACAGACTATGTAAATAAAGTTACCAATGCAATGAAGCAGTCTGCAACAATTAATTCTGGTAAGTCATCAGATGGCACATTTGATAGTATCTTTAATGCGGCAGCAGGACTGGTGGAGAGTACCAATACATATATTCAACAAGCACAGCAGGCGCAAGTAGATTGGGCGATAGGAAAGCTTACGAATCCCCATGAATTAGGTGCATATCAGCAACAGGCTAACATTGCATTACAGTTTACTGTTGCAGTGAGAGACAAAGCGATAGAAGCTTATAAAGAGCTAATGAACATGCAGATTTAAGGAGCGTTAAGATAAATGGCTGAGAGGTTTAAAGGTATAACTAACCAAATCGTTGAGACCTGGAAAAGCTGGACAAAAAAACAAAAGACTGTATTGCTCAGTGCAATTGCCGCAGTTGCCATAGCAATTGGTATTATTGTATTTGCTGTGACAAGACCGAATTATCAGGTGTTAACCACATGTAAGGATTATTCAGAATTAAACAGTGTTATTTCACTTCTCAATGAAAATAATATTCAGAATGTAGTTGAAGACAATACGTTAGTCGTTAAAGTAGATAAAAATAATCTTACAAATGCAAAGATGCTTATTGCATCAGAGGATGTACAGCCAGATGGTTATACGTTTCAAGATGCGATGGAAAGCAGTTTTACCACAACAGAGTCCGATAAGACAAAAATGTATCAACACTATCTTGAATCAAAATTTGCAAGTGATTTGTCGTTGATAGATGGTGTGAAAAGTGCTACTGTAACAGTTTCTATACCAGAAGCTTCCAATTCTTTTTATGCAGTTGCAGCAGAAACATCGGTTGCAGTTTGTCTGGATACGTCAAAAGGAATATCCGATGAAGTGTCAGAGGGAATGGCAAATTTTATTGCCACTGCGGTTGGAAATAGTACGACAAATAATATAACAATTATTGATAATAAAGGAAATACATTGTATTCAGGTCCAAGCAATGCATCTTCTAATTCTGGTATCAGTTATGCAGGCAAATTAAAGCATAAGGCTCAAATTGAGGAGACTACTACCAACAAATTAAGAAGAGGTCTTTTGGCAACAGGATTGTATAATGAGGTATATTTGGCATTGGACTTTGACCTTGACTGGGATGCCGTTAATAAAATTGCTACTGAGTATACAACACAAGGTGATGACCAAGCAATTTTTGAGGAGTCTTATGAGGAGGAATCGCAAGGAACATCAGGGGCTAGCGGCGCGCCAGGTACCGTGTCCAACGATGATGATACGACATATGATATTGATACAGGTAATGGAAGCACATCTACATATTCCGTTAAGAAATATAAATATTTACCAAATTCCTTAGTGACAACTACCACAACAGAACCTGGTAGTATTGTTAAAGAAAATTCAACATTAGCAGTATCGTTTATAAGGAATAGAATATATAACGAAAATGAAGTTGAAGCACTCGGTTTGTTGGAAGGAACAACTTGGGAACAGTTTAAGATTGACAATGCTGCATCAATCGCACAGCAGGTAGATGATACTTGGTTGGATTTCTTGTCAGCAGGAACAGGTGTTCCTAGAAATAATATTTCTGTTATTGCCTATGAAGTTCCATTTTTTGAGGATGCACCTCCAAGCAATGTGGCTGGCACAGTTACATTTTGGTTGCAGATTGCACTTGCAGCAATTATTCTTGGATTGCTTGCATTTGTTGTTATCAGGAGCGCAAGACCTCTTACTGTGGAAGAGACAGAACCAGAGTTGTCTGTGGAGGAAATGTTGGCAACAGCGAGAGAAAATCAGCCTAGTGTTGAAGAAATCATTGAAAATGAGAAATCTGAGACAAGGAAGGCTATTGAGAAATTTGTTGATGAAAATCCAGAAGCGGTGGCATTGTTACTGCGCAACTGGTTAAATGAGGGTTGGGAATAAATTGTGCCCGTTACATAAGTGAGGTGTTTTGATATGGCTAAATCATCCAGTGCAGAAAAGGAAATGGATGGGATTGAAAAAGCGGCTACATTGTTGATAGCACTTGGTCCAGAGAAATCTGCACAGATATTTAAACATTTAAAGGAAGATGAGATAGAACAATTGACTCTTGAGATTGCAAATACAAGCAGTGTTTCGCCAAAGACGAAAGAAATTGTACTCAATGAGTTTTACGAAGTTTGTCTTGCACAGCAATATATTGCTGAGGGTGGTATTAATTATGCCAAGGAGCTTTTAGAGAAGGCGCTTGGTGAAGAAAAGGCAAGAGATGTTATTGGCAAGCTTACAGCGAGCCTTCAGGTACGACCATTTGAATTTGTTAGAAAAGCAGACCCAAGTCAGTTGCTGAACTTTATTCAAGATGAACATCCACAGACAATTGCATTAATTTTATCCTATTTACCACCAGCACAAGCGTCTCTTGTTGTCTCAGCATTGACGCCTGAGAAGCAGGCGGATGTTGCAAAGAGAATTGCGCAGATGGACAGAACATCGCCAGATGTTATCAAGCAGGTTGAAAAGATACTTGAAAGAAAACTGTCTTCTCTTGTTAATCAGGATTACACAATGGTCGGTGGTGTTGATGCTATCGTTAGCATTTTAAATTCGGTTGACAGAGGAACAGAAAAACATATTATGGAGACCTTAGAGGTTGAAGAGCCAGAATTAGCAGATGAAATCAGGAAGAAGATGTTTGTATTTGAGGATATTCTTACTCTTGATGACAGAGCAATTCAGAGAGTTCTTCGTGATGTTGATAATGGAGACCTTGCATTGGCGCTTAAGGGTGCAAATGAGGAAGTTCAAAATGTTATTCTTAATAACCTTTCTAAACGTCTTGCTGTTATGATTAGAGAGGATATGGAATATATGGGACCTGTTCGTATGAAAGATGTTGAAGAGGCACAGCAAAAGATTGTTAATGTTATTAGAAAACTTGAAGATTCTGCTGAGATTGTTATTGCAAGAGGCGGAGGTGACGAGATAATTGTCTAATTTATTAAAAAGAAGTTCAATGGTCACCAAAGAAGAGCGTATTATTGATTATAATGAGTTGATTCGAGCAAAATTAAAAACGCTTATTGAATCAGAAGATTATAATGGCGCAGCAGACCCAGATGGGTTTGTCAATGGTCTTACAGCAGATGTTGTGGAACGGTTAACAGATGAAAATACGATTTTAGGTGAAGGGGAGAATGCAGAGGAAGCATTTTCACCAGAAGATATTGCAAGAAAGATTGAGGAGGCAAATCAAGAGTCTGCTCAGATAATAGAAGATGCAAATTTGCAGGCACAAAAGATGATAGAAGATGCTCAAGGACAGATACAAGAATCGATGAGCCAAGCAAAAGAGCAAGGGTATCAAGAAGGAATTACAAAGGCAACTAGAGAGTTAGAATTAAAACAAGAACAATTAGAAAATGAAATACAAGATAGGCGCAGTGAGCTTGAAGCAGAATATGAACAGAGGCGCAAGCAGATGGAGCCGGAGTTGGTTGAAGCACTCTTAGAGGTTTTTCAGTCGTTTACTCTTGTTTTGGCACAGGATAACAAAGATATTCTTATGCACTTGATAAATGGAGTGCTTGCCAATTCCTATAAAAGTGATGAGATTTTAGTTAAGGTGTCTTGTGAGGATTATCCTTTTGTATCAGCGAATCAAGGGAAAATCTTTTGTGCAAGTACAAAAGAGTTATCCTTAAATATTATTGAGGATTCCACGATGGAGGCCAATCAATGTATTATAGAGACAGACAGCGGCATTTTTGATTGCAGTCTTGATACGGAATTAAGTAATTTAACGAAGAAGATTAAATTATTAAGCTGTCTGGAATAAGAAACAATGAGCGATTTGGAGGAAGTGCTTAAATGTCAGTAATTAACCAACTAAAATATGAACATTTGATGCAAGAATCCTTTTATGACAAGCTTGGGAAGGTTGCAAAGATTGTTGGATTAACCATAGAGTCCATTGGACCCGATGCCAAGCTGAATGATTTGTGTGAAATTTATGTTCCTGACAATTCGATGCCTGTGTATGCAGAGGTGGTTGGATTTAAGGACAGCAGAGTTTTATTGATGCCATTTGATAAAGTAGATGGTGTCGGACCAGGATGTATCGTTAAAAATACAGAGAAACCATTAGGGGTTAAAGTTGGATATGAAGTTTTAGGTCATACATTAGATGGCTTGGGAAACCCTATCAATGGAGAAGAATTAGGGCTGATAGAGGAATATCCTGTTGAGGCAACGCCTCCAGACCCAATGTCAAGGGAGATTATAAGTCAAGTATTGCCACTCGGCGTAAAGGCTGTGGATGGGCTTTTAACGGTTGGAAAAGGTCAAAGAATTGGTATATTTGCCGGTAGTGGTGTTGGAAAAAGTACACTTTTAGGTATGTTTGCAAGAAATACAAGAGCAGATATCAATGTTATTGCGCTTATAGGCGAGCGAGGAAGAGAAGTACGAGAATTTGTCGAGCGAGATTTAGGTGAAGAGGGTATGCGCAGAAGTGTTTTAGTTGTGGCGACTTCTGATAAACCGGCGCTGATTCGTAATAAAGCGGCAAAGACAGCAACAGCGATTGCAGAGTATTTTCGAGACCAAGGAGAAGATGTCCTTTTGATGATGGATTCGCTTACGCGTTTTTCGATGGCACAAAGAGAGATTGGGCTTGCATCAGGCGAGCCTCCTGTGACAAGGGGATATCCGCCAAGCGTTTATTCGGAGATGCCAAAACTTCTTGAGCGGGCAGGAATGGCAAGGAAAGGTTCCATTACAGGATTATATACAGTCTTGGTTGACGGTGATGATTTTAATGAGCCAATTACGGATACTGCCAGAAGTATTCTTGACGGGCATATTATCTTATCAAGAAAATTGGGGCATAAGAATCATTATCCAGCAATTGATATCTTACAGAGCATCTCAAGATGTATGAGTCAAATTTCGACAAAGGAACATAAAAAGATTGCTGGTCGTCTAAAGAATGTTATGGCAACCTACAATGAAGCCGAAGATTTAATTAATATAGGAGCATATAAAAAAGGTAGTAATAAAAATATTGATTATGCCATTTCTAAAATCGATGCTGTTAACAGTTTTTTGATGCAGCAGACAGACGAAAAGTTTTCATTTGAAGAAGAGCTTTCCATATTGGAATCCATTTTTAATGATTATGAAGAATAAAATTCATTAAAAGTTTTTACATATAGAATTATCACAGGAGTGAGAAATATATGGCTAAGTTTATTTATAAGCTGCAAAATGTCTTAAATATTAAGGAGCGGCTGGAAACGCAAGCAAAAACAGAATTTGCAGAAGCCATGAATCGTGTTTCAATCGAGGAAGAAAAATTGAGAGCGCTTATTGAGCGCAGGAATACGTACATAGAAGATGTGAGGCGTCTATCATCAGGCAGATTGAATGTAGCTTTGGTAAGACGATGTAATGAATATATAAAAACGATGGAAGAATTTATGAACCAACAAGCAGTGGTTCTTCGTATAGCTCAAAAGAATCTTGAGAAATGTAGAGAAAAGCTTAATGAGGCGGTTCAAGATAGAAAAATACATGAAAAATTAAAAGAAAAAGCATTTGAGGAATTTAAACTTGAGTTAAATGTTGAAGAAAAAAAAGAAATTGACCAACTTGTAAGTTTTACATACAATGATAAGAGTGGGAGAGAGGATTAACAATGGCTAAGAAAAAAAAGAAATCTAATGACGATTTAGACTTAGATAGAAAAGATGGCGACGAAGCAGAAGAGAAAAGCGGCGGCATTGTTGGCTTTTTATTAGCTTTGCTTATTATATTGATATGGATTGTCATATTTGCTCTTTTGATTAAGATGGATGTTGGCGGTATTGGCACAATGTTAAGACCTGCTCTAAAAAATGTTCCAGTTATCAATAAAATTTTGCCAGAGGCCAGCGATGCTGAAATCATTGAGGAAAATGGCAATAAGTACAAGACGCTTGCGGAGGCGATTGAGCGAATTAAAGAACTTGAGAAAGAAGTGGAGCAATACAAAGCAAACGGAAGCAATAATGATGAGCAAATTGCTCAATTGCAGGCAGAAATTTCACGTTTAAAAGTATATGAGGAAAATCAAGAGTACTTTGAACAGTTAAAGAAAGAATTTGACGAACAGGTTGTATTTAATGAAAATGCGCCTGATATTGAAGAGTATAAAAAGTGGTATGAAGCAATCAATCCAGATAATGCAGCATCCCTTTATGAACAGGTTGTTGAAAGAATACAATTTTCTAAGAAAATTCAGGATTGGGCGACTACATATGCTTCAATGGACCCAGCGGCAGCCGCTGCAATTATGGAAGAGATGACAGGAGATGCCTATGTTGTTACAAGAATACTTTTGTGTATGACACCAAAACAAAGGGCAGCTGTCATGGCAGAGATGGACCCTGTATATGCTGCAAAGTTGACAGCAATTATGTTTCCATCATAAAGGAAAAGTGTTTGAAATTTTTTGGTTTTTCTCTAAAGAAATAAGGCATTTATTCCGAATAATACTAGAGTAGTATATACTATTTTTGTTATATTATAGAATTGCTTGTACAATTTTTACATTTTGCAGAATAGTATGTATTATAAATATTTTTAACGTAAGGGTGCTTATGTGATAAGGAAAGGAGGTATGATATGGTAGATACAGCGATTACTGGGATGTTTGGACGAAATGCAAATACTCAATCTGTATCCGACACAAAAAAGACCGATAAGTCTAATGCGTTTGCTGATATTATGGCAAAGTCTATGAGCAATTTATTGCCAATTTCAAATGGTATAAAGGGTGTTGTACCAATAAAGGGCAATAAGACATCCATAGACAATGTGCTTGTGAAAAATGATGTGAAAGATAGTTCTAACAAAATATCAAGTGCAGATAATTTGGATAAAAAAACAAAAACAGATACTTTATCAGAAAGTAATCAAGTAAAGGAAACAACTCAATATAAAGAAAATTCTGAAGTTTGTGATAACGAGGAAGATATTGACGATGAAGAAACTGTTAAAAAGATGATGTCTGAAGTTGTTGAGACAATTAAGAAGATATTGGGCATATCCGATGAAGAATATCAAAAAGCAATGTCTGAATTAGGATTGACATCGGTAGATTTACTTGAACCTAATAATATAACAAATTTGATTGCACAAGTATCAGGTAAACAAGATGCAATGTCTGTCATTACAGATTCAGAGTTGTCTTTAAAGTTAAAAGATATTATTCAAGTTGTTGCTGATGTGATGTCAGAAGCAGATTCACAGTATGGTATTAGTCAAGAGCAGTTTAAGAGTATTGCACAAACATATACAGATAATGTTGTTGCACAAAATCAAGTTGTTGCAGAACATGCAGGGGAGCTGCATAAGAATGTGGAGCAGTCTGGTTTACAAGAAGAAGCGCCAATGCAGTCTGAAGAGTATGTAGCAAAGGATGGTTCTAGTTTAGAGCAAGTTATTTCTGAGAAGGTTACAACATCTTCTTTAAATAATAAGAACAATAATGCGTTTGCAGATGATTCTAATGGCAATAGTAAACAGGATATATTTGAGAATGGCAGAAATAATACCGAAATAAATCCAGATATGACTTCAAATATCAATGTGGCATCTCAGCTTGCCAAGACATTTGAGGCAGCATTTGCAAATGAATTTGATGTTAAGCCTGTTGATATTGTAAGACAGGTAGTGGATTCAATTAAGCTTAATGTCACAGGTCAGCTTAAGAGCATGGAAATTGCATTGAATCCTGAGAATTTAGGAAAAGTAAATCTTCTTGTTTCAGTTCGTGAAGGTGTTGTCACTGCAAAGCTGGTAGCTGAAAATGAGCAGGTTAAAAAAGCCTTAGAGGGACAGTTAAATGTTTTAAAGGAAAATATGTCCAATCAAGGGCTTAAAGTTGAGGCAGTAGAAGTTACTGTGCAAAATAATGCTTTTCATAATCAGGATAATTTCAATGGAAATAATCCGCAGCAACAGACGAATGGCACAAAGAAACAACATGTTTCTTTAAATTTCTCAGATGATGAGGAAGTGACAGAAGTTCAAAAAGAAACAACAACAATAAGTGAAAATAGCAGCGTGGAATTTTCAGCATAGGAAATTAAGACGCAGAAAGGAGTTTATATGGTTTATCAAAATATTATAAATGGAAAATTTGATACAGATAACACAAACTCAGGCATAAGTTCAACAAAGAAAGAGGAAAAGGGAAAAAATACATTAGATATTAATGATTTCCTTGCACTTATGGTTGCACAGATGCAGTATCAAGACCCATTGGAACCAACAGATAATACACAGTATATTGCGCAGATGGCTACATTTTCGCAGGTTGAGGCAACAAAGAGTATGCTTAATAAAACAGAGCAGCAGATGGCATCTGAGCTTATTGGAAAGACTGTTATTATGAAAACGGATGTTAATGGTGAAAATATGATATCAGGAAAAGTTGATTATTGGGAAAATATTGAAGGTAAGATTTATCTTGGAATCAATAAAAAGCTTTATGATATTGCTGATTTGGATACAGTGCTTGACACAGACTATTTTGAATCTATTTCAAAAGACCCTACAAAACCAGGAAAACCGGAAGAACCTGAGAAGCCAGAAGATTCTAAAGAGCCTGAGAAGTAATTGATTTTTATAGTGTGCTAATATTTTAGATATATATGTATGCTTTATGTAATACTTATGGCATAGGAATAGGAGGTTATGATGAATCATATCGTAACAGGTGGTTTTACTTCTATACAGCAGGCAACGAGTTCAATTAAAAAAGGCAATGCAGCAGGTAAAAATAAGAATATTTCTAATGCTTCATTTCAAGAGATATTTCAACAGAAAAAAAGTATTACTGAAGCAGTAGGTGAAAGAGAAGCACAGGCATTAGTAAAGTTTTCAAAACATGCTGACACAAGGCTAAGGCAAAGGGATATTCAACTTACTGATGAACAGATTTCTCGACTAAATGAAGGAGCGCAAAAAGCCAGCTTAAAAGGAATTAAGGAATCACTGGTATTGTTAGATGACTTGGCATTTATTGTAAATACAGAAAATAAAATTGTTGTTACAGCGATGAGTCAGGCAGCTAACGATGAAAATATTTATACGAATATTGATGGGGCTGTTATTATTTAACCGGACCTTATGGAGGTTAATTATCCCTGAATGCCTGACGGGATAAGACAGCACTCATCATATCATCATTTATTTATTATTAAGGAGGAACAATATTATGATGAGAGCATTGTTCTCTGCTGTGTCAGGAATTAAGACACATCAGACGAGAATGGATGTAATTGGTAATAATATTGCCAATGTTAACACAGTAGCTTATAAGTCTCAAGCAGTAACATTTAAGGATGTATACTATCAAACAACACAAACAGCAACAGGACCAAATGCCGAGAGCGGCAAAGGTGGTGTAAACCCTAAACAGATAGGTCTTGGTTCTTCTGTGGGAGCAATCTCAACAGCAATGACACAAGGCTCTAATGAGCGTACAGATAATCCTTGGGATTTATGTATATCTGGTGATGCATTTTTTGTAGTAAGCAGCGCTGGTAATACATACTTTACAAGGTCTGGTGATTTTAAGCCCGATTTGAGTGGTGCGCTTGTTACACAGGGCGGTGCCAATGTAATGGGCTGGAAAGCAGACGAGAATGGCAATATTGTAAAAGATAAGGTTCAGCCATTGTATGTAATGAGTCCAGAATATATGTTTACGCCTCCTGCAAAGACAACAGATGTCACAATAACAGGTAATGTTGATGCAAGAACAACAGAAAGCAGTGTATTTACAGTAAACTTTTTTGATTCATTGGGTAATGAGTATCAAGCTTCTCTTACATTGAAATATGAGGGAGTTAATGGTCAAAATGTAGAATATTCTATATCAGAAGGAACGGTTACAAAGAATGGTGAGAGTACCAATATTATATTAGATACAGCAGCATCACCACGTTTATTATTTGATAAAAATTCGGGTGCTTCTGCTATGAGTAATGCCAATTTGGATTTATCATTTATCTATGATGGAGATTCTACGGGTGACTTGGAAAATATTGGTACAGGAGGCGCTCAGTCTTCAATTGTCAGTCTGGATGCATCAGGTGTTACTATGTATGCAAGTGCTACTGACATTAAGTATAGCAAGGGTCGAGTTGACGAATTGACAGGTAATGTTGTCGGTGCAGGTAAAGCAGTAGGAACCATGACGGCGGTTGGTATTGATGAAGCTGGTGAAGTCGTTGCAAGTTATAGTAATGGCGATACAAAAATTATTGGTCAGATTGCTGTTACAACATTTGCAAACCCAACAGGTCTTGAAAAGGTGGGTGAAAACTTATACGCAGCAACATTGAACTCAGGCTCTTTTGATGGTATTGGTAAAGACATATCAGAGACCGGTGGAAAGGTAGTTTCTGGATATCTTGAAATGTCAAATGTAGATTTGGCAGACCAGTTTACTACGATGATTACAACACAGAGAGGATACCAGGCAAACTCAAGAATTATCACAGTATCAGATTCGTTATTAGAAGAACTTATAAATTTGAAACGTTGATGATATTTTTCTTGATTAGTTAGATTGAATGGTGTAAAATAGTACAAGGGCATGGATATGGTAAAACTTATGTTCCGTGCTCTTGTAGTTTTTTGTAATTGTTTGTGTTTGGATTCATTGATATTGTTAAATGATTTTTAATAAAGTTTTAATACACTTTTTATTATTTATTTTACAGTATAATGGTATGGAGATAATTATGATTAATGTTACAAGGCTTAATGGCTCAATGTTAGTGGTTAATGCTGATATAATTCAAACTATTGAGGAAACTCCGGATACGGTTATTACCCTTACGACAGGTTCAAAGTACATAGTAAAAGAGTCTTCCGATGAAATTATTGATAAGGTTGTGGATTATAAACATAGGGTCTTTTCAGGAACGATATATAAGGAAACGGAAGGTGTTTAAAAGTGGATATTGCTACACTCATAGGTATAGTTGTCGGATTTGCAATGGTTATTTTTGGTATTATTTCCAGTGGTGGTGTATCTGCCATAACAGGGAGCTTTATTGATTATCCCTCAATTATTATTACGATTGGTGGTTCGCTCGCAAGTTTGATGACATCTTATACGATGGCAGAATTTATTGGTGGATTCAAGAGTATGGGGATTGCGTTTAAAGACCCTAAATTAGACCATGGAGCTGTAATTAAACAGATAATCGATTTATCTAATGTGGCTCGTAAAGAAGGTTTGCTTGCTTTGGAAGAGGTTGCAAGTAATCTTGAAGATGAATTTATGAAAAAAGGTATTCTTCTTATTGTCGATGGTACAGAACCAGAGCTTGTAAGAGGTATTCTTGAGACAGAACTTGTCAATATGGATGAGCGTCATAAAAGCAGTGCAGGATTTTTTGATACATGGGCAGCATTTGGTCCTGCGTGGGGTATGATTGGTACGCTGGTAGGTCTTGTTAATATGTTGAAAAAGCTGGATGATGTGGCTACCATTGGACCGAATATGGCGGTTGCCTTGCTTACTACATTGTATGGTTCGTTGATTGCGAACTGGCTGGCAACACCTATCTCAAATAAGATGAAAAATATTAATGGCAAAGAATATCAGATGAAAGAAATCGTAATTGAGGGACTTCTTTCAATTCAAGCTGGTGAAAACCCACGAGTAATTGAGGAAAAATTAAAATCGTTCTTATCTCCTACTGTTCGACAGGCGGTTTCAACGGAAGAAGGTGAAGGCTGATGGCAAAGAAAAGGCAAGAGGATGCGCCGGCTGGGTCGCCAGCCTGGATGGCAACTTTTAGTGATTTGATGAATTTGTTATTGTGTTTCTTCGTTTTATTATTCTCTATGTCAACGGTTGATGCTGAGAAATTTCAACAGATAGCTGCTTCATTGGCTTCTACATTCAGTGTTATGCCACAAGGCGGTTCAGCATTGATAGACCAAGGGGTATTAATTAGCAGCGGTGCAAGTCAACTAAATGCTCTTAGTGAATATTATAATAATGTTGGATTAAATACACATGGTGATACTTCAGAGGAAATTGATGATGCTTATGAGACTTTAAAAAAGGAAGGTCTTGCTGAATCAGAAAAGATGGGAGAACAGATTGAACAGCAGTTAAATGATAAAAATATAGCTGATAAAGTTGAACTTACCGTTACAAGTGAGTATGTTCTTTTAAATCTAAACGGAGGCGTTCTTTTTGATTCTGGAAAGGCAGAAGTAAAAGACGAAGCAATTTCAATATTGGATAGAGTGGCTGATTCTATTTGGCAGTATGAAAGAAATACAATTTTAATCGAAGGCCATACCGATAATGTTCCGATTAATACGCCATTATATCCCAATAACATGATGTTGTCTTTACATAGAGCATATAATGTTTTTGATTATTTTGTTAGTACAAAGGGTTTTGATAAGTCCACAATATCATCGTCAGGAAGAGGCGAAGCGGTCCCTGTTGCTACTAATGATACGCCAGAGGGAAGAGCGCAGAATAGACGAGTAGAGATAAAGATATATAATTCATTATACAGCCAGAATAATAAATAATAGGAGTGGGAAAAGTCATGAAGAAGAGTATGTTGAATATTATAACATTAGCACTTGTGTTAATTAATTTGGTTTTAACGGTTGTACTGACATTTTCATTGGTATCTACAAACACAAAAACAAATAATCTTATATCAAAAGTAGCACAGATTATTGATTTGGATGCAGGTGGTGTATTATCATCTAACGTACAAGGTTCAGACAGCATTGCTGTTGATGATATACAATATATTGATGCGATGAGTGGAGATTCTAATAGTATTATTGTTTCATATTCAGACGGAGGGAAAGCACGTCATGTTATATTAAAAGTAACATTGGGACTCAACAAAAAAGCGAAGGATTATGAAACAAAATCTGCTAGTATTAATAATGGTATGAAGCTTATAGTAAGCCAGATTACAACGGAAGCTCTCAAATACAGCTATGAATCAATTTCAGCGAACAAAACACAGATAGAGCAAAATCTTCTTATAGCTCTTCAGGATCAATTTGAGACAGAGGCAATATGTTCTGTTATCGTATCAGAAATCACAATGGGATGATAACAACATATTTTGATTATCATTTTGATGTAACATTAGAACTACGAGGAGGTGAGGAAGATGAGCGATGTTTTGTCGCAAAGCGAGATTGATAATCTGCTTAAAGCATTGAGTACAGGTGAATTGGATATTGATGAAGCAAAATCAGATGAAAAGCAGGTTAAAAATTATGACTTTGCCAGACCAGCTAAATTTTCCAAAGAACATTTAAGAACACTAGAGATAATTTTTGAACATTTTGCACGTTTACTTGCGACAAATCTCCCAGCATATTTACGTAAATCAGTAAGTGTTGATGTTGTAAACTCAGAGGTTGTTATTTATTCAGAGTTTTCTAATGCGTTATCAAATCCTGTGTTGTTGGGCGTTATCAGTATGAATCCATTAGTGGGCAATTGTATAATGGAGATGGCATCCAACCTTGGATATTCTATTATTGACAGATTACTTGGGGGTCCAGGTGCTTCAATGGATAAGCAAAGAGAGTATTCTGAGATTGAGTTGACAATATTAGAACGAATCTTTGCAATATGTGTCAATTTGCTTCAAGAGCCTTGGGAGAGCGTTATTAAGATATCTCCAAGAATTGAACGAATTGAGACAAATTCCCAGTTTGCACAGATTATATCACCAAGTGAAACAATTGCAATTATCACTCTTAACATTAAAATTGGAGATGTTGAGGGACTTATGAATATTTGTCTTCCTTTTGATACATTAGAGCCAATTATTGATAAATTAAATACAAAATATTGGTTCTCAAGTATGAAAGAAAAAGATGGAACCTCATACGAAGATACTATTGAGACAATTATTAGCAGGGCAAAGATTCCTGTTAAAACAGTTTTAGGTACAAGTACGATAAGCGTTGCTGATTTTGGAAATCTTCAAGTTGGAGATGTTATTAGAATCAATAGGAATGTGGATGAGGAATTAGAAGTATATGTAGGCAATATTAAGAAATTTATGGCATTGCCTGGATATTACGACGACAAATATGCAGTAAGAATTACTGAAGTAATTAGAGAGGAGAGTGATTAGTGATGGATGGCATGTTGTCACAAGATGAAATAAATGCATTGCTTAATGGGGTAGATACAGGTGGAGAAGATTCAGATATGACATCGTCAGAAGGTGACAATACAGGCTTTGTGTTAGAAGAATTTGAAAAGGATGCTGTTGGTGAAATATCCAATATAAGTATGGGAACGGCAGCTACTACTTTAAGTTCATTGCTTAACCAAAAAGTAAATATAACGACACCATCTGTTAGTGTTGCTACTTGGGATGATTTATCAACAAAGTATGACAGACCTTGTGTTATGATGCAAATTTCATATAGAGAAGGAATTGATGGCAATAATGTATTGATTCTTAAAGAACATGATGTACGAATCATTACAGACCTTATGATGGGAGGTTCTGGGCAAGTTGAAGACGATGAAGATTTGACAGAGCTGCATCTTAGTGCCATTGGTGAGGCGATGAATCAAATGATGGGTTCCGCTGCAACGTCAATGTCATCTATGTTTAATCGAAAGATTGATATCAGTCCTCCAATAGCAAATATTATAGATACATATAGTACAGAATTGGATAATCTTCCAGAATTTCTTTTAGGGCAATTTGTAATGGTTGCTTTTAAGATGGAGATAGGAGAGCTAATCAATAGTGAGATTATGCAGTTATATCCGATTGAGTTTGCAAAAGAGTTGTTGCAGTTGTTTACAATCGATTCATCAGAGCCAGAAAGCGCTCCAGAACCAGCATCAAGTCCTACACCAGCTCCGGAGCCAGCTCCAGCTACACCTCCAATGCAGGGAATGCCAGCAGGTCAGGGTATGCCAGGAATGGATATGTCAGCAGGGCAAGGTATGCCATACGGTTATCCACAACAGGGAATGCCAATGCAAGGTATGCCATACGGCTATCCACAACAGGGAATGCCAGCAGGTCAGGGTATGCCATACGGCTATCCGCAACAGGGAATGCCAATGCAAGGTATGCCATATGGTTATCCGCCACAACAAGATATCAATGTTTCTCAAGCCTCTTTTCAGCCATTTGTTGGTGATGTGGGTGGTATGTCAAAGAGAGAAAATATTGATTTGATTATGGATGTACCATTAGAGGTAACTGTGGAACTTGGAAGAACAAGCAAATCTATTAAAGATATTCTTGAATTTGCACCAGGTACGATTGTTGAGTTAAATAAAATTGCTGGTGAAGCAATTGATGTGCTTGTCAATGGTAAGTATGTTGCAAAAGGTGAAGTTGTAGTCATTGAGGAAAGTTTTGGCGTTAGAATAACAGAAATTATTAAGGATTAATAAATTGAAAAAAAACAGTAGGAAAATTGTTTTTGATGTAGTATAATACTTTTAAGTTGATACTGTGAACAATAAAAGATAGGAGATATATGATATGGCAAAGAATATTTTAGTATGCGATGATGCAGCGTTTATGAGAATGATGATTAAGGATATTCTCACCAAAAACGGTTACAATATTGCAGGTGAGGCTGAGAATGGTGCAAAAGCTGTTGAAAAATATGCAGAACTTAAGCCAGATTTAGTTCTTATGGATATAACTATGCCTGAAATGGACGGAATTGAGGCTCTTAAGAAGATTAAAGCATCCGATGCGAATGCTTCTGTTATTATGTGCTCTGCTATGGGTCAGCAAGCTATGGTTATTGAGTCAATTCAGTCAGGAGCTAAAGATTTTATCGTTAAGCCATTCCAGGCTGATAGAGTAATTGAGGCTGTTCAGAAGGTTGTTGGATAATGTTACTGTCTGTATCTTCTAGCCGCATAGAGGCATTTGTACAATTAATTACACTGGTAATTATATTTGCACTTGTATTGGCTATGACGTATTTTGCTACAAGATTTGTGGGCAATTACAAAAAAGAGAAGATGGCTGGAAGCAATATTTCAGTTTTAGAGACATTTCGGTTATCTAATAGTAAATATATTCAGATAATAAAGATGGGCAGTAAATTTCTTGCAATTGCTATATGCAAAGATTCTGTGACAGTGTTATGTGAGTTGCAGGAGAGCGATTTGGAATTTACGGAAGTATCAACTCAAGTTAAGTCTGAAAACTTCAAAGCAGTTTTAGATAAGTTTAAGAAAGACAAGCCGAAAAGTTAGGCGAGATTAATATATATGTTGCATTTTTTAAAGAAACACAGAAGAAAGATTATTGTTATATCTTTATGTATTTCAGCCGTATTTGCTTTGTTTTCTATACTTACAGTAAGAGCGATGGCGGCTGAAGATGATAATAATTTAATAAGTATAGGTATCTCAGCAGGAGATGGTTCAGACCTTGCCAGCGTGTTACAGATGCTTTTAGTTCTCACTGTGATTTCATTGGCACCATCTATTTTAATGCTGGTAACTTCATTTACAAGAATTGTGATTGTAATGCATTTTACAAGAGCAGCACTTGGTACACAGACGGTTCCGCCGAATCAAGTTATAGTTGGTTTGTCTTTATTTTTGACATTTTTTATTATGGCTCCGACCTTTAATGAAGTTTATCAAAGTGCGATAGAACCGCTTACAAAAAGTGAAGTCACAGCAGAAGAGGCATTTGATATAGGAGTAAAGCCGTTAAGGCAATTTATGTTAAAGGAAGTCTCTACAAAGGATTTAGATACTTTTTTAAGAATTGCTGAGTATGAAGAAGGTTCAATAACATCAGAAGACGATATCCCTTTAAGGGTGTTGATTCCAAGCTTTATTATAAGTGAACTTAGAACAGCATTTATTATTGGATTTTTGATATATTTACCTTTTATTGTTATTGATATGGTAGTGTCATCTACACTGATGTCAATGGGTATGATGATGTTGCCGCCTACAACAATTTCTACACCATTTAAGATTTTATTATTTGTAATGGCAGATGGTTGGAATTTGATTATTGGTAATCTGATGAATACTTTTAAATGATAGCAGGAGTGAAGATTAATATGACTAGTGGAGATGTTATCAGTATAGCAAGAGAGACTGTATGGATTATTGTTAAGACAGCAGTTCCTGTACTATTGGTATCTATGATTGTTGGTCTTATTATTAGTTTGTTTCAAACATTGACATCCATTCAAGAACAGACGTTAACTTTTGTTCCAAAATTGTTAGCTATTTTGATTGCTCTTATGGTGATGGGTTCTTGGATACTTAATGAGATTGTAGAGTTTATGGGTACTTTGTGGGGAAATTTCTCACAGTATATAACATAGTTTTCATGGAGAAACATAAAGATGATTAATTACGAAGTTGCTTTGAATCAGTTTGAGATATTTGTGCTGATTCTGATAAGGATGGCTTCTTTTGTATATGTTGCACCATTTTTTAACACAGCTAATACACCTCGACGTGTCAAGGTGGGATTAGCTTTTTTTATGACAGTTTTGGTGTATACTTCCAATATAGGAATTGAAGTTCATTATGAGGGAGTTATAGAGTATATAGCATTGATTGTTAAAGAAACGATAGTGGGATTAATATTAGGAGCAACTGCCTCATTTTGTGTTCAGATAATTATGTTTGCAGGTAAAATTATAGATATGGATACAGGTCTTGCGATGGCGCAGATTATGGACCCAACAACAAGAATGCAGATAGGTATTTTTACAAATTTTTATTATTATTTAATTTTGTTGCTTTTAATGATTTCAGGTTTGCATCGATATTTAGTTGCTGCAATTGTGGAAACGTACAAAGTTATTCCAGTGGGAGGAGCAGTATTTTCAGCATCGATTCATACGGATATTATTTCGTTTATGTCTGATTATTTTGTATACGGATTTAGAATTGCCCTTCCCGTTTTTGCAACAACGCTTCTTGTCAATGTGGTATTGGCAATTTTGGCGAGAGTAGCACCACAGATGAATATGTTTGTTGTTGGTATGCAGTTAAAAATATTTACAGGTATATTTGTTATATTTTTTACAATTGTGATGCTGCCATCTGTTTCAACAATGATTGAAAATATTATAAGAACATTAATGGCATCGTTAGTAAGGGGAATGAGTCCATGATGAAAAATCAGGATATAAAAGAACAAGTAAGACCATATTCGTCTGGTTTGATTAATCCAGTGGTGGCATATAATCTTCAGTTTTTTGCTAAAGATGGACCTGGCGGAGAAAAAACCGAGCCTGCCACGCCCAAAAAGTTAAATGAAACGAGAGAGAATGGTCAGGTTGCAAAAAGTAAAGAGCTTATAATGGCTATTTCGTTGTTGGCATTATTTATTATTATCAAAATATATGTTGGCAATATGGGACAAAAATTGATAAGCACCTTTAAAGATTTTTATAATAGCTTTGATATGATTGTTTCCGATAGCAGCAAAGGTTATCCAGTTGGTTTAGCATGTTCAACCATTGGAAACATGTTTATGAGCATATTAAATATTGTTGTTCCTATCCTTTTAATTGCAGTTGTTATTTCTGTTTTGGGAAATATGCTTCAGCAAAGCTGGAAAGTGACAGCAAAACCGATGAAACCAAAACTAAACAAGATAAGTCCGCTCAGTGGTTTTAAGAGGATATTTTCAGTGCGACAACTGCTGGAATTGTTGAAATCAATTGCGATGATGACCATTATCGGAATTGTTGTATATACGACGATTATGGATAAAGTTGGGCTGCTGCTGTCATTTTATGATATTACATTATATGCAGCTTTAGGCGCTATTGGCGAAATTATTATTGACCTTGGCATTAAAATAAGTATGATATTTCTTATCATTGGATTTCTTGATTTAATGTATCAAAAACATAAATTTAAAGAAGATACAAAGATGACAAAGCAGGAAGTAAAAGACGAATATAAAAATGCAGAAGGTGACCCTCAAGTAAAAAGTCAAGTGAGACGAAGAATGATGGAAGTGTCTAGGCGAAGAATGATGCAGCAACTGCCGGAGGCCGATGTTGTTATCACAAACCCTACACATTTTGCGGTTGCATTAAAATATGAACCAGATAGTGGAATGGCGCCCGTTGTTATTGCTAAAGGAGCAGATCATCTTGCATTTCAGATTAAAGATAGAGCAAAGGAATGTAATATAGCTATTGTTGAAAATAAGCCTCTTGCAAGGATTTTATATCACAATGTCGATATTGGAATGGAGATTCCTCCAGAATTATATCAAGCAGTGGCAGAGATACTGGCAAATATTTTAAGACCGATTTATAAAGCAGAATAAAGAACCATGTTGAATAAATGATTAAAAAATGTTATTATAAAAAGTGATGCTGTATCACATTACATATGAAAGGAGGATTAAGAGGCTATGAAGATGAAGAAGAACGACTTGTTTATAGGAGCATATATATTAGCGGCAGTTATTTTCTTTATCATTTCAATACCTTCATGGCTGTTAGATTTCCTTTTGGCCTTTAATATAGCCGTTGCATTAATTGTATTATTTAATTCGATATATGCCAAAGAAGTGTTGGATATGGCTTCATTTCCAACAATACTGTTGTTTACAACGTTGTTTAGAATTTCTTTAAATGTTTCTTCTACCAAGCTGATTCTTACAAAAGGTGATGCCGGACAAGTGGTAAATGTGTTTGGTCAGTTTGTTGGAGGCGGTAATTTAGTAATTGGTATTATCATATTTATAATACTTGTATTAATACAGTTTATTGTTATTAATAAAGGTTCAGAAAGAGTTGCAGAGGTAACAGCGAGATTTACACTGGATGCGATGGCTGGTAAGCAGATGGCAATTGACTCAGACCTGAACACAGGAGCTATCACTGACCAAGAAGCTGCCGTGCGCAGACAAAAATTGCAGTTGGAGAACAGCTTTTTTGGTTCAATGGATGGTGCCACAAAATATGTAAAAGGTGATGCAACAGCAGGTCTTATTATAACAGGTGTCAATATTGTTGGTGGTATTATAATGGGTATGCTTTATGGTGGTCTTACTATCAATGAAGCGTTGACAAAGTATACCATTCTTACCATTGGTGATGGCTTGTGTAGTCAGATTCCTTCATTATTGATTTCTCTGGCGACTGGTATACTTGTCACAAAAGCCTCAAGCGAGGGCGAGCTTGGCGAGGAGATTGTTGGACAGCTCTTTTCGATTGATAAAGTGCTTCTGATGGTAGGCTCAGCACTTGCTTTATTAGGTTTGTTAACGCCGTTGCCAATATACATATTTGTACCATTTGGTATACTGTTGATATTTGTCAGCAGAAAAGTTGCCTCAAAACAAGGCGAGACCATGATTGAGGAGGAAGTTGAGCGAGAAGAAAACGAAGCTCAAGAGATTAGAAAACCAGAAAATGTTGTCAGCCTCCTTAATGTAGACCCAATTGAACTTGAATTTGGTTATGGTATTATTCCGTTGGCTGACGTTAATCAGGGCGGCGATTTGCTTGACCGAGTTGTTATGATAAGAAGACAAGTTGCACTGGAATTAGGTGCGGTTGTTCCTATTATTCGATTAAGAGATAATATTCAGTTAAATCCAAATCAATATGTTATTAAGATAAAAGGTATACAAGTTAGTGAAGGTGAAATTTTATTTGACCATTATATGGCGATGAATCCAGGTTATATTGAGGAAGAAATTACAGGTATTCCTACATTTGAACCGTCATTCCACCTTCCAGCTATCTGGATTACAGAAGGACAAAGAGAACGAGCGGAGTCGTTAGGCTATACGGTTGTTGACCCGCCTTCTATTATTGCAACACATCTTACAGAGATTATAAGACAACATATTGCAGAGTTGCTTACAAGACAAGATGTTTCTAATCTTATTAATAATATTAAAGATAATAATGCCGCATTGGTTGATGAACTTGTTCCTAAACTGATGGGAATTGGTGAAATTCAAAAAGTATTGCAAAATCTTTTAGAGGAAGGAATTTCTATAAGAGATTTGGTTACAATATTTGAAACGTTGGCTGACCATGCTTCTGTGACAAGAGATACCGATATTCTTACAGAGTATGTAAGACAGAGCATTAAGAGGGCAATATCCGGAAAATATTTCCCTCCAAATGAGATTACCAATGTTATTACACTCGATCCAAAGATTGAACAGGAAATTATGGGAGCAGTTAAAAATACAGAACAAGGCTCATATTTGGCACTAGACCCTGAACGAATTAATAAGATTATTGAAAGTCTGACAGAAGGTCTTAGAAAACTGGAGGATATGGGAAGAAATCCAATTGTTATAACATCTCCAATTGTTCGACTTTATTTTAAGAAGCTGGCTTCTGAATATTTTAAGGATATAATCGTAATTTCCTACAATGAGGTAGAATCGAATATAGAATTACAATCAGTTGGGATGGTGACAGCATAATGATAGTTAAAAAGTATCAGGGGCAGACAGAGACCGAAGCAATCAAGAAAGCGCAGGAAGAATTAGGAAATAAAGCCATTGTTTTAAATGTTAAAACAATGAAACAAAGAGGGATATTTAAGCTGTTTAAAAAGAATTTAATTGAGATAACAGCAGCAGTGGAAGAAGAAGGATATCAGAATGTAGAAAGTGTTAGTAATAATAGTCAAGCACTTAACAAAAGTTTTCATTCAACTTTAGGTACCAATACAAATAGTTCTAGTCAACCGATTACAGGGGCAAGAAAGAGCAGTATTGACTTGGTTGCAGACGATAGGTTATCTACAACGGTTGAGACAAGCGCAATAGAAGAAAAGCTTGATTATTTGCACAATCTGTTACAAAAACAGATTAATTCAGGTAACATAAATAATAATGATAATAGTAATAAGACCACAGATGCTGCTAATAACGATGGTGTTCGCGATACAAGCAATAAGGTGATACAAGAACGCGAAAATACCAATATGAAATTTATCAAGTTGATTTATGGAAAATTGATTGATAATGAAGTGAGTGAAGAGTATGCAGACCTTATTATGAAGGATATCGAAAGCTCTCTTAAAAAGGAATCCAATATAGACAGTATTCTTGCCGCAGTGTATCAAAAAATTATATTAAAATTAGGTGAGCCAAGAGATATTGTGTTAGGCAATCGTCCTAAAGTAGTGTTTTTTATAGGACCTACGGGGGTAGGAAAAACAACAACGATTGCAAAGGTTGCCTCAAGATATATATTTGAGATGAACTCCAAAGTTGCTTTTATAACTTCTGATACTTATAGAATTGCAGCTATTGAACAATTAAACACATATGCGGGGATATTAGATAGTCCTGTGAGTGTTGTATATTCAGCAGATGAATTAGAAAAGTGCATGATTGAATATAAAGATTATGACTTGATTATGGTGGATACAGCAGGTCGTTCTCATAAGTGCAATGAACAGATGGATGACCTTACGGTTATGTTAGATAAAGTAAAAGACATGAAAGAGGATTTTGATATACAAATTTATCTAGTGTTAAGTATTACTACAAAATATAAAGATTTAGTAGATATCACGCAACGATACAAAGATATAGAAGATTGGGCAATATTATTTACAAAATTAGATGAGACATGTTCACTTGGCAATATTTTGAATATCAGGTTACTTACAGGAGCACCATTGTCCTATACAACATCAGGACAAAATGTACCAGATGATATAGAATTGGTTGACGAACAGGCACTGGCTAGGCAATTGTTGGGAGGAAATGAATAATGGACCAAGCACAGAATCTGAGAAATATAATTAAATTACAAAATCAAAAAGCCGTTTCCAACGCCAGAGTGATTGCTGTGACTAGTGGAAAAGGAGGCGTTGGAAAATCAAATATATCAATTAATATCGCCCTGCAATATCGCCGCAGAGGAAAACGGGTTATCATTTTGGATGCGGATTTTGGCTTGGCAAATATTGAAGTGATGTTTGGTGTCATACCAAAACATAATTTAGGCGATTTATTATTTAAAGGAAAAGAAGTAAAAGATATTATTACACAAGGACCAGAAGGGGTTGGATTTATATCTGGTGGTTCTGGTATAGCTCAGCTTGTCAACTTAGATGATAATCAGATTAAGCGATTGGTTGGAAAGTTATCAGAGCTTGATGGTATGGCGGATGTTATTATTATTGATACAGGTGCAGGTATATCTTCGGCTGTTATGGAGTTTCTCTTGGCTAGTCCAGAAGTAATTTTAGTGACGACTCCAGAACCAACATCCATAGCAGACTCCTATGCTTTGTTAAAGGCATTAAGCAGAAACAGTGAATTTCATGCAAATAATAATAAAATTATGCTGGTAGCAAACAGGGTGCATAGCAGGAGTGAAGGCAAGAATTTATATGAAAAGCTCAGTGCAGTTGTATCTAAGTTTTTAAAGATTGATATTGAATATTTAGGTATGGTTCCTTATGATGTTAATTTTAGCAAAGCGGTTATGAGACAAAAACCAGTATCTATTATGTTCCCTTCTTCAATTGCCGCAAAGAGCTTTGAAAGTATTGTTGATGTTATGGAAAGTTCAAAAAGAACAGCAAATAATGTGGGTATTAAAAAGTTTTTCAAGTCGGTATTTTCAAAGAAAATGAAAGAATAGGGGTGTAATGAATGGCTGATGATATATTAAAAGTTGGCAATAAAATTGAAATCGACAAGATTAGCAAGATAAAAGAAAATAATGTAAGGTCTGATGTATATGTCAGTCAAATATTGGAATTGAATGAAAATAATGGGGAATTGACCGCTTCTATGCCAATTTTTGAAGGACATATTGTTCCATTGTCCGTTGACCAAGAGCTAAATGTATATTTTTATTCAGAAAAAGGTATTTTTAAGGCGAAATGCAAGGTTTTAAGTCGAGGAAAAGAAAACGAAATATATATCATGCAGTTGAAATTAATCTCAGAGATGAAAAAGTTTCAGCGCAGACAGTTTTATAGGCTTCCATGTAATATTGAGGCAATTATAAGAATGTTGAATGATGAACAGGTTGATACATATTTGAGGAATCATTTACCGCCAAAAGTTAGCAGTGAACAGGCTGATATTGGAATGATTGTCGATATTAGCGGCGGCGGTGTCCGTATTTTGACGGAGACAAAATTGGATATAGACAGTTGTATTTTTATGACGTTTCCAATTAAAATGAATATTGGTGATATAACAATTGAAGTGTTGGGAAAAGTGGTTGATTCCATAGAGTCACCTAATAGAAATAATTATTATGATAACCGTATTCAGTTTAAGGAAATAGACATAGAATTAAGAGATACAATAGTAAAATATATATATGAACAGCAGCGCAAAATACAACGCAGAGAGAGGAGATGATAATTATGGCAAAGAAAATACTTATAATTGATGACTCTGCACTCATGAGAAGGGTTATATCTGATATAATAAACTCAGGCGATGACTATGAAGTTGCAGCTATTGCTAAAGATGGTGTAGAAGGGTTTGATTTAATTGTCTCTAATCCCAATTATTATAGTGTAGTAATTCTTGATATCAATATGCCAAAAATGAATGGTTTGGAGTTGTTGGAAAAATTACAAAAAAATAGAATCGAGCAGACAGTCATTATTGTAAGTACCGTTGCAAAACAGGGAGCGAAGGAAACGATTAGGGCGCTTGAACTGGGTGCGTTTGATTTTGTGACGAAGCCAGAAAATTACTTAGAAACCAAAGGCTATGATTTTAAGAGCAAAATACATGCTATGCTTGATGTTGCTACGGAAGGAAAGACAAATGTATCATCAAAATCACTTTTGACATCAAGAAGTGAGTCTGTTAAAGCTGCAGCAAGAAATGTTGAGACGATAATGCAGCAAAATAATGCAAGAGCTATGGAATTTAGAAGAAAGACACAAGAATTGAGTAAACCAGCAAAAAAATTTGATTCCTCTATATTCTCAGGAGTAAAGACTGGCAAAAAAAAGATTGTTGCAATGGCTTGTTCTACGGGTGGTCCAAAATCATTACAACAAGTTATTCCATTGCTTCCAAAGAATTTGGATGCACCAGTGGTATTGGTTCAGCATATGCCTGCTGGATTTACAGCTTCACTGGCTGCAAGGCTTGATGAGATGGGTGATATTTCAGTTAAGGAAGCGGCAGATGGAGATGTTTTAAAGAATGGATGGGTTTATATTGCGCCAGGCGGGCAGCATTTACGTATAGTAAAGGGAACGCAGGGATATGTAGTAAAATTAAGCAATGAACCAGCAGTAGATGGTTTAAGACCATGTGCCAATATTATGTATGATTCTTTACAACAGTGTGGTTTTGATGAGATTGTATGTGTTGTTTTAACTGGTATGGGGTCTGATGGTACAAATGGTATTAAAGGACTGGCTGCAAATCGTAAAAAAATTCATGTGATAGCACAAGATGAAGAGTCATGTGTGGTTTATGGTATGCCAAAGGCAATCGCACAAACAGGACTTGTTGATGAGGTGGTTTCTTTAAGTCAGGTCGCTGAAAAAATAACGAAGAACGTGGGGGTATTGTAATATGGACGTAAGCCAGTATTTAGAGATTTTTATAGATGAGTCGAATGAGCATTTGCAAAATCTTAGTGACCAGTTGATGGTACTTGAAAAAGAGCCAGATAACAGTGATACGATTAATGAGATTTTCCGTGCAGCCCATTCTTTAAAGGGTATGGCTGGAACAATGGGCTACAAGAGAATGCAGAATTTAACGCACGATATGGAAAATGTTTTCTCTGAAGTGAGAAATGGCAATATGAGTGTTAATTCAGAGCTTGTGGATGTCTTATTTCAATGTTTGGATGCACTAGAAACATATGTTTCTAATATACAGCAAAACCAAGATGAAGGAACCGATGACAATGAACCTATTATTAAGGCGCTCAATGCGTTTATAGCGTCGGAAGGAAAAGCGCAGCAATCATCGGGTCAGGCAGAATCTTCGTCAGATTCGGAATCAGCAACCCTAGATATTGATTATAATGGTATTGTTTTAGCAGATTTTGAAAAAAATGCGGTTAATGAAGCTCTCAAAAAGAATCTGCATACATATAAGATTCGTGTAACCGTTGAAGAAAATTGTATTTTAAAGGCTGCAAGAGCATTTTTGGTATTTAAAAATCTTGAAGGACATTGTGATGTTATTAAATCAGAACCATCTGTTCAAGATATTGAAGATGAAAAGTTTGATTTTGATTTTAGTCTTGTAGTGATTTCCTCTGAAAGTTTTAGCGAGATTACAAAGATTATTAAGTCGGTTTCTGAGATAAAAGATGCTGTTGGCGAAGAGATTAAAACGCCATTTGAGGAAGAGGCACACGCAGAACATCACGAAGAGGTTAAAGACGAAAAGAAAGTTGATAAGGACAACAAAGAAGTGGCTGTGTCTGATAAAAAGCCAGCACCAGCACCATCTTCAAAGCAGGCAGTCGCTCAGGGCAAAACAAAACCAGTGGGACATACCGTTCGTGTGGATATTGAAAAATTAGATGTTCTGATGAATCTTGTCAGCGAGCTTATTATTGCAAAGAACGGATTGGTTTCTGCAAGTTCTTCAGAAAATGGCGATGCACCAGTTAATCAGACATTTAATGAACAGATTGAGTATCTTGAGAGGGTGACAACCAATCTGCATGAATCGGTTATGAAAGTTCGTATGATGCCAATTGAGAGCGTTGTAAGTAAATTTCCTCGAATGATTCGAGATTTAAGCAAAAAGCTTAATAAAAAGATGGAACTTTACATGTCTGGTGAGGATACAGAGCTTGACAGAACCGTTATTGATGAAATTGGAGACCCACTTATGCACTTGCTTAGAAATTCTGCTGACCATGGTTTAGAGAGTGCTGAGGTGAGAAAAGAACGAGGAAAACATGAGGTGGGTTCTATCTTTCTTGATGCTTATCAAGATGGCAATAATGTTGCTATTGAAGTTCGTGATGATGGAAATGGTATTGATGTTGAGAGAGTGCGCAACAAGGCTATTGAAAAAGGAACGATTACAGAAGAACAGGCAGCATCCATGTCCGATAAGGATATCGTAGATTTGTTGTTTAAGCCAAGTTTTTCTACGGCTGAAAAGATTACCGATGTATCTGGAAGAGGTGTAGGTCTTGATGTAGTAAAATCAAAGATTGAAACACTTGGAGGCGATATTGAGGTTAAGACTACATATGGAGAGGGAAGCACATTTATTATTCGATTGCCTCTCACTCTTGCTATTATTCAGGCATTGATGGTGAAAGTAGGCGATGAAAAGTTTGCGATTTCATTAGGTTCTATTCAAACGATAGAAGATATTAATGTCAATGAAATTAAATATGTTCATGCGAAAGAGGTTATTCATTTAAGAGGAAGTGTTATTCCATTAATAAGATTAAGAGACCTTTTAGATGTGCCTGGTGAGCCATTAGAGCAAGAAAATATAACCGTTGTTATTGTAAGCAAAGGAGATAAGCTGGCAGGTCTTGTGGTCGATAGTCTGATTGGTCAGATGGAAATTGTTATTAAGTCTTTAGGTAAGTATATCAATATTAATAAAATGATTAGTGGGGCTACAATTCTTGGTGATGGTTCAGTCGCATTGATAATTGATGCAAATACACTTGTTTAACAGCTTAAAAGAGTTGTATTTCAGAAAGGTTTTGGTGACTATTAATGGAAGAAGTAAAAGCATTAGATAAGAATGAAGAAAATAATGCTATTGCAGTGCAGTATATTGTTGTAAAAATCGGCAATGAACAATATGGCATTAATATACAATATATTGATAATATTGTAAGGAATCAAAGAATTACAAGAGTTCCTAAATCACAGCATTATTATAAAGGTGTCATTAATCTTCGAGGAGAAATTGTACCTGTAATGAGTATTCGATTAAAGTTAGGATTGGAAGATGATGACTATACAGATAAAACTAGAATTATTATTTTAAAGGTTGATACAGCAACCATAGGTGTTATTGTAGACCAAGTTAAAGAGGTTGTCACTTTGGAGAATAAAGACGTTGAAAAAGCAAATAAGACGACGCTTGACGAGGCAGCTTCTGGATATATAAGCGGCATAGGCAAGAGCAAAGATGAATTGATTTCATTGCTTGATATTGTGTCACTTATTGAGGAAGGCTAAATTTTAATAAAATAAATTAGATAGATGTTGATATGCCAGTTTTGGCAGAATGGGGATAAATATGGCAAAAATAGATCTTGAAGAACTTAATGACATGCAGTTTGATGTCTTAAAAGAAATTGGAAATATTGGTGCTGGTAATGCAACAACAGCATTGTCCACAATGTTAAATATTAAAGTGGATATGTCAGTGCCAAATGTGGCATTATTACCTTTTAGCGAAATTGGCTCTGTTGTCGGGTCAGAGGAAGATACCGTTGTCGGTATTCTTCTCGGCCTTGAGGGTGATATAAATGGAATGATGATGTTTATATTTGACACAAAATCAGCACATCATCTTGTCAACTCACTTATGATGAGAGATATACATACAAATGAAGATGCAGACTTAACAACGTTAGCAGAAATGGATATGTCTGCGTTAAATGAAATTGGAAATATTGTTGCAGGTTCCTATTTATCTGCACTTTCTGGGCTTACGGGTTTAAAAGCAGTAAGTAGTGTACCAAGTCTGACAGTTGATATGGTTGGAGCTTTGTTGAGTGTTCCAGCGACTGAATTTGGAAAGTATGGTGATAAGCTTTTAATGATTCAATCACAGTTTGGCGAGTTGGATTTTGTGACAGGTTATTTTTTGCTTATTCCAGAGTTAGATTCGTATGACAAAATTTTGTCATCACTTGGCATGTAGTTTTGAAGCTTGAAAAAATAATGTATAGATGGGACAATTGAAAATGGGTAATATGATAAAAGTTGGAATGGCCGATTTAAAGGTGTGTAAATGTCCAGATGCTTTGACGACCCTTGGTTTAGGTTCCTGTGTAGGTGTTGCTTTATATGATCCAGTTACTAAAGTGAGTGGTCTGCTTCATTGTATGCTTCCAGACAGTACACTAATTAAAAACAATTCTAATATTGCCAAATTTGCTGATACAGGAATTGACGAGTTAATAAGGCAAATGGTAGCGTTAGGATGTAATAAGTCAAGGCTTGTAGCAAAAATTGCTGGTGGAGCTCAGATGTTTGCAATTAATGTTAATAACGATTCTTTAAAGGTTGGAGAGAGGAATGCCATAGCTGCTAAAAAGAAATTACAAGAACATCATATAAGACTTTTAGCTGAGGATTGTGGCTTGAATTACGGAAGAACAGTTGAGTTTTATTCAGAAACTGGAGATTACGTTATAAAAGCGGTAGGAAAACCGATTAAAACAATTTAAAAGAAGGATTTATTTTTACGAGGATTTCAATAATGAAGTTAAAGAAATTTCGGAATGTTCCTGCAATTGTTACTCTTTTGGCAGGGTTTATAACCAGTGTTTTTATGATTATCAATCAATATTCGTTGATAAAATTTATGTGGGTACTGGTATTAGTAATGATTGGGTTTTGCATATTTGGCTTAATCATGCGTATAGTATTAAATATGGTGTTTCAAGATAAGGAAGAAAATAAAGAAGAAAGTGATAATCCTGATATAGAAACAAGTGACACAAAAGAAGGTGAAACTCAAGTAGGCAACATAATGGAAGATGGCGTGCAATAAAAAAATAGACAGTGAGGGCAACTATGATGGATGAAGCAAGTAAAGATAAGCTATGGCAGAATTATTCAAAAACACATAATGCTGATTTGCGTGATCAGCTTATCTTAGAGTATGCACAGTTGGTCAAACTAGTTGCTGGAAGAATGAGTATGTACTTGGGTTATAATGTTGAATATGATGACCTTGTAGGATATGGTGTGTTTGGGTTAATTGATGCGATAGATAAATTTGATTATGGCAAAAATGTTAAGTTTGAAACCTATGCAAGTTTAAGGATTCGAGGCGCTATTTTAGACCAGATTCGTAAAATGGATTGGATTCCAAGGTCATTGCGTCAAAAACAAAGAAAGATTACCACTGCTATGTCAAAGATTGAGTCCGAGACAGGACGTGCGGCGACGGATGAGGAGTTAGCAGCAGAATTAGGTATATCGTTAGAAGAGTTTAATAATTGGCAGGGACAGACAAAAATGACAAATCTGATTTCTTTGGATGAGTACACCAAAGAAGGAACAGAAAACAGTAAGATGGAAGCCGTTGGAAATGCACGGTTTGAATGTCCAGAAGAAGCCGTTGAAAAGCAAGAATTAAAAAAAATATTAGTAGAAGCCATTGATTTGTTGACAGAAAAAGAACGTGAAGTAATTGTTCTTTATTATTATGAGGAGATGACATTAAAAGAAATTAGCATTGTTATGGAGGTTTCCGAGTCAAGAATTTCACAGCTGCATACAAAAGCTCTTAATAAGATGAGGAAAAAATTAGGAGATTATATGGGAATACTAGCATAGATTTGCTTTGATAAAAAGATGCAAGAATGGGGGATTAAATTATGGTTAATAATTGTAAGAAAGGGTATTTTCAATTTGAAGCAAGGCCGGACGGTTTATATTTGACAGTCTATCCTCCAAAAGATAAGGAGCAAGCTGTGGATGTTGAAAAAGCAGTTTATTACCTTAACAAAAAAAAGATTTTGAATTATGATGCAGTGGAGATGAATGAGGCCTTCAAAAAAGGAGCTACAAAGCCGACAACAGTTAAAATTTGCGATGATAAGCATTTTGCTAGTCAAGAATTTGGCGATTATACAATGAGTAATGATTGTATGCTTGTTGAGGCGGAATTTTATCCTCCATTTATGGGGGCACAGGAACTTTCTGTGCAGGAGATTGTCAGTGATTTAGAGCATATTGGCGTAAAAAATGGTATAAAGATGGATGTGGTTGAACAATTTGTAAAAAATAAAAACTATTTTGAGCCAATGATTATTGCGGAAGGGACAACAGTTCGACAAGGCAGAGACGGTTTTGTTGAATATAAGTTTAATACGCAGTTAAAGCCTGTACCAAAAGTCAATGAAGATGGTACGGTTGATTTTCATACGCTAGAAAACGTCAACCATGTAAGAAAGGGCGATGTACTTGCCGTATTGCATCCTGAAGATAGGGGAGAGCCGGGCGCTGATTTATTTGGCAGAGTTGTACTGCCAAAAAAGGTAAAACATGCAAAGCTTAGAACCGGAAAGAATATGCGAATATCTGGAGATGGGCTTCGTTTGCTTGCAGAGACGGATGGGCATGTTATTTTGGAAGGCGACAAAATATTTATGTCCAATGTGTTAGAGCTTGTTGATGTAGATATGTCTACGGGTGATATTAATTATAATGGTGACGTTTATATTAAAGGAAATGTTTTAGCTGGATTTACGGTGAAAGCATCAGGCGATATTTCAATTAATGGCATTGTTGAGGGAGCTACGATTGAGGCAGGCGGTAATATTACATTTAACAGGGGCGTTCAAGGTATGACAAGAGCCATTATCAAAGCAGGCGGCGATGTTGTCTCTAAATTTATTGAGAGCGCAAAGCATGTTGAGATTGGCGGCAAGCTGGAAGCTGGTTCTATTTTACATAGTAAAGTCAATGTCAAAGGACCAATTATTGCTACTGGAAAGAAAGGACTTATTGTCGGTGGTGAAGTGCGTTCGATTGTCTTAATTCAAGCAAAGACGTTAGGCAATGAAATGGGAACAACGACCGTGCTTGGTGTTGGTGTTGACCCTTCAACCAAAAAGCGTATTGATGATATAAAAACCAACTTACAGGAATTGACAGAGTCAAAGGCGAAATTTAATCAAGTGCTTGATGTATTGCGCAAAAGACATATGAGTGAGGGAGAATTACCTCCTGACAAGAAAGAATTGCAACAAAGCACAATGCGTAAAGTGATTATGATAGAAAAGGAATTGACAGAGCAAAGAAATGAGTTGGAGCAATTAAAAGCACAACTTCGGGAAGATGGCAATGCAAGAATAAAAGTATCAGGTAATGCCTATCTTGGATGTAGATTAGTATTTGGTGAACAAATATATTTTGTTAAGGACAGAATTGGACATTGTCAGTTTGTCAAAGAAAAAGGGGAGATAAAAAGTTATCTTTTATAACAAAATAATGTTGTGTGTTTTTAAACTTTATAAATTAGAAGCAAAGCGATAGTAAAGTTCACTAGAAAGGTTGTGTTGTAATGAGTGTAAGACCAATAGATATGCTTATGGTTCCTCAGATGAATGAGGTTTCGCATATTAAGCAGAGTGAAAATTCAAAGCCATTAGTAGAACAGACAAATATATTTAATCAAAATCAAAAAGAGATTGAAGTAAAGTCCGAACAGGTTAATACAAAAGATAATGTTGATTATAAAGACCAAAAATATGATGCAAAAGAAAAGAGCAACAATGAATATTATGGAAAGAAAAAGAAAAATAAAGCTGGCAATGATGATGGTTCAGTGGTTGTAAAGAAAAAGAATATGAATTTTGATATGAAAGTGTAGCAAGTAAAGCAGATTGTAAATATCTGCTTTTATACTTATTTTGTAGGAAGCTACAATACAAGGATGGAGATTAAAAATGACAGGTATAGAAATTTGCCTTCTGGTTGCAGGAATTGTGTTTTTTGCAGCCAGTTTTATGGTTGGGAATAAAAAGGAAGAACAAAATGAGAGAGTAACCTTGTCGCATGAATTGAGTGAACAGGATAGGGAACGAATAAAAGCACAAATCGATGTCCTTGTTAAAGCACAGGTTGATGAAATTATAGATGAACATATTGAATCTATTTGTGAACAAACCGAAGCGCAATTAGATAAGATATCCAATGTAAAAACACTTGAATTAAATGAATATGCAGAAACAGTTATAAAGGAGATTAATAAAAATCACAATGAGGCTGTTTTTCTTTATGATATGCTTAATGAGAAGGCAAAAGAGGTAAAAAATACAGTTAAAGACGTCAATATTGCAAAAGACCAAGTTATACGAATGGAAAATTCATTAGATAAAAATTGGTTTAATAAAAATAATATGGTGGATTCAAAACCAAATGAAGGTGATTTAGATAGTTCAATAACAGAACAAAAAAATCAAAAGGCTTCATCATCTGGTTTTTATAGTGCAAATACGGAAGCATTGATGGACGAGATGTTAGCCAATGTTATGGAATCTGAAAAAACAAGAGTATCACAAGATAATGAGGATAACAATGTTAATGATATAGATTCAATTTCAAAAGATGAAGAAGCACAAGATACTTCATATGATAAAAATGAGAATAAAAATGATAAAATCTTATCTTTATATGAGACTGGAATGTCTAATAAAGATATTGCAAAAACATTAGGGCTTGGTGTTGGAGAGGTCAAACTGGTTGTAGACCTTTATAAAGGTCTCAGGTAGGAAGGGTTTTATTATGAATATTAAGTATTATTTAAGAGGACTAGGAATAGGCTTGGTTATTACAACATTAATATTGACAATTTCACATCATATTAGTAATCCTAAAGAAAATGAGGAACAAACACAGCCTCAAACAACGAGTGGTTCCGTTATTGCATATACAAAAGAGGACAAGACTAAAGACCAAGAAGAAACCACCAAACAGCCTGAGGAGCCAACAACGCAGCAAAATGAAAATAATGATGATGATAATACAGAAATAACAATTGATATTCAAGGTGTTTATTATGGAACAGATGTGTCGGATTTATTGTATGATGCAGGAGTTATAACAGATAAACAGGAATTTTCAGATTATCTGAAAGAACATGGCTATGATACAATTATTCGAGAAGGTTCTTATACATTTACAAAAGGTGATACATTTGAAAATTTAGCTAAAATTATTACAAGGTCATAATAATATGCAGATATAAAAATAGTGGAAGGAAACGCAAAGTAATACTTAACTTTACGTAAAAAATGCTTGATTTATAGTGCAAGTATTGTTATAATCATTTTCGTGTAAAAAACATGCAGGTAGATTTTGTAGCGGGTGCCAAAAGATTTGGTTGCTATAAAAGTTGAAACCTGCAAAAGATTATAACCGGAGGTATTAAAATGAGTGTAATTTCAATGAAACAATTACTTGAAGCAGGTGTTCATTTTGGACATCAGACAAGAAGATGGAACCCTAAGATGGCAGAGTACATCTATACAGAAAGAAATGGTATTCATATTATTGATTTGCAAAAGTCTGTTGGCAAAGTAGATGAAGCTTACAATGCAGTTTCTGATATCGTTGCTGATGGCGGTACTATTCTTTTTGTTGGAACAAAGAAGCAGGCTCAGGATGCTATTGCAAACGAAGCACAACGTTGTGGCATGTACTATGTCAATGAGAGATGGTTGGGCGGTATGCTTACAAACTTTAAGACTATTCAAAGCAGAATCACACGTCTTAAAGAAATTGAAGCAATGAAGGAAGATGGTACATTTGATGTACTTCCTAAGAAAGAAGTAATTGGATTAAATAAAGAACTCGAGAAATTGACAAAGAATCTCGGCGGCATCAAAGAAATGAAGAGACTTCCAGATGCTATTTTTATAGTAGACCCTAAAAAGGAAAGAATTTGTGTACAGGAAGCACATGCACTTGGCATTACATTGATTGGTATTGCAGATACAAACTGTGACCCAGATGAATTGGATTATGTAATACCAGGTAATGATGATGCGATAAGAGCAGTAAAGCTTATTGTTGCAAAGATGGCAGATGCCGTTATTGAAGCAAATCAGGGAGAAGAAAACGCTCCTGTTGATGTGGCATTTGAAGAAGTTGAAGATGTGGTAGAAGCATAATATTAAAAAATGAAATGTTCCTAGTAAGGGGAAAATAAGATTTGTATCGGTGTGTTGTTTGTCACAAACTGTAAGAACATTTGTTATTTATGTAAAAGCAGCACACAAATAAGATAAAATAATCTTAATGAGGGTTAAAAAATTTAGGAAAGAAGGGTATATTACAATGGCAGCAGTTACAGCGGCAATGGTAAAAGAGTTAAGAGAGATGACAGGCGCTGGTATGATGGACTGCAAGAAGGCTCTTGCAGCAACAGAAGGCGATATGGATAAAGCACTAGAGTTTCTTAGAGAGAACGGAATAGCAAAGGCAGCTAAGAAAGCATCTAGAATTGCAGCAGAAGGTATTGTAAAAGTATTGGTAGAAGGAAAGAAAGCAGCGATGGTTGAAGTTAATTCCGAGACCGATTTTGTTGCAAAAAATGCAGATTTCAACGCATATGTTGATGCAGTTGTTGCGCAGGTTCTTAGCACCAATGCAAAAGATGTTGATGAATTTCTTGCAGAAAAGTGGAGCAAGGACGAGTCAAAGACAGTTGCAGATGAGTTGGCAAGCCAGATAGCTATTATCGGTGAAAATCTTAAAATCAGAAGATTTGTAAAGATGGAAGCAGAAAATGGATTTGTTTCTTCTTATATTCATATGGGTGGAAAGATTGGTGTTCTTGTTCAGGTTGAGACAGATGTAGTGAATCCTGCAATTGAAGAGATGGCAAAGAATGTTGCTATGCAGGCAGCAGCACTTAAGCCATTATACACAAGCAGAGATGAAGTTGACGCTGATTTTATTGAAAAAGAGACTGAAATTCTTACAGCAGCAGCTAAAAATGAGAAGCCAGATGCTGATGACAAGATTATTGCAGGTATGGTTAAAGGACGAGTTAATAAAGAGTTAAAAGAAATCTGTCTTCTTGACCAGATATATGTAAAGTCAGAGGATGGCAAGCAGTCTGTTGCAAATTATATTGCACAAGTTGCGAAAGAAAATGGTGCAAATATTACAATTAAGGGCTTTGCTCGTTTTGAAAACGGAGAAGGCTTGGAAAAGAAAAATGAAGATTTTGCAGCAGAAGTAGCAGCACAGTTAGGATAATTTGCATAACAGATGAAATAATGCGAACTTTTTAAGAAGATGGTTTAATCCCTCAGAAATCCCAAGAAATGGGCTTTCTGGGGGATTTTTTATGTGGATTTCAGAGGTTCGTAATATGCCATAAATTGTTATGATTTTCTTTGGTTTTGGGGAAATTTTGGGGATGAGTTTGGGGAAAGGCTTTTCCCCAACAGACCACCGAAAGTTTGCGTGTTTCTTCAATAAAGTGTAAAGAATTGGAGTATCTTTATCAACAATAAAGAATTAGGATAGAGATGTTATTTTCCAATTAGACACAATAGAAACATCTAAAGATAAAGAAGAAATTTCGCATATGATCTCGACAGCCTCAACTTTGCAAGAGATAGAAAGTGTAGGGCAAGGAGAAGAAAGATAGATAAGATTTTTAGTATGGCTGGCAAGGCGATATTGGTGGTATCTGTGATATTTTGGGGTACTTAGTCTTTCAAACGAGAATGGAGAATGTTCGCAGCAAGATAGGCGATATGTTTTACATTTTTTATAAGTTTGTAAGAAGGTGGACAGATAACCGTGTAGAAACAGGAAATGATATTCCAGAAGTAAATAGTAATGAGATAGGTTTTACCATTGAAGATGAGCCTGTTTATTAAAAATAGAAGTTGTATAGTATTAAAACAAGAGGTATAATATAACTAAAGGTAATTTGATATAGCATTTACAATAAATAGGGTATCGACAGAGGAGGTGTTTTTATATGCCAGAGAGATTAACATGGGATGAAATTCAAGAAAAGTATCCTGACCAGTGGGTAGGATTAGTAGATATTAAATGGAAAAATGATTCTAACATTGAGTCTGCTATTGTTAAGTATGTAGATAAATCAAAAGATGAGCTGCTTATGATGCAGATAAAAGATGAAATTTTCAGTTGTTACACTACTCCAGATAATGTATTTCAGTTAGGAACAGTGTGGTACTAATATGGAACAGTTTACAATGATATTGAATGAGAAATTTCAAAGACCAATTATATATTTAAATAATTGGCATGGATTAAATGCACTTTTAGATACAGGAGCATTATTCCCAATATGGACAGCACCAGAAGAAGCATTGATAAGTATTGGTGCAACTAAGATAAAAGAAAATGTTAAATTTAGTGGGTTTGGTGGAGAAACAAATGGAAATTTATACCGATTACAAAGTATAGCTATTGGTAAACTTATTTTTCCTGAGATGGCAATTATTTCATACAATGATTTAAAGAATGTTCCTTACCATATTATATTAAGTGCCACGATGTTCCACAATCTAATTTATGAGATTGATAACAAAAATCATAAGTTAAATGTGACTGTACCAGATGGAGAAAGTATTGTTAGAAATTTAAGAATAGAAGATTCAAATGGTAGACTGTATATTTTGTATCAATAGAGTATAAATTGGGGTATGCAAGGAGTTCTTTATATGCCAGAGAGATTAACATGGAAAGAGATTCAAGAAAAATATCCTGACCAGTGGGTAGGATTAATTGAGGTAAAATATAAGCCAGATAACGATGCTACAATAGAGTCAGCAGTTGTAAAGTATGTAGATAAATCAAAAGATGAGTTAACATTAATGCAGATTCAAACAAATGGAGAAATATTAGGTAGGTATACAACACCAGATAATGTATTTCAATTAGGAGTAGTGAGGTATTTTGGCTAACTCTTTATAAAATGGGGTATGATTTTCCCTTTTATTTTAAGCCTCTCGTTACCCTTTGATATTTCTCATCTTTTTCCTGATATAACCTTGAAAATACTCTGTTTTAGAGTTATACTACCATACCATCAAACAATAAAGGGTGGTGGTAAAATAATGGAGCAGATGAAAGTAAGCAGTATTATAAGGGCGTATCCAAATGCTTTTGTATTGGCTCAAGCGGTAAAGCGTAATGCTTTTGGGGCAATAGAGATGGCAAATGTAATGAGTGTATGTCACACCAAGCAAGAGGCTTTAAGCAATCAAACAATATTTAGAATGGTAGGAGTAAAGACATTCCTGATACCAACATTTGAAGAGCCAGAAGAAGCAGTACATATTATAATGTCAAAGGAAGAGTACAAGACAGAGCCACTTTTAAGCCCATCGGATTATGCGATGATTTTCAGGCAGTATTATGACATGGATTGATATTTGGGGTACTTTTTCAAGAAAATGAATCAGTGTATGAGTTTTAAAGGAAGTATATCATAGTATTCATAAAACAGGTCATATCATTTTTTTAGATAAATGATTGATTTACTGTTTTGGGGGTACGATAAAGGTCGCCAAAAGGCGGCTTTTTTCTTTACTTGAAAATTTCTGAAAAAATATCAAAAAGAACTTGCAATTTTTTCTGTTTAGAGTGATAGATAGTACCACCAAAGAAAAAGGCGGCTTTGGTGGCGAAGGAACCCTGTTTATTTTTAAAGATTTGAAGGAGGATACAGAATGAGAATTATTACACCAGCAGGAAAGATATGTAAAGTATGCAATGTAGAGTTCATGGCTGAGAAACAGGAGAGGTTTAACAAGAGAGTTTCTACAAGCCGAGAGGTTGCTGTTGATATGAGCGTAAAGCCAACAGGATTAAGGTGTTATACAGAATATGACCGAAATGACATTTCAATGCCATATGTGTATATTGGTAATCTAGCTTTTGAAAAAGTAAGGGAGATTCAAAAGACATTGCTTGAGAAAGGTTTTTATGATTTCTCCGTTTTGGAGTACCAGAAAATAAGTTTGTCAGAACCGCAAAAGCTGGTGATAGATGGAGGCAAGTCGTTACCTTTTTATGAAGAATGTGTGTATAAAGGGATATTCCCTTATCCTAACAATGCTTGGGGTATGCCAACGCCAGTCAATAGCAGTTTTAAGATAGAGGATGATGAGGATGAGGGGCTGGATGAAGATTGTGAAGATGAAGATTGCGAAGATGAGGAATAACCACGCAAGGAGGCGGTTTTATGCAAAAGAGCAATTTGCCAGTAGGGATTAAGACTTTGTATAAGTATTACAGTGAAAGCAAGACCTTAGATATGGACTGCCCAATACAGCGAGCAAGCGGTCAATGGAACAACCTTGCGGCATCTATGCTGATTCACAGTATTTTAAGCGATTATATTATCCCAAACCTTTATTTCCGCAAAGAGTCGAAAGATGGCAGGAATTATCTTTCAGTCCTTGATGGGAAACAGAGATTGTCAACCGTATTTTCATTTATTAATGATGAGTGGATGACTCATGCCAAAACGCCGAAGGTAGTGCTTGACGGGGAGGAGTATGATATTTCGCTTAAAAAGTTCTCAGAGCTGGATAATGATATACAGTTCACTATTATGGGGTATCGATTTACATCCTATCAGCTTGAGAATTGTACTGATGAAGAGATTGAGGAAACCTTTGCGAGGTTAAACGCAGGCACGCCATTAAGTAAGATACAACAGGCAAGACCGAAAATGGGTATGGAGCTTGCGGACTGGTGCAATAAGTTAGTGGAGACTCCTTTCTTTCAGACTGCATTTAATCTGACAGTAGCACAGCTTCGCAGGGAAGATGATTTTTTAATGCTGTTGACATGTATGATGCTGTTAGATGAACGTTACTCAGATGGATTTCGTATAAAGACTTCGGCGAGTGCAGCGGAGTGTGTGCGGTTTGCAGAGCATATAAAAAATAATTATCCAGAGGAAAAAAGGCGTGCGATAGAACAGCTTGTATCTTACTTGAATTTGGCGTTTCAAGGCAATACTTATAAGTTTCTCCGTAAAAATAATATTCCTATTGTAATGTATAATGCGAAGATTGCAGTGGAACATCAAGTTCCAGCAGATGAGTATGCCAGTGTGGTTATTCAGTTTTTTGAAAATAATTGTAATGAAGCGTATAACGAGGCAAGCGGCTCTGGCAATGTAAAGCTGGTAAATATCCATATTCGTTTAAAAGAGCTTTTGGGATATCTGATGTCTGAGCTTTGGCAATATTTTGAGGAGGAAGGAAGTATACTTGTTAATTCTAAGCAGCAAAAACAGAGTTCTTTTGAAAATCTTGAGGAAAAAGAAGAAGCATCAATATCCCAAGAGGAGAGTAATGATAAGTGTGAAAATTCAGTTGAAAGTATTGATAATGAGACTGAAGATTTAGAAGAAATCATTGATAATGAAGATATAATTTCAGATGAAAGTATTGATAATAAGGATAAAAAATACTGGTATGTCCTTTTCCATTTAAGAACCAACCATGTTGGCGAGAAACAAGATGATGTATATGAAGTCGAGAGTATTGATGAGGATTACTTAAATGCTTTGGGGTATGAGTTGGCGGAGGATAACGCCCATTTGTATGGAGCAGAGCAGGAAGAAGAGATTGAGGAAGAACCGTTTTCTTATTCATGGGAGATACTGGAAGGCATGACAAAAGAGGAAATCGAGAAGGAATATGGTAAGATTTTCTTGGTTTAAGGTTTGTGGAGGCTTCAGATGAAAGAAAAGAGAATAAAGATATTTGCCATGCGGTGTGAGGATGGAAAGGTCTATAAAGGCAGGATTGAGGAGATGGAAAATTCCCTTGAGGCAAAGCAAACATTTGTAGATGGACATATACAGGTGGTAGGTCTTACAGATGAGATTGACCTTGTTTTAAACGATGAGGGCAAGCTGGATAGTTTGCCACTCAATCGTGTATGGTTAGGAAAAGATGGAAATATTCTTGATATTTTAGTGGGAAATGTTTTAGCCTGTCGATTTGACAATGAGGGTGATTTTACAAGTATTCTTGAAAGCGATATTCCAGTGATTCTTGAGAGACTGCCTGCAGTTAAGGCTGTTCTTGGTAGGAATGTATTGGTAAGGAATGAAGAGGATTTGCCAGAGTATGAATAATTTAAAGATTCATGGGGTATTCATGAGATGGCGAGGGAAAAAGCTCAATATTTATATAAAAGACTGGAGGCGGTGAAAATTGAGTCCGATAATCAATAAAGCCACTTATTATAGAATGAGGTATCCACATGGAACAAAACTAAGGCTTACAGAGCCGATTGAGGATGAATTTACACCGAAAGAAGAAGGAGATATTTTTATAGTGGATTTTATAGATGATGCTGGTCAGATTCATGGTTCATGGGCGAGTGGCGGTTCTATAGCAGTCATTATTGGAAAAGATAAGTTTGAAGTGATAACTGAATAAAAAAGACCTAATATATGCTCTCTTTTAAGCAGGCAAGATAATAAGAGCTTGCCGCTTAGAAGGGAGTATATTTTTTTAAATAATAAGTCGTAAAAGTATCCAAGAAGTCGGTTAAAAATGGGGTACGATTTCGGCTTTGTTCTTCTTGTGGATAAATCCCCTCATATATCTGCCTAATTGTGCCATTTTTCGGCTTAAAAATGTGTTGTTGGTACTAGTGCCACTCTTGCAAAAAGCGGGTGAAACGGGCTAAAAAAGGCTTATACTTTTTGGTATATTATGATGGCTTTTAAATTGGCGTATTTTGCCTTGTTTTTATTGCTGGTGTTTGTCTGGGAATGTTTTTTAAAGCCAAAGCAAAGGCTTTATAGGGGTAAGTAGATTCTGCCTTTATGCTGAAGGAATGGAAAGATACAAAAGAGATAGATAATAATAGGTAGTATAGTGCAATCTATTTCGTAATAAATATGATATCTCAGAAAGCCTTTTAGTCCAGGATTTCTTAAAACCACCATAGTATACACAAATACACACTATAACGGGAATAGTTGTGTTTAGACACACATTAATAAACTTAATAGTAAAAAAAATGGTAAAATTACCTTATATCAGGATACATTGTTGAATTATCTAGTAAGAAAAATATTTTATGTGTTAGGGAATGTATAATTTTTAATAAAGAAATATTGTAGAAAGATTGAATAAGAGATAAGATTTAAAATATGAGAAGTAAAGGTATTCAATATGATAGCAGGTGAAATGGATATTTACAGTAAAAAATAGATATTTTATATATAAACATGAGGTTCTTTTAAAAGTATAGAGAGCCTTCTGTTTTTTTATCCATATAGATTGCTGAGTTTTTTCTTGATATTGCTATAAAAGGGGTTAGAACTGGTCTTTTTATAATCAATGGGGTATGTATTTTTCAGAAATGAATAAGATAATTTTCGTCAGAGCAAGTTCTCTTGAGAGGAATGACAAAGTGCTTGAATTTACAGATTTTTAGAGATAATGTATATTGGTTTATGTGAAAACTGCAAGATAGGCACCATAACTGCAAGGGTTGTAAGTGTTGAATGGTAAATTTTTAAATTTCTTCAAGACATTGTTGATTTTAGCAGGAATTAGAGTTAACATACAAAGCACTTTATAGAAAGGAGTTTGTATGTTATGGCTTTAATGGATGTTGTAAAATCCGCAAATATGAATCCATTGACTCGTTTGCAGCATAGTATTGAGGATGATTTTAGGGAGCTGATTATTGCCTTTTATGGTGATGATTACAAGAAGGTATTGGCGAAAGGCAAATTATTAGGGGATGAGAAAATTATAAGAGTGATGGGGAAGATAGCAAAAATTGAGAAAGATTTTGGCATTGAAATTTTGAAAGGAGACAAAAATTGAAAGTAGTGGATTTATTTAAGGAGCAGGAGCTTATAAAAGCTAAGTATTTTTTGGAAACGGAGCAAGGGTTTATTCTTGAGGCAGATGAGAGTCAGGATACTTCCTATTTAAGCGACCAAATTCGCAGGCATTACAAAGAGGTATCGGATGCTCTGAAAAGGTATATGGAGATAGAGGATTTATTGAGTATCTCATATGCCAAGACATACATAACTGTGATGGGATATCGCTTTACAGTTGCTAGTGGGCTAAAATTACTGCAGGATATGGAACAGGCAAAGAGGGAACCAGTGACAGGTAATTATATTGTTAATACGCATCCATTGGGGATTTTTTTGTCAATGTGTTCTGTGCCATGTAAATTTTGTTATTCATGTCAGCCTAAAAAGTACCTTGACCCATTGGAACTGGAAGGGGATACAGTGATTGAGGATGTGTCATATAAAATAGAGGAATTCTTGATTCAGTTGAAATATGAGATTGAAAAATCAAACAATGAAACAGAGATATAAAAAATAAGAGTCTTGCTGGCTGGCAAGGCTCTTATTTTTGTAGTATTGTTATGATTTCCAAGTATTTTTGTTTATCCTTATTACTGAGGCTACGAAAACTATCCAGTATTTTTTGTTCTTCTTCAGTAATAATAGGTGTTTCATTTCTATATGGGGTATTATCTGAAAAGAATTCTGACAGGGTAATATGAAAACCGCAGCATATCTTTTCAAGAGTTACCACCGTAGGCTGGTTATTTTTAAGAAAAAGTGAGTTTAAGGATGAGTAGGGTATATGTGATTCCTTTGATAATTTATAAAGAGACCAGTTCCTTTCATCCAATAATTGTTGAATTTTTGTGAGTAACTTATTTAGTTCCATATACACTTTCCTTTCTGTGATGCGTTATATTTATTTTAGTTGTAATATGACGTTATAAATAGATGAATTGTAACGTTAAAAATAGTTGCAAAATTAACGCTAATACGGTATAATATGTAAATTGAAATATAAGAATGGTGAAAGATAGAATGTTTTGTATGTGAAAACATCGCTATCAGATAGGGCATATACTTGTATTTTAATAATATAAAGTTTTAAAGGAGATAATAAACTTATGAAAAGAAAAAATGTAATTGCTAGTGTAGCAGGCATTGTATTGTCAGTGATTACAGTGTTTACGTCAGTAGGTGCTGTAAAGGCGGAGGAAGGCACAGTAACAGAGAAACAAGCAATTGAGATGGCTATTGAAAATGAAATAGGAGAAAAGAAAATAGCTGATGAAGATGCAAAGGTCATTAATGAAGCATTTGGATATAGTTCTGGTTCTAATACAGTAATGGTTTGTTCAGAAGATACTTGGGCTTACATAGATTGGGAAAAGTCTATGTATAAACGTGAAAATGTTTATGAGGCTGATATTCTTTGTCCAAAATTGTCAAGGGATGAAAATGGTAAGTTATTAATAGAGCAAGATGAAAATGGAGTAGTTTATTCTCATTATGGATATGCACCTTATACAGAAAAAGGACAGAGAGCCCAACCACGCATAGATGATGATTATGCTGGGAGTTTTTTTAATGTTGATAAAACAGAAAATAGCTGGGATAAAGAAAATCAAATCAATGACCATATAGGTCAAAACTATTGGACATATTCTGATAAAAATAATCAAATATCACTTGAAGATGTTTATATTATTCGAGTTTGCTATATAACAAATGGAAAGAGTCCAGCTGACTATTGGTATCATCCAGAAAAAAGAGAAGAGATGACATTTGGTTATACGGATTTCTGGGTTCTTCCTGAAGGAGTTGCAACAGTATTAAAGTTAGAAGATGTTAATGAACCAGATGACAACAAACCATCTGATACATATACCTTAGACCTCTCATCTGATAATCCTGTTGTATCATCAGAAATCTTTAGCAATCTTTTAGAGGAAAATAAGACAAAAGATATAGTGATTAAATCCAATAATGATATGACTTTCGCATTTGCAAAAGGTACAATGAAGCCAGTAGAGGGCAAAGACAGCTATGACTTTAGTACAACAATCAATTCTGCCTATAATACAGATTTACCATCTTATGTGACAAGCAGTAATTTTGTATCTCAGATTAATTACAATTATTCAGGTAAACTGCCAGCAGAGGCAAGTATCCGCTTTTATGCAGGGACACAGTATTCAGGCAAGACGTTGTATTATTATTTGTTAAATGAAGATAAAACTTTTGCTGAGGTACAAAGTATTGTTGTAGATGATTTGGGGTATGTAACAGTAAGACAAGACCATTGTTCTAGCTATCTGCTTACAAGTGAAGAGCCAAAGATTCAAGATAGTACAAATAATACTGAAACATTTGGCACAATAGAGGATAAGACATCACCAGTTACAGGCGATAATACTTCAAACAAAGAAACACCAGCAACAGGTGATAATTCCATGATGTTATTGTATTTATTAGCAGGTGTGTCAGCAATAGGTATGATAGTTGTTAGTAAGAAAGTTAAGACTGTAAAAAACAGTTAAGAATAATTTACATATAGCATTTTAGCACTCAATATAAACTTGAGTGCTAAAATTATGCTGAAAAATCTATTTATATGTAAAAGAAGAATATAAATAAATCCAATAAAAATATATGATAGCCATTTGTAAAAAAAGATTTGAATAGAAATAATCAAAGGAGAAGAGATGAAAAAGAAGGTACAATATATTCTGCTATTTTTATTAGGAGGGATTTTGGGTTTCCTTTTAGGCTTTATGGTATATAGGAGTGAGCCAAAAGCAGAAGAAACAATATCTGCCCAGATAGAGGCTACTAAAACAGATGCAGCAAAACAACAGTCTAGTAGTGAAAGTACTACGCAAGAGGCTGAATCTGAATCAAAAGAAACAATAACAGAAATGACTACGGAAACAACAACACAGGATTCTACGATAGAACTAACAGAGGCTGTTGATATTGATGAAGAAATCACAAGCAAGCTTGTTTTAGATGATGACCTTTGTGTAATAGAAAATACGAGTTATCAAATACCACAGGACAAACTGCAACGATTACAAAAGTTAAAGTTAGATTCAGGAAAAAGTTACTCCTTTTACATAAAGGATTTGAATAATGGAGCTGTATTTAGCTATCATGATACATCCAAAATATTTTGTGCAAGCTCTATTAAATTTCCATATGCTTTTTATGTATCAAGATATATATCATTAAATAATTCTCAACTTTATGAGGAAAGGATTACCTATACACAAAGGTATGTTCCAGCCGACAGGGGAGGTTCTGGAATTATTCAATATGAACCTGCAGGAAGTGAGTTTTCTATTGGAGAACTTTTGGATTATTCTATAAGATATAGTGATAATGTTGCATATAGTATGCTGGTGGATTATTTTGGAAGGAATGAATATGGAGATTTTGTTTCATCATTTGAAGCAGAAAGTCTGAGGCTTGGAAATGGAGCCTATCCCTATATAACTGCAAGCGATTTGGGGAAGGCATATGAAGCCTATTATAAAGAGTTTGGACAGGATACAGGTGCAGAGTATTTGTGGGACAGTCTGACTCATTGTGAAACAGGTGTTTATGGTGTACATTCTTTTGATACAATTGAATTTATAAGGGATATTCTTTCCTGTACCGTAGCAGAAAAGTATGGATGTACGCCAAACAGCTATAACCATGCGGGAATTGTAATGCGAGAACAGCCATATGTAATGGTTATTCTTACAGAAAATGGTCTTTACAATACAGCAACACAATGGCACAGAGAACTGATTACGTTGTTAGATGAAATTGTGATTGAGTACCAAAATCATTTTTGAAAAAATAACAAGTGATAAAATGGGTTGATAGAATGATATATTGTATTTGGATTAAGAGAAATAATCTTATAGCACTCATGGGGTATTCTTATAAGTGCTGTTTTATAAAATAGAGAAGGAAGGATAAGCTATGAGAAATCTATTGAAAAACAGGGCATTTCATGGTAAGATAATTATGGAAGAGTTTATTTAGAGGAAGGTGAAGACATTGGAAAAATCAGACAAAGAGCAGAAAAAAGAAGATACAACGATTATGAAGCGTACCATTAAAGACAGTGTTTTCACAAACCTGTTTCAAGATAAAAAGTATTTGATACAGTTGTATCAGGCACTCCATCCAGAAGATAAAGAGGTCACAGAAGATAATTTGACTGATGTTACCATTGAAAATGTATTGACCGATAATATCTATAATGATTTAGGCTTTATGGTTGGAAACAGGCTGCTGATTCTTGTAGAGGCACAGTCTACATGGACTGTAAATATCATTATCAGGGCATTAATGTATCTGATACAGACTTACCACAATTATTTTGAGCGTACCAAGCAGAGTTTATATAAAAGCAAAAAAGTACAAATACCAATGCCTGAATTGTATGTGATTTATACAGGAGACAGAAAAACAAAGCCATCTGAAATTTCATTGTCACAAGAATTTTTCGGTGGAAAGGAATGTTGTTTAGATGTCAAGGTAAAAATGATATATGATGGAAAAGAAGGAGATATTATCAACCAGTATGTACTATTTACAAAAGTATGTAATGAGCAAATAGCCTTGTATGGAAGGACACAAAAATCCATTTTAGAGGCAATTAGAATTTGTAAAGATAGAAATGTTTTGAGGGAATATCTTGAAAGCAGGGAGAAGGAGGTCGTTGATATTATGATGGTATTATATGATAATGAAGAGATTATGCGTTCTTATTTAGAGAGTGAAATTCATGAGGCAAGACTTGAGGGAGGATACGAAGCCAATATTAAAACAGCAAAGCGTATGCTAATTGATGGAGAATTATCATTAGATAGAATTGCTAAGTTTTCTGATTTGCCAGTACAAGTAGTCGAGAAACTGGCAAGTGAGTTATAAAGGTATGGATACTTTTGCAGTATAGTCTAACAAATAATAAAAGTGAATATGTGGTTAACCAAAAACACTCATAGGGTATTACTTTATGAGTGTTTTCTTTTTCCAATCTATTATCAACAGAAGAGGTTGAAAACCAATATATTTTGTAAGAGTAAAATTTCATTTTAAACGATTTTAGGGTATTAAATAGGATATTTTTATTGAGTTATAAAAATTGTTTTGGAGATATATAAGTTGTAAAGAAATGAGTTTTATGGTATCATAGATACTGAGAAGGTGGACTTTAAGGAGTTTTTATTATGAGTGATAAGTTGAAATTAGAAGATTTAAAAATTGGAATGAAAGTTTATGTGAGACAATTATCAGATATACATGATACTTTTATTTATTTATCAGATTTTGAGTATGATTCAAAGGTTTTTGATACTGTAGGTATTGTAGCTTATTTTGGTAATTTATCTAAAAAAGAGGCAGGTTTAGACCAGAAAAGGGTGTGTTCTGTTTATAATCCTTTGGAAGAAGAGGGGTTAGATGATTATGAATCATGTTTTGATTATACCTATGGATAGAAATTCTTTTAATGGAGTTTTAAAAGTAGATGAGTCTACCATAGAAAATGTAAAAATTGATACAGGCTATTCTTTTACGAATATTCCTTTAATGTTTTTTGGATATAGTAAAAATCAATGTAGAGAATTAAAAAAGTTCGATATAAAAAATTTTCGTAATGGAGAAACAAAAATTATAAGAAGTTTAGGTGTAGAATTTAATAAGAATACAAAACTTCCAAGTATTGATTCGATGACAGATAAGGAGCTGTTTAAAGATGAAAGTATTTGTTTTATACATAGTTCTAGGTTATTTATACATGACTTTGATTTAGGTATTAAAAAATTTAAAGTTAATTATGATAGATATAATCATGGCTTAGTAGGTATGAATATTTTATCCAAACTTGATTTTCATTGTGGATATAGTAAGAGTTTAAATAATTACATATTTATTGGGGTATTGAGGACACAAGAAGATAAGTCAGATTATTATAGAGCCTTAGAGGAGCATTTTGGAATTTTAAGTAATAGTAAAGATGTATTATATCAGGATTTTTTAGATGGTCAAGTTTCTAAGAATGAGAAATAAGGATTTTTTGCTTGGCTAAAAGATAAGCATAAGAATTAAGCTGTATTTTAGGGCTACACTGAGTGTACTGTCTTTTTTTACAGGTACTTTTTCTTTGATTAATTCTGATAGCGTATAGAGCTTATTTCTTGCGTATTCTTTGATTTTTCCTAATATATCAAAAATAGGCTGTTTGATTTACAAATAAAGTGTATGATAGTGCCTGCTCTGTTGTGGAAGGTTTTTGGTAAGATAGTCTTTAATGGTATTTTAAGTTTCTATAAAAAATATTAGTTTATAATGGGGATTATTATTCAATAATAAATGATGAAAGACAGCATATTTACATATTAATATTCAATAAACATTATTGATATATCATTGTAATGGAATGATTTTTATAGTATGATAAATAATAGTTTGTTATATTTTAAGAAAGGAGAGTACATAATGTTTGATATACTTACAGAGGAATTCTTAGCAAGTATATCTTTAGAGTCATCTTTAAAAGTAAATCTAGCTAATTATTCTATGAATAAATTTGATGAAAAAGATTTAACTAAAGTAATAACAGATTTAAAGACTATGCAGGCAAGTTATGAATGTGAATTAATTAAGGTTTTAAAATCAAATCATATAGCATTAAATCTGTTGATTCATTAAAATTGAAAGTGAAGAAATATAAGGAAAACACTAGAAAAGCTATATTATGTTTTAATGACTTACTTGGAATTCGTGTAATATGTAATAATTATCCTGATTTAAGTATTATACCAGATTATTTTCAAGTAATAGACTTGACACAAGGCAAAAAGGAAAATGATGATGGATATAGAGCTATTCATTTATATTATAAACTTAATAATAGATGTTATCCTATCGAAGTACAAATATGGAAACATTCAGATGAAAATTTTATAAATTGGAGTCATAAATATTGCTATAAGATTACGAGTCCAATTGTAATGAAGCAGTTAAGAAATTTATATGATATGAATAAAATTATTACAGAAGATGATTTTAAAAGAGAATTAGATATTGCTTATGCATGTAATTGGTTTAATAATATTAGGAGGTAAGCAGATATGAGCTGTTTAATCATAACAAGGAGAGGTATCATAGGTTCTTATTATTATAGAACAAAAACAGAGGAGGAAGTGAAGAGTTTATATGGTGCTTTATCTTTATTGGAGAAAGATGGGTTACAAATAGTATCTGTTTCAGATATTAAAGATTATAAAGAGTATGAGCCTGCAATAGAAATTAAGTCGTTGGCAGAGTTATTTATTTTAGCTGGAAATGAAGCGATTAATGATTCATTCTAAATTGAAAAATATTTGCACAATATAAATAAGATATACTAAGTGTATTCTTGTTATATGAGTTTGCTTGTTTTGATTTATAGAAAATATTTTTTGATAAAAGTAATATATTTGATATATTTATATGTAGTTATTATCAATAAATTTTATAATTTATTGATAGTTAGTGTAGGGATTCGAGTTATGAGTCATTTAATGCAGATATTTATCCAGTTACAAATGGGGTATGTAGATTTAAGTTGTAGTATTGATTTAAGTATCTAACTCATTGTAAGATAAACTTATATTGATTTGATATATTTTAATTATTTTAATAAATGTAACGTTGTTTTGATATTGACATAAAGTGCTTGATATTTAATTATCAGGTACTTTATTTTTTAATGTAGCTAAGGTTTGTTAAAATCGTTCCAATAGAAACTTGTAATCGTTTTGATACATGTTATAAATCGTTTTAATGAAAACTGATAGTTGTTTTAACTTGTGCAACTAATGTTTTGACTTATACGACCATCAATTTGAGAAAATCAACTATTGTCTTGATGTATGCAACCATTGTTTTAAGAAAATCAACTATCGTTTTAATGTATGCAAGCATCGATTTGAAAACATCAACCATCGTCTTGACTTATGCAAGCATCGTTTTAAGAAAATCAACCATCGTTTTAACTCATGCAATTAGTGTTTTGATTTATGCAACTACCGTTTTGACTAGTGCAACTGTCGTTTGAATATAACCAAGTATCGATTTAAGAAAATCAACTGTTGTCTTGAGAAAGCCAACTATTGATTTAACATGAACTGCAAATCGTTATAATAGAGAAAAATTGTATTGACAAAAACTAGGAATTCATTTCATATGAATTTGCTGTTTTAATAAATAGAAAATATCTTCTTGACATAAAGATTTATTGTTTTAATCTTATCCTTTTAATTTCAGTTTTAAATAAATCGTTTCAAGAAATGATTTCCTTATTATTTCACCTATATTGTATGTGTTACAAAAATGATATATTTATTGATTGTTTCAGTAACTTCAAAGTATAAGGGCAAAAGTAAAGAGATTGTATTTTGCATTGAGTAAGATTTGTATTTTTGGTTTAAGTTTTTATTGTAAGGTAAAAATTTTTAGTTTCATATTTACTTTTTAAGATTTTTTCATAAGTGACATGGTATTTTTAGGGTATTATTTTAGTAATGAAAAATAAGTAACATAAAGTCACTAAAGACTCTATGCGGCTGTTCCCTTTTTTAGAAATGCCTATTTTCAGGGCAAAATCCTTAGAAGTTTTAAAAGAATGAAATTGTAATCATAAAATCTTCTGTTTTTGTCACTCTTAATGAGTGACAATTCTAAAGTTCTTCTTAAAGTCATTTGATTTTAGTTTGCTTTTTCAAAGTAATATGGATTTATTTATCCATATTTCCAGTGAATTGATATGCAAAATTACTTGTTTTGATATTTTTATTAATCGTTATGAGTAGTATTTTTGCTGCTGTAAGTTGAGGTAGCAGCCTTTGATAAGGAATAAAAATATCTAGTTTTCTAAGAACACATCTATTATAGAAGAAACCCTCTTTTTAAATGCGATATAAAGCACAACTACCAAACAATCTATAAAAGATTTGTATAGTTTAGCTACTGGTATCTTTTTGAAATCAGAGTTATAGTACAGCAACGCCAAAGAATTCGTATATTGTGTAAATCTAGTCGGAACTTTGTATCAGGCTCATACAGGCGGTTTACCTGTTTAATGGCAGATACTTTGGGGTGCTTGAAAATAAGGCGATACAGGGGCTACAACGGTGTCATAGAAAAAGTCGAATAATACCTATTAATCGACCTATGGTTTAAAATCGGGCTTTCTGGGATAGCAGTATCAAAGCAATCAATAAATACGACCTTTTTGGCGAGATTATACGACTTTTGGAAAGGAGGCTTTTTATGAATAAGAAATGTGTAGCATTGACAGAAGAACAGTATAAAGAAAGTATTTCCCTGATTCGCAGTGGTTTTAAGCTGGATGGGGTATCCATAAGACCAAACCCACGTATTGCAGCGGTGTTAGTTTTACAGGCATGTCTTGGTCTGCGGTTAGGAGATACATTACAGCTTAAGATGAACAGCTTTATCAAGGATGGAAACCGATGGAGGCTGGATATCAAAGAGCAGAAGACAAAGAAGATAAGGTCATTTACTGTTCCTGTTGAGGTATACAGTTTTGTCCAGCAGTATGCTTATGACTTTCATATTGAGAAAAATGCCAGATTATTTGCAGTTGGCGAGCGTCAGGTAGAGCGTTATCTGAATTTTGTGTTTAACAAGATGGAACTTCCATTGAGAAATTATGGCTCACACAGTTATAGAAAATATTTCAGTGTAAAAGTGTATGTTGAGAGTGATTACAATATTGAATTAGTAAGGATTCTACTCCAACATTCCAATGTTTCAGTGACACAGCGTTACTTAAATATTGGCTCAAAGCAGATTGAGGAGGCATTGGCTTTAACAGCAGGAAGTTTAATGTAAGATGTGTGATAAAGTGTTCCAGAATAAAGAAGGGAGAAAGTTATGATTCAATTAACAGAATAGTATTTTTCAAAGCATAAGCTGAAAGGGACAAGGGAGATGTGTTATATCGCTCATGGCTTTGTATCAGGGCATCCAGAGTTAGAAGATGGTATACATATTGATACAAGTATTGTTAAGAGGATTGATTTAGAGAGGAGAAAATGCCGTTTGGTTGTATATACCCATTCAAAAAATGAATATGAATTACTGTTTGCTGAAATTAATCTTGAGCAGTTAAAAAAAATAAAAGATTGTCTACACAAGTTCGACATTCCTGCCTTATCTTTGAGTGAATGTAAGAAATTACAGGAAGAATGCAAGACAGAGCTGATTGCAAAAGCAGACAGGATATTAAAAAATAATGAGTTGTATCTCAAGATAATTGGGGTATTTGTAAGAAAGGCACTTTTTAAGAATAGTGAAGGAAAAGTGCTTGAGATTCCTGTAAGACCGCATATTGGAATGTTTCAGGATAGTTATCTTGTTACAGACTGGGAAAAGCATGAGGTCGATTTTCGATATTTTGATGATATCCGAAGCATCCGACCATACCACTGGTCAGATGGGTTAGAAGCCATCCAGATAGAAAATACTGGAAGTACAGATATTTTTTTTCAGTGGTGATAATCTGCTCTGCAAGGCTGGAGAAGTAACATTGATTGAAAATACACAATTTAGAGGAGAAGGATTGTTTTCCCCTGATGTGGTGAAGGGAAAGTGCATATTCTTTGATGGGGAGGAGGCTGGTAAATAATGTTTGTTAGAAAAATTAGAAGTAATAAAGGGATTATTCAAGTGGGAAAGTTTGGGATAGACAGGATTGATGTGAATGGGGATTTTGCTACCTGTTATACAGCAGGCGGTAACATTTTTACTGTAAAATGTAAGAAGGTTTTAGATGATGAAAAGGTTGTAAGCAACTCAAGAAATCATCATAATTTATGAAAGTATAATAAGAGAGATAAAAACCCTTGCAGATGACATGAAAATGCCATTTGCAAGGGTTTTATTTTTATAAAAAGGTTGCCTTATAAATATTTTTTTGTATAATAAAAAAGTATACAGAGTAAAATTGTGAAAGTAATTAAACGATTTTTTGAAAGAAATATTAAAGAAAGTGATAGGTCTTTATATAGAACATTAAATAATAAATTATTATTACTAAGGAGTAGAATATATGGGAGAAATAATAAAGCTGCGAGAAGCCATTGCATTAATTTGGGAAACCGTTAAAACGACCAATGAACAGGGAGGAATGGAATGTCCATATGTCTTTGTTGTAGGTTCAGGGATATCTGCCCCTGAAATATTAACAGCTGGCGAGATTATACAACATTGTCAAGATAGAATTAAAGAGTTGTATGGGGAAGATAGTCAAGAATTAAAAGATGTATTTCAACAATCTGAAAATTTATCAGAAAATAGTGCAAAATATTATTCTTACTGGTTTGGACAAGCATATAAAAATAAGAAAAATAGACAGCAATATTTGAAAACTATTATTAATAATGCAAGAATTTCTACAAGTAATTTGTTGTTAGCGCAAATACTAAATGCAAAAAAGATTGCAACAACAGTAATTACGCCTAATTTTGACAATCATTTACTAAAAAGTTTGAATTTATTGGGAAATTATGATGTTTTTTCTGCAAATAATGTATTAGATAATATTGCATTAAATAAAAATTCAGATAATATTCAAATTATGCATGTTCATGGGACATATGAATTTTATGATTGTTGTAATTTAGAAAATGAGATTATAAAAATAGCAAGTGAACAGGGAATTAAGACAACTGCTGGAACCATAGAAGAATTTTTAAAATCACAGTCTCCAATTGTGATAGGTTATAGTGGGTGGGAAGATGATGTTATTATGTCTAAATTGAAAGAACGTATAGAATATGCAGCGCTTCCCTATAAATGGCTGTGGTTTTGTTTTACTCAAAAAGACTATGAAATGTTACCTAATTGGCTTAAAAAAGCTGACGATGTGAATTTTATATTGCCAGATTTGAAAATGGATTTGGATAAAAGTATTGATAAAAAAGAAAAAAATCCAATGCTTCCAGCAGAAGATGTTTTGAATGCTCTGATTTCGATATTTAAGTTTGAAGCGCCATATTTGTTTAGTAATCCTATTCAATATTATATTGATTTAATAAATGGATTTTTACCAGAAAATATAGAACTGTTCCCAGTAAAATCATGGAAACGCAAATTAAATGATATCGATAAATCTTTAAACGAAATTGATAGACAAGTTATTTCATTAGATGCAGCAGCGGCAAAAAAGGATATTGTAGATATTACAAAGATATTAAAGAAAATAAACTATAATTTTCTTCTCCATGATGATTTGGAGCATATTCTTAAAGGTGTTTTGATGCCATTGTTAAATATTAAGAATAGAATAGAAAATACAGAGGAATTATATGAATTTTTAGAGGCAGTATTACATTTATTTTTTGTAAAAGCAAATGATATTGATTCAGAACAAATAGAATTATTTATGAGAGAAATTATATTAATTGTTTGGTATCATAATAAAAAATTTGGACAGAAAAATTCTGTTAAAATTTATGATAAAGTTTTAAATATTTGTAATAAAAAAGATGATTGTAAAATTCTTTATTTAGCAGTATTAGGAACAAAGGCAGACTTTGTTGACAAAGAACAAGGTATTACAATACGAGATAATATTATCGAACAAGGAAAATATCAGTTGGATAATGAAGAAATGGCGAGAGTGCTATTAATTACTGCTTTTAAACAAATAAAAAAACAAAAAATGGTTTTAGATAACTATAAGAATATAATAAACGATATCAAAGAAAAGCATAAAAATAATAAAGATATATTGGAACTTTATTGTTTATTTGTGCTTGAGCTTATAGATGAAAAAATAAACATTGATATATCAATAAGTGAAATATTTAATCAAATTAATATAAATGAACTATCATCGAATTTATTATTAAAAGCGTATAAAGTGTATTGTAATATAGAAGAAGATATTAATAATAAAATTAAAATTGCAATGGATGCGATAGAACAATATGATATAGATAATATAAATGATTATGGGGTATGTTTGGATTATACGTTTTTGTTAGGAGAAATTGTTATTGGAAAAATTGATTTGAAAGAAACAATAGAACAAAAATATATTGAATATAGTATAGAATTATGTCATAAGAAAGAAAGTGCTCCTTTTATAAAAAAATGTATGATAAGTATATTGAAAATGTATATTTGTACTATAAAAAATCAATATGAAAAGAAAGAATTGTGTAAAAAATCAATTGAAATATGTAACAATAGTAAGTTATATGAAGATTGGACATTATTTCATGACATATATTTTGAATGTATGGAAAAGAAAGAGCAAGATATTTATTTAGAAAATAATGAACAATATAAAGTTTATCGAGAATTAGAAACTAAAATGTCTATGGCAATAGAGGCTTATATTGAACATAATATTGATTTATGTAAGAATATGCTTTTGGAAGTATCTGAGCGTTTTGACGAAATATTTGAAGGAAAATATAATCCAGCTCTTATTAATATATGCTTTATGATGCGAAGAGGTGAAATATCAGAAATAAAAACACCTGCGTTAGATATAATTAATAAGATTCGTTGGATGGATAAGTATGCTGTTTTTCATATTAATAAGGCGCTTATATATAGTATGCAAAGTGAATGGGAAAAAGCTAGACAAGAGATTAGAAAGATTGAATATTCTATTGAAAAAGCTATACAATGGTGGAGTCAAGAAGAGGTTGTAGGCAAAGAAGAGAAAGCTATGGTTTTTATGCTGCTAGTTTTGGAAAATAAAATAGATGTGGATTATGAAATAATGGAGTTTATTGAGTCTTGTATGGATAGTATTGTAGTGCCAAATGAAATAAAGCAAGAAATAAATGAAATTAATATAAATTTAAATAAAAATTAGGTAGATATACAATATTAATAGTATATTTTAATCTCATCAAGGAAGTCTCCCCCCCCCACTTCAATGCTGCAAAGGCATAAGCGGGGGATTTGCTTGTTTCAGTGGGAGTATAAGCTCCCACTGAAAAGCTACGATAGTAGCTAGCGGGTTTGAGCAAGTAGCGTAGCGGATTGCGAATATCCACTTAACTAAAGCATAAAATGGGAAATTTTAATGAAAAAATACAGATTATACTAGAGAATTTGTTATAAAATATGATATTAGTAATAAAGAAAGAGTTTTATATTAAAAATTATTTTAAAAATAAAAAAATTATAAAAAATGAGGATGTAAAAAACATCCCCATTTCCTAAACAATTACTTGCAAATATGCAAGTAATTGTTTATAATTAATATAAAAGGTAACGGAGATATGGCATGTTCCCCATTACCCTAGACAGAAATGCAACAAAGTTTACAAGTTACACAAGCTATCCCTATTGCCGTAGGAGATAGCTTTTTTTGTCTATTTACGGTTGTTATGATTATCTATGTAAGTTAAGGCAGCAAATACTACCAAGAGTAAAGTTAATACTTCTAATGTATTCATAGAACCTCCTTTCCGTTTCTGAAAAGGGCAACCGAGAAACTATCCCCATACTGTCTATATTGATTAGCAAGGATTATATTACATCTTGTCAAAAATTGTTATGAAATTATTTTACATTATTAAGTTCATTTTTTAAAAGATACGAAATTTTTATATTTTTTAAAATATCTTTATTTTTAATTGTTTATTATTATTTGTATAATTATTAAATCTTCTTAAAAAAATTGAAAAGAGTTTATATGTGTTAGATAAATTTTGTTCTATGAATTTAAAAAATAATGATAGAATTGTATATGAACAAGCAGAAAATTTTTTGTCTGATTTCAACAAAAAGTTTTGTGCAAACGTAATTAATACAATACTTCATTGGCATCTTAACTATCTCATTACAAAATAATGTTATATTAACTTTACATACAACTTGTAACAGTCTCAAAACTTTATCTTGCTTTTTTTAACAATATTATATAAAATTATTTCATAATGCTGGGGCAAAACATAGTATTTTCTATGATTGCCCCTTTTAAAAGGTTGAAAAATTAAAATATTCAATCGCAAATTAGTGTATGAATTGCAAATTTGCATATGAAGAAAGGAGCATGATTATAAAATGAAGAATGAAAAAGTAAAACATTTAGGACGCAGAATAAATATTTTGATGACTTGCCTTCAGGTAGCCAGCATGATTTTAATTGTTTTTTTATGTCTTTTCATGTTGTATAACTTTGCTATGAGTTTGTTGAAAGACCGCTGTGTCAATGCAACCAATATTTTGGCATATGAGTTGGATGGTTATGTGGGACCAGAAAATAAAAATGAAATGTTAGATGAGTTAAAGAGTATGATGCGCTGTGAATTTACGATTTTTGACAAAGATGTAAGAGCATATACAACGATTCAGCAAAATGGAGAACGCGTTGTCGGCACAAAACTGTCAGACGAGTTGGTTAATATTGTATTGAAACAAGGAAAAAGTTATATCGGAAATATGGAAATTCTTGGTGTTAAGCATATATGTTCGTATGTACCTACCAAAGATGAGAATGGTCAGATTAACGGCTTGATTTTTGCAGGTATTTCGTTTCAATCAGCTATTGAGCAGCTTAATGGAACAATGATAATGGCAGCAGTGGTAGGTGCTGTTGCAGTTATTATAAGCATTATCATTATGTCTTTTTTTATTGGTCGTTTTGTTTCCAGACCACTTGCAAAGCTTACTGGTTTAGCACAGATGATGGAGCAAGGCAATTTGGGATTAAAAACAAATCAAGAGGTGAAGATTGATATTCATTCCAATGATGAAATTGGTTATTTAACACGTGTTTTTCAAAATATGATGAATAATCTAAAGGGATATATTGGAGAAATTTCTGTTATATTACAAGCAATTTCAGACGGGAATTTAAAGGCAAAAACAAAACAAAACTATGTTGGTGATTTTGTTTCTATTAAGGAATCACTAGATAAAATTTTGAAAAAATTAAATAGTACAATGTCGCAGATTATGGAGAGTACAGACTATGTTTCTAATGGTGCCGACCAAGTGTCTGCTGGCGCACAGTCGCTTAGTCAAGGAACGGTGGAACAGGCAAGTACCATTGAGGGATTGGAGAGGAATATATGTGAGGTTTCACAGCGTATTTCACAGTCCGCAGAAAATGCACAGCAGGCAAGTCAGATGGTAGAAACAGTCGGCAGTCAGATTTTGGAGAGCAATCAGAAGATGAAAGAAATGATTGACGCGATGCAGGAAATCAATGAAAGCTCCAATGAAATTAGCAATATTATTAAAACAATTGAAAATATTGCAATGCAAACGAATATTCTTGCATTAAATGCGGCAGTGGAAGCAGCAAGGGCAGGCGAGGCAGGTAAGGGCTTTGCAGTTGTTGCTGACGAGGTGCGTGGGTTAGCAGGAAAGAGTGCAGAAGCCTCTAAGACAACGACCGATTTGATTGAAAATTCTATTCAGCGAGTAGAACATGGTTTTAAGATTGCCAGCGAGATGGCATCACAGTTGGAATTTGTTGTTTCAGGCGCAAATCAGGTTATGGAGACAACCATCCAGATTGCAGATGATTCACATATGCAGGCAGTGGCAGTTTCAGATATTCAGGAACAAATTAAACAAATTTCGAGTGTAGTACAGACAAATTCTGCAATTGCACAGGAGAGCGCAGCTACTAGTGAGGAACTTAGTTCACATACAAAAATGTTAAAGAATTTGACGGATATGTTTCATGTGAAGTGATTATAATAATAAAATAAACAATAGACAGATGAATAGTTGTTTGATAATGATTTACATAAAGTCATTAAAAGGGTAGTAATTTAGAGGTCACCCCGTTTTTAAATACGGGGTGGTCTCTTTTTTATATGCAGGATGTGTGAGGAAATTTGCTGCTTTGCAGCACGCACCCCACGCGGTGAGTAGGGAAAGATGAAATTTTCCTATTTGATTTATCATTAAAGTTTTTATATCAAAGATAATTACAAATTTTATTAGTTTGTAAATACAGTATAAATAAGGAATGAAAATAAATGGAGTTGCTGGAAATAGAAGTTGTATAGTATTAAAATAAGAGGTATAATGTAGTTAGTTATATTTTGTATATTTATAACAGTGTAAAAAATTGTAGGACAAAAAATGCAATTAAGAGATTTAAAAAAGTTATTGAAATATAAACAATCAGAATATAGACAATAATAGAATATAAATTTATAATATTAAATAAAATGGGAGATAGTGTGAAAAATAAATTTTTCACACCACAATTTGTGTCTGCGCGTTGCTTGACACAAAGTTGTTTATGCGCAAAAAGCAGCGCAGAAATGAGGATTTTTATGGAAGGTAAAAAATATAAAAGAATTTTTGTTCTTGTGATTGACTCATTGGGGATTGGAGAGATGTCCGATTCAAAGGAATATGGGGATATTGGGGTTAATACATTACAACATATTTCAGAAAGCAGAGAAACTTTTTTGATTCCAAATCTAACAAAGTTAGGCATAAGCAATTTAACAAATTTAAAACAGATTGGACATCAAGACAATCCACTTGGCTGTTATATGAAGCTATCTGAGCGTAGCAGAGGAAAAGATACAATGACAGGTCATTGGGAAATGATGGGGTTGTATGTTACAAAGCCATTTAAGACGTTTACAGAACATGGTTTTCCAGATGCGTTGATTGAAGAGTTAGAAAAAAGAACAGGTAGGAAAATTATCGGAAACAAAAGTGCAAGTGGGACACAGATATTAGAAGAGCTGGGCGAGCGAGAAATCAATAATGGAGAGTTAATTGTATATACATCGGCAGATTCGGTTTTACAGATATGCGGCAATGAGGAGACAATGGGGTTAGAGACATTGTATCATTACTGTGAAATTGCAAGAGAGCTTACTATGCAGGAACAATGGAAAGTGGGAAGAGTCATTGCAAGACCGTATGTAGGAAAAAAGAAGGGGGATTTTGTAAGAACATCAAACCGGCATGATTACGCTTTAAAGCCGTTTGGAAAAACGGTGTTAAATGCACTGAAAGAACAGGGGTATGATGTGATTTCTGTGGGGAAAATTAGCGATATATTTGACGGCGAGGGCATTACACAAATCAATAAATCAAAAAGTTCCGTACATGGGATGGAACAGACCATTCAGATAGCAAAGACAGACTTTAACGGGCTTTGTTTTGTTAATCTTGTGGATTTTGACGCATTGTGGGGACATCGAAGAAATGCAGTCGGATATGGTGATGAGCTGGAGCGATTTGATATAAAATTAGGGGAGCTGCTGCCTCTTATTGGAGAAAAAGACCTTTTAATCATCACAGCAGACCATGGCAACGACCCGACTTATAAGGGAACAGACCATACGAGAGAGAAAGTTCCAATGCTTGCGTATTCTAAATCCATGACATCTAAAAAAGATTTGGGAGAAGCCGATACATTTGCTGTTATTGGGGCAACCATAGCTGATAATTTTGGTGTCAAAATGCCAGAGGGAACAATTGGCACTTCACTGTTGAATTGTTTTGACTAATATGCTATAATAGCCACAGTTTGTTATCTGCAAAGGAGGGTTTGATGGGGTTTTTTAGAGATTTGAAGGATAATTTGAATGAGACTGCCAATGATTTTGACAAAAATAATGTTGAAAATAATAAGATTGTTCATACGCTTGATTCAGAATATGTCGGCGAGTCTTCCACAGAGCCAGAGCTTGCTAAATTGGCAGCCAGTCTTGCAAAAGAAGCAGAATTATCGTTAGATAAGGAATATTCAAATAACTTTAATTCAAATGATAAGATAAAATCAGATAAAATAAATCATTTATCAGTGGATAATGTATTGACTGATAATTCATTTGTTTTGAATCCATCAAAAGAAGAATCCGAATTTACAGAACAATCCGTATTGCCAGGCAGTGATGAAAATATAGAAAATACTATTTTACCGCAAGAACATGTTTCTATTATTGCAAAAGAGTTGTCAATTAAAGGGGAACTAAATTCACAAGGTTCTATTGAACTGTACGGCTGTGTTGTTGGAAATATTACTTGTATGGGAAAATTGACTGTAAGCGGGAAATTGATAGGCGATGTCAAAACAAAGGAAATGTTTGCTGAAAATGCACATATTCAAGGAAATATAGAAAGTACAGGACCTATTAAAATTGGACATAAAACAATTATTGTCGGCAACATTTCTGCCACATCTGCTGTGATAGCAGGGGCAGTCAAAGGTGATGTCGATGTACATGGACCTGTTATTATTGACTCAACAGCTGTTGTGCTTGGTAATATTAAATCAGAATCAGTACAGGTAAATAATGGAGCAACGATTAATGGCTGCTGTTCACAGTGCTATGCTGATTTTAAACCAACTGATATATTTGACGATTTTATAGAAAATAATAAGTGATTAAAAAAAGATTCAACATATAGATTGGCAGAAATAAGATTTTATATAAAAATAAATAATTTTAGAAAGGTCAAAGCGATGGAGGAGTTAAAAAGAGTACTTCTTAAACTGAGTGGCGAGGCTCTTGCAGGTACGAATCATTCAGGTTATGACGATGAACGCATTATTGATATAGCCAGACAAGTCAAGCAGATTGTTGAAAAAGGTCTTGATGTTGGCATTGTCATTGGCGGCGGCAATTATTGGAGAGGAAGGTCAAACGATAATATAGACCGCACGAAGGCAGACCAGATAGGTATGCTTGCCACAGTGATGAACTGTATCTATGTATCCGAACTATTCCGTTCATATGGGATTAAGACAGAAATTCTCACCCCTTTTGAATGTGGGACAATGACAAAGCGATTTTCTAAAGATAGGGCAAATCAATATTTCTCGCAAGGGATTGTCGTATTTTTTGCAGGAGGCACGGGACATCCATATTTTTCCACCGATACAGGAATTGTTTTGCGGGCGATTGAGCTTGACGCCGATGCTATTTTTTTGGCAAAAGCAATTGACGGCGTTTATGATAGTGACCCTAAGAAAAATCCAAATGCAAAGAAATATAAAAATCTTTCCATTCAGGAAGTTGTTGATAAAAAACTTGGCGTTATTGATATGACCGCTTCCGTTATGTGTATGGAAAATAAGATGCCGCTTATGATATTTGGTCTTGAAGAAAAAAATAGCATTTTAAATGCCATGACAGGTCAATTTAATGGTACGGTTGTTACCGTTTAACATATAAAAATAAATTATATATATAAAAAATTAAGAAAGGAAAAGCTATTTCGATGATGAACAGTCAAAGGATTGTTTTTAGTCATCAAACATATATTTTATAGTATAAGCATATGTTTTTAGCAGAGAGTATAAATGAGCGAGATAAAAGAATACGAAGAAAAAATGAAAAAATCAGTAGCAGCACTTGAAGATGAATATACATCTATCAGAGCAGGAAGAGCAAATCCACATATTTTAGATAAAATTAGAGTGGATTATTATGGCGCACCTACTCCATTGCAGCAGGTTGCCAATATATCTGTTCCAGAGGCAAGAATGATTCAGATTCAGCCATGGGAGAGTAACCTTATAAAAGAAATTGAAAAAGCTATCTTATTGTCTGATTTAGGAATTACGCCAAACAATGATGGTAAAATTATTCGCTTAGTATTTCCTGAACTTACAGAGGACAGACGTAAAGAATTATCAAAAGATGTTAAGAAGAAAGGGGACAATGCAAAGGTTGCCATTCGTAACATCAGGCGTGATGCAAACGATGATTTTAAAAAGCAGAATAAAGCCTCTGAGATTTCAGAAGATGAGCTAAAGAATATTGAAGACGAGATTCAAAAGCTTACAGATAAATATGTAGCTATAATTGATAAAGCAATTGAGGATAAGACTAAGGAAATAATGACAGTTTAAAGTGAAGGTCCGTAGAATTCTGGTGTGATTAGTTACCATATTCTACGGATTTTGTAATAAAAAATGAGGGCTGAGTATGGATTATTTTAATGAAAAATTAGGCTTGAATATTCCTGCGCATATTGCTGTTATTTTAGACGGCAACGGGCGTTGGGCAAAAAAACGCCATATGCCAAGAACCTATGGGCATAAGGTGGGAAGTCAAGTTGTTGAAGATATGCTTTATATTGTCGATGAATACGGCGTGAAATATTTTACTGTATATGCTTTTTCAACTGAAAATTGGAAACGTTCAGAAGAAGAAGTTTCAATATTGATGAGTATATTAAGATTGTACTTAAAAGATTGTGTTAAAAAGTCTATGAAAAATAATGTAAAATGTAGAGTTATTGGCAAGAGAGAAGGGCTGAGCAAAGATATTATTGAAAGTATTGAAGTTTTGGAAGAGACAACAAAAAATAATACAGGTTTAAATTTTACGATTGCAATTAACTATGGTGGAAGAGATGAGATAACTAGAGCGGTTAAAAAAATTGCAAGTCAGATAGAAGAAGGAACATTGTGCGCTTTGGATATTACAGAACAGACAATAAATGATAATTTAGACACCTGCGAGCTTCCAGACCCTGATTTGCTTATCAGAACAAGTGGTGAAGAACGCTTGTCAAATTATTTGCCTTGGCAGCTTGCATATACAGAGTTTTATTTTACAGATACTTTGTGGCCAGATTTTAATGAAGAAGAATTAATAAAAGCGTTTGAAAAATATAATAAAAGAGAACGCAGATTTGGCGGCGTATAAGGAGGAAATAAGTGAAAACCAGAGTGATAAGCGGTGCAGTGCTTGCAGTAATTATGATTTCAGCTCTTATAATAGGAGATTGGTATCTTTATCTATTATGTTTTGGCATTGCGTTGATAGGTTTGTATGAATTATATAAAGTAGTTGATATTCATAATAATATAATGGGATTTTTAGGTTATTTCACTACTATTATATATTATATATGTATCAAATTAGAAATGGAACAGTTGGAGATTCTTATTGTTGTCATTTCTTTTATAGCGATTATGACAGCATATGTGATAACCTTTCCAAAGTACAGTGTAAGCCAAATGATGACAGCATTTGTGGGTGTTATTTATGTTTCATTTATGATTTCGTATGTATATAAGATAAGAGCGCTTAATGATGGTATTTATGTGATATGGCTTGTATTTGTTACCTCTTGGGTCAATGATACTTTTGCATATTTTACAGGTGTGTTGTTTGGCAAACATAAGATGGTAGTAAAATTGTCGCCTAAAAAAACATGGGAAGGCGCTGTTGGCGGTGTTTTAACAGCAACCATAGTTGGATTTGTATATGGTTATCTGGTTAGTGCAAAAATGACAGAAGTTTTTGTTCATCCTGTATATACGTTTGGAATTGCAAGTTTTGTTGGAGCAATTTTATCGATTATAGGTGATTTGGGGGCATCCGCGATAAAGCGCAGTTACAATATTAAAGATTATGGAGAATTGATACCAGGACATGGAGGGATATTAGACCGATTTGACAGTGTGATTTTTACGGCACCTGCCGTATATTGGGCTATTTATTTGATAAATATGTTGATGTAAATTTATGTTTTGTTGAGATGTGCAAAAGTACTTGCATATAATTAAGAAAGTTTAGATTTTGTAATATAAGGCAACAATATCCGCGACTTTAGTCGTGAGAGGTTCAAAATTGTTTAAATATAAGTTATAGTAGGAAAGGGCTGTATTTATCGCTTTAAAGCAGTAAAAGTACAGTTGAAATGATTATGAAAAATATATCCGTATTAGGTTCTACGGGTTCTATTGGGACACAGACACTTCAAGTTGTAAGAGATAATAAAGATATTCAGGTTGCCGCATTGGCAGCAGGAACAAGAATTGATGAATTAGCAAAGCAGATACGAGAGTTTAAGCCACAGTTAGCATGTGTGGCAACAAAAGAAGGTGCAGATGAATTAAAGCTTCTTGTTTCGGATATGAATGTCAAAATTGTATATGGCTCAAAGGGGCTAATAGAGGCGGCTACATTGGATTTAGCAGATATGGTTGTCACTGCAGTTGTCGGAATGATGGGGATTGTTCCAACAATCGAGGCGATAAAAGCACATAAAGATATCGCTTTGGCAAACAAAGAGACGCTTGTCACAGCAGGTCATATTATTATGAAGCTGGCAAAAGAAAATCATGTGTGTATTTATCCAGTTGACAGTGAACATTCTGCAATATTTCAGTGTCTTCATGGGGAAAATAAAAAAGAGCTTGACAAAATACTGCTCACTGCTTCAGGAGGACCATTCAGAGGAAAAGATATCGAGTTTTTAAAACATGTTCAATTGAAGGATGCGTTAAAGCATCCTAACTGGACGATGGGAAAGAAAATTACCGTTGATTCTTCTACAATGGTTAATAAAGGTTTGGAAGTTATCGAGGCACAATGGCTGTTTGATGTGCCTTTTGATAAGATACAAGTTATTGTGCAGCCGCAGAGTGTTATCCATTCAATGGTACAATTTGTTGATGGGAGCGTTATAGCACAGATGGGAAATCCGGATATGCGTCTTCCTATTCAATATGCACTGTATTATCCAAATCGCCGAACGCTTGATATCAAGCCTCTTGATTTTTATGAGTTAGGGCAGATTACATTTGAAAAGCCGAATATGGAGACATTTAAAGGGTTGGCATATGCCTATAAGGCAGCTAGAGCAGGTGGAAATGTTCCAACCATATTTAATGCTGCTAATGAGTATGCTGTTCGTTATTTTTTAGATGAGAAAATCACTTTTTTACAAATTTACGATATGATAGAATATGCCATGAGTACGATTCCTTTTATTGATAATCCTAGCATAGAACAGATACTAGAAACAGAACAATCGGTTTATGAATTACTTAGTAATTTTTAGAAAGGCATGGTTATTAGTTTATATGAATATTTTATTAGCAATAGTGATTTTAGGATTGCTTATACTGGTACATGAATTTGGGCATTTTATTTTAGCAAAAGCAAATGGTGTTGTTGTTTTAGAGTTTGCGATTGGGTTTGGACCCAAATTGCTGCATTTTAAGAAAAATGATACCGAATACTGCCTGAAACTGATTCCATTTGGCGGGTATTGTCTTATGCTTGGAAACGAGCTTATTGAGGCGGCAAAGGAAGATGAGGAGGACGAAGAAGAAAAAGACAGTAAATATAAAAATCTGTTAAAACAATATGATGAGAGCAGAACATATAATAATAAACCAGTATGGGCAAGAATTGCAATTGAACTGGCAGGTCCATTTTTTAACTTTATACTTGCCTTTGTAGGAGCAATTGTAGTGATTGGTTCTGTTGGTGTTGACCCTTGCAGAATTGATGTTGTGCAAGAAAATTCACCAGCATCTGCTGCCGGGTTACAGGTAGGCGATGAAATTGTAAGTATTAATAAGGATAAAATGTCCTTTGCAAGAGAATACTTTTTTTATAACAGCTACCATGAAGGCGAGACAATGGATATTGTCTATAAAAGAAACGGTGAGGAATTTAACACCACCGTTACACCCGAATATGTAACCAATTCATCTTATATGTTAGGCGTTGTGGTAACAAACAATACGCTGATTGACAGTATTGTTGAAGATTCTGCGGCAGCAGAAGCGGGACTGAAAAAAGGAGATATTGTTGTTTCTCTTGATGGCAAAAAGATTACCAATGAATTGACATTGACAGATATCTTAAAAGAGACAAAAGCCAGAACGATTGATGTGGTTATCAATAGAGACGGAGCTACACAGACGTTGCAAGTTACTCCAAAATTAGTAGAAAATTCCGGATATGTAACAGGAATGTCTTGTTATGGAAACCGAATTAAAGTGGGACCTGCCGCAACGATAGGCAATGCGTTTAAAGAGGTTGGCTATTGGATAGAGGTTGTTGTCAAAAGTGTAGGAATGATGTTTTCAGGCAAGGTTGGCGTCAATGATTTGTCAGGACCTGTGGGAATTGTCGATGCAGTTAGTACTGTTGTGGAGGAAAGCAGGCAGGACGGAGCTTGGTATGTATTTTTAAATGTAACGAATTTTATTGTGATGCTCAGCGCCAATCTTGGCGTGATGAACTTGCTTCCAATTCCAGGATTAGACGGCGGAAAATTACTGTTTCTTATCATAGAAGTGTTGAGAGGAAAACCGATTAAAAAAGAACATGAAGGAATTGTTCATTTAGTGGGAATGGTATTGTTGATGATATTGGCAGTTTATGTGTTTGTAAAGGACATTGTAAATTTATTCTAACCTCATCAAGGAAGTCCCCCACTTCAATGCTGCAAATTAACTTTAAAAAATTTAAAAGAGGGAAAATGAATGAATACAAAAACAGTTCAAATAGGGGATTGTCTTATTGGCGGCAAAAATCCGATTGCCATTCAATCCATGACGAATACAAAGACAGAAGATGTTGAGGCTACGGTTGAACAAATATTAAAATTGGAAGCGGCTGGCTGTCAGATTGTGCGTTGTACGGTTCCCAATCAAAAGGCAGCAGAAGCTGTCCGTCAAATAAAGAAACAAATTCATATACCATTAGTAGCAGATATACATTTTGACTATCGAATGGCAATTGCGGCAATGGAAAATGGGGCTGATAAGATTCGCATTAATCCAGGCAATATTGGAGGAAAAGAAAAAATTGAGGCAGTTATTGCGGTTGCAAAGGAACGAAATATTCCAATACGTGTTGGCGTCAACAGCGGTTCTCTTGAAAAAGAGCTGATAGAAAAGTATCATGGAGTTACGGCGGAAGGATTGGTAGAAAGCGCACTTGATAAAGTAAAAATCATAGAATCCTTTGGATATGATAATATGGTTATCAGTATAAAGTCTTCCGATGTTATGATGTGCGTAAAAGCACATGAAATGATAGCTCAAAGGACAAATTATCCATTGCATGTAGGGATTACGGAATCGGGAACGATTTTTTCAGGAAGCATTAAATCAGCCATAGGGCTTGGTATTATTTTAAATCAAGGAATTGGCGATACAATACGAGTATCGTTGACGGATGACCCTGTAAAAGAAGTGGAAGCTGCCAAGATTATATTAAAGACGTTAGGACTTAGAAAAGGCGGAATTGAGGTGGTTTCTTGCCCTACTTGTGGAAGAACACAGATTGACTTAATTGGTCTTGCAACAAAAGTTGAAGAGATGACAGCAAATTATGATTTGGATTTAAAAGTAGCCGTTATGGGCTGCGTAGTCAATGGACCTGGCGAGGCAAAAGAGGCAGATTTAGGTATTGCTGGAGGAGATGGCTGCGGTGTTTTGATAAAAAAAGGTGAAGTGATTAAAAAAGTTGAAGAAAGTCAATTGCTTGATGTGTTAAAATATGAGTTAGAGCATTGGAATGAATAAGCAGCAAAATAGTTGGTTTTCAAGGTAATAGGATTTTAAAGGCTACGGCATGGAGATTGGCATGGAAAATAAATTTTTTGAAGTATTTTGGTCTTTAAAAGTACCTGAAGAATTGTATGTATATATGGAAGATACACAAGTCGTTCGGGTTTCAAAAACATCTACAAATTCTATGGCAAAAATATATATAGAGAGTGACAGGCTTATTGAAAAGCCTGTCTTATATCAAGTCGAGGATGCGCTCAAAAGGCAAGTATTTCGGATGAAAAATATGGATGTGCGCATCATTGACCGATATCATCTTTCAAAACAATATACCCCCAAAAAGATAATGGAATTATATTACAATAGTATACTATTTGAATTGGAAAAATATTGGATGTTACAATATAATGTTTTAAAAACCTCCACCGTTGAATTTCAAGGCGAAGATTGCCTTGTTATCACGCTGGAGGATGGTTTTATGTCAAGAACCTATGCCAATGATTTAAAAGATTATTTTACCAAAGTTTTTTTAAACCGATTTCATATGGAGATTGATGTTATTTATCAATATGCGAAAAAAGAAGAGAGTCATTACGAAAAAGAAAATAAGTATAAGCTGTCTTTAAGGGTTGCACAGATTGAAAAAAATATGAATATAGCCAAAGAAAACGAAGTAACAGAAAGTAAAAATGCAGAAGGCAAAAATACAGAGACGAAACGAAAAAGTAATAGTAATACAAGTGTTATTAGTAAAGCGCCTGTTAAAAAGTCTTCTTTTTATTCAGGAAATACATATAAGAATGATACCAATGAATTTTATAGAAGAAAGCCAGCCAACGAAGATGTTTTGTTTGGGAAAGATTTTGATGGTGATATAACGCCTATTGAACAGATTGATTCCGCAATTGGTGAAGTTATTGTTGCTGGGATGGTTCGTAAGATTGATGAGCGACCTATCCGAAATGAGCGAACCATATTGATATTTGATGTGACCGATTTTACAGATACCATCACCGTAAAAATGTTTTTAAGAGATGAGCAGCTTCCTGAAGTAAAAGAATATATAAAAAAGGGAGCCTTTTTAAAAATCAGAGGGGCGGCAACGCTAGATAAATACGACCAAGAAATATCGATTACAAATGTGTGGGGAATCCGCAAACATTCCGATACAAGAACGGAAAGAAATGACCTTGCATTAAATAAGCGGGTAGAGCTGCACTGTCATACCAAGATGAGCGATATGGATGGTGTATCTTCGGTATCGGATATTATAAAGCAAGCTATTAAATGGGGACATAAGGGCATTGCCATTACAGACCATGGCGTTGTTCAGGCATTTACAGAAGCTTACCACACAATTGATAAAATAAAAGGTGATTATAAGAAAAAAGAAAAGGAACTTGATTTTAAAATTATCTATGGAGTAGAGGCCTATTTAGTAGATGATACAATGACCATTGTAACCAATTCACAGGGGCAGTCGCTTGATGATACTTATGTAGTTTTTGATATTGAGACAACAGGATTTTCAGCAGAATTTGACTGTATTATTGAGATAGGCGCTGTAAAAATATCTGAAGGTCAAATTGTAGACCGATTTAGCCGATTTATTAATCCAAAGATACCAATTCCATTTAGAATTGAAGAGCTTACAAAGATTAATGATGCGATGGTTTTAAATGAACCTTCTATTGAAGTTGTACTTCCTGAATTTTTGGCATTTTGTGAAAATGCAGTTGTTGTGGCACATAACGCGCGGTTTGATACCAGCTTTATTATGAATAAGGCGGCAAAACTTGGAATAGAGTGGAACCCTACAATATTAGATACGGTAATGTTAGGGCAGTTTATTATGCCCAATTTACATAATTATAAGTTAGATACACTCTGCAAACATTTTAAAGTATCTTTAGAAAATCATCATAGGGCAGTCGATGATGCCGAAGCGACAGCGCATATCTATTTAAAGATGGTTGAAATGTTAAAAGACAGAGATATTGACAATTTAGAGCAATTAAATGATAAGGGAAAATTAGATGAAAATGCAATAAAAAAGCTACATCAATATCATTGCATTATACTGGCATCCAGCGAAATGGGACGAATTAATTTGTATAAGTTGATTTCCGCCTCACATTTGCAGTATTTCAGCCGTTTTCCCAAAATACCAAAAAGTCTTGTGAACCAATATCGAGAAGGTCTTATTGTGGGGAGCGCCTGTGAGGCTGGCGAGTTGTTTCAAGCATTGTTAAATGGTCGTTCCGAAGCAGAGATTGTAAGAATTGCTGGGTTTTATGACTATCTTGAAATACAGCCGCTTGGAAATAATCGATTTATGATAGAAAAAGAGGACTGTTATGTAAAAGATGAGGAAGATTTAAAAAATCTAAACCGACGGATTATTGAGCTTGGCGACAAGTTAAAAAAGCCAGTAGTGGCGACATGTGATGTCCATTTTTTAAATCCAGAAGATGAAATTTACCGTAGGATTATTATGGCAGGCAAAGGCTTTGCTGATGCCGATAATCAAGCTCCGTTGTATCTTCACACAACAGAAGAGATGCTCCATGAATTTGATTATCTTGGAAGCGATAAAGCATATGAGATTGTTGTGACAAACACCAATAAAATTCTTGATATGTGTGAGAATATTATTCCTGTTCGTCCGGATAAACGTCCTCCTGTCATTGAAAATTCAGACCAGATGCTGCGCAAAATATGCAATGACAGAGCACATGAACTATATGGAAATCCATTGCCGGATATTGTGAGAGAACGACTTGACAGAGAATTAAATTCTATTATCAGCAATGGGTATTCAGTGATGTATATTATTGCACAAAAATTGGTGTGGAAATCCAATGATGACGGCTATCTGGTAGGTTCAAGAGGGTCTGTCGGTTCATCGTTTGCTGCGACAATGGCAGGTATTACAGAAGTCAATCCGTTAAGTCCACACTATTTATGTCCAAATTGTTTTTACAATGAATTTGATTCGGAAGAAGTTAAGAAATTTTCTGGTGGTGCAGGGTGTGATATGCCCGATAAAAATTGCCCGAAATGCGGACATAAGCTCAATAAATTAGGTTTTGATATACCATTTGAAACGTTTTTAGGATTTAAGGGAAATAAAGAACCCGATATTGACTTGAATTTTTCTAATGAATATCAAAGTAAAGCACATACCTTTACAGAGGTTATATTTGGTAAGGGACAAACCTTTAAGGCAGGAACTATCGGTACAGTAGCAGATAAGACGGCGTATGGATATGTAAAAAAATATTTTGAAGAAAAATCAGAGCGGGAAGGAAAGGCAATTGTCAAGAGGAAATGTGAGATAGAACGTATCTCAGAAGGATGCATTGATATAAGAAGAACAACCGGTCAGCACCCCGGCGGAATTGTTGTACTTCCAATTGGAGATGAAATCAATTCCTTTACGCCTGTGCAGCATCCAGCGAACGATATGACAACGCCTATTGTAACAACACATTTTGATTATCACAGCATTGACCACAACCTTTTAAAATTGGATATATTAGGACATTTAGACCCGACAATGATTCGTATGCTCCAAGATTTGACAGGGGTTGACCCGCTTGATATTCCACTTGATTCCAAAGAGGTTATGTCTTTATTTCAATCGACCAAAGCTCTAAAAATTAAGCCGGAAGATATTGGCGGCTGTCCGCTTGGCGCATTGGGAATCCCTGAATTTGGCACGGATTTTGCCATGCAGATGTTGATGGATACAAAGCCAAAATATTTTTCGGATTTAGTAAGAATTGCGGGACTTTCACATGGCACCGATGTGTGGCTTGGCAATGCACAGACTTTGTTAAAAGAAGGAAAAGCGACAATTTCGACAGCAATATGTACGAGAGATGATATTATGATATATCTGATACAAAAAGGCATTGAGAGTGAGACCGCATTTACCATTATGGAGAAAGTGCGTAAAGGAAAAGGCTTAAGTCCCGAACAAGAAGAGATTATGCGAAAGCATGATGTGCCAGACTGGTATATTTGGTCTTGTAAGAAAATTAAATATATGTTTCCAAAAGCACATGCGGCAGCTTATGTTATGATGGCATGGCGCGTTGCATACTGTAAAGTTTTTTATCCGTTAGCTTATTATTGTGCATATTACAGCATACGAGCGAATAATTTTGATTATGAAAAGATGACGATGGGCAGGGACAGACTGGATTATTTTATTGATTTATATAAGAAAAAAGCGGATGATGGAACAATTACAGCTGCTGAGGAAGGCGAACTGAAAGATATGCGAATTGTCCAAGAAATGTATGCAAGGGGCTTTGAATTTATGCCTATTGATATTTACAAGGCAAAAGCAAGAAATTTTCAAATTATAGATGGAAAGATAATGCCCTCTTTTAAAGTGATTGACAAAGTAGGTGAAGTTGCAGGAGAAGGTATTGAGATTGCGGCAAGGGACGGAGAGTTTTTATCGAAAGATGATTTGCGCCAGCGTGCCAAAGTCGGTCAGACGGTTATTGACAAACTCAGCGATTTGGGTATACTGGGTAAGATGGCAGAGAGCAATCAGTTGTCGTTGTTTGATTTTTGAAAGGATTATTTATGTGTTAATAATTTAATATATAAAGTAGATAATTTTGCTAAAGGGGATAAAATTTTTTGAAAAGAAACATAAGCATTATAAAAAATTTTAATGGTGAAAAAATTGTTCTTATTAAGGAACTGATTTTTAAAGGACGACGAAATATTGATTGGACTGGCGTAGAAAATTATTTAAAACAGTACGTTGGGGAAATAATTGAAATTATAGAAACAAAAGATAAAATTTATATAGATACAAATTTTATAGATGAATATGCGGGTTCACAATACACAGCAAAATTAAAAGGTACGATTGCAAAAGCTAAAGCCAATGCAGCACAAGGCATTCCTGAATTAATTGAAATTGCTGTAAATAAGCGTTTTAAGGAAAATTTAGCTGACAAACATAAGAAAAATGCAAAGAATGGTTGGTATCGTTATAATTCTAAATTTGCATTGCCAGTATTTAATGAACAAGAAAATATTGTTCGATATAATATTTTTAATAGTGAATTAATTATACGATATGCAGCGAATAATAAACTTTATTTATATGATATTATAAATATAAAAAAAGAAACGAGTACCCCGCTTGAGCAATAGCTGTACGGTTAAAAACTCGCTTCTATACATATATTAAAATAAAATAAAAAGTTTGTCAAGAAAATTATTTTACAAATAAATTTGTTTACAGGTTAAATAAGATTGGGTTTGTCAATTTATATTTATGTATAAACTTAAATTTGAACATGATGGAAAGGAATAGTTATTTTTATGAAATTAATCATCACGATGATACAAGGGTTTTGTATGGCACTAGCCGATAGTGTACCAGGCGTTTCCGGCGGAACGATAGCATTTATTATGGGATTTTATGATAAATTTATCGGTTCAATTCACGATATTGCTTTTAAGAAAGGGGAGGACAGAAAAAATGCGCTCTATTTTCTTATTAAGCTGGGATTAGGATGGATTGTTGGTATGGCGTTGGCAGCGCTTGTATTATCATCTTTGTTTGAAAGCCATATCTATGTAGTTAGTTCCTTGTTTATTGGATTTATTGCTGGTGCGATTCCATTGATTGTAAAAGAAGAAAAGGAAAGCTACAAAGATGTTGGAAAAGGGATTTTATTTGCCGTATTAGGAATTGCGTTTGTCGTTGGGCTGACATGGCTTAATGGAAGGATTGAAGCGACTTCGGATTTAGCTGCGTTTTCTGTTGGTTTGGGCGTAAAATTATTTTTTATTGGCATGTTTGCTATCTCGGCGATGTTTCTTCCAGGAATATCAGGTTCTACATTGCTTTTAGTGTTTGGTGTCTATATGCCAATTATGGCTGCTATCAAAGAAATATTACATTTTAATTTGGCGTATTTTCCAGCGTTGTTTGTATTTGGACTGGGCATTATATTTGGCGCGTTAACCGTTGTTAAAGTGATTAAAGTGTGTCTTGACAAGTTTCGTACACAGACTGTATATATGATTTTGGGCATGATGTTAGGTTCATTTTATGCTATTGTGATGGGACCGACGACTTTAAAAAATGTTATGCCAGCAATGAGTTTTGATACATTTCATATAATTGCATGTGTTGCAGGTTTAGCATTGGTGTTGGGAATGCAGTTTGTAAAGAGCAAGACAGAAGATTAAAGTGGATTGCGAATAGATATGTAAGTAAACGTGTAAAATTGTGCTAATTTAGGGAAAGTTATTGATTAAAGTAAAAACTTATGTTAATATGCTTTGGTAGTTGTTGAAACTGTGTATTACTACATAATAATGTGGGATACACAGTTTTAGCATATTTTACCAATTGAATTTGTTATTAAAAAAATTAGTAGAATGTGTGTTTATCTTTAAAGATTGAGTAAGCAAAGGGAAGGTGTGGATGAGAACAGTTATACATGTAGCTCAAGCTCCTGGTGGAGTGGAGCGTTATCTTTACACTCTGCTTAAATATATTGATAAGAGTAAATATAACAACATTTTGGTTCTTTCTCAGGATTATGATATTCAAAAGTTTAAAAAGTTAGCAACGAAAATAGAAACGGTTGAAATGTATCGAGAAATCAGTTTTCTAAAAGAAATAAAAGCGGTATTTAATATTCGTAAGTTAATAAAAAAATATCATCCAGATGTTGTATATATTCATAGCAGTAAAGCTGGCGTGGTAGCGAGAATTGCTAATTTAGGATTTAAAAATAAATGTATTTATAATGCTCATGGTTGGGCATTTAATATGAAGGTTAGTAAAAGCAAGAAAAAGATATATACATTGATTGAGAAAATGCTTTCTCCTTTATGTACAAAGATTATTTGTATTTCAGACTATGAAAAACAATCTGCAATTAGAGAAGGTATATGTTCGATTGATAAACTCAAAGTTATATATAATGGTATAGACTTTGAGGAGCATAGAAACCAGTCGGGGCTAACTAGAACAAAGCTAGGTATTCCAGAAGAGGCTTTTGTTATTGGGAGCGTAGGAAGGCTGGCTAAGCAAAAGGCTCCAGATATCTTTGTTGAAGCAGCAAGACAAATAAAAGAGAAAATACCCAATACATTTTTTGTAATGGTTGGAGATGGTGATGAGCAAGAAGAAATCGTAAAACGAATAAACGAATATGGGTTATCAAAATCGTTTCTTATAACAGGATGGGTTCATAATCCTTTGGATTATATTCGTTGTTTTGATGTTGCAATGCTTCTTTCTCGCTGGGAGGGTTTTGGATTGGTTTTGCCTGAGTATATGCTTGAAGAAAAGCCAATTATTGCAACAAAGGTAGATGCAATCCCCAATATTATTACAGATGGTGTGAATGGTTTGTTAGTAAATATGGATGATTATAACGCTGCTGCAAATGCAGTAGAAAAAATTTATACATCAAATATTGGACGGACTTTAATAGAAAATGGAAAAAAGTGTGTATATGAAAGGTTTAATGTACAAAGAGTTGCAAAAGAAACAGAAGCGTTAATTGAGGAAATGTATATAGCTAAGGGGAACGGTAATGAAAGTTTTTGAATTAGTAAAAAAGTTTGTATTTAAACATAAATATTTTTATTCATTAGCAATGACCTTTAGAACACTAAAAAATCAAGGGGGGGGGTATCAGCTTAACAATAATGGTTATGCACGATTAAAGAAAGATATTCAGGGAAAAGATAATTATATAAAAATTGATAATGGGTGTACCCTATATGATACGACCTTTCGGATTAGAGGAAATAATAATAAAATTGTTTTTGAAAAAAATTGTTGGGTTGGGGAAAATTGTTCTTTTTGGATAGAAGGCAATAATATTGAAATTATTGTAGGTGAAGGGAGTACCTTTACACATACAGTACATTTCTGTGCGCAGGAAGATTATTCTAAAATTGTTGTAGGAAAAGATTGTATGTTTTCTAATAATATTATTGTCAGGACTTCAGATTCTCATCCGATATATGATTTAAATACGAATAGAAGGATAAATCCTGCTAAAAATGTAATTTTGGGTGAGCATGTGTGGATTGCACCAAACACTAAGATTATGAAAGGTGCAGTTGTAGGCAATGGGAGCATTATAGGTTCAGATTCGATGGTATCTAAAGTGATACCAAATCATGTTTTGGCAGTTGGACATCCAGCAGTCGTTGTAAAAGAAAATATAAAATGGACACGTGAAAAAGTGTTTTAAGAAGATTTCAAATTTTAAAATATGTATGGTGATTTTGTTTATGAAGAAAATACGAGTGCTTCATTTTGAGTTGGATGAAAATTTAGGAGGAATAGAAACATTTTTGCTTAATTTATACAAGCAAATTGATAGAGATAGCGTGCAGTTTGAATTTGTAACAACAGCAAAAGAGGCTGCCTTAGAAGAGCAATTTTTATCATTAGGAGGAATTATTCACCATGTTTCAGCTCATTCAGATATTATAAATTATTATAAAGATGTAAAAAAGTTGTTGAAAAGCGGAGTGGATGTGGTACACATTCATAAAAATTCGGCGGCTAATATTGTTCCATTATTGTTAAGCAAGCAATGCAAAATGAAAAAAATTTTTGTACATTCTCATAATACTGCACCAAGTATTGGAGGAATTTCAAAAATCCTTCATAAAATAAATAAACCTTATTTGAATAAAGCAGCTACTAAAAAGTTTGCTTGTTCTACACAAGCAGGCAATTGGCTGTTTTCAAAGGATTCTTTTGAGATTTTGTCCAATGGGATTATTACAGATAATTTTCAATTTGATAATAGTATTAGAAAACGTAAAAGAAAAGAGCTTCAATTAGATAAAAATACGCTGTTAATTGGAAATATTGGAAGATTTACGCCACAAAAAAATCAGAAAAGAGCAGTGGATATATTTGAGGTACTTCATAAAAAACATATTCATACTAAAATGATTCTTGTAGGAAATGGAGAACTTATGGAGAGCGTTTCAGATTATATTATCAGCAAGAATTTAGAAAAAGATATTTTTCTTTTGGGAGTAAGATATGATATTCCTGAATTGCTTATGGCAATGGATGTTTTCTTAATGCCATCTCTTTATGAGGGACTGCCAATAGTAGCGATAGAAGCACAGGCAGCAGGGCTGCCGATGTTTTTATCAGATACGATATCACCAGAAACAGAAATTACGACTGCTGTGTCATGGTTTGCTTTGGAAGATGATAATGAAAAGGTGGCTGATACAATAACAGAAGTACTTCAAACAAATCAATATAATAGAGATAAGTTGCTAGAGCAAGTTATTGCCAAAGGTTATGATATGAAAATTACTGCAATAAAGATGCTAAACTACTATAAAGAATAGAGGGAGTTGTAATGGTTTCAGTAGTAATGGCGACGTATAATGGAGAAAAATATATAGAAGAACAGTTAGAGTCTATTCGATGTCAAACACAAGTGCCAGATGAGGTGATTATGTGTGATGATGGTTCAACAGATAATACAGTAGAATATATAGAAAATTATATAGAAAAATATAAGCTGTCTAGTTGGAAAATTATAAGAAACAAAACGAATTTAGGTTATTTTGATAATTTTTTTAAGGCTATTTCGTTAGCACAGGGTGATACAATTTATCTTTCAGACCAGGATGATATTTGGGATTTAAATAAAATTAAAGTAATTGAAAAGTATTATATGCAGAATCAATCAGCAGTAATGATTCAATCAAATATGAAATTTATTGATGAAAATAGTGATAAGATTGAAAATTCGTATAATTATCATGGGAAGCAAAAAACAAGTGGTTTAATTTTGCTTCAGTGTGAAGATATGTGTAAATTTGCTGGTTCAGGTTACACAATGAGTTTTAGAAAATTAGTCAAAGAAAAAATATTTGAAAATGGACTAAATAAGTACAAGTCTGTTTATATTTATCACGATATTTTACTTGGTTTAGTGTCAACTGCTTTAGGTGAATGTTATATGTGTGCCGATATATATGATAGTCATCGTCTGCATGATACAAATGCAACTCAAACTAAAGGAAAAAGTTATATAGCAGATAGGACAAAGGAGAAACAGATAACTATACTAAATCAACGAGTGCAGGAATTTGACTTAGTTATGAAAATAGCTGGGAAAAAAATAGAGTGCTTTGAAAAATATAAATCTTTTGCACAAGATAGAAAAGATTTGATTGAGAAAAAAAAAGTGCAAAAGATTATTAAATTGATTAAAAATATAAAATGTTATTCTTCTAAATTGGGTCTTGTCACAGATATTTTGTATGCATTTAATTTTGAAAAATTCCTATTGTTTGTATATAAGAAACTATGGGTTCCATAGAATTTCATATCGAAAGGAAAGAATAAGATGTACTTATTAATATTTGGAATATCTACAGGATTAATATATTGCTCTGAAAAAGCACGAAATAAAGTGTTGAAAACAATACTAGTAATATTAGCGTTGTTGATTCCGAGCTTATTGGCTGGGTTTCGAGATTATTCAATTGGAAATGATGTTTTATTGTATGGCAATAAATGGTTTGATAGGTCATGTACGTATAATTCATTGTTTGATTTTTTAGAAAAAGCACAAGAATATAGTGTAGATTTAGGATATGCTACTGTGAATTGGCTTGCATCAAGAATTACAACAAATCCACATTTTTTTTATTTTGCATATGAGCTTTTACAATTAAGCGTATTATATTTTGCTCTTAAACCGTTTAAAGATAAAATAAGTTTGCCATATGCATATTTAATTTATTATTTGTGTTATTACAATGACTCGTTAAATATCCTTCGTCAAATAATGGCTATTATTCTTGTTTTGTTTTCTTACAAATATGTTGTATCAAGAAAACTGATTAAGTTTATTATTGTGATTTTATTGGCATTTTCATTTCATAGTTCAAGCATTGTTGGACTAGCTTTATATCCATTAAGTTGGGCTATTGAAAATAAACAGGTGAAAAGTATTGCTAAAGTTGGAATTATTGGTGTAAGTTTAGTTCTTGTTGTAGGGTATGAACAGGTATTTAATTTTATATCTAGCTTAGGTATACTTTCAGCGACAAAATATTCACATTATATGACCGACTCTGAGGTGGGAGGACGTTTTGTACGTTTAACCTACTGGGGAATTTTACTTGTTTTTATGTGGATGAGAAGAAAAAGATGTGAATCTAGTATTGAGAATTACAGAACGCTTGAAATATATATGATTATATCTGCAATTATTTCATTAATTACATTTTTGGGTTCAACTTGGATTGTACGTATTGCTTATTATTTTGATATATATCAAGTTTTATTTATTCCATATTTAGCAGATAAAATGGGGATTAAATTTGGCAATGTTAAAAAGAGCAGTGGATATGTAATTTTATTCGTGTTGGTTTTTGCTTATTGGTTAATTACTTTTGTGATAAGAAATGGAGCTGCTACGTATCCGTATATGTTTATGACTTATTAATATGTTGAAGGAGATGTAAAGTGAGCGAAGTAATGGTAAGTGTAGTTATACCTACATATAATCACGAACAATATATAACACAGGCTCTTGACAGTGTATTGATGCAAAAAACCCAATATTCATATGAAGTGCTTGTCGGTGAAGATAAATCCACAGATGGAACGCGTAAGGTACTAAAGAAATATGAAGCTGAGCATCCAAATAGGATTACCGTTTTTTATCGGGACCATAATTTGAGTAATGATAAATATGAAAATGCTCCTGATTTGCGCAGAAGAGCAAAAGGAAAGTATTTGATTACTTTGGAAGGCGATGATTTTTGGATTGCAGATGATAAACTGGAAAAACAGGTCTCTTTTTTGGAGACACATCCAGATTATATTGCCGTAGCTCATAATTGTATTGTTGTAGGAGAAGATAGCAAAGAGATTGATGAGATATATCCATGCTGCAAAGAAGAAGAATATACCATTGACCATTATTTAAAAGGTATTTATCCTGGACAGTTGGCTACGGTTATGAGTAGAAATTTTATTAAAGAGAATTGGTTTGACCCAACGATAATGGAAAGGCATTTAATTCCTGGTGATAAACTGTTATATTTTGCTTTGATTACAAACGGAAAGGTGAAGTGTTTACAAGAAAATTTAACAGCATATCGGCATATCCGAAAGCAGGGTTCAAGTTATAGTGCAAATTATAAGTATCATTTTAAAACAGATGAACATTGGTATTTTGAACTGCTCTCTTTTGCCAAAGAGCAGAAAAAAGGTGTTGAATATGTAGAGGCACTTTATATAGGCTGTCTTATACATGGATTGAAAAAGAAGAGTATTTCTTTTAGAGAGTTTAATAAATATATGAAAAATGTGACTAAAAAATGGACAGCAATAAGATTATTTATTTTTAGAATGTTTAGTATTCATGTTACACATAAAGGAATGTCAAATTAGGAGATAAAAGCATATGGCTGAACGAAAGCAAAAAATATTTTCTAATTTTATTTGGCGCTTTGCTGAACGATGTGGCGCGCAAGCTGTAAAATTAATTGTAGAGTTAGTTTTAGCTCGATTTTTGTTACCAGATGATTATGGAACGATTGCTTTAGTTACAGTTTTTATAACGATTTTAAATGTATTTGTTGATAGTGGATTAGGGAATGCACTTATACAGAAAAAAGATGCAGATGACCTTGATTTTTCTAGTGTGTTTTATTTTAATTTAATTTGGTGCTTTGTATTGTATCTTTTGCTTTTTGCGTTTGCTCCCGTGATTTCTAATTTTTATGGAATACCAGAACTTACAATGGTTGTAAGAGTTTTAGGTATCACCGTTCTTATCTCAGGTTTAAAAAATGTTCAGCAGGCATTTGTTAGTCGAAATATGTTGTTTAAGAAATTTTTTTTCGCAACACTTGGAGGTACATTTGGAGCAGCCATTTTAGGAATTATGATGGCATATTTTGGTTTTGGCGTATGGGCATTGGTAGCACAACAGTTATTTAATACAGCGATGGACACATTGATTCTTTGGGTAACGGTTAAATGGCGTCCTAAGAAGGTATTTTCTGCTCAACGGTTGAAAGTATTATTTAATTATGGATGGAAGCTGCTTGCGTCGGGTTTGCTAGAAACCATTTACAACAATATTAGGTCATTGGTAACAGGAAAGCTTTATACGGCATCTGATTTAGCTTTTTATAATCAAGGAGATAAGCTTCCTAATATTATTGTTGGCAATATTAATAATTCTATTGATAGTGTTCTTTTACCTGTAATGTCAAATGAACAAGATAATGTAGAACAAATTAAGGAGATAACTCGCAAATCAATTAAGATTAGCACATATGTTATGGCTCCGCTTATGATGGGGTTAGCTGTTACAGCAGAAACGCTTATTGTGCTTATACTTACAGAAAAATGGTTGCCTTGTGTATTCTTTTTAAAAATATTTTGTGTTACTTATATGTTTCAACCCATTCATACGGCAAATTTAAATGCTATTAAAGCATTGGGAAGAAGCGATTTGTTTTTAAAACTTGAAGTTTGGAAAAAAGTGGTTGGCTTAATATTATTGTTTTCCACCATGTGGATAAGTGTGGAGGCTATGGCTTATAGTTCTTTTGTAAGCGGTATTCTTGCACAAATTATCAATAGCTGGCCAAACAAAAAACTTCTTAATTATAGTTATCTAGAACAGTTAAAGGATATTATTCCAAGTATATTGCTGGCAGTTTTTATGGGGATTTGTATTTATCCCATTTCATTGTTGCACTTAAACCGCATATGGTTGCTTACGATTCAGATAGTTTTGGGCGCAAGCATTTATATTGCAGGTTCAATTATAATAAAGATTGATTCATTCCAATACCTTTGGGGTATTGTTAAACCAATTTTAAAAAGGAGTAAATAAACGACATGGCAAACAACATTTTAGTCACTCGGTCATCAATGCCAGAATTACAAGAGTATATGGATGAGATTTCTTCTATATGGGATAGTCATTGGCTTACAAACATGGGTCCAAAGCATAAGCAATTACAGGCAGCTCTTTGTGATTATATGGGGGTAGAAAATATTGATTTGCTTACGAATGGACATATGGCGTTGGAGCTTACTCTCCAGGCTTTAAATTTACAGGGAGAAGTTATTACGACACCGTTTACTTTTGCATCTACGACACATGCTATTGTAAGAAATGGATTGACTCCTGTATTTTGTGATATTGACCCAGAGACTTATTGTATAGATGTAAATAAAATTGAGAAACTTATCACAGATTATACTTGCGCTATTATGCCAGTACATGTTTATGGCAATATCTGTAATATTGAGGAAATTGAACGTATTGCTCATAAGTATGAGTTAAAGGTTATCTATGATGCAGCACATACATTTGGTGAAACATATAAAGGAAAAGGGATAGGTTCTTTTGGCGATGCATCTTGTTTTAGTTTTCATGCTACAAAGGTATTTAATAGTATTGAGGGCGGCGCCGTTTGTTTTAGTGACAAGCAGCTTGGAACAAAGCTTTATGAGTTGAAAAATTTTGGTATTCATGGACCAGAGGAAGTTTTAGCTGTTGGCGCTAATGCAAAGATGAATGAGTTTTGTGCTGCAATGGGATTATGCAATCTTAGACATGCAGAGGAAGAAATTGAAAAGAGACATAAAGTTGTAGAAAGATATCGTAAACGACTTGGTGGAGTGGAGGGAATACAGCTTAATTGTATTCAAGAAGGTGTCAAAAGTAACTATGCTTATTTTCCAGTTGTTTTTGAAGAAAAACAGTTTGGTGCAAGCAGAGCAGAAGTGTTTGATAAACTTGCAGAAAATGGCATTGGTGCAAGAAAGTACTTTTATCCATTGACAAATACGTTTGAGTGTTTCCATAATCAATATGATGTGCTTAAGACTCCAGTAGCACTGCATATTAGCAAAAGAGTTTTGACGCTTCCTTTATATGCTGGGCTTGCATTTGAAGATGTGGATAGGATTTGTGATATTATTTTAAGTTGTAAATATTAAGTAGAAGGTGATGGTAATGAAAAAAATATTGTTACTTGGCGGTTCTGCCCAACAGGTCATTGCCATAGAAACGGCAAAGCGACTAGGGTATTATACGATTCTTTGTGATTATTTAACAGATAATCCTGGTCAGTATTATGCAGATAAATTTTATTTAATATCTACTACGGATAAAGAAGCTATTTTTAAGGTTGCGTTTGATGAAGCCATAGATGGTGTGATTGCATATGCATCAGACCCAGCGGCTCCAACAGCCGCATATGTAGCAGAGAAAATGAATCTTCCTACAAGTCCTTATAAATCCGTAGAGACTTTGTGTAATAAAGATAAATTTAGAGAATTTCTATATAAAAATGGATTTAATGCACCACAGTCTGGTGGATATGACAATGCGGTTGAAGCAAAGAAGGATATTGGTCGCTTTCATTTTCCAATTATCATTAAACCCGTTGATTCATCTGGCAGCAAAGGGGCTACTGTTTTACACTGTTTGGACAAGTTAGATGTAGCACTTAACTATGCTTTTTCCTTTTCACGTTCGCATCGCATTATTGTAGAAGAATTTATTGAAAAGAAACATCCTTACTTAATTGGCGGTGATATTTTTGTTGAAAATGGAAAAATTATTCTTTGGGGACTTTTGAATTGTCATAGAGATAACAATGTCAATCCATTAGTTCCAGTTGGTAAGAGTTATCCTTTAGTGTTGGATGCAGCCGATATTGATAATGTAAAAGTAACTCTTCAAGCTATGGTTGATAAGCTTCATATGAAATCTTGTGGTATGAATGTAGAGCTGGTGGTTGATAAGAATGGGAAGGTATGGCCTATTGATGTAGGACCTCGCAATGGCGGAAATATGATACCTGATTTATTGGGGATGATTTTTAATGTTGATGTGGTTGAAATGGCTATAAAATCAGCAATGGGTGAAATTGTTGAGATTGAATCGCACAGAGGTGCTCCATTTTATGCAACACATAATCTGCATACGGCAAAGAATGGCAAATTTAAAGGCGTTATTTATTCTGAACAAATAAAACCTTTTATTGTAAGAGAATGTTTGTATAAAAAGCCAGGAGAACTTGTTGAATATTTTGATAATGCTGCAAAAGCGATAGGAATTGTTTTCTTAAAGTTTGATTCACACAGAGAAATGCAGGAAATTTTGAAAGCTGTAAATGAACATATAAAGGTGGCTGTCCAGTAATTAAAAAGGGAGATAAAATTATGATTGAAATAAGCCAATTACATTTAGAAAATTGGGGGGGGTGGACAAGGTTAGTAGCAAACATCACCTCTGATATTGCCCGTACAGATAAGGAATCGACTATTTGGATTGGTGTAAAAAAGGAGAATGCGTCGATGTTAACCACAGATGTGTATAACGCTTTCTTATTTTTACCAATGTATATGAGTATGTATTATCATACAGATTTGTATATTCATGGTGAAGTATCTAAAATTTTGTATAGAAACATGGTTGATTACATTCAGCCAATTCTTTGTAGTTTTTCAGATAAATTAAGCCCTGTGAATGTTATAGTTGATGGTTTTAAAGAAGCCAAGACAGAGAAAAAAATTGTTGGAACAGGAATTTCTTGTGGAGTGGACTGTCTTGCTACCATATATAAATATTATGAAAAAGAAAACGACCCAGAATATAAATTAAATGCGTTGTTTATGCTTAATTGTGGCTGGCATGGCAATTACTATGATAAAAGTACATTTGAGTTGTTTGAGAAAAGGTGCAACGTAAATGGCAAAGCTGCTGCTGATATGGGACTTCCGCTTTTAATGGTGGATTCTAATTTACACGCATTTTTGCCGCAATTAGATGACCAGTCTTCCTATTTTTCGATATACACTTGTATATTTGCGATGGAAAAAGCAATTTCAAAATATTATATATCAAGCAGTTTTAGTTATGGTGAAGTAATGAAATACGGAATAAAGGCTCGAAATCGTGATTTTTCAGAGTATGCAGACCCCGCTGCATTGCCTTTGATGCATAGTGCAAATTGTAAGTTGATTAGTGATGGATGTCAATATACGAGAAGTCAAAAAACAGAGCTGATTTCTGATTGGGATATTTCAAAAAAATATTTGAATGTTTGCTGTATAAATGATTCAGAAGAGAATTGTTGTACCTGTATGAAATGTGTTAGAACACTTTTGCCGTTAGAGGCAATGGGAAAAATTGATGCGTATAAAGCTGTATTTAATTTGGATAAATGGAAAAAAATATCTTATGCACAAAAGTGTCGGTTAACCATAAATAATGGGCGTGATGCTTTTTCTATTGATAATTACAAGTTTTGTAAAGAACATGGAATGAAACTTCCATCTTTATTTGCTGCAAGAATGTATTTTATGCCAAGTTATATTAGAAGACCAAAAATTATATTGAATAGGCTGTTTAAGAAACATTGAACAATAATTGTTCTGTGAGAGGAAATCATTATGGAAATTGGTGGATATATTGAATTTGAAAAATATAATAGACCAATGCTGCATGAGGAAGCAGAGAAGTTGAATTGTGGAAGAAATGCTCTGGCATATTTACTTGAAACAAAGTCAATTAAAAAAATTTGTATGCCTAAATTTATGTGCAATTCATGTGATGGTGTGTTAAAAAAATATAAGGTTTCTGTTCGATATTATGGTATAGATTTAAATTTTAAACCGATTGATTTATCATTAGCAGAGAATGAATGGCTTTATGTTGTCAATTTTTATGGACAGCTTACAAATGATTTTATATTAGAATTAAAGAGTATATATCATCGAATCATTGCTGATTATGCGCAGGCATATTTTCAGAAACCCGTAGATGGAGTGGATACACTGTACACATGCCGTAAGTTTTTTGGGGTTGCTGATGGCGCCATTTTGTATACCAATAAGAAAATCAAAAGAGCTATCCCAAAGGATGAATCTTTTGAGCGAATGCGTTTTTTGCTTGGAAGATTTGAACGAACAGCCTCAGAATTTTATTCAGAGTATGTAGAAAACAATCATCTTTTTGAAAATGAATCTATAAAAGAAATGTCAAAATTGACAGAAAATTTACTACGAAGTATTGATTATAAGATGGTAAAGCAAAAAAGAACCGAAAATTTTATTTATTTGCATAAGAAATTTAAGGAGATAAATAAACTGTCATTGCTAGAAATTCCAGGCGCTTTTATGTATCCATTATATATTGAGAACGGAGCTGAAGTAAGAAAGTTATTGCAGCAACACAAAATCTATATTCCAACACTTTGGCCTGCTGTTTTTCATCGCTGTAATCAGAATGAACTTGAGTGTGACATGGCAAAAAACATTTTGCCGCTGCCAATTGACCAAAGATATGGAAATGAAGAATTAAGTTATATGATAGAAACAGTGCTTGACTATATATAGAAGTTAAAGGGGAATAGAAAAATAAGTTAAATAAAATAAAAGATTTTAGGTTGACGAGGAAAAATGAATGAACAAGAATTTTTTAGCAAGCCTTTCTATAATGAGAATTTTAGCAACGGTTGCTGTTGTTTTTCTGCATACATGTAATACGATATCAAATAATGAATCAAATTATGATTTGTCCGATAGCCAGTTGCTGTATTTTACAACAGGTAACTATTTAATGAATTGGGCTGTACCTATTTTTCTTATGATTACAGGAATTTTATTGTTGAATAAAGAAAAAAAGATTACATATCACGACTGCATTAAAAAGTATAGCAAGCGGATTTTATTAGCATTGATTGTATTTGGTATACCTTTTTCAATGTTAGAAATAATAATGACTACAAAGCGTATCCGTTTTACATTACTATGGGAGGCAATTATAAATGTAATAACAGGAAAAAGCTGGAGCCATCTTTGGTATCTTTATGCGTTGATAGGTGTATATCTTGTTTTACCAGTATTAAAAGCTTTTGTGGATAAATGTAGTTGTGCTGAAATCAAAATATTTTTGACGATATTATTTATTTTTAATTTTATTATACCAATAGTAAATAGTATATTTAAAATATCAATTGCATTTGAAATTCCAATAATCTCATTTCCTATTTTTTATTTGCTGTTAGGATATCAGTTAAATGAGGAAATGTCAAACAAACTTTACAATAAAAAAATATGTGCGATTTCTTTATTGGCGTGTATAATGTTACTTATAGCAGCAAATGTGTATTTACTGCCAAATGGGAGTACTTTTTTAAATTATAACAGTCCATTAATCGTTGTAATAACAATATTGGTGTTTTCTTTAATAAGGGGAATAAAGGTAAAAAATGCACAGAGATTATGGCAAATAGACCGTCTATGTTTTGGTGTTTATCTTGTGCATCCAATATTTATTAATTTCACATACAAATTTTTAAAGATAACTCCATTAAGTGCTGGAAGAGGATATTTGTTTACAACCATAGTGTTTTGGCTTATATTTGTGTTGTGTTCATTTATTGCTTCATGGGTAATGGGGCAAGTTAAACTATTAAAAAAGTATATCCTTTAAATTTTATGGATATATTAAGTTTGAAAATAAAGTGAATGAGGTACTTGAATGTATAAATTAAGAGAATTGGAAAAAAAGGATTTATTTACTATCAATCAGTGGAGAAATGACCCAGAGTTAATTTCAAAATTAGGAACCCCTTTTCGATTTATCAATTTAAATGTAGATGAAAAATGGTTTGATGGTTATATGCAAAATCGGAATAGTCAAGTTCGATGTGCCATTGTTGAGTGTGGCAACGATGATATTATTGGGTTGGCTAGTTTGGTTTCGATTGATTATATGAATCAGTCCGCAGAGTTTCATATTATGATAGGCAATAAAAATAATCAAGGCAGAGGTGCAGGAACTTTTGCCGTTTCAGCTATGCTTTATCATGCTTTCTATAATTTAAACTTACAGCGAGTAGAGTTAATGGTGTTAGAGGATAATATAACAGCACGCAGTCTTTATGAGAAAGTTGGATTTGTACATGAGGGTACAAAGCGTAATGCTAGATACAAAAATGGAAAATTTGTCAACATGCTTATGTATTCTATATTGAAGGATGAATATATGATAAAACATACTAGAGCAGACAACGATATAATATAAGAGTTTTTATTTTTAAGTTCTATCACGATAGCAAAAACTATAAAGGTTACTGCATCGTTTGATAGAGCTTATTTTTTTTATAAAAAAGATATTATTAAATCATTAAAATTATAGATTAAAAAGATTCAACGTGTTTTAATATATGTAAATAATAAATATAATTTACAAAATTTTGAGGAGGGTTACAATGGAAAAGTTGTTGATGCTGGGAAGTACTGGACGAGGCACAACAGAATTGTTAAAGGAAGCAAAAAGTCGTGGGATTTACACAATTATAACGGACAACCTTACAGTGGAGCAGGCGCCCGTTAAGAAGATTGCTGATGAATATTGGATGATTAGCACAAATGAAGTTGATTTGCTTGAACAAAAATGCAGAGAGGAAGGCATTTCAGGAATTACAAATGGCATCAGTACATTTAATATTTCAATTACTATGGAACTTTGCAAAAGATTGGGACTTCCTTGTTATAGTACACCACAATCTTGGTATTATACAATTGACAAGAGAGCTTTTAAAGACCTTTGTATAAAACATAAGGTTCCTGTTGCTAAAGATTATTATATCAGTAAACATCCCACAGACGAAGAACTGAATAGTATCCAATTTCCCGTTGTTGTTAAGGCTGTTGATTTAAGTGCGAATCGAGGAATGAGTTATTGTAAGAACAAGGAAGAAGTAGTAAAGGCATGTGAATATGCTCGTTCTTTGTCTGCAAGTGATACGGTTATTGTAGAGAAAATGCTTCAGGGAAGAGAATATTCTGCATGGTATGTAATGGCAGATGGTGAAATTTGTTTTTTAACATTTGGAGTAATGCTATCTCAGACAGGATATCCTAGTAACTGTTACTCTATTACAACCACTTGTACAGATAGAAAAGACCAATTTTTAAAAGAAGTCAATCCTTATGTTATTGAAGCATTAAAAAATGCGGGTTGTAAAGAAGGTATTGGTTGGATTGAAATGATGCTTGACACAGATGGTCATTTTTATGTTTTAGAAATGGGATATCGTATGTCTGGGGATATGTTGGCTTTGCCATATTGTGATGTCTATGGATTTAATTCATATAAATGGCTGATTGATATTGCTATGGGAGTAAAACATACATCTTCAGACCTTCCTTTTAATGCACAAGAAAAAGGAATTGCATGTTCTTATATTCTTTGGAGTAAAGAGGGAGGAACAGTCTCTTCTATTACAGGATTGCAAACGATTCAAAATATAAAAACGCTAAATATTGATTCAAGGCTTCGTGTTGGGGACAAGGTGGCAGCTCATCAATATTTAGTGGTAATTACATTTGTGGCAAAAGACTGTGAAGACATGTGCAGTATAATTGATAAAATTAATCATAGTGTTCATATCTGTAATGAAAATGAAGATATTATTATTCGATATGTGGATTTTGATGTCCTTCATGGCATGGTAAAATAATGAAAGGAAAAATACATATGGAGATAGCAATTGTTTGTTTTCTTGGAATTTGGATGATATCGGGAAGTTTGATAGCTTATAAACAGTTAAAAAAAGATTTTTCAAAAGAGATTGAGAGAAAGGAAGAAAAAAGATGAACATATACCTTATTGGCATGGGGATATCGCTTCTTGTATATATTTTGATAGGCATAATAGTAAGTAAAAAAGTCAAAAATGTCGATGACTATTATGTTGCTGGAAGACGTGCTCCAGTATTTCTTATTGCTGGGTCGATGATTGCCTCTTATGCCAGTACTAGCTTATTTATGGGAGATGCTTCACAATGTTATGAAGGAGCGTTTTCTTCTTTAATTATTCTTTCCACAATGCAGACCGTAGGATATATTTTAGGTGCTGTTTTCTTTGGGCGATATCTTCGCAGAAGCAAGGTATTGACAATTCCAGATTTTTTTGGCAAGAGATTTGCATCAGAAAAATTACATAAATTGGCAGCAATAACGGCAATTATTACGATGTGTGTTTATTTAATTGCTGTATTTCAAGGAATTGGAACGCTTACTAGTGTGGTTGCAGGAATTGATTATCATTATTGTATTATTATATCATTAGTTGTTGTTACTTTTGTAACAGTAATGTCTGGCTCAAGAGGTGTACTTATTACAGATACACTTATGGCTTCTGTTTTTACACTTGCACTTATTTTTGCAGCAATTTCTATTTCAGGAAATGTGGGCGGATGGTTTACTGCAATTGAAACATTGACTCAAAATCCTGACACATCATTACTGCTTGCATGGTCTGGTAAATCAGGAACAATTTATAATAGTGGTTTTGAAAATGTTGTCTGGGGGTTTGTTTATGGCATTGTATGGATGTCTGTATGTATGGTAGGACCATGGCAATCCAGCAGATACTTAATGGCAAAAAACGAACATACCGTAGTAAGGTCTTCATTTATATCTGCTTTTGGTATTTTTATCATTGAATTTTTGGTAGGTTCAGCCGCTGTAATGGTAAATATTGTGAATCCATCTTTAGAAACATCTTCACATGTTTTGATTTGGGCAGCCATGAATATGATGCCTAAAATCTTGGGTGTTATTCTTTTAACAGGAGTTTTAGCAGCAGGTATCTCTTCTGGCACAACGTTTTTGTCACTGGTTGGAGCATCGTTTGCTAATGATATTTTAAAAGTAAAAGGCGATAAGGCAATTCGCACTGGTAAAATTATAATGGTTGTAGTTTCTTTGCTTGTGCTTGTACTTGTTTTGTTTAATCCACCTCAAATCTTTTGGATTACATTTTTTGGCGGTGCCATTGTTGCAAGTTCTTGGATGCCCGTAGCAGTAGGCAGTATTTTAAGTAAAAGATTAACAAAAACAGGGGCATTCAGTGGTATGTTAGCTGGTTTTATCGGTTGCTTTGCTATGAAATTGTATTCTAATTTATGTGGTGTGAGTCTGCCATTTTATCTTGACCCTTCTGTTGTAGGTATGGTATTGAATGTTATAGCAATGATAATTGGTTCTGCATTTACTCAGGTTAAAAAGGATGAAGTTTACGCCCGTGAAACCCTTTTTGTATTACCGGAAGAAGAAAAACATATTGCTGAGATGAAACGTACTCTTACAATTACAAAATATTCTGTATTGCTTGGGATTGCAATTGTTGTTATTCTTCTTGTTTTGTGGGTGATTCCTTATTTGAAAGCATGTTAATAAAGTAATAATTCCTATTTCTTAGTAATTTGCCCCCACCCCTTTTCATATAATTCATTAACTGTTAAAAATGTATAGGTTTTAAAAGTATGGATTATAAGAAACAATATCATAATTATATAAATAAAATAATGATAGGAATAGGCAGTATTATTATAATGGCAATGTTGGCGCTTGCTATTTTTGTACAAAGAGCACAGGCGGATAAGCAAAATATTCAGTCCGGTATCTGTACGGATACCACAGAACGATGTGTTGCCATTACATTTGATGACGGTCCCAATCCTAAAAGTACTCAGCGGTTATTAGATGGTCTTAAAGAACGCAATGTAAAAGCAACGTTTTTTTTAGTTGGGAAAAATATTGAGGGAAACGAAGATGTTATTAAGCGGATGTATGAAGAGGGGCATTTAATTGGCAATCATACCTATACCCATGTTCAGCTCGATACGCTTAATGTGAATATGGCAAGGTCTGAGATTATTCAGACCAACGAAAAAATAACAGAAGTAATAGGGCAATGTCCTAAATATATTCGCCCACCTTTTGGCGCTTATTCGGATAAATTATTGTCTGAAATTAATATGATGCCCATTTTATGGAGCGTTGACCCAGAAGATTGGGCAACAAAAGATATACGCGCCATTGTTAATAAAGTGACAAAAAATATTAAGTGTGGCGATATTATTTTGCTCCATGATATTTATGATACATCCGTAGAGGCAGCATTAGAAATTATTGATATTTTACAAAGTCAAGGGTATATATTTGTTACAGCAGACCAGATATTGCTGGATTGATATTGATAACCCGTGTTTTTTGGTATATAATTATTAAAGAATCAAGAAAGAAAAAAGATTGCTGCATTTTTACCAAAAGTGTAAGGGAAAAAAGATGAATACAGAGATAAAAAATACAATTTATGCATCCAATATAGAGGCACAATATGATGAAAAGGCAAAACGGTTGTTAAGCAATAAAATTATACTGGCATATATTTTAGTAAATACAATTAAAGAGTTTCAAGGAATGAATCCAAAAGATGTTGTGTCTTATATAGAAGGAGAGCCATTTGTTGGAGCAGTTCCAATAGAGTCAGGATTAACCAATGTAGAAAAAGAAAATGATGGACAGAAAATTGTCGGAATGAATACAGAGGCAGCAGAGATTAATGAAGGTCTTATTCGATTTGATATTATATTTTATGTACGGCTGCCATTAGCTCATAGTAAGAAAAGTGATATTTCGCAAGTTATTGTTAATGTGGAAGCGCAAAAAGATGAGCCGACAACGTATCATATATTAGACAGAGCCATTTTTTATGTAAGTCGTCTTATATCTTCACAAAAAGAACGAGATTTTGTAAAGACAAATTATAATGATATCAAGCGTGTATTTTCAATATGGATTTGTATGAATATGAAAGACAACAGTATGTCTTATGTGCATTTGAAAAAGGATGATATTATAGGCTCTTATCAATGGAAAGGGCGGCTTGATTTACTGAATATTGTGTTAATAGGAATAGCGGATGAGGTTTCACAGCAAGATGATAAGTACGAATTACACCGATTGTTAAATACATTGTTATCAATGGATTTATCTGCTGCAAGGAAGTTAGAAATTATGGAAACAGAATATCATATTTTGACAGATGATGGGATGAGAGAGGATGTGACTACAATGTGTAATTTAAGTCAGGGGATTTTGGAAAGAGGAGAAGCGAGAGGAGAAGCAAGGGGAGAAGCAAGAGGAGAAGCAAAGAAAGAAGCAAAAATTATTTTAAATATGTATAAGAAAGGTTATACATTAGAGCAAATAGCGGATGTGACAGACAAGAGTGCCAAAGAAATTGAAGCTATTATAGAAAAAAGTTGTTGATTAGGCAATGTCAAATTTTCATTTAGAGGTTGCTTTTTTTTGCTAAACATATTATGATAAAGTTCAATTTAATAAAAAATGCGTAGATAAAGAGGAGTACATATTATGTGCCGCCAGAGAGAAGCTCTGTATACTGTCAGGAAGAATAATATGACAAGTCTTGTCGTAAGGCAAGAGACTTGGGCGACAGTTACAATGTGGAAGGGCTTTGGGAGAACAGGTATGGAAAGTAGCTTTTGAGCAGCATGGCTGAGAAACTTGCAGTTTTATAAGGATATTTTTATAGCTGCATGAGTAGGTTGTGACGAGTCGTTCCCGTTAAAGGACGAAAATGGTTGCAAAAAATGAAAAATTTTTATTGTGACGATTTATAAGTGATAAATAAAGGTGGTACCGCGTATAGAACGCCCTTTGCATCGATTTGAGATGAAGGGCGTTTTTTTATGCACACGGACGCAATTTTTACTAAATTACACAAAGGTATATAAAAAGAAAGGATTATATTTATGCGTAAAGAATTAGAAAAAAATTACAATCCTGCAGATATTGAAGGCAGATTGTATCAAAAATGGCTTGACAAAAAATATTTTCATGCAAAGGTAAATAAAGACAAAAAACCATTTACCATTGTGATGCCACCGCCAAACATTACAGGTAAGCTTCATATGGGACATGCCCTTGATAATACGATGCAAGATATTATTATACGTTTTAAGCGAATGCAGGGATATGAAGCACTTTGGCTTCCTGGAACAGACCATGCCAGCATATCAACAGAAGTGAAAGTGACCAATACATTAAAAGATGAAGGTATTGATAAGCATGAACTGGGAAGAGAAGGTTTTTTAAAAAGGACATGGGAATGGAAAGAGGAGTATGGCGGAACGATTACTAGTCAGCTAAAAAAAATGGGTTCTTCCTGTGATTGGGACAGAGAGCGTTTTACAATGGATGAGGGGTGTTCTGCTGCCGTTCAGAAAGTTTTTATTAATCTGTACAAGAAAGGGCTTATCTACAAAGGTTCAAGAATTGTAAACTGGTGTCCAGTATGTAACACCTCAATATCTGATGCTGAAGTGGAACATGAAGAACAAGCAGGGCATTTTTGGCATATTAATTATCCAGTTGTAGGCGAAGAAAATCGGTTTGTTGAGATTGCTACAACAAGACCAGAGACCTTGTTAGGCGATACAGCGCTTGCGGTTAATCCAAAGGATGATAGGTATAAGGATTTGGTTGGCAAGATGGTGGAATTGCCGCTTACAGACAGACAGATTCCAATTATTGCAGATGAGTATGTCGACATGGAATTTGGTACAGGTGTTGTAAAAATTACGCCTGCTCATGACCCTAACGATTTTGAAGTGGGAAAAAGACATAACTTGCCAGAGATTAACATTTTAAATGACGATGCGACCATCAATGCTGCTGGCGGTAAATATGCAGGAATGGAGCGTTATGAGGCAAGAAAGGTGATGGTAAAAGACCTTGAAGCGTTAGGTCTTCTTGTAAAGGTGCAAGACCATGTACACAATGTAGGCACGCATGATAGATGTAAGACAACCGTTGAGCCAATGGTTAAGCAGCAGTGGTTTGTAAAGATGGACGAGTTGATTAAGCCTGCTGTGGAAGGCGTTAAAAATGGCGATATTGAGCTTATGCCAGCTTCTATGGATAAGACCTATTATAATTGGACAGACAATATTCGTGACTGGTGTATCTCAAGGCAATTGTGGTGGGGACATAGGATTCCAGCCTATTATTGTAAGGACTGTGGTTATATGGAAGTGTCTGATACCAAACCTTGCTCTTGTCCAAAATGTAACAGCACCCATATAGAGCAAGACCCTGATACACTGGACACGTGGTTTTCTTCAGCATTATGGCCGTTTTCAACGCTCGGCTGGCCAGAGAAAACGCCGGAATTGGAATATTTTTATCCAACGGATGTTTTGGTGACAGGATATGATATTATCTTTTTCTGGGTAATACGAATGATTTTTTCAGGCTATGAGCATATGGGACAAAAACCGTTTGGCAAAGTTTTATTTCATGGACTGATAAGAGATTCTTTGGGGCGTAAAATGAGCAAATCGCTTGGAAATGGTATTGACCCTCTTGAAGTCATTGAAAAATATGGTGCGGATGCATTGCGTTATACGCTTATCACTGGAAATGCACCTGGAAATGATATGCGTTTTTATTGGGAACGTGTGGAGGCAAGTCGTAATTTTGCCAATAAAGTCTGGAATGCATCCAGATTTATTATGATGAATGACCCTGATAACAAGGTAAAGTCAACGGATACTATGCCAGATAATCTCACCGACGCCGATAAATGGATTTTGTCGAAGATGAATCATTTGATTGCAGAAGTTACGGAAAATATGGAAAAATACGAATTGGGCATAGCCGTATCAAAGTTAAATGATTTTATATGGGAAGAATTTTGCGACTGGTATATTGAGATGGTAAAGCCACGTCTGTACAATGATGCTGACACAACCAAGACAGCCGCTATATGGACATTAAAAAAAGTGCTTATTGATGCGTTAAAATTACTTCATCCATATATGCCTTTTATTACAGAGGAAATTTTTTGCAATATCCAAGACAAAGAAGATTCGATTATGGTATCAAATTGGCCAGATACAAATGCTGTTTTTGATTTTTCAGATGAAGAAAAAAATATTGAGACTATCAAGACCGCTGTTAGAACGATTAGAAATTTGAGAGCCGAAATGAATGTTGTGCCAAGCAGGAAAACACTGGTTTATGTAGTATCACAATCCGAAGCAGTGCGAAAGATATTTGAAAATGGCAAGATTTTCTTTGCTACATTGGCGTATGCGAACGAAGTTCAAATTCAGGCAGATAAGACAGGTATTCCAGAAGATGCTGTTTCAACCGTTATTCCAGATGCCATGATGTATATTCCATTTGCGGAATTAGTTGATATTGCAAAAGAACTAGAGCGATTGAAAAAAGAACAAAGTAAGCTGCAAAAAGAGATTGACCGCTGCAATCAGATTCTTGGCAATGAAAAATTTATTTCCAAAGCGCCAGCTTCAAAAATCGAGGAAGAAAAAGCAAAACTTGCCAAATATCAACAGATGTTTGAACAGGTTGGCGAGCGTATTGCGGCATTTGAAAAAAAGTAATGAAGGATTATAAGAAAAAAATTTAATTTTAAAAATAAGGAGGGGAATATTTATGTCTAGTATGGTTTCTATTCCAAACGGGAGATATTCCGTTGAGATGAGAAGTGGTAAGGTCATTAAAATTGATGAAGGTTTTACCAATCTTTTAGGATATACAGAAGATGATGTCAAAGAAGGTCTTGTGTTTAAGCAGTTTGTTCCAGATGTAGAATATGATGAGATTATATCGGATTTGCGCGCTACTTTTATCAATGAGCGATATGCTTGTTATCAGCATGAAATGCTGGCAAAAGATGGCAGTAAAATAAAAGTGGTTGGTTTTATCAATATTCAAAATAAGTTGTTGGAAGGACATCGTGTGTTAGAGATAGGCGTAGCCAATATTTCAAGTTTGGTTTAAATGAAATGCTGGGCTGTTGCAAAATAGAAATTTCATACGAAATATAGGGATTGGCTAAGTGAATTATAACTATATTTGGCACTGAAAAATTTTTTTGCAACAGCCTCAGTCTTTTTTTAAATCTTTATTGTTCTGTTTATTTTTCTACAACAGAGCCCAATTTTAGATGCTATGGTAGCATGGGGAACAAAATATAAACAGAAAAACGGTTGAAAATATAAAGACTATAATTGACAAAAAATCCATATAGTGATATAGTAAATCCGTCAGTCATATGACGTACAACTGAATATGGGACTGTTAGACAGTCTTGTGAGTATTACTCACCTTCAGGGCAAAGTGCGATGTGTTTTAAAAAATATTGCTTTAGAAAACGCATCAATTCTTGACCGGCGGTGATGGCATAAAATTGTGATAGATAATTGTATGCACAAGTCCGCGAGCCTTAAAGAGGCAGATTTAAGTGCGAATCTTAAACCGACAGTATAGTCTGGATGAAAGAAGAAGGAGTGAACGATATGTCAAATTTTATCGAAACGATGCAAAAGACATTTGCATTGGTACAAGAAAACCTTGTATTTATCTTAGTATCACTTTTTATGGTGGTAGTCGTTTATTTTGCAGCGTTTGGCTGTGAAAAATTAATTGAGAAGAAAAATAATATAAAATTCTCATCCGAAAAAACCAAGATTAACAAGTTGGTTATTATGGCAATGCTAGCTGCGATTGCTGTTGTATTAATGTTTTTTGAATTTCCATTGACCTTTATAGCACCTGCTTTTTACGAGTTGGACTTAAGTGAAGTACCTGTTATGATAGGCTCTTTTCTTTTAGGACCATGTGCAGGCGTTGTTATTGAAGCTGTAAAAATACTTTTAAAAATTGTTTTAAAGGGTACATCAACAGCGTTTGTTGGCGATTTTGCCAATTTTATATTGGGTTGTATCTTTGTGATTCCAGCCTCTGTTATTTATCATACCCATAAAACGAAAAAAAGAGCAATTGTAGGATTGATTGTAGGAGGTTTGACGCTTATTGTATCGGGTGTATTTTTAAATGCGTTCTATCTGCTGCCTAAATATTCACAGTTATATGGTATGCCTGTTGAAAAATTTATTGAGATGGGACATTCGATTAATGGTGCAATTGATAATGTTTTTACATTTGTGGTTTTGGCGGTTGCGCCGTTTAATTTAATAAAAGCCGTTTTAGTAAGTATTATAACCATATTGTTGTATAAATATTTAAGTAAACTTTTAAAAGTTCATTGAATAATTTATAAAAGCAACGCAAATAATAATTATGCTCAATTATTTTAAAAAGAAAGTTCTTGTAATAGTACGGACATAGAAAAATTCTGAAAGAAAGGGCGTGATTATTGATGAAAAAGATAAAGTTTGTTTTGCTTACGGCTATGGTGGTTTTTGTAGTTGGCTCTCTTATCGGATGTGGAGAGGAAATGAAAGATGACACTGGGAGTAGTCCTGACCCAGATAACGGGATTGTACAAATGACAAATTCAACCAATCATACAGATGAAGCTGCTACGGATATGAAAGAGATGGCTACTGATGTAAAAGATGGTTTGAAGGAGATGGTGACGGACGCAAAGGAAAAATTGAGTAATGCTGCGACAAAAGCAGAGGAAATGTTTACAGATACTGCTCCCAAAGTACAAAATTAAAGTTGATATGGATTGAAAGTAATAGTTTTACTTCAAATTTTAAATAAGCCATTATATTTGTAATTATTGCAAATGTAATGGCTTTTATGATATAATAGCCACAGTTTTGCTTTGGCAGTTCAATATAAAGTAAAAAGCGGGGAAGTATGCCTATGAGACATGGTTATATAAGGTTGGCAGCAGCAACGCCTAAGATAAAGGTTGCCGACTGCAAGTATAATACTAAGCAGATATTAGAACTTGCAAAAAAGGCGTATGATAAGGATGCAAGAGTGCTTGTTTTTCCTGAATTGTGTATAACAGGATATACTTGTAATGATTTGTTTTTGCAAAGCACTTTGATTTCCGGCGCTAAAGAAAGTCTTATAAAAATTGTAAAAGAGACGTCGCGTTATAAAGGAATGATTTTATTTGTAGGACTTCCGTTGATGTATCGCTGTAAACTGTATAATGTGATTGCAGTGATGTGTGACGGACAGCTTTTAGGTTTTATTCCAAAAAGAAATTTGCCTAATTATGGCGAGTTTTACGAAAAGCGATATTTTGTATCTGGTTTTGAAGAATGTGTTGATATTCAAGTGGCAGATTGGAACGTTCCAATGGGAATGAATTTGCTGTTTGAATGTAGCAATATGCCTTCTCTTGTCATAGGGGCAGAGGTGTGTGAAGATTTGTGGAGTCCAAAGCCTCCAAGTATTGAACATGCGCTGCATGGGGCTACGGTTTTAGTCAATTGTTCCGCAAGCAATGAAGTTGTTGGAAAATCGGAGTATCGGTATGATTTAGTAAAAGGACAATCTGCTCGTCTGATATCGGCTTATGTATATTCAAGTGCTGGTGAAGGGGAGTCAACACAAGATATTGTGTTTAGCGGAAACAATATGATATGTGAAAATGGTTCTGTTTTGGCATTAGGACAGTTATTTATGAATGCGTGTATCTATGCAGATATTGATTTAGAACGGTTGCAGTCCGAGCGATGCCGAATGAATACGTTTGATATGGACGAGCTTGAGCCGGAACGTTCATATACTAGAGTGAAATTTTGTACACAAATAAAAGATTTAAAATTGATACGATATTTTGACAAAGCGCCTTTTGTACCTTCAGATAAGCACAGCAGGGACGAACGATGTGAAGAGATACTGAATATTCAAACATATGGATTAAAGAAAAGGCTGGAGCATACAGCATGTCAAAGTGCCATTGTCGGTATTTCTGGCGGACTGGATTCTACGCTTGCTTTGATAGTGACGGTAAGAGCCTTTGACAAATGCGGTATATCAAGAGATAAGATAACTTGTGTAACAATGCCTTGTTTTGGCACAACAGACCGAACGTATCGCAATGCTGTCACACTTACCAGACAGCTTGGGTGTACATTGAGAGAAATTAATATAAAAGAGGCAGTCAAACAGCATTTTAAAGATATTGGACATGATGAAGCCATACATGATACAACCTATGAGAATAGTCAGGCGAGGGAGCGAACACAAGTTCTTATGGATATTGCCAATCAGACGGGCGGTATGGTGATAGGAACAGGAGATATGTCTGAGCTTGCCTTAGGCTGGGCAACGTATAATGGAGACCATATGTCCATGTATGGCGTCAATGCTTCTGTGCCAAAGACTTTAGTAAGGCATTTAGTCCGATATTATGCGGATTCGAGTAAAGATACATTGTTGACGCAAGCGCTCTATGATATATTAGATACACCAGTGAGTCCGGAACTTTTGCCGCCGCAGGAAGACGGCAATATTGCTCAGAAAACAGAGGATATTGTCGGACCGTATGAACTGCATGATTTTTTTATGTATCATATATTGCGGTTTGGAACGTCGATGCAAAAACTTTTTAGGATTGCAAATATAGCGTTTGACAAGGAGTATGATAAAGAGACGATATACAAATGGTTAAAAATATTTGTCCGTCGATTTTTTTTGCAGCAGTTTAAGCGTTCCTGTTTGCCAGATGGACCTAAAGTCGGTTCTGTTGCTTTATCTCCACGTGGCGATTTAAGGATGCCAAGTGATGCGTCAGCTCTGTTGTGGATGCATGAACTGGATTATATAAAAGAAACAAATAATTTGGAGGAATGAAAAGATGGCACAGTCTAGCAAGAATACATCAAATGAAAGCAGACAAGAAAAAGTAATGACAAAATATGACCGAAAGGTTGCCAAGCGAAAGGCAGAGAGAGCGCGGGAGATAAGAAATAAAAAAATTGCTGTCAGTGTTGCGCTATTGCTTTGTATAGGGTTGGTTATTGGTATAGGAACAGCAGTCGGCGTCAATTTATATAAAATTTATTACAGTTATATTAAGGTTGACGGCAATCCTGTCAGTGAAATAGAGTTTGATTTTTATTATAGTTTATATAAAAATAGTATGTTAAATCAAAGTATTAGTTCTGATATGACCTATGCACAATATCTTCAGTCTTATATGGGTTATGATATGACAAAGAGTGATAAGAAACAAAAGTATTCTGATGATTATACTTGGTATGATTATTTTGCCAATAATGGGGTGACTTCATTAAAACAATACAAAACGTTGTTAAAGATGGCAGACGAGAGAAATTTTGATTATACAACAGCAGAGGAAGATTACAATAATTTTATAGACCAGATAAAATCAGAGGCAGAATCTGCATCCATGTCGTTTAATGCGTATTATGAGGAAGCTTTTGGCAAACATGCAAGCAAGAGCAACACAAAGGCGTATGTCAATGATTACTTAAAAGCCATTGCATTTAGAGACAGTATTGACGGCGAGCTTGCTGCGACAACAGAACAAGTTTCTGCATATTATGAGGAACACAAAAACGATTATGATACGGTTTCCTATCGTTATCTGGATATCAAGGCTGCCGATACCGATGATGTATCGGTGCAGGCTGCAAAAAGCTCCGCTGACAATATGCTTGAAAAGATTACAGATGAACATTCATTTATTGAACTTTGTCCAGGTTATGCCACCGATTCTGCATCGGAATATACGGATGATGAGTCTAAGTCATTGGTTTCAAATGCAACGTATGCATCTTGTGAGACGGATATAGCAGAGTGGCTTTTTGATGCAAGCAGACAAAATGGTGACAAGACATTAATTGAACATAATCATGGCGACAGTGTTCCTAAATATACAGTGTTGTTTTATATAGACCGAACAAATAAGAAAGAGGACAGTACAACAGCAATTGAAAATACACTTCTTGAACAGAATTATTCAGAGCTTATAAAGCCATATATGGAAGCGATAACGGTTGACCCGAAGGGCAGATATGTGACAATAGAGTCATAGTATTGGTAGAGTGTAATGTTAAACAGTATTGATATAACAAAGTACAAATGCTGTATTTTTGACCTTGATGGGACTTTGATAGATTCAACGGGTGTGTGGCATAAAGTGGATATTGATTTTTTGGAAAAAAGAGGTATCGCCATTCCCGATGATTTTATAGAGGAGATAAAGATACATACATTTGAGTCGGGGGCAAAATATGTAGTGGAGCGTTTCAAACTGAATGAAAATCCAAAAGAAATTATAAGCGAATGGTTTGATATGGCTGTTTCTGCATATGATAATGAAATTAAGTTAAAAGATGGCGTAAAAGAGCTTCTGCAATTTATAAAACAACAGGGGCTTAAAATTGCTCTTGCAACTTCGTCGGACAGGAAATTGTTTGAAAATTGTTTAAAAAGAAATGGTATTTATGATTTTTTTGACAGTTTTACGCAGACGAGTGAAGTTGCAAGAGGAAAAAGCTTTCCAGATGTCTATGAGTGCGCCGCATTAAAATGCGGCGTAGAAAAAGAAGCTTGTATTGTATTTGAAGATGTACTTGCTGCCGTAAAGGGTGCCAAAAAAGGCGGTTTCTTTACAGTGGCAGTGCAGGATAAGGCATCGGTTCAAGATGAGGCAGAAATAAAGAAGACAGCAGACCTATATATAAAAAATTATAGTGAACTACAATTTTTCACATTGACTTCACCATGTTCGTTATGCGTTGTTGATGTGTAATTTTTGTGATTTATTAATGTCAAAGATTTAACAATTTGCTGACAGTCTTTGACGATGACACATGACAAGGAGGGAAAAAGTGATGGTGCCATTTCTAATATGTTTTCCGTTATTTGTTGCTTTGTTGATGTATGTCATTAAAGTGAATAAAATACGGAATATAATTGCCTACATTAGTGCAGCAGTGGTAATGGTGGCAGTTTTAATCATGTCCGTTCTGTGGGTTATGGACGGCTGCAATGCAATTTTATTGTATTATGAGACTGAAATTGTTGATAAAGTGATACTTTCAGTTGAATTGCTATTGATGGTGATTGTAGTATATCTTTGCTTTAAATATAAAAAATACATAATTAGTTTACTTACAATTATACCAACTTTATTAATAGCATATGTGGAGATATGGGGACCTGAGCGAGATATGATTAATCATATCCGAATTGACTATTTATCAATTCTTATGTGTATTATTATCGGTATTATCGGCGGATTAATTATTATCTATGCAGTGGGGTATATGCACGGATACCATCATCATCATACTGAAATTGAAGATAGAAGAAATTATTTCTTTATGCTGCTCTTTATCTTTTTAGGGGCTATGTTTGGATTTGTATTATCTTCAAGTTTGCTATGGATTGATTTGTTTTGGGAGACGACAAGTATCTGTTCTTTTTTGCTGATTGGCTATACAAGAACAGACGAGGCAATTCAAAATTCATTTCGGGCATTGTGGATGAATCTATTGGGTGGCACGGCTCTTGCATTAGGTATTGTCTATCAGATTTATGAAATGAACAATGATTCCTTGCAATATCTTGTGGGCATGGGTTCATGGGGATTTGGCTCAGCCGTTGTCCCTGTTGCATTGATTGCATTTGCCGCTCTAACCAAGTCGGCCCAGATGCCGTTTTCTAAATGGCTTTTGGGGGCGATGGTTGCGCCTACGCCGTCTTCGGCGCTTTTGCACAGCGCTACAATGGTAAAAGCAGGAATTTACATATTATTTCGTTTAGCTCCAGCAATGACCAATACAGTGACTGGAAATATGATTAGTTTTATTGGCGGCTTTACATTTTTTGTGGCTTCACTGATAGCGATTGCACAAAGTGACGGCAAAAAGGTGCTGGCATTTTCTACCATATCCAATTTAGGACTGATGGTTGCCTGTGCTGGCGTAGGAGAATCAGAGACATTGTGGGCAGGAATCTTTTTAATGATTTTCCATGCTGTGTCAAAATCATTGCTGTTTCAGGATATTGGTGCGACAGAAAATGCTATGCACTCAAGAGATATTGAAGATATGCACGGTTTATTATACAGACTTCCGCGATTAGGCGCATTTATGTTTATTGGCATTGCGGGCATGTTTCTTGCGCCGTTTGGAATGCTGATTTCAAAGTGGTCAGCATTAAAGGCATGTGTCGATGACAATAATATTGTGATGGTTCTTTTGATTGTCTTTGGTAGTGCTACCACAATGTTTTACTGGACAAAATGGATGGCAAAATTAATCAGTGCTACCAATGAGCCTAAAATAAAAGATATCACCAAAAAGAATGAATTGATATCGCTTTCTATTCATGCTATTCTGATGATTTTATTGTGTGTATCATTTCCAATACTGTCAAAAGTCTATGTTGTGCCTTTGTTAAAAGAAATGTATGGTTCTTATGTTACAGTTCTTTCTATGAGCATGTTGTATACGCTTGTTGTAATTATATGTTTTATTTTTGCTATTCCAAGTATCACATTTGGCTATACGAGAAAACTGCATGAAAATAAAAAATTGGCGTATATGAGTGGTATTAATGAAGGAGATAACAGCAGTTTTACCGATGCGTTCGGAGAGGCAAAAAAATTACAGATGTCAAACTGGTATTTTAAAGATTTTATTGGGCAGAGGAAATTGATGCTTCCGTCAGAAATATTTGCGACCGTGCTTCTTATCGTGATGTTAAGTGTTATTTTAGGAGGTGCATTGTTATGACAAGAATTATACCCATATTGATTTATTTGATTCTTGCTCCGATTATTGGAGGATTGCTTGATGGAATTGACCGTAAAATTTCAGCGAGAATGCAGGGTAGAATTGGACCTCCATTGTTACAGCCATTTTATGATGTGAAAAAGTTACTGCATAAGCAAAAAATTTCTGTCAATAAGTCGCAGTCTTTTTTGATATTGTGTTTTTGCATCACACAGATTTTTACAGGTTGTCTTTTTTATGCAGGTTCCGATATATTGTTTTGTTTTTTTATCCTCTCAACAGGCGCAACCTTTTTGGTATTTGCTTCTGCGATAACAAGTTCGCCTTACAGTACAATGGGCGCTTCGAGAGAGCTGTTTCAAATGATGGTATATGAGCCTGCCGTTTTGCTTGCCTGTGTTGGTTTATATCTTGCGACGGGGACTTTTAATGTAAATGAAATAATACAAAAACATGTAAGTGCTATTTTGTTTTTACCAGGCTTTTTTATTGCCTATGTATTTATTCTTACCATTAAGATGAGAAAATCGCCGTTTGATTTTAGTACCTCACATCACCCTCATCAAGAGCTTGTAAAAGGTATTACAACAGAGATGGGTGCAACGAATCTTGCGATATATTCTATTACAGAATGGTATGAAAATGTATTTTTGCTCGGTGTGGTTGGTATCTTTATTGTCAATGAAAATCCTTTAAGTTATCTGTTTGCGGTGATTGTTGTGCTTGCTGTATGTTTTTTGGAGACACTGATTGACAATACATGCGCCAGAGTAAAGTGGGATACGATGTTAAAGTCTACATGGCTTGTAACATTGTTGGCAGCAGGTGTAAACTTAATCGTATTAATGTTAGGCAGATAAAGAGATAAATTTATAAAATAAAGTTTGTTATGAACTTATTTATAAGGGTTCTTATAAAAAATAGAAAGGGTTAGTTATGGCAAATGTTAAGAAGTCACCATGGCTGTTGCACTATGATGGTTCAAGTTGCAATGGCTGTGATATAGAAGTTTTGGCCTGCCTTACTCCGGTTTATGATGTGGAACGATTTGGTATTGTAAATACAGGTGACCCCATGCAGGCAGATATCTTGTTGATAACAGGAGGCATCAATTATCAGAATCAATCCATCGTAAAACAGATATATGACCAGATGCCAAGACCAAAAGTAGTGGTTGCAGTAGGTATTTGTGCATGTACAGGCGGCGTGTTTAAGGAGTGTTATAATATTTTAGGCGGTGCAGATACCGTTATACCAGTAGATATCTATGTACCAGGCTGTGCAGCGAGACCACAGGCTATTATTGACGGCGTTATAAAGGCTGTTGAGCTGTTTCAGCAACGCTCTGATGACCATGATGCTCTTGAAAAAAGAAAGAGAAAAATGTAGCGTAAAACGCTTCAGAATGGAGGAAAAATGTCCGAAGTAATATGTCCAGATAATGTGCTTATTGAGATTGAAGCTGACAGGATTCTTGATACCGTTATGGAGATGAAAAATAAAGGACTGCGCTTGTCACAGGCATGTGCAGCTTATGTAAATGATAAATACGAGCTGAGTTATTCATTTGCAAATGAAGATACATATGAGTATACAACACTCAGAGTAATAATTGATAAAGAGACAGAAATTTGCAGTATTACAGAATTTTATCCGTATGCTTTTCTCTATGAAAATGAAATGAAAGAACTTTTTGGTGTCAATATTAAAATGATTAATGTTGATTATCATAATAAACTGTATCGTATTGAGGCAGAGACGCCATTTTTAAAGAAGGGGGTGTAAGAATTGGGAAAGACAAGTATCATTCCATTTGGACCGCAGCATCCAGTACTTCCAGAGCCAATTCACTTAGATTTAGTGATTGAAGATGAGAAAGTTATTGAAGCAATCCCTTCGATTGGCTTTGTACATCGAGGTTTAGAGAGTTTAGTTGACAAAAAAGATTTTAATGAGATGACGTATGTCGTGGAGAGAACATGCGGAATATGCAGTTTTATGCACGGCATGGGTTATTGCGAGAGTGTTGAGCATATTATGGATATCGAAGTTCCGTCAAGGGGTCGATTTTTACGCACCATCTGGTGTGAGATGTCAAGGCTGCACAGTCATTTGTTATGGCTTGGTTTGCTTGCGGATGGTTTTGGATTTGAGAGTCTCTTTTATGAATGTTGGAGAATGAGAGAGAAAATTCTTGATTTATTTGAGATGACAACAGGCGGAAGATGTATTTTTTCAGTCAATAAAATTGGCGGTGTTCTCAAAGATATTGAAGATGATATGATAAAGACGATTCTTCGCGTGTTAAACGATATGGAAAAGGAAATCAATACCATCAAAAAAACATTTTTGCTTGATTATACGGTTGAGAGCCGATTAAAAGAGGTTGGATATTTATCAAAACAGCAAGCGCATGACTTAGGGTGTGCAGGACCGTTTGCAAGGGCAAGCGGTGTCCGTATGGATATGAGAAAGCGTGGTTATGCGGCTTATGCAGAAATTGATTTTGAGCCTATCACAAGCGATATTGGCGATAGTTATGCTCGTTGTCAATGCCGAATTGAAGAGTTAACGCAATCCATTGATATTATAAGACAGGCAGCAGCAAAGATGACACAGGGTGAAATTGCTGTTATGGCAAAAGGAAATCCAAAAGGTGAATATTTTATGCGCGTAGAACAGCCAAGAGGAGAAGCCATTTACTATGTAAAAGCAAATGGAACAAAATTCCTTGACCGTATGAGGGTTCGCACACCGACTTTTGCCAATTTGCCGGGTATGCTGGAAGCAATTAAAGGGGCGCAGCTTGCTGATGTACCGCTTCTTATACTGACAATTGACCCATGTATTAGCTGTACAGAGCGTTAATTTTATATAATATGTAAATGAATTATAAAAATGTTGTTAAGCAATTAAAATGATAGATTCGATTGTGATAGAATTATTAGAATTTTGTAGAATTGGAGAGTTTCATGGCGAAGATAATGAATTTTACAGGTACCATGCTTAGGAATCTGTTTTCTAAGCCTGTTACCAAGAACTATCCCGCAGAACCGGCTGTTTATCCAGAAAGAAGCAGAGGGCATGTTGAGATAGATATAGAAAATTGTATAACATGTGGAATATGCAAAATGAGTTGTCCTTCAGGGGCAATTCAAGTAGATAAAGCGGCAGGTACATGGACAATTAACCGCTTTGACTGTGTTCAGTGCGGATATTGTGCTGTGAAATGTCCTAAAAAATGTTTAAGTATTGTTCCAGGTTATCAAGAACCGATGGGATTAAAAACAGAAGATGTGTATACAAGGTCAGAACCTTACAAGCCGCCAAAACCAGCAGCAAAACCACCAATAAAAACAGAGACGAATTAGGAGGTATCATCTTTATGCACGAATATCATGGTGCTGTGGAAATTATTGAACATGCAGAAGAAGAAGCAAAAGCTTTAGGGCATACAAAAGTGACAAAAATCAATCTTGTAATTGGCGAAAGTTCAGGTTATTCTTTTGAAGCAGTGAAAAAATATTTTGATGAAGTATCGCCAAATACAATGTGTGAAGGTGCCGAAATTACAGTGAGAACAACAAAAACAATGCTTCGCTGTCCGAATTGTAATGAATTATTTGTCAAGAAGCCGCTTATGTACGAATGTCCGCATTGCGGGACACCTGGCGAGCCAACGGATGCAGGCAGGGAGATGGCTATTGATAGCATAGAATCTGAATGAGGCTGCTTATGAAAGATTGCTATACAGAAGGAATATATTGTGAAGATAAAGAGTTTGCTTTATCGGACAGCAATCAGATTGCTATTGCAGAAGTCCTAAATAAAAATAGCGCTGTTGGTGTGGTAGGCGGTTATTATGATGCTGGACTGCCTATTAAATTTATCAGTCTATTTATGATTTCTACATTAGGATATGAAAGTTTTTATCATTATTATAAAGAGACAGGATATCAGCTGTTAAGTATTATTTACAGTGAAGATAAACCTTATTTTGAAAAAGATACTTTTGCTAGGGTATCTGAGTCAAGAACATATCGACTTGTAAAGAAAGATGGAGAAACACTGTGGGTAAAAGAGATTAAAATGGATACGGTGGATTCTTCTGGAAGACCAATGTGGATTTTATCCTTAAATGATGTCAACGATTTTTGTGAACGAGAAAAAAATTTAATGCGTATCAGTGCGGCGAAATCAGAATTTTTAGCCAGTATGAGCCATGATATTCGTACACCTTTGAATGTGATTATGGGCATGACTGCATTGGCTGAAAGTTCGATTTATGAACCAGGTCATGTAGCGGATTGTTTATCCAATATTACGATTGCAGTCAATCATTTACTTGCATTAATTGATGAAGTGCTTGATATCAAAAAGCTTGAATCAGGAGTACAAGCGCTGCATGAAGAACCTTTTTTACTGTCGGAAGTGTGCGACAATCTTATGATGATGAGTAAATTTGATATTGCTTCAAAAAAGCATACGCTTCATTTTGATATGAAAAATGTAGTACATAGCCGATTAATTGGCAATCAAAGCCGTATTCAGCAAGTTTTTATGAATTTGTTGAGCAATGCTGTAAAATATACGCCAGACGGCGGAATAATTACAGTGACTGTTCAAGAAAAACCTACGCATACGCCGAATTTAGCATATTTTGAATATGTGGTAGAAGACAATGGTATAGGAATGTCTAAAGAATTTATCCAACATATATTTGAGCCATTTATGCGAGAAAATGATGTGTATGTTGCAAAGCGTCAAGGCACAGGGCTTGGCATGGCAATTGCAAGGAATATTGTGCAGATGATGAAGGGTGATATAAAGGTAAAGAGCAAAAAAGGAGTTGGTTCTCGGATAACAGCTTATTTTTATATCAAATTTCAAGATGAAGATAGGGCTGATGATTTATTTCATGAAAATCAAAATAAAAATCATGAACAATCTGTTATTAAGACAAAAGCCTTTGAGGGAAAGCGTTTGCTTTTAGCAGAAGACAACAAGCTTAATGAACGAATTGCAGTGGAAATTTTAAAATCGTTTGGGTTTTATGTGGATTCAGTCAATGATGGAAAAAAGCTTGTTGATATGGCTTTAAAATCGCAAAAAAATTATTATGATGTCATTCTTATGGATATTAAGATGCCTGTTATGGATGGCTATGAGGCAACACATTTACTGCGTCTAAGCAATAGAACAGATTTGCAGACAATTCCTATTATAGCAATGACTGCAAATGTGTTTGCCTCAGATATTGATATGGCTTTGGCAGCAGGGATGAATGAACATATTACCAAGCCAATTGATTGGAATGATATGTTTAAAATGTTACAAAAAGTATTAAATTAATAGCGTTTCATTGATTTGTCAAAATTTGCGCCATTAACTGCTGTGAAAGAACGTCATTGCAATTTCGAGGAAATTATGGATTATTTTAAAATAAATATTACAGTGTATGGTCTGGTGCAAGGTATTGGTTACAGACCGTTTGTGGCAGAACTTGCAGAACAGTTGCATCTTACTGGTGAGGTGAGAAATTGCGGAGGAATTGTTCAAATTGTTGCAGAGGGTGAAAGTGATGAATTAAACCAGTTTATAGGCTGTTTAAAAACAACTTGTCCGCAAGGAGGCTTTATAAGAGATGTTCAGATAGAAGCCATTGAATCGCTGGACAAAAGATATTTTTCAAACTTTCGTATTGTGGCAAGCAAAGAGCAGTCTTTTGACAGAATTTATCTGTCGCCTGATTTGCCGACATGTTCCCAGTGTGAAGCAGAATTATATGATGCAAAGAACAGACGGTTTCGATATCCATTTATTAGTTGTGTCGCATGTGGTCCAAGATATAGTATAATAAATCGTATTCCTTATGACAGAGAAACAACAACAATGGATATGTTTGCAATGTGTACTTCATGTGATAATGAATATACAAAACATGGTGACAGGCGTCGTCATGCACAGACAATTGCTTGCCATGATTGTGGTCCACAGCTTCGTTTAATGGATAAAAATGGTGCTATTTTTTATAAAGAAGAGGCGCTGCAAGAGGCAATTCTGGCATTGAAGGAAGGTAAAATCGTTGCCGTAAAAGACATTGGTGGATTTCATTTTGCTATTCAATTAGACAAAAAAAAGGCAATCAAAAGACTGCGTGATTTTAAAAATCGTGACAGTAAGCCATTTGCTGTAATGTTTCGTGATATTGAAAGTATTAGACAATATGCCTATATCTCAAAAAAAGAGGAGGAATTATTATTGTCTGCGCCGCGTCCTATTGTGCTTTTACAAAAAAAGTATCATCATTTTTATGAGGGCATATGTGATGAGCAATTATATATTGGAGCTATGCTGCCTTGTAATCCCTTGCAGATGCTTTTGACGGATGCATGTGGCGCATTGATTATGACAAGTGGAAATAAAGATAAAGAACCGATTATTATTGATGACGAACCAATGCAGGCATTAATGAAATCAGGGTGTCCAGATATGATACTTACACATGACCGCAAAATTGTTACACCGTTGGAGGATTCGATTCTTCAGGTGACGGCATGTTCAGATGGAATGCTTTTGGTACAAATGATTCGCCGCAGCAGAGGATATGTTCCAGAACCTATTGTTATAAATACCACACCCCAAAAAGAAATGATTGTAACAGGCGGCGATTTAAAGGCCTGTTTTGCTCTTGTAAAAAAATCAAATGTATATATGGGCGGACATTTTGGAGAATTGGAGGATTACAGAGCGTTAAAAGCATGGCATATGGCAGCGGGGCATATGGTAAAATTAATCGGATTAAAGCCGCAATTAATTGTTGGGGATAAACATCCTAACTATATATCTGCTCAAGATGCAGATGTGCGTTTTTTTCATCATCATGCACATGTGGCGTCGGTTATTGCGGAACATCATCTTTCTGGGAATGTACTTGGTCTGGCATTTGACGGTACAGGATATGGTGAGGATAAAACCATATGGGGAAGTGAGTTTTTAGCTTGTTTTCAAAGTACATTTGAGCGTGTGGGACATCTTGTTCCAGTGATGATGACAGGAGGCGATATGGCTGCAAAAAATGCATCTATATCGCTTGCGGCATATATCAATGCCGCATGTAATAGAAAAATTTTAGATGAAACCGTCTGGAAGTTGTCTTGTTTTCGCCGTCAAGATATAAAATTAGTAAAAGCAGCATTGAATAACAATATGAATACCATAAAAACAACATCAATGGGAAGATTCTTTGATGCGGTATGTGCGCTTTTAGATATTCATTATGAAAATGATTACGAAGGGCAGTGTGCCTGTTATCTTGAAGCGGCAGCACAGCGCGCAGTAATGAGAAAAATGAGTGTATCCAATCTTGATTTAGAAGGCAATAATCTTGAATTAAAAGTTTATCATCACAATGGAACATATCTGATGGATGGCGTACAATTTATAGCAGATTTATATAAGGCAAAACAAGCAGGGGTTTTAAAAGAAAAATTGGCGCTTGCTTTTCATTTGGCATTGAGTGAGGCTTGTGTTAAAATTTGCATGTCCTATTGTAATAATAATAATGTTAATCAAGTTGTCCTATCAGGAGGAACTTTTTATAATAAAATATTATTAAAAAATATATATGAAAAATTATCAAACAATCATATACAGGTCTATATTAATGAGAAGGTTCCTTGCGGCGATGGTGGACTTGCATTAGGACAGGCATATCTTGCCTCATTGTTGCCATAAGAAGTTATGAATAAAAAATGAAACGGATTGCAAATATTTGTTTGATTGAAGTATGGATATTTTTTTGTATAGTTAAGCGGATATTCGCAATCCGCTACGCTACTTGCTCAAACCCGCTAGCTACTATCGTAGCTTTTCAGTGGGAGCTTATACTCCCACTGAAACAAGCAAGTCCTTCCCCCTCACTTATGCCTTTGCAGCATTGAAGTGGGGGACTTCCTTGATGAGGTTAAAAAAATTTGTTTGATAAAATATGTTCAAATGGACTTTTAAGAATAATAGAATGGAGAAAAAATATGTGTGTTGCGTTGCCTGGTAAAGTAATCGAATTAAATGGCGGTGATGCAGTGATTGATTTTAATGGAAATCAGTTGACAGCAAAAACAGGACTTGTAGATATTGTGTTAGGTGATTATTGCCTTGTACATGCTGGCTGTATTTTACAGAAAGTGGATGCCAACGAGGCAAAAAAATTAACAGCACTTATGAAGGAGATAGAAGCATTTGCATGATGGATTTATCAAGTGTAAAAAAATATTTGCGTGAATATGACAAGGCAGATATCAATATTATGGAAGTGTGCGGGAGTCATACAGCAGCAATTAGAAAATTAGGTATTCCAAGTTTGTTGTCAGAGCATATTCATTTAATTTCAGGACCAGGCTGTCCAGTCTGTGTAACAGCTTCTGCCTATATTGATAAGCTTTTGCAGCTTGCAGAAGCAGGAAAATGTATTGTTACATTTGGCGATTTAATTCGGGTAATGGGAAGTACAAGCAGTTTAAGTATTGAGAAGGGGAGAGGTGCAAGGGTTGAAGTTGTATATTCTCCCTTTGACCTTGTAAAGATGGCAAAAGCAGAGCCTAATACTCCATTTATATTTGCAGCTATTGGGTTTGAGACGACAACGCCTATTTATGCACTGTTGTTAGAGCAGCTTATCGCAGAAAATATACATAATGTTCAATTGTTGACAGCGTTAAAGACAATGCCGCCCGTTATCGAACACTTATGTGCGTTGGGTGCGCCAATCAATGGATTTTTGGCGCCTGGACATGTAAGTGTGGTCACGGGAAGCGATATTTTTCTTCCGATTGCTAAAAAATATCATCTTCCATTTGGGGTTTCTGGATTTTCGGGAGAGGAGCTTCTTGTGGCGATATATGGCATTGTCAGGGCTAAAGACAAAGGCTGTGTTATGAATTTTTATCCTTCCGTCGTTTGGGCAAAAGGAAATCAAAAAGCGCAGGAATGTGTACAAAAATATTTTGTTAAGACGGATGCCGCTTGGCGTGGAATGGGTATAATTTCTGATTCGGGCTTAAAAATAAGAGAAGAGTATAGCATATATGATGCGGGCAGTGATAATTTAATAGAAGATAAAAAGAGCAATCAGGCGTGCAGGTGTGATGAGGTGTTGATGGGAACAATATCGCCCGCACAGTGTCCTTTATATAAAAAAGTCTGCAATCCATTAAATCCGCAGGGTGCATGTATGGTTTCCTCAGAGGGAAGCTGTCATGCGTATTATACAAGCGGATTGTGAATATCCACTTAACAATCGTTATAGAAGTGGAGATTACTTTGTGCTTACGCCAAAATTTGCAGGCTGAGCAAGAATGGGAGATTAAAATGAGTGAAGATTATGTGACAATGGCGCATGGCAGCGGAGGTCTGGAAACAGAACAATTAATCAGTGCAGTTTTTTCCTCTGCATTTGGCAATGAATATTTAAGTCAGATGGAGGATAGTACTATTGTTTGCGGCAGTCATAAAATAGCGTTGACGACCGATAGTTTTGTGGTGACGCCGATTGAATTTCCGGGTGGAGATATTGGAAGACTTTGTATTTGTGGTACGGTCAATGATTTACTGATGAGGGGTGCAACCCCCCAATATATCACTTGCGGTTTTATTATTGAGGAAGGCGCTTCTATGGATTCTTTAAAGAAGATTGCACAGTCAATGGGGGAGACTGCAAAGGAAGCAAATGTTTTGATTGTTGCAGGAGATACGAAAGTCGTTAATGGCAAAGGCGATATTTACATTAACACAACAGGTGTTGGCTTTATTGATGAAGAGCAGGAAGAATTGGGCGCAAAATGCTGTAAACCAGGAGATTGCATTATCGTATCTGGAAAATTGGGAGAACATCATGCTGCTATTCTTAGCAGCAGAATGAATATTGAAAATCAAATCCAAAGTGACTGTGCGCCATTAAATCAGATGGTTGCGGTACTTCTTGAGGAAAAAATACAGATACATGCTATGCGTGATGTGACAAGAGGCGGTTTAGCAACGGTTTTAAAAGAATTGGCGACAGCCTCTCAAAACGATTTTATGATTAGGGAAGATAGTTTGCCAGTATCAAGTACCATAAAGGATTTTTGCGGCTTGTTAGGACTTGACCCATTGTATATGGGAAATGAGGGCAAAATGGTTGCGGTTGTATCAAACCATCATGCCCAGAAAGCCCTTGAAATTATAAAAAGAAGTCCATACGGAAACGATGCCGCAATAATTGGACAGGTCGAGGACGGCGATGGAAAATTGCTGATGAAAACGTCCATAGGAGGACTACGCAATCTTGAGGTATTAACAGGGGAAGGACTGCCAAGAATTTGTTAATGTTGTATATTTATAAGACTATTAAATGTATTTTTTTTGTTACAAATTATTAAATTAATTTTATATTTTAAATGCAGAAAAAGCATGACAGAAACTTAACAAAGTGGTATAATAATCCTATAAAACAAGTACATACAAGTTGGTTCGTATTCGAGGGATAACTGGCTTGCAGCTTGTTATAGATTACGTGAGTTAAGGAGGATTTTTTCAGAATGGCAAACAGATTTGTACTCAATGAGACAAGTTATCATGGAGTAGGAGCAATCAAAGAGATTGCTAATGAAGTAAAAAGCAGAGGCTTTATGAAAGCGTTTGTTTGTTCAGACCCTGATTTAATTCGGTTTGATGTGACAAAAAAAGTGACAGATGTTTTAGATGGAGCATCGATTTCTTATGAATTGTATAGTAACATAAAGCCTAACCCTACGATTGAAAATGTCCAGACAGGTGTGGAGGCATTTAAAAAGAGTGGGGCTGACTGCATCATTGCAATCGGTGGAGGTTCTTCGATTGATACCGCTAAAGCGATTGGTATCGTGGTAGAAAATCCAGAGTTTGCAGATATTCGTTCACTTGAAGGGGTTGCGCCAACAAAGAAAAAGGCAGTTCCTATTATTGCAGTTCCGACTACGGCAGGTACAGCGGCTGAGGTTACAATTAACTATGTAATCACCGATGCAGATAAGAACAGAAAGATGGTTTGTGTTGATGTTCACGATATTCCTGTTGTGGCAATTGTTGACCCAGATATGATGGCTTCAATGCCAAAGGGACTTACAGCAGCGACAGGTATGGATGCACTTACACATGCGATTGAGGGCTACATAACGGCTGGTGCATGGGAACTTAGCGATATGTTTCATATAAAAGCCATAGAAATTATTTCTAAAAACCTTCGTGGAGCTGTGGATAATACACCACAGGGACGAGAGGGAATGGCGCTTGGTCAATATATAGCAGGTATGGGATTTTCTAATGTTGGACTTGGTATTGTTCATTCAATGGCACACCCTTTAGGCGCACTTTATGATACACCGCATGGTATTGCCAACGCAATTATACTTCCTACCGTAATGGAATATAACGCTTCGGCTACTGGCGAGAAATATAGGGATATCGCTAAAGCTATGGGCGTTGAGGGAGTAGACAGCATGAGTTTAGACGAGGCAAGAAAAGCAGCAGTTGATGCTGTAAAGCAATTATCAAAGGATGTTGGTATTCCAACAGACCTTAAAGATATTGTCAAACCAGAGGATGTTGATTTTCTGGCACAGTCTGCTTATGATGATGCGTGCAGACCAGGTAATCCGAGAGATACAAGTGTTGCTGATATTAAAGAATTATATCTTTCGCTTATGTAATACAATACAATGATTCAATGATATAAAAGAAAGCTGTTTCACAAAGATGGATGTGAGACAGCTTTTCTTTTTTTATGCACAGGGCGCAAAATGTTTTTTATATAATTTACATTGAGGATTAAAATGTGAATGATATAATTATTTGGTGATTTAACCTTATCAAGGAAGTCCTCTATTTTAATGTTGCAAAGGCATAAGTGGGTGGGGGGACTTGCTTGTTTTGGTGGAGTCATATGTCCTTTGAAACCTGCGATGGCAGTTATAATGTTGTAAGTAAGCAGTAAAGCAGATTGCAAATATTTTTTGATTTTAGAAAAAAATATATTGACAAATAAAATAGTGTATGATAATCTCTAACTGTATTAATACAAATAGTACACTTAGCGCAAAGGTGTTTGAAAAAATTAGAAAAGGCGGATTAAATTATGTTTGTAATTGACCTGATGTCACGGGTGCCGGTATACGAACAGATTATTAATCAGGTTGAAGAAAAGATTCTTATCGGTGTATTGAAGGCAGGAGACAAGATGCCTTCTGTGAGGAGTCTTTCTATTGAATTGTCTATTAATCCGAATACGATTCAAAAGGCATATACGGAATTAGACCGAAAACAACTTATTGTCACTGTTCCCGGCAAAGGGGCATTTGTGTCGGATAAAGCAAATGAAGTTATCTTGACAGCGTCGCGGGATAAGTTGACAGAACTTACCAATATGGTAAAACAGATGCATTTTGCAGGGATTCATAAAGAGGAGATAATAGATATTGTAAATAAAGTGTATAGCGGCATTGAAATTTAGTTTACGCATAATTTGCAGGTATTGGAAAGGCAAGGTTATTTGAATGATTAACGTAGAAGGAGTATCAAAAAATTTTGATAGTTTTAAGGCATTAGATGATATTTCTTGCAGTATAGCTGACGGTTGTATATATGGGATGGTAGGCTCGAACGGTGCAGGAAAGTCAACATTTTTAAGAATATTGGCAGGAATATACAAAGCTGACAGCGGATATGTGTTTATGGAAGGGCAAAATGTTTATGAGAATCCAGTAGTAAAGGATAATATTGCATTGGTTGCGGATGATTTATATTTTTTGCCTGGTGCAACTATGAAGAAGATGGCGAAGTTTTATGCATCCATATATGATAAATTTGATTATGAACGTTTTTATTATTTGTCCAATTTATTTAAGTTGGATATCACAAAGAACATTTCGGACTTTTCTAAGGGCATGAAAAGACAGGTTGCAATTATACTGACACTTTCCACCAAAGCAAAATATATGTTTTTTGATGAAACATTTGATGGATTAGACCCTGTTATGCGAAATTTGGTAAAAAAGTTGATATGTGGTGATGTAGTAGACAAAGATGCGACGGTTATTGTCACATCACATTCCCTCCGAGAATTGGAGGATATCTGCGACCATCTCTCATTGCTTCATAAAGGTGGATTGGTTCTTGACAGTGACGTATTAGAATTAAAGACTTCACAATTTAAGGTTCAGGTAGCATTTAAAGAAGAATTTAATCAGGATAAATTTCAGCAGTTTGATGTGACACGTTATCGTCAGGAAGCATCGGTTGCCAATATGATTGTCAACGGTGACAGAGAGGAGACCATTTGCAAACTAAGAGCGATGAATCCAGTTATTATGGATGTTCTTCCATTGTCTTTGGAAGAAGTGTTTACTTATGAGATGGAAGCATTGGGATATACGTATGACAATGTAGATGTATCAAAAGGAGAGAAGAGCAATGAATAATAAAAAGATATTTAGTGTCAATATGTTCTGGCAGACCTTTAAACAGCTTAAAGTAATAGGAATATTGAGTATGGCAGTCACTTTATTTTTTGTGGTATTTCCACAGATTAACAGTGCTTTATACTATCTTAAACATATAAAATTATATGGGGAAGACCAAATAGATGCATCGGCGAAAATGGTATATGCTTCCAATATTGACATTCTTTCTATTACCTTTATCCTTTTTACCCCAATATTGGTATTGTATGTGTGGAATTTTCTGAATAAGAAAAATTCAAGTGATTTTTATCATTCATTGCCATATAAAAGAGAATGTTTATATTTTTCTAAGCTTGCCGCTGTATTTGCATGGCAGGTTATGATACATGTTGTGACGTATGTTTGTTTGATGATTACATTTGCTGTATTTAAAGACTGTTTTATTGTTGAAATGTGGATGGTTTTTAGAGTATTTTTAAGTATATTTATAGCAAATTTATTGTGCGGCAGTGCAATTTCACTGGCATGTGCGCTTACAGGCAATGTGTTTAGCAATATTTGTCTCTCAGGATTGATTCTATTTTTACCACGTTTTTTGTGTATTATGATAGAAACGTTTGCCGCAATTAAAGTTCCAACAGTAAGTGATTATCAAGTGTTTCCGCTGATTAATGATGCGCATAACATTGTAGCAGGCTATATTTTAAGAGCGTTTGTAGAAATTGATTATAATAGCTTGATGTTTTCTATATCAAGTATAGTGTATACCCTTATATTAGCATTGATATATATGGGGTTGGGATTATTGGTATTTAAGTTAAGAAAGAGTGAAGCTGCACAAAAGTCGGCATTAAATAAAAAGCTTCAAATGGCAATCAGTATGATGTTGGGATTTGTAATATGTTTTATTAGTGTTATATTTATATTTGCAGAAGAGGAAAGTGATAGAGATTATATGATGCTTGTCGTGTTCTTTATTGTGGCAGCATTTGTGATTATTGTTTATGAGCTGGCGACAGGTAAGAAAAATCATTTGTTACAACGCAGTGTTCCTTCGATTTTGATGGCTTATGTATTATCTTTAATATTTGGCGTGCTTGTGGGAACAGTGGCAGATGGAATGTTAGAGTATGCGCCAAAAGCACAAAATATTGATTATATTAAGATTAACGGAATGTCGGATAATCAGGCTTCATCGTTTGGTTATAGAGCTGCCGATTATTTTGACAGCATTATTGAGGGCATTCAGATAAAAGATAAACAAAGTTGTGAAATTGTGGCAAAAGCAATTGCGGATAACAATTCTATTATCAAAAACAACAAGCAGTATTATAGAGAATTTAATTCGGACAATTATGTCAAGATGGATATTTTTGTTAAAGATGGCTTGATAGGCGCAAACAGAAAAGTCTATATTAAAAGTGATGATATTGATGTGATAGCTGCAGCGGCAGGCAAGGAAGAAAAATATCAGGAACGAATCAAAAGCCTTCCCATTGCAGAGGAAGCTGCTATCCTTTGGAACTCGCCTTATATGGATGTTGAAAATTCAAGGCGTATTTATAACATTTATAAGGAAGAGTATTATAACATGGGTTATGAGAAGATTTTAAATCACATGATTAATCCAAATCGGATTACATGGATGAGTTTAACATTTAATTCAAAAGGAAAAACGTACGAGGCACAGCTTCCAATTACTTCAGAAACACCAAAAGCAGCACAGAGTTATATTGAATATACCAATGGGATGTGTATACAAAACAGCAGCAGTCAGATGAATCAAGTAAAGGAAATTTTAGAAAAGTTAAGTGCTGGGCATAATGTGAGCTTAACCAAACATGAAGATTTTTCAATTGATATTATCAATGCAGATGTTGAAGATAGCAGTATTATGGAAAATGGATATGATAACACTATTGTAGGTAATCAGTATAATGACACACTTGTTTGGGATGCATCCAATCAGGAAATTGTAGATAAGTGCATAACAGCTTTGGAAGAAAAAAATGCAAAGAAACAATTTAATATAAATGCACCAATTTATAGAATAACATATACCGATTATGATAAAGAAGATAATAACAGAATGGAATATTATGTACAATAAAATATAAGAGAATAGTTGTTCTATCTATAAGATGAATGGATAAGAGCTGCAAACAATTTTTTAGTTGGATGCAGCTCTTTTTTATACGCATTGACTTTATATGTATTATATGGAATAATACTAAAAGGAGGAAAGTAATATGCCAATAAAGCCAAAAGAAATGGAAAAAATAATCCTTGCTGATGGTTGGATTTTTAAAAATCAAGAAGGTTCTCATAAAAATTATATACATCCAACAAAACCAGGCAAAGTTACAATACCATTTCATAATAAAGATATTCCAAAGGGTACAGAAAATAATATTAGAAAACAGGCAGGATTGAAATAATATTCTGTTTTTTGATATAGGAGGTGTATGTAAATTATGTTATCAATATATCCAGCTTGTTTCTTTGAAGAAGAAAGTGGTTATTCTGTTATTTTTCCTGATTTAAATTTAGCTACTTGTGGTGAAACGATTGAAGAGGCTATGACAATGGCTGTGGATTGTCTTGCTGGACGTCTTTGGTGGTTAAAGAAAGATAAGGAACCTATTCCAAAGCCATCATCAATGGATTCAATTGATGCCTTATCAATATCAAAAGAATTAGAAATTGAACCTAGTAAATATTTTGTGAATATGGTTTCAGTTGATGTAGAGGTTTATGCAAAAGAGTATTTTGACAAATCTGTCCGAAAAACACTGACTATTCCAGCATGGCTTAATACTGCTGCATTAGAAATGGATATTAATTTTTCGCAAGTATTGCAAGAAGCATTGCTTGCTAAAGTACAGGCACGGCAATAATAGATAATATGAAGGTTTGTTACATTAAAAATAGCACAAAGAGATGATAAGGTTATAAGCAAATAACAAAGCGGATTGTGAATATCCGCTTGTTTTTTTTAGTGATAATTTTTTATGTTGGATGCATAAAATAAATTTTCAAACGCGAAAGGAAATGTATAATGAAAACCATTTTAATTGTTGAAGATGATAAAAGTATAAGAACCAATTTGGCTAAATTATTGACATTAAAAGGTTACCATATTTTAGAAGCAGATAGTTTTGCATGTTATCAAGAAATCGTCTCAAAAAATACAGTGGATTTATATTTGTTAGACGTCTATTTGCCAGATGGTTCTGGTTTTGATATCTGTGCAGATATTAGAAGCGTAAGCACAGCAGTGATTCTTTTTATTACTTCATGTGATGATGAGGACAGCATTATTAAAGGGCTTGATTTGGGTGGTGATGATTATATTACAAAGCCGTTTCGAGCAGCGGAATTAATATCAAGAATACAGGCAAATTTAAGACGTATAAAAGTGGAATCAAACGATTCTGATACCATTGTTTTCCATGAAGATATGATTGATAAATATTTTGGGAATCTTATTATTAATATAAGTAAACATCAGATAAAAACAAGTCAAGGGGTAGAACTTTCATTGACAGCCACCGAATTTCGGCTGCTTGAACTGTTGATTGCAAATGCAGGACTTATTGTAAAAAGACAGATACTTTTGGAACGATTGTGGGATGATAAAGGCATATTTGTGGAAGATAATACATTAACCGTTGTAATGAGCCGGTTAAAATCAAAGCTGGGCATGTATGGAAAAGAGAATAAACCTTATATTGAGACAATAAGAGGAGTAGGATATCGATGGATAGTGTAGAACAGTTGTATAGTAAAAAAGATTTTAAAAGGGTGCTGCTCTTGTTTGTTGGAATTTGTCTGACAACGTTGGCAACACTTTTTTATGTATTATATTACAATCAGATAAGAATAAAGGCAATGGTGGGAGCCTTATATGATTATGATAAGGAAGCGGCAGAAAGTTTGGTTTATATCTTATTTAGGGGAACGGTAAAAGAGGATACTTTGCAGCTTGGCAATGAGGCAATAAAGGCGGCGGGTTATACGGAAAATGGTTTTCACTATATACAAGATTTGGGTTTTGGAAATACAAGTTTAAAGCAGATATTTCTTTTTGTATTTATCATTATTGTCGTTCTTATTCTTTTTGTAATAAAGGAACTGTATCGTTATGCAAATGTTTGTAATGAGTTATTTCAAAGAAATAAAGATTTAAAAAAGAAACTGGATTCATATCAAAAAAGCAGTGAACGCAGACAACAACAATTGCAAGATTTTGTGGAAAATATTGCCCATCAAATAAAAACCACAATGGCGGCAATCAGTTTAAATCTTGATGTTATAAAAATGGATGGGAAATATGATGACGACAGTGTGGAAGATTGTTTTATTTATATAAACCGAGTAAATACATTTTTAAAAAGATTGCTTTATATCAGCAGAATGGAGTCTGGAAAAGTAATTATGACAAGCCAGAAAGTACTTTTAAAGGATGTGCTGACGCAGGCTTTAGCTTTAAGCGGTATTGAGAAAGAAAAAGTTACCATTCATATGGAAGGAACGATTCATGATTACAGTTTTTATGCCGACGAGCAGTGGATTGGGGAGGCGATTATCAATATTTTGGTCAATTCATATGAATTTATAAAAGAAAAACTGGATGGAAAAATCATGATTTCAGCGGTACAAAAAGAAGATAAATGTATTATTTCTATAAGTGATAACGGAGACGGAATTAAGATAGAGGATATAGAGCATATATTTGACCGATTTCGCACGACAAAGACGCCTTTATCGTTTCATGTAGGAATTGGATTAAATTTGGCAAAACTAATTATAGAAGCACATCATGGTTCCATTTATGCCAGCAATTCCCACGAATATGGAGGCGCACAGTTTCGGATTACCATTCCAAGATATTTTATGTTAAGTGAAAAAACAATAATAGAAAAATAGGATTTGTTTTTTTTGTAAGTTGTTTGTAAGGTTTGCGTTTTATAATCTCTGTAAAAGCAGATAGCTTTAAAATAATGGATATACTGTTAGGAGGGAAGATTATGAATGGAAACTTGCTAAAATTAGTTATAATAAGTATATTTCGGCGTAAAAAAGAGATTATCAGCGTATTGGCAGCAACGATGATTGCGATGTTCTTTTTGGCTGGGGTGTTGATTTTTCAGACGGATATGTATTATTGGCAGATGGCAAATAATAAACAGCGGTTTGGCGATTGGTTTATTATTGAATTTTCAAGTGAAACACCAAATGAAGAACTGTTAAAGCATCCTTATCTTGAAAAACCAACACAGGCAGGGACAGCGGCATATATTTATGACAACGATTGGAATTGCACCGATTATCGTATTGGTTATATGACTGATGAATTTATGAGACAGGGAAATATTACTGTTGATAAAGGACATTTGCCACAGGCAGACAATGAGATTGCATTGGATTACAATATGTTGATTTCTTTAGGATACGACATGAAACTTGGCATTACCATAACACTAAATACATATACCGACACATATGGTAATGAGTCAAAAGGAACAACAAAGGATTTTGTGCTAAGCGGAATATTAAACAATTATACCAATACATGGATAAAGGGAAAACAATGTCCAACAGTTATTGTTACAAAAAATATGTATGAACAGTACAATAATACAATTTCTAATGTGTATATTTATAGGTTAAAAGATTTTGTGAAATCCACAAATTACTCGGAAATATATAATGGAATAACATCGCTTGGCATAAAACAAATATTTTATAATGCAAGTGTATATGATTATCAAGTATGGGGTTCTACATTTATATATAATTATATGTATATGTTAATTATGGTTATTGGTGTTGCAGCAATCACATATCAGTTGATTGGATATCGTGGCAGCAGATACGATAATTATATTCATATGAGGCAGCTTGGAGCGACAAAAGGTCAAATGCGAATGATTGAATCATTGGAAAATTTTATTTTGTTGGTGATTCCAGCAATGGTTGGCATTGTTTTGGCGGCATTTGTGGGAAAAGTGATATGCTCCAATATTGAGAGAGAAAAAGGTGTTTTATTTTATTATGTGGATTCAACTGTATATATAAAATGTGTGATTGCTCTTTTGCTAACTGCTATTATTCAGGAACTAATTTATATTTTTTATGTAAAAAAGATAGAAAAAGGAAAAAATATTTCTATAAAAGGTGTTCTTCAAAGCAAACAGAAAAAAGCAAATAGAAAAACAAAAATAACAGGAAAAAATATCAATCGAATTGTACGAAAGCGTTTTATATATGCAAATGGATTCTTTTTAAATGCAGGCATTCGGATTTTTTCGTTGGCAATAACAGGTGTTATTGTTTTATGTATATGGAATACGTATACAGCATACAAGGCATATCAAGATAACGATGCCGCGCCGGATTTTGTGGCCTATCCAGTCAATGAAGATATGGAAGTAAAAGAATATGTTTTTCATATTGTTGAACAAAATCCGACATTTCTATCATCTGAAGAAAGACAGGAAAATAATAAAAAATACAGCAATGATGGATATGGGTTGCTAAAATCGCGTCTTGTTCCAACGCCGTCTTTAGAAGAATATATGAGTAAGGACGCTTCTATTCATATAAGTCAGTGGAAAATTTACAACAGCGCTTATTGCAGAAATGCAGATGCCGCTCTTACAGAGGGAATCTCTCAAGCTATTTTAAATGATTTGCAGGCTGTGGGAGGCGTGGGGAATATTGATTATTCTTATTTTGAATCCAACAGAATATGGAGCTGGGAAGGGATGGATTATGATAAGTTGGGGTTAAAAAAGATTATCAATTATGAAAGAGGACAAGGCTTTTCAAAAGCGCAGATAAAGTATCAGGATAAGTATCTGTTTGCGACGGAATATGTAAAACCTACTAAAAAATTATATGACAGAATCAGCCCATATCTTGATGACCATATGATAGATTATGAAGCTTTTGAAAGAGGGGAGCAAATTTTGGTGTTTCTCGATGCAAAAGAAGATGGTTCACATGATGACACCATACAAGTTGGAAAAAAGATAGACTATATTGCAACACCATTTGGTTTTGGTGCAGATAAATACAAAGATTCTTCTAAATTTAAAAAATGGTTAAACGGAATTAATGTATCGATTGTATTTGAAGATAACAACAGTCACTATTATTTTGTAGATGAACATACGAAAGTTGGGCAAGAAATTTCTTTTGGTATGTTAATTGATAAATTTAAACAATGGAGAGTGGATAAACCAATATATCAATGGTGTTTTGAGGGGCGTGTTTCGCCTTGCGCGGCAGGGGTAGTTATTCTTGATGATAAAATTCGCGAAGAATTTGCAGATATTATCCCTAAATTTGGCTATTACACTGCACTTGCTTCTGAAAATATGGCGAAAACTATAATGGATAGCCAGACGCAATTATTAGGTGAATTGCTGCAAGAAGATATAACAGAAGAAGAGACGCCCTATCAGTTAGCGTATAATCAAATGGCAATACGGTTTGATTTATCTGCTGCTTATTCTGCTACGAATAATATTTTATCGGCTTATTGTAAACAAGCTGGTTTTGAATGTGTGTCTTTTGCAGAAAAAAAAGACCAATATCGAACAAGAGCAATTAATGCGTTGCTTCAGTATGGTATTACACTTCTTGCGGCAATGTTTATAGATGTGATTATTTTAATGATTGTTGCAAAAAGCAAGATAGAAAAAAGAAAAGACCAATATGGTTTGTTAAAACAAATTGGTGCGGATAATAGCCGTATTCGTAAAATATGGATGGCAGAAGTATTGAGAGAAGCGATGTGGTGTATTTTTACATTGCCGTTTGTGCTGGCAGTGCAATGGGTGATTAGCAGAAAAATAAAATAGATGGGGGTAATGTTATGGGAGAAATTTTAAGTGCGCATGGTATATCCAAAACGTATCACACAGGTTCGGTAGAAGTACAGGCATTAAAAAAATGTGACGTTTCTTTTAAAAAAGGAGAATTTGTGGCAATCGTAGGAAAAAGCGGTTCTGGAAAGTCCACGTTGCTGCGGATTTTAGGGAGCATGGATAAACCAGATGAGGGTGAAGTCTTTATTGATGGTAAGAATATTTTGCAATTAAAAGATAAGGAAATTGCAGCTTATAGAAGAAATAAAATAGGATTTATATATCAAGATTATAGTTTGTTTCCAGAGTTTACAGCTTATGAAAATATTATTATGCCGCTTGCACTGGATAATAAAAAAGTAGATTCAATAGAAATCGATGCTCTATTAGAACAACTTGAAATTAGTCATTGTAAAAATAAATTTCCGTTTCAAATGTCAGGAGGAGAGCAGCAGCGCGTTGCCATAGCCAGAGCCATTGCGATAAGTCCCGCCGTCATATTTGCCGATGAGCCAACGGGAAATTTGGATGCTGCCAATGCAGCTACTATTGCAAAAATGTTATCGGTTGCTTCTACCAATTATAATCAGACAATTATTATGGTAACACATGATAAACAGATGGCAGACTATGCAGACCGAATTTTAATGATAGCAGATGGTGTTGTAGCGTTGTAAGGCTATATATTTATAATAAATAAAAAAGATAATAAATAATAAAAAATATATTTTAGTTGAAGTTTGTATTAAAAAAAATACATAATAATTAGTTGCAATTTTTTACAATTTAATGTAATCTTATTTTGTAAGTAATGTATTTAATTGTTTTTATAAAAATACATTTCTTATTTTATATTTAGGTGATGTCATAATCATATATATTCTTTTCCAAATTGGGCGTTCGTTATGGGTTTTTACCTTTGAACGCTCATTTTGTTATGGTTTCATTTAAATTTTTATGATATAATAATCTCGGCAAAAGCCGAGCTATAAAAGTTTGCTTCGCAAACTTCTGGTTTCTCATGATGTATAAAACCATGACATAATAACCACATCAAAGCTGTGGCATTTTTTGTGATTTTGTGTTAAGTGATGCTTGGCATGAAATTTATTTTTATCTAAAAAACAGTGCAGAATTGCAGAATGGAGGAATTTTATGAAAATGAAAAAGAAATTTTTAGGTATGTTATTATTATGTGTGATGTTGTGTATGGCTTTATCGGGGTGCAGTAATACAACTTATTTTTATGATGATTTTGATAAATACATAAAAGGCGGTGCAACACTTGAAGCCACTATTAAAAATATTGAGATTGACTGGGTTAGCGGTGATGTAAAGATAGTCAAACATGCCGAAAATACAATTGCATTTAATGAGACATCCAATAAAAAAACGAATGATGATACTTCAATGTATTACTATTTGGAAGGTGATACATTACATATTAAGTTTGCCAAATCAGGAAAATTTCAATTTTCAAATTTACAAAAATCACTTACGGTTGAATTGCCAGAATCCCTTTTGTTAGATGATGCTGATATTGATGTTGTGTCTGCCAATTTGACGATAGATAATGTCAATGTGAAAGAGCTTGATTTAGATACAGTATCGGGTGATATTGTAGTCAAATCGTCCACAGTGGAAGATTTTAATATTGATTCTGTTAGCGGCAGTGTTAATTTAATTACATCAACATGCCCTGAAAATGGAAAATTTGATTCGGTATCAGGTTCTATTAGCTTTGAATTACCGCAGGATGCAGGATATGAAGTGGAATTTAATACCGTTAGCGGAGATTATAAAAGTGATAAAACGACAACGAAAAAAAGTGGAAAAACGTACACGGTTGGCGATGGAAAAGCGAAGTATAAAGTTAATACCGTTTCAGGAAATTTCAGTATACGACATAAAAATATATCATTGGATTATATTTAATCAATGGATAGATTGGGTGTTGAATTGTAACAATTTTGCAATGACAGAATATTTTAAAATAGTATAAAACGTATTTGAATGAGAAAGGTTTTATAAAAATGATTTATAAGAATGTTTTAGAAGCAATTGGTCATACACCTATCATACAGCTTCAACGTATGGTGCCACAAGGTTATGCGAGAGTTTTGGTGAAATTTGAAGGGTTAAATGTGGGCGGTTCGATTAAAACTCGAACAGCGTATAATATGATTTGTCAGGCAGAGGAAGATGGAATACTTAACAAAGATTCTATTATAGTAGAGCCGACAAGCGGCAATCAAGGGATTGGTCTTGCTCTGGTAGGTGCAGTAAAGGGGTATAAGACGATTATTATTATGCCCGATTCCGTAAGCCATGAGCGAAAAATGTTAGTGGAGCATTATGGGGCAGAGGTCATTTTAATTCATGATGCAGGCAATATAGGAGACTGTATTGACGAGTGTGTCAAGACGGCTATGAAAATGAAGGAAGAAAATCCACATGTATTTGTGCCGCAGCAATTTGAAAATCAGGCAAATCCGATGGTACACAGACATCATACAGGATTGGAGATACTCGAACAAGTTGCAGGACCCATTCATGGATTTTGTTCAGGAATTGGTACAGGCGGTACGATTACAGGAATTGGTGAGACGCTAAGAGCAGTCAATCCCGATATTAAAATATGGGCAGTAGAACCAGAAAATGCGGCTATTCTTGCAGGCGGAACGGTTGGCACACATATTCAGATGGGGATTGGCGATGGCGTGATACCAAAAGTGTTAAATCAAAAGATATATGAACATATTGCTATTATAACAGATGAGGAAGCGCTGAAAACAGCAAAAGATTTATCCCGATTGGAAGGTCTAATGTGCGGCATTTCCAGCGGTACAAACGTAGCGGCAGCAATTCGTCTTGCGGGGGAACTTGGGAAAGGAAAGACCGTTGTCACAGTACTTCCAGATACAGCAGAACGCTATTTTTCGACCCCATTGTTTGAATAACGGACAAAAAATGATTTATATGGAATATATGAAAAATTGAAAAAATATAAAAATAGGAAAGGAGAAGCTACTAGGCAAATTATACAAAAATAAATTAGGCATCATGAAAAAACGATAACATTTTTAGTAGCAGGGGTAATGAATAAGCAAACCATTTTTAGAATATTAGAGATTGAAGAGACACGCAATGAAGCGGTAATACGCGATGCGTACCGAAAAAAACTGATGGTAACCAATCCTGAAGATGACCCACAAGGGTTTATGAAGCTTCGAGAAGCCTATGAGGAAGCGTTAAAGTGGATAAAACAAGAGGAACAAGAAGAAGTTGAAGATACTTCTGAATATAAAGAAGAAAGCAAAGCATATGAAGCCCATTCCAGTGTTCCTGTTAAAGAATGGATGGATAAGGTACATGATGTGTATACATCAATTAAAAAAAGGTTTGATATAGAACAGTGGAGAACACTTTTAGATGATGGGATTTTACAGGATTTAGAGTATGGCGAAGAAGCAAAACATACACTGTTTTTGTATTTAGCCGATTATTTTCGTTTAAACAGCGCTACATATGGATTGCTGGATACCTATTTTCATATAGCAGACAATGCAGATAGCTATAAAGAGTTTCTTCCAGAAGGATTTGTCAATTATATTTTAAATAAAATTCAAGATAAAGAGGGCAAAAGTGATTTTGCTTATGAATGGTTTGAGGGGGATGAATATGCGCCGTATGATGAATATTTAGAAGGACAAGAATATTTAGAAAAACAAATTGATGAGGAAAATATTAATGAGGCACAGGATTGCCTTGATACATTAAAGGATTTTGGAATATATCATCCATTTACAGCGCTTGAGGAAGCAAGATTGTATGTAATGTTGGATAAAAAAGAGAAAGCAATGGAGATTGCAGATAAATTGCTTAGAGAATATCCTCAAAAATATCCAGACAGTATGCGTATTCCGTATGGTGTGGGGGAAATTTATTGGAAATGTGATAAGAAACAGCAGGCAGTACCTATTTTTAATATGTTGTCGGAAGAAAAAAATGATATATTTTCTAAAAAATATATTGCATTGAGCAGATGGGAAGAAGGGGATTTGCTTGGTGCGTCAAAAGCTGGCGTCAAGTATTTAAGCCATGTACAAGATGATGAATTTGAATCTGTTTTGTCACAGATACAACAAGAAGCATTTGACCGTCATTATAAAGTAGAAGTGATGGATGAAGAGACGGTTCTTGGAATTTTAAAGTGCTGCTATGGACTAAGTAAAGCAGATGAGGGGCTTGCTTTACTGGAAAAAAATAATCAGATATCAGCATATAAAGCGTCCTTTTATAAATATTTGTTTTATAATATTAAAAAAGACTTTCATAATGCGTTAAAAGCGGCTGTTTCTTATAATGTTGAGCTTCAAAAAGGCGGCGAGGACGAGCGCAAAGAGATTCCGATGGCTTACCATTATGAGGCGGAAGCCAATTATAATATTGCAAAAAGCATGGACGATGCAAGATATGCAACGAGACAACAAAAAGATACACTCATTTATGACAATTCATTTTTAGAAAATGCTGAGGAAGCGATTGTGCGAGCTATACAGTGGGACCCAGATAAAGTGCTGCATAAACAGCTTTATTTTAATATTTTGATGGAGATGAGAAAATATGAGGAAGCATATCAATGTGTAGATGCTCTTTTAAAGAGTTATCCAAATTGGTATGCAGCGATAGTGCAAAAGCAGGAAGCAAGCTTTAAGACAAACAGGGCGCAGGAAGTTGTTGATTTGTATTATAGGGCAAAAGATATCTATGCAAAGGTACCGCAAATTTACGAGCGTGCAGCAGAAACATTTAGAAGATACAATCAGATGCAGGATTTTAGGAATATACTGGATGCGGCAAAAGAAGAGGAAGTCACTAGTCCTATGTTAGAGGTGCTGGAGTTAAAATATTTATATGAGGCCCATTCAAAGGTTAGCGTTGAAACCATCTATAATAAAGCAAAAGCGTTGGCAAAACGCTTAAAAGAGCAGGAAGAAAAACCAAGCAGGGAGGTCTTTTCTAATTTGTATAACTTGCTTGGCAGAATTAGTCATTGGCTTACAAAGTACAAAGAGTCAAGGTCTTATGGAAAGCTTGCTATTAAATGGCTTCCCGATGCCGATAATTATTATGTTTATGGCTGGATGTTAAATTTTGCAGGTAAATATGACAAGGCTGTTATTGAATTGGAATATGCAAAAAGCATATGTGATGATGAATATTTAAAAGTTGATATTATGTACAAGCTGTGTGATTCTTATTATGAGCTTATGGAAGAAAAAGAAAGTGATTATTATGCAAAAAAAGTGGTTGATGTAAGTTCGTTGTTGATTCAATATGATTATAAAACAGAAGTTTGTTACACAAATAGATGTTTTGCCTATATAGCATTAGAGGAGTATGATAAGGTTATTGATGATGCAAAGGCAATTTTAAAAATCAATCATACATCCGAAAATGCTTATTATGCAATATCAAAAGCATATTTTTATTTGAAAAAATATGATAAAGCATATTATTATATACAAAAAGTTACATCAGGAAAACAGGACAATGAGATAAGACCAAAATATAATCTGTTTAGGGCAATGATATGTGAGACAAAAAAAGATTATAAAAATGCAGAGAAATATTATCTGGCAGGTTTAAAGTATCATGGCAAAGATTATTATTCGGAAGATACATTTTTAAATAAATTAATACATTTGTATAAAAAAATGGAACAGTTTGACAAAGCAAAAGAGATGATGAGAACAAAGAATTACAATTCCCTTTCTGCTTATGAATGGGCTGTCTTAAAATTAGATTACAATTATGGACTTTGTGATAAGACAGAAGTACGAAATAAAATCAAAAAACTTCTTTCAAAATGGGAAGTTTATATAAAGGGTGCTTTGCATAAGAAAAAATATCGTGAAGATATATTTTGCATAGCAAATATATATGCCTATTATTTAGATGATGCAAAGCAAGCCAATAAATTTTATAAAATGTATGAAAATTTTGCAGGTGAAGAAGACGTCAATAAACATTTAATGTATTCTTATTGGGTACAAGGCAATGTATCAATGGCAAAAAAGTATGCCGATAAATTTATGGAAGAATTGAAGCAAAAATATGCCTTTAATCCATCACAGAGCGCAGAAGAACAATATGTAAATAATGTCTATGGACATAAGAACTGTCTGTTTGATATGGCAGTATATTATCTGTGCTATGGCAATGTAAAAAAAGCGCAGGAATATTGTAATGATATGACAGCCTGTTCAATGTGTGATGGCTGTATGAGAGAAGAATGTGAAGATTATTATGAGCTGTTAGGCTTTCTTTATGAGGCGGAGGGCAATATAGAAAAGGCATTGACTTGTTATAAGACAGCAGTAGAGATTGATAAAGACGATTACGTGGCAAGATGGAAAGTAGAAAAAGGAAAGGTATAGTTTTTTTATGATAGTAGGAATTGATTTAGGTACCACAAACAGTTTAGTGGCATATTTTGATGAAGAGAAAGCGACAATTATACCAAATCGTTTGGGTGAACATCTTACGCCTTCAGTGGTGGCGATTGATGAAAAAGATACCATTTTAGTTGGAGAGACTGCCAAAGAATATGGGTTGTTGCATCCAGACAGAGTGGTGCAGGTTTTTAAGCGCACAATGGGTACAGACAAACGCTATAAGATTGGAGACAGGGAATTTGTGTCGGAGGAATTATCCGCATTGATATTAAAATCATTGAAAGAAGATGCGCAGGAGTATCTTGGACAGCCTGTGACAGAGGCCATTATCAGTGTACCTGCATATTTTAATGAAAAGAGACGCAAGGCAACCAAACATGCCGGCGAGTTGGCAGGATTAAAGGTAGAGCGAATTATCAGCGAGCCGACGGCGGCAGCAGTGGCTTATGGGTTATATGAAAAAGAAAAAAATACAAGATTTCTTGTGTTTGATTTAGGCGGCGGCACATTTGATGTATCCATTTTGGAGTTGTTTCAAAATATTTTGGAAGTACGAGCCGTTGCAGGAGATAACTATCTAGGCGGAGAAGATTTTACAGAGGTTTTAATTCGCTATTTTTTAAAGAAAACAAATATCAGCCTTGAAGAGTTGACACCGTTAGAATTAAAGAAGTTATCCTTTGTTGCTGAAAATGCAAAGAAGAGTTTTTCCGATGCGGAGACCGTAACGATGGAATATACGTTTCGAGGAGAATTAAAAACAGTTGATGTCTCAACGAATACCTATGAAAAATTATGCAGCGATTTATTTGATAAAATTAGGACGCCCGTGCAGCGAAGCTTATCGGATGCACATATTAAATTATCGGATATCGACCAAGTGGTTTTGGTTGGCGGCGGTACAAAACTGCCGATTGTAAGAACATTTATCACCAAATTATTTAAGCAGTTTCCCAATGCACATATTAATCCAGATGAGGCAGTGGCGCTTGGGGCAGCGATACAGGCGGCTATGAAAGAGCGAAAAGAGGCCGTAAAAGAAGTGATACTTACCGATGTATGTTCATTTACACTGGGAACAGAAGTCAGTGTTGAAAAAGAAAATGGGATGTATGAGAGCGGTCATTTTCTTCCTATTATTGAAAGAAATACCATTATTCCTGTAAGTCATACAGAGAGGGTATGTACTATATATGATAATCAGACCCATATTTGTATCAATGTATTGCAGGGCGAAAGCCGATTTGCCCGCAATAATTTGCTGCTTGGCGAGCTGGAAATTGAACTGCCAAAAAATAAGGCGGGTATGGAAGCTGTTGATGTTACTTATACATATGATGTCAATTCTCTTTTGGAAGTAGAGGCAAAAGTCGTCTCAACAGGGGAAAAGAAAAAAACGATTATCAAGGGAAAAGAAAATGAGTTGACCTATGAGGAGATGGAAGAGCGAATGAAAGAACTTTCATACTTAAAAGTCAGCCCTCGCGAGCAGGAAGAAAATAAATGGCTGCTGCTTCGAGGAGACCGAATGTATGAGGAAAGTACAGGCGAAGAACGCATTATGATAGGTATGTGGCTGCGTGATTTTGAAAAGAAGCTCGATACAGGCGATAGAAATACCATTATTGATGCAAGAAAAGAATTAAAGAGCAGGTTAGAAGAACTGGAAAATTGGTGAGAGTAAGGAGAAAAAATGCTTGAACAGTTAAAAGAAGATGTCTATAAAGCGAATATAGAGCTTGTCAACAAGAAGCTAGTAATATATACATGGGGCAATGTAAGCGCTATTGATAAAAAAACAAAATTGGTTGTTATTAAGCCAAGCGGTGTGGATTATGAACAAATGACACCAGATGATATGGTGGTTGTAGACCTTTCTGGAAATAAAGTAGAAGGAAGATATAAGCCATCATCGGATACGCCAACACATTTAGAACTTTATAAAAAATATGAGAATATGGGAAGTATTGTACATACGCATTCTGTCTGGAGCGTGGCTTTTGCACAGGCAGGTTTATCCATACCAGCCTATGGAACAACCCATGCTGATTATTTTTATGGGGATATTCCATGTACACGTGATTTGACGGAGGAAGAAATCAAGCAAGATTATGAGGTCAATACAGGCAAGGTGATTATTGAGTGTATAAAAGACAAAAATCCAATGGAAGTACCAGCCATTCTTGTCAAAAATCATGGACCATTTGCTTGGGGGACAAGTCCAGCAAATGCTGTATATAATGCAGTTGTGATGGAGACGGTTGCCGAGATGGCGTATAAAACAACAATGTTAAATCCGAGTGCAAATAGAGCGCCGCAGTTTTTATTAGACAAGCACTATTATAGAAAACATGGCGAAAATGCGTATTATGGGCAGGATTAAATAGAATGCAGCAATATGAAAAATAAATTTTTTATTAGCTAAGTAAGATTTGGGTAGTCATTTGTACCTGTGTATACAATAGCAAGCATTTAGTTAAAGCGGATATTTGCAGGTTATGGAAAGGTATGGTTAATTTTATGGGGAATAAGGAAGCAATACAGAGCGGGAAAACATCGCTTGGCATTGAGTTTGGCTCAACGAGAATTAAAGCGGTTTTAAATAATGAAGAGAATGTTCCAATTGCTGTTGGAAGTTATGAGTGGGAAAATCAATTAGAAAATGGAATATGGACATATCATTTGGATGCCATTGAAAATGGATTGAGGGCATGTTATCAAAGTTTGTGTGAAAATGTAAAAAATCAGTATGATGAAGAATTGACAGTGATAGGCAGTATTGGTATCAGCGCTATGATGCATGGGTATATGGCGTTTGATAAAGAAGGAAGACTTTTAGCGCCTTTTCGCACATGGCGCAATGCCATTACAGAGGAAGCCGCCCAAAAACTGACAGAGAAGCTTCATTTTAACATTCCGCAAAGATGGAGTATTGCGCATCTGTATCAAGCCGTTTTAAATCGAGAAGAACATGTAAAAGATATTGCGTTTGTCACAACGCTTGCTGGCTATATTCATTGGAGACTCACTGGAAAAAAGGTGCTTGGAATAGGGGATGCTTCAGGTATGTTTCCAATTGACAATAAGACGAAGCAGTATGACGAAGATATGCTTCAAAAAGTGGAGGATTTGATAAAGGAATATGGGTATTCTTGGAAAATAAAAGATATCTTTCCTCAAGTGCTTACTGCGGGAGAGCAGGCAGGTGCATTGACACAAGAAGGGGCAGCATTTTTGGATGTTTCAAAAAAATTGCAGAGTGGGATACCATTTTGTCCGCCTGAAGGTGATGCACAGACGGGCATGGTTGCGACAAACAGTGTTGCTGTCCGTACAGGAAATGTATCAGCAGGCACTTCTATTTTTGCAATGGTGGTTTTAGAGAATACATTAGATGAAGTCTATCCTGAGATTGATATGGTGGTGACTCCGACGGGAAATCATGTAGCAATGGTACATTGCAACAACTGTACATCGGATTTAAATAGTTGGGTTTGTCTGTTTGGTGAATGTTTAGAATTGTGCGGCGCAAAGGTTGATAAAAATACATTGTTTGAAGTATTGTTTAAAAGTGCGCTGGATGCACAAGCAGATTGCGGCGGGTTGATGTCTTACAATTATCTGTCAGGAGAAAATATCATGAATATCAATGAGGGCAGACCGCTCTTTTTCCGCTTGCCAAAAGCCGATTTGAAGCTTTCTAATTTTATGAGGACATTGCTGTATTCTTCGTTGAGTACATTAAAAATAGGCACGGATATTCTCTTTAAAAAGGAAGGTGCAAAAGTAGATAAGATATGCGCACATGGAGGACTATTTAAAACACAAGGCGTTGGGCAGCGATTTCTTGCGGCGGCATTAAATGTACCAATTACTGTCTTAGACACTGCTGGGGAAGGCGGTGCATGGGGAATGGCAGTTTTGGCGTCCTATATGAAAAATAAAAAAGAGAAGCAATGCTTAGAGGATTATATGGACAGCACTGTATTTCAAAAAGATAATGGCGAAACGATGACACCTGATAAAAAAGATGTAGAAGGATTTGATAAATTTGTAGAACAGTATAAAAAATGTTTTGATGTTGAAATGATGGCAGTAAAATTAATGTCTGAATAATCAATAAAACGATAAGTAAATAGCAAGCAGATTACGAATATCCTTTAGTTTTAGTACTATGGTACTTATCAAGTGTTGCGCATTGAAAAAAAAACTAAATTATGGTAAAATAATTTCGGAAAAAGCCTAGCTATATAAGTTTGCTGCGCAAACTTTTAGCTTTTTACAATGTATAAAATTATGATATAATATATGCAGGATTTAGAGTGTAAAAAGGAAAGAAAACCATGATTAAACTTGAACGATTCAGTGTGATGAATTTTGAGAATGCGATGCGGGGTGCGCGCAATCCTCTTAATAGTTGGGATAGAATGGACAGCTATACAGAAAACGGCAAATTTATAATGGGTCCAAATGATTTAGACCTTGCAAAGCGTTTATGTAAAGCTGGAACAGACCATCGAAAGTTTATCCGAATGATATTTGTTACGGTGGATATAACAGCGCCTCTGTACTGGTGGAAAGAATATGACACCTACAAAGTAGGAACGGTAGCCAATTCTACCAGTACTATGCACAAGATTCACAGTAAACCGTTTGATATAAACGATTTTAGTACAGACCATATGAATGATAAAGCAATAAAGATGATGCATTCTATAATTGATATTCTTGAAGAGCTGCGGCTGGATTTTGTCAATACAAAAGATAACACGTCTTGGTATAGCATGATTGAGCTTCTTCCAGAAAGTTATAACCAAATGAGAACCTGTACATTCTCGTATGAGAATGTAGCAAATATGTACTATTCTAGAAAGAATCATAAACTTGCGGAATGGCATACATTTTGTGAATGGATTGAAAGCCTGCCATATTTTAAAGAGCTTTTTCTCGAAAATTAGCATACTCCTTCATTAAAAGGTTATTATTTTGTTAGTCGTTATGTAATTGGTATTAAGATATTTTTAGTGAGGGCAGTTATGAATATAGAAACACAATGTTGTGGGTTGGCTATTTTGTTCTTTGTTTTGTTTTTTTATGTAAGACAGAGAAAATTAGGGTTAAAAAATGAAAAGACGTATTTAATTCTTTTATTTATTACAATCGCTAGTGTCGTATTTGATATACTTTCTGTTGTTTTGATATACAATAAGGACAATCTACCTATTCTATTAGTGAATATAGTCGCGAAAGCCTACCTTATATCGCTTATTTTACTTGGTGTGAACAGTTTGTTTTATATTATTGGCGATTTGAGGGTAACGCTGGATGATTTTTATAAGACAATGTGTCTGTATCTTATATGGACAGGCGTCTTTATATTTGCTGTTGCTATTTTACCAATTGATTATATTGTTGATAAAAATAAGAATATTGTGTTTTGTGCAGGTCCCTCACTGATTGCGACCTATCTGTGTGTTGCGTCGTATCTTATACAGGCATTGCACATCAATTTTAAGGCGAAAAATTATGTCAATCAGGAAAGGCGTAAATCCATATATTACTGGATGGGTATGTGGATAGCTTCTGCTATTTTTCAGATTTTATCCGAACGGTTTTTAATCGTAGGATTTGCATGTTCAATGGGGCTTTTGTTTATTTATATTAAATTTGAAAATCCTGATTTGAATATGGATAAAATTACAGGTCTATTTAATCAGAGAGCATTTATAACATATGTCAATCAAATGATTCAGACCAAGCAGGAATATTATGTTGTAGCGATTGCCTTTGATTTTCGCAATGACAGCACCGTTGAACAATCCGTTTTTGACAGCGCCATTATGGAGGCGGTTAATTATATCAATGCTAAAAAAGATATAACAGTATTTATCAATGGACAAGATGAAGTGCTGGTTGTTTATAAGAATTTAAAGCTGCTGCGGGAGTATGGTCTTGAGCTGGAAGAACGATTTGAGAAAGGCTGGGGTACAAATAATGCCATTATATTGTCTCCATATATTATATGTATTAAAGAGACGCGTCTGTTAAAAACACCAGAAGATATTTTGACCTGTATTCGATATTTAAGAGTAAATAATATTGACAAGACGGATTCTCATTTTGTGTATGCTGATGAAAATATGATTTATGAAATGTATGAACAGCATAGAAAGGTAAAACTAATTGTCGATTCGATGGATAATGATAGAATTGAAGTTTTTTATCAGCCTATTTTTTCAACATATGAACAGTTTTTTATCAGTGCAGAAGCATTAGTAAGGATTCGTGACGAGAAGGGGAAAATTGTTCCGCCATCTGAATTTGTCGAGATAGCAGAAAAAAATGGACTGATTATTCAGCTTGGTGAAATTGTTTTTAGGAAGGTTTGTCAATTTTTAAAGAACCATTCTCCAAGTGAATTAGGAATCAAGTATATTGAAGTGAATTTATCCATGATACAGTGCGAGTATGTAAAGCTTGCAGACGATTATATTGCGATTATGCAGCAGTATGATATTGACCCAAAATGGATAAATCTTGAGATAACCGAATCGGCATCAACGGTTTCTAAAACCAATATGTTAAAAAATATAGACCGACTGAGAGCATATGGCGTTCATTTTTCGTTGGACGATTTTGGTACAGGACATTCCAATTTAAATTATATTGTCGATATGCCAGTCAATATCGTAAAGTTTGATAAAGAAATGATTAATTCTTATTTTGAAAATGGAAAAGCAAAATATGTGATGGAAGCTGCCATGCACATGATTCAAGGTATGAATTTAAAAATTGTTTCAGAAGGCATTGAAGATGAAACGCAGTATAACAAAATGTACGAACTTGGTATTAATTATATTCAAGGATATTATTTTTCTAAACCATTACCACAAGATGAGTTTATTAAATATCTTAAAAATGTAAATGCAAAGGGTGTATAAACAATATGTCAAATGAACCTGAAATTTTGAATGTGATTCGGGATAAACGCAAATCAATGAGTAAGGGACAAAAGAAAATTGCTGATTATCTGTTAAAACATTATGACAGAGCGGCATTTTTAACAGCGATGGAACTTGGGAAAAAGGTGAATGTAAGTGAATCAACAGTCGTTCGTTTTGCTGGTTGTATCGGATTGTCGGGATATCCCCAGTTACAGAAAAAACTTCAGCGAGTCATTCGGGAACAGATTTATTCAATGGATAGGATAGAGATTGCAAATTCTAATATACCGCAAGAGAAAGTGTTAGATACGGTTTGTAAAGCCGATGTAGACAAGATTATGGATACATTGAGACGGATTGACCGAAAAGCATTTTCCATTGCGGTCAATCTTCTTTTAGGAGGAAAGCATATATACATAATAGGATTGAGAAATTGCAGTCCGTTAGCCGCTTTTCTGGGCTATTATTTAAAGCTTGTGCGACCGGGAATTATTCTTATTAAAAGCAGCAATATCAACGAGCTATTAGAAGAGATGCTTCATATATCCAGTCAAGATGTGCTGTTAAGTATCAGTTTTCCGAAGTATTCTTTTTGTACATTAAAGGCGATGGAATATGCAAACGACCGCAATGCAACGATTATTTCTATCACAGACAGCAAATATTCTCCCATGAATATGTATTCTTCCTGCAATTTATTTGCAAGAAGCGATATGGCGTCAGTGGTTGATTCATTAGTAGCTCCGCTTAGTGTTATTAATGCGTTGATAGTGGCGGTTTGTCTTAAAAGACATCAGTCGTTAATCAGCAATTTAGAATTATTAGACGGGGTTCTTGGCAATTATCAAATTGGTGAAAATGATGAGATTGATATGTTAGATGAAAATGTACTAGAAGCGTTAAGAAAAATGTCTTAAATAAGACTTTTCAATAGAGCTGCTTGTTGCAGCATGGAGATGAAACGATGGGAAAAATAATTGTAGTTGGCGGTGGAGCAGCAGGAATGATGGCGGCTGTTACTGCCGCAAGAAATGGACATAAAGTAACGTTGTTAGAAAAAAATGAAAAGCTTGGCAAAAAGCTTTTTATAACAGGAAAGGGAAGATGTAATTTTACCAATGCAGGCGATTATGACGATTTGATGAAAAGCGTTGTGACAAACAGCAAATTTTTGTACAGTGCATTTAGTAAATTTTCCAATTATGACACCATGAGTTTTTTTGATGAATTGGGATTAACATTTAAAGTGGAGCGAGGAAATAGAGTATTTCCGACATCTGACCATTCGTTGGATGTCATTCATGTATTGACAAGAGAACTTCAAAAATTAGAGGTTGATATTTTATTGCATTGTAAAGTCATAAATGTTATTGCGCAAGATAATCAATTTCAATATGTTGAATATCAAGATTCTTCTGGCAAAAAAGTAAAACTTTATGGAGATAAAGTCGTTCTTGCGACGGGCGGAAAATCATATCAAAGCACAGGCTCTAGCGGGGACGGCTATCGGTTTGCCAGAAATTTAGGTCATACGGTTACGCCTTTAATTCCAGCGCTTGTGCCATTTACCATTGCAGAAGAATGGGAGAAACAACTGCAAGGTTTAAGCCTTAAAAATATAACGGCGTATTTTTTTGATGATAAGGAATTGATATATTCAGGCTTTGGCGAATTGTTATTTACGCATTTTGGGGTTAGCGGTCCTATTATTTTATCGGCAAGCAGCTATATTTCGGCGGCTGCCCGCAAGAGCAATCTAAAAATGGTAATTGACTTAAAGCCTGTGCTTTCTTTTGAAAAATTGGATGAGCGTGTCTTAAGAGATTTTGATGAGGAAAAGAATAAGTCGTTTAAAAACGCGCTGGATAGGCTGTTGCCTAAAAAGCTGATTCCAGTTATTGTAGAGCTTAGCGGTATAAATCCAGACAAGAAAGTTCATGCTATCAATAGAGAAGAACGGCTTGGATTGGTAAAATTGATAAAAAATCTTGCAATGACCATTACAGGAACAAGAGGTTTTGAGGAAGCCATTATCACACAGGGCGGTGTTGCCGTAAAAGAGATTAATCCGGCGACAATGGAATCAAAAGTTGTAAAAGGCGTTTATTTTGCTGGTGAATTGATTGATGTTGATGCGCTGACAGGCGGATATAATTTGCAGATTGCGTGGTCGACAGCATATGCGGCAGCGTCGAATTTATAGGGAGATTAGTGTGGAAAATGAATTTTTCACACACAAGTTTGAGTTTATGCTCAAACTTGCAAGTGGAGTAAGGATGGGAGATTAGTATGAATTATTCAATAGCAATAGATGGTCCGGCAGGAGCGGGAAAAAGTACCATTGCAAAAGAAATTGCAAAAAAGATGAATTATGTATATGTAGATACAGGTGCAATGTATAGAGCGATGGCTGTATATTTTAATAGACATAATATTCATGCAGATAATGAAAAAGAAATTGATAGCGCTGTCCATGATGTAGATATTACAATTGAATATATTGATGGCGAGCAGCAGGTTTTTTTAAATGGAGAGAATGTAACGGCGTTGCTTAGGACAGAAGAAACTGGAAAGATGGCTTCTAAAACATCGAAATATGCATCGGTGCGCACCAAGCTGGTAGAATTGCAAAGAAAGTTGGCATCGATATCAAATGTTGTTATGGATGGCAGAGATATTGGCACAACGGTTTTGCCGGATGCTTTTTGTAAAATTTATCTTACAGCAAGTGTAGAAGCTAGAACAACAAGAAGATTTAATGAATTAAAACAAAAAAGTGTAATATGTAATTTTGATGAGATTAAGAGCGATATTGAAAAGCGTGATTATGAAGATATGAATAGAAAAATTAGTCCTCTAAAGCAGGCAGAGGATGCCATTTTGCTTGATACATCCGATATGGGGATTGAAGAAGTGGTCGATAGGATAATAACGATTATTCAAAGTAAAAAATTAGAAGTTGATAAATAGATTTTTTTGTGTGAAAATAAGGGTATTCATCTGCTTTGATATGTATCAGTGAAATAAGAATAAAGAATATGAATTGATATGAAAAAAATGGATATAGGAGAGTTGTTGTTTCTATGAAAAAGATGATAGTGGCAAAGTCCGCAGGGTTTTGTTTTGGCGTTCAAAGGGCAGTGGATACTGTTTATGAGCAGTGTGGCAAGGGGAATATTTATACATATGGTCCGATTATCCATAATGAGGAAGTTGTAAAAGACCTTGAATATAAAGGCGTTAAGATTGTAGAAGACATAAAGGCATTGACAGAAGACGGCAGCAAAGAGAAAACAGTTGTTATCCGCTCACATGGTGTAGCAAAAAATATATATGAAGAATTAAAAAATAATAATATTAATGTGGTCGATGCGACTTGTCCCTTTGTTTTAAAAATCCATCGCATTGTGGAGCAGGAAAGCAGGGACGGCAGTCAGATTGTTATTATAGGCAATGAAAAGCATCCGGAAGTTGAGGGGATAATGGGGTGGTCAAAGACACCTGCTATTGTGATAGATACTGTTGAAAAAGCACAAAATTTGGTGCTGGATGTCGAAAAAAAAGTGTGCATAGTGTCACAAACGACATTTAATTACAATAAATTTAAAGAATTAGTTGAAATTATTGAAAAAAAGGGTTACAATGTTGTCATTCGTAATACAATTTGTAATGCTACTGAGGAACGACAGACGGAGGCAAGAGAAATTGCAAGGCAAGCTGATGCAGTAATTGTTATTGGCGGCAGCAGCAGTTCCAACACGAGAAAACTGTATGAAATCTGTAAGAATGAATGTGAAAAGACATACTACATTCAGACGATTAATGACCTTGACCTTAGTGGTTTGGCCATGGCAGAATGCATAGGTATTACAGCTGGGGCATCAACCCCGAATAATATTATTGAGGAGGTTTGCACTAATGTCAGAGAATTTTGCAGAGATGTTAGAGGAATCAATTAAGCAAATACATACAGGAGAGGTCGTAGACGGTACTGTTATCGATGTTAAGGAAGACCAGATAGTTCTTAATATCGGATATAAAGCCGATGGTATTATATCAAGAAGTGATTACTCATCTCAACTTGGTATTGATTTAAGAGATGTTGTTAAAGTTGGCGATGAGATGCAGGCTAAAGTACGTAAGTTCAACGACGGCGAAGGACAGGTTATCCTTTCAAGGAAAGGTCTTATCGCAGAACAGGGAAGCAAGAAGCTTGAGGAGGCTTTTGAAAATCAAACAGTCCTCACAGCGAAAGTAAATCAAGTAATGAAGGGTGGACTTGGCGTTATTATTGACGAGACAAGAATCTTTATCCCAGCAAGCCTTGTTTCAGATGTATTTGTCAAGGATTTATCAGTATATATGAATAAGGATGTTTCCTTTGTTATCACAGAGTATAATCCTAAGAAGAGAAGAATTATCGGCGATTGTAAACAGCTTATTGTTGCTGTCAAAGAAAAGTTAAGAAGAGAGCTTCTTGATAGAATCAAAGAGGGCGATACAATTGAAGGAACAGTTAAAAATGTAACGGACTTTGGCGCATTTATTGATTTAGGCGGAGTGGATGGACTTCTTCATATTTCAGAGATGTCATGGGGAAGAACAGAGAATCCTAAGAAAATGTATAAGATTGGGGATTCTGTAAAGTGCTTTATCAAAGAGATTAATGGTGAGAAGATAGCGTTAAGTGTAAAATATCCAGACCTTAATCCATGGAATGATGTTGCAGTAAAGTATGCTATTGGCAATGTAGTAAAGGGAACAGTTGCAAGAATGACTGATTTTGGCGCATTTGTTCAGCTTGAAGACGGCGTTGATGCACTGCTGCATGTTTCACAGATTTCAAAAGAACATATTAATAAGCCTTCTGATGTTCTTTCTGTTGGACAGGAAGTTGAAGCAAAGGTTGTTGATATGAATGAAGCAGATAAGAAGATTAGTTTAAGTATTAAAGCACTTCTTTATGATGAAAAACAGGATGAAGAAGAAGATTCAGAAAATGTTGAAGAATAATTTTTGATTATCAAAATTTACAGAAGGACAATAACAAAACGTTATTGTCCTTTTTTAGCATGTCTTTTGACATAATGATGAATATGCGTTCGAGTTAAGCGGATATTCGCAATTCGCTACGCTACTTGCTCATAACCTCATAGCTACTATCGTAGCTTTTCAGTGGGAGTATAAGCTCCCACTGAAACAAGGAAGTCCCCCCCACTTATGACTTTGCAGCATTGAAGTGGGGGACTTCCTTGATGAGGTTAAAAAATGGATTTTCTTTATACAAAGAATAAAATTTTACAATATCTTGAAATTTATATACGATTGAGTTATAATATTATCGTCATATGTCGGAAATGGAGGTGAATCGATGGCAAGACCAATTCGGTGCAGAAGAATTTGTTTTGAACCCTTGTACGATAGTTTTGCTCCATGTGGAATAGAAAGTGCAGAACAAGTTTTCTTGATGGTGGATGAATTTGAGACCGTTCGTTTGATTGATTATGAAAAAAAGACACATGAGCAGTGTGCCAAGCAAATGGGTGTTTCTCGCACAACCGTCACAGAGATGTATGAGAGGGCAAGAACAAAGATTGCAGATTGTATTGTACATGGAAAAACACTGTATATTTCCGGCGGAAATTACATGCTCTGTGATGGTTCAGCATGGAACTGCTGTGGGAAAAAGTGCAGTAAGGCGGATTATGCAGACAATAGTCAGAGTGTAGGTAGAAAGGAATTAGAAATGATGAAAATTGCAGTTACTTATGAAAATGGAAATGTATTCCAACATTTTGGGCATACAGAACAATTTAAAGTTTATCATACTTTAGATGGAAAGGTTACCGATGCACAAATTATAGATACCAATGGGAATGGACATGGAGCTTTGGCAGGAATGCTTGCATCGTTGGGGGTAAATGTACTGATTTGCGGAGGAATTGGCGGGGGCGCTAAAATGGCGCTGGCAGAAGCTGGAATTAAGCTTTATGGCGGTGTGTCTGGCAATGCGGATGAAGCGGTTAATGCCCTGCTTGCTGGTAATCTTCAATTTGATTCGGATGTTCAGTGTAATCATCATGACCACCATGAAGGTCATCATTGTGGAGAAGAAAAGCATCATTGTATGGGAAATGGAGGTAAATGTGAATGAGTAAGTATGAATTTACAAAGCAATTAGAGACGGGAAATGCAATAATTGACAAAGAACACCGTGAACTGATACAGGCTGTAAATAAGTTACTGGAGGCTTGCAGTAAAGGAGAAGGGCGCACTTCTATGGATGCGACCATAAAATTTTTAAATAATTATGTAGAACAGCATTTTTCACATGAAGAAAGACTTCAAAAACAAAGTAATTATCCCAATATCACAGCGCATAAAGCTTTCCATGAACAGTATAAGCAGACATTAAAGGAAATTACATCCAACATATCGGTATCAGGTCCAACCATTGTAGAGCTGGGAAAGCTAAACGGACATATCGGTGTTTTGATTTCACATATTCGCACAGAAGATAAAAAACTAGGTGCATTTTTAAGTCAAGCATAAGTGTGAGAAATATAGACAAGTATAAATGAGGATTGCATCCATGTTACATATTTTGTATAATATTGCCAAAGATATAGATTGAGATAATCACATTTTATGGATAGAGGGGGAGATTCAATATGACAGTTGGTTTAGGTAATTATGGGTATACAAATGCCATTTCAAATAATCATATGTCCAGAAATGATATGATTTCGGCAATTAAATCAGGGCATACAGAAGGAATCAGTAACGCACAGATTCGTTCTTTAAAAAGAGCGGGGGCAGTGGAATGTTCAGCATGTGCCAGCAGAAAATATAAAGATGGCTCGAATGAAAATGTTTCTTTTAAGGCGGCTTCCCATGTCTCGCCAGAGGCTTCGGGTGCAGCAGTAAGGGCGCATGAGCAGGAGCATGTAAACAATGTGTATAATAAGGCGCAAAAAGGCAATGGAAAGGTTTTACAGGCATCGGTATCAATAAAAACAGCCATTTGTCCAGAGTGCGGCAGGTCATATACAGCAGGTGGAACAACGGCAACTTCCATTAAGTATGATGAGTCTAATCCTTATATGAAAAATAAAAAGGGTGCAGATTATGAAGCCATGGTAGGAAAAAATATTGATTATGCTGTCTGAGGATTTATATGGAGGAAACAAATAAAAATTTTTAAAATTTTCATTTCCTTATGAATTAAAATTTGGTGTATTTGAAGACCGTGCAAATGGTTATGCTATTGGCGACTATAAAAAGCGTCCTAATATGATTGGGATATATCAGACTACAAAACCAGAAGATGTCAGTAATGAGATGGACTTACTTATTCAATGGTATTTTAAGCAGAATGTTACGATTTTTGTATTGGCAGAGTTTCATGCCAGGTATGAAAGCATCCATCATTTCAAGATGTCAATGGCAGAACAGGCAGATTCATTCTTTTTAGAGAATGTTTAAAAAATAGAATGATTCCTGTGGTCATTGAAAATATAAATAGAAATATGTATTTGGAAGGGTTGAAAAAATATCAACAGGAAAAAAATATAACTCCATTGGTAGAGCTTTTTAAAAAAGAACAAAATTTTTATTTGGAGAAATGCAACTATTTTATGTGAAAATAAAAGCTCTATGTTTCATTTGTATTATTAAAACAGACTATTGCAAAAAGAAACTTTATCATAAGATGTTGTTTACATCAAATGTAATATTTCTATTTTGCAATAGTCTTTTTATTTGATAAAGTTTTCTTATTAGAAATATTAAACATACTGCTTTAAATGCACATAAACTCTGCCCTTTCGCGTTTCATTGCCACAGCCAAGATAGATAAATTTGCCTGTGCCGCGAATAACAAGAATATCGCCTGATTTTAGCGGATAGCTTTTATTTTCATTGCATATGCCATTGATATATATTTTTTTGGCGCTGAATAATTCGGCTGCATTGCTGCGTGAAAGTTTTGTGATACTGGCTACAATCGCGTCCACTCTAGGAGAGGCGGCAATCAGTTCAAGTTCTTTTAGTTCTGGCTTTATTATATCAATATCGTCTGTATCGGTATTTTTTGTAATATTGGTGCAGACAACATTGGTGTGTTTGATTGTTACAACATTAGTTTCGATAAAGTCTGAAATATGCCTTGCACAAAATAGATAGGCGTTTGCATTTTTTATGATAATATCCCCTAAAAGACTTCGCTCAATTCCAGTATTCATCAATGCTCCAAGATAATCGCGATGCCCTAGTGATTCCGCAAATTTAGGCGATACAGGAGAAATTTTAATCATATCGATGGGAAATTCCTCAGAGTAGCCCAATTCTTCTTTTGAGCCAAATTGTATCATTTGTCGTTCACAGGCTTCATTTCCTCCAAAACAGCAACTGGATATAAACGACAAATCATGTGACATTGAGTGATATATAGCAAGCTCGTTTATTCCTAGAAATCCTGTATAGGTGTAGATGTTTTGATGATATGCTTTTGTTGCACTGTCAAGAATTTTTCGGCGAATAAGCGTTTCTTCGTTCATAATTATCCTTTCATAAGCGGCAAAATAGGAAAGTCAAATTTTTACTAAAAAAGACTTTCAAAATAAGGTCAAAATAAATATAGGATTGATTATACAATTTTTTTAGCGATAATACAATAAAAGAAAATCGTTTTTCTTTCATTCCATAAAAGTTATTTTTCATTCCTTTTAACTCGAAAACATTTATAGTTTGCCGATATAAAAAACAGATGTTTAGAGTTATTTTATAGTGAATTTACAAGATGTTGAAGAAAATAGAAGAATATTTATTTTGTCTATGATGATAAAAAATAAAAGGAGAAGTTGAAAATGGATTTTGGAGTGAGAGAAGGGCATTATTTAACAAATCAGTACCAGAGCAATATAGCAATGGGAAAGCGTGCAGGTGTAAATTTTTCAGAGCTTGTCGCTGCAAAAGAAGCAAATAGAACAGAAGGCGCCAATTTTCAGGAAATGTTAAAATCAAGATATCCTGGAGCATATTACAATGTGATGGATACGTCAAAAATTGATGACGGTTTATGGGGGCGCAATGATTATCCTTGGGATGCGTATTTTTTAGAACCTGCCGATAAGTCTGTTTTAGAGTGGACGCCATCAGGAGCAGAACCATCTATGCAGGATTCAAAAGTGCAATCGAAAATAAATTCAATGGTTGGAAAGATGTCCGTTGTTATACCGCCAGAATTGGAAGAAAAAATGCAGAATAATCCAAAACTTGCACAACAGGTTATGCAGCGTGTTGATAATTTTATTGCAAAGCATTATAGAATGGAAGTAAATCAAGGATTTTTAATAACATTTGACAAAAATGGAGAAATCAATCATGCCTGCATCGTCAGTGAAGGAAGAGTTACCGTTTCATCGTCAGAATTTGTTGAAGCACGAAAGGCAAGGGAAGAAAAACAAAAAGAATATGAGAGGCTTGCCGAGAAAAGTGCTTGGAAACGCAGACAGATAGGGCAGCTAAGCAATGTGGCACAGACACAGAAAGTTTATCAAATTTATATGGAAGACGATATGATATATTCTGGCGGAAATGGTACAGGGTTATCTTTTTATATCAAATATGCAAAAGAATCAACAGAAAATGACCCAATAGTTATTGCAAAAGGTGTTGATGAAAACGGTGATGAATTTGAGCAGACCATACATATCAATGAAATCAACCCTAAATGTGCATCGATTGTAGAAATGAGAGCATTAGAAGCACATATGGGCATAAGTAAGCTGGGTGGTTTGACGTCTCTTCCGCTGGAAGCTGGAAATATGGGGCTGCATGATAGGAGAGACTTTATGAATATGCTGCAAAAGCAAATACATGATATGAAATTGTTAAGTCAGAAAAAAACGGCATTATATTATCAATACAGTATGCAGGAATATTGGAAATTTATAAGCAATAATAGAGCATAAAGAATAATACTACAAAAATAGTCAAGCGGATAGTTGTAATCCGCTTTTATTTTTTGCTTTTTTAGATATATACAATTATATAGACAAAGGCATTTGGCTTATGGACATATTTATATAAATCTTCTATAATAAATTTGTTTATATTTGGTATTATTAAATTAGGAGGATTTGAAATGCAGCAATCAAAAGTATATTTTACAACATTTAAGACAACAGGCAGTGAAAACCTTTTGCAAAAGTTACATCGATTAATGAAAACAACAGGATTTGAGGACATTGATTTTAAAGATAAATTTACAGCAATTAAAATACATTTTGGAGAATATGGCAATCTTGCTTTTTTAAGACCAAACTATGCAAAAGTGGTTGCCGATTATGTCAAGGAATTGGGCGGCAAACCATTTTTGACCGATTGCAATACATTGTATGTAGGCAGCAGAAAAAATGCAATTGACCATTTGGATACAGCTTATGTCAATGGTTTTTCACCGTTGCAGACAGGATGTCATGTTCTCATTGCCGATGGATTAAAAGGCACAAGTGAAACGCTAGTTCCAATTGATGGGGAATATGTTAAAGAGGCAAAAATAGGACAAGCGATTATGGATGCCGATGTGTTTATTTCTCTTACGCATTTTAAGGGGCATGAGATGGCTGGTTTTGGCGGAGCATTAAAAAATATTGGCATGGGCAGCGGTTCAAGAGCTGGTAAGATGGAACAGCATTGTGATGGTAAGCCGACCGTCAATGAAAAGGATTGTGTTGGGTGTCATTCTTGTTATAAAATATGCGCCCATGAAGCGCCTGTTATTACCGATGGAAAGGCAACGATTGACCATAATAAATGCGTCGGCTGCGGGCGTTGTCTGGCAGTTTGTCCAAAGGATGCAATATCGGCAAGTTTTAGTGATTCTATCAAAATTTTAAATTATAAAATGGCGGAATATAGTCTTGCTGTATGCAAAGATAGACCATGTTTTCATATTTCGTTGATTTGTGATGTATCGCCAAATTGTGATTGTCATGCAGAAAATGATATTCCAATTATACCTGATGTTGGTATGTTGGCTTCTTTTGACCCTGTTGCATTGGATAAAGCATGTGCCGATTTATGTAATCAAATGCCGCCTATTAGCGAGAGCATATTAGGTGAACATATAAAGAATAATGAAAAGATGGGGAACCATCATAATGATAACCATAAGCATGACCATTTTTCGATGACACATCCAGATACAGAGTGGGAAAGCTGTATAGAACATGCTGTAAAAATTGGACTTGGCACAGACCAATATGAGCTTGTTCGTATATAAATTGTTCTCATTCGATAACCTTAAAGGACAGGTGTTTTTTCTGTAAAAGGATAATGAAGATTTAGAATTGAAAAATAAAAAAGGAAAGAAAAATGCAAAATAATAAAGACACATTAACCATGTTTATGGAAGCTTTGGATGCAATAAAAGAATATGCGTCTGTAAAAGGTTCTCCCATTACAAAAGAAGATATTGAACAGTATTTTAAAGGATTGACATTAGATGAACAGCAGCTAAATATGGTTTATCAGTACGTTGCTGATGTGAAAGTTCCAGACAGTGAGACCGTCTTTGAACAAGAGGAAGAGGTCGTGCTGCTTTCTGCAAAGGATTACGAAAACGATAAAAAATATATAGAAATGTATATGAACGATTTAGAACATATCGAATCACTGTCAGACACCACAAGAGCTTTTTTGCTTATAAATATAGTGGAAGATCATGACAATCAATCACTAAAAATTTTATCGGAATCCATGCTTTGTAAAATTGTAGAATGGATAGAACCTTATAGAAATAAAGGGGTGTTATCCAGCGATTTAATTCAGGAAGCCAATCTTGCTATGATGGGGTATATGAGCGAAAAGCGTTTTTTAAATCATAGTGACTGGAAGGAACAGATAAAAGAAGGTTTGACAGATGATTTGTTATCGGTGTTAAACAAGATGGAAGAAGAGATAAAACAAGAAATTGAAGGCGCATTAATGATGATGATAGATGAGCAGACGAACTCCAATAAAATGGCGGGAAAAGTACTCTATAAAGTTAATTTTGTCAATGACTGGGCATTGCGGTTAAAGGAAGAATTAGGAAGAAATCCAACGGTTGAAGAGATTGCTAAAAAAACAGGGATAAGTGTGGATAATGTAAGACAAGCAATTCATTTTACAGCGGATAATATGGAGTTTATTGACCCAAAATAAAAAAGTATCTGGTAGTTGCAAAATAAATGGTATTATTGCCAGAAAATGGATAGAGAAGAAAGAAGAAAACATTGAAAGATTTAGATATTTATGTAGAGCAGGTTCAGGCTATCAGCAGAGAAGTAAAAAAAGTTATTTTTGGCAAAGATGAAGTGATTAACAAAATTTTAATGACGATTATTGGCGGCGGACATATTCTTATTGATGATATTCCAGGTGTGGGCAAAACAACGATGGCAAATGCGTTTGCTAAGGCTATGGGATTAAAGCAGAAAAGAGTGCAGTTTACACCCGATGTTATGCCGTCGGATATAACAGGATTTTCAATTTATAACAGCAAGACAGGAGCATTAGAATACAAGGAAGGTGCGGTGATGTGCAATTTGTTTTTGGCGGACGAGATTAACCGGACATCACCAAAAACACAGTCGGCGCTTCTTGAAGTGATGGAGGAAGGAAAAGTTACAGTTGACGGCATTACTCATAAGATTGCGCCGCCCTTTATTGTTTTGGCAACACAAAATCCGGAAGGCTCTGTCGGAACACAAAAGCTTCCCGAATCGCAGTTAGACCGTTTTATGATATGTACAAGCATTGGATATCCGTCGGTAGAAGCCGCTGTTAAAATTATTCAAGGCAAACGGTTTAACTTGATGGAAACGGTACAAAATGTAATATCAAAAGAAGAATTGGCAACCATAAGAAATGCTGTCAAACAAGTTTATATAGAAGAAGTTGTCTGTGTATATATTGCACAGTTAGTAGAACAGTCAAGAGTGCATGAGTCGGTGCAGTTGGGAATTAGTCCAAGAGGCAGTGTCGCCATTGCGGGATTGGCAAAGGCATGTGCATTTTTAAATGGGCGTGATTATGTCGTTCCGTCGGATATACAAGATATTCTTTATGAAACTATGAATCATCGTTTAGTACTCAATGCTAGAGCAAAAGTAAATAAAGTTACAGCAAAAGAGGTTATTGCAGATATTATAAAAGCGGTGGCAGTACCAGGATTAAAGATGCATTAAAATTATTTTTGCACAGACGGATTGTGCAATTTTTGCAGGGCGCTTCAGAATGGGGATTAGAATGGCTAGAAGAATCATTTATATAACAGCATGTATTGTTTGTATTTTTTTGTATGGGATTACAGGAGCTAGAAGTTTATATATTACTAATATTATTTTGATACTTTTGCCTATTTTATCGGTAGCATATGCGTATATTGCAAAAAATGGGATAACCATTCAATTCTTAGAAAAAACAAACACCTATATTCGAGGTGGTGTTACCAATCTTTCTGTTGTTGCAAAAAATGTATATATCACACCAGTGGCAAATCTCAATATCGTCATTGTATATCAATTTAACAATTTAAGAGAAACGACAAGCAAAACGTTAGAAATTGCCATTGCAGGAATGAATCAATATCTTTTTGATATGGATTGCAAGTTATCTCACAGCGGTTGTCTTACAGTTGATATGACAGATTCTTATATGTATGACCCTATGAAATTATTTAAGTTTCGATTATCAAATATAAAAGAGCATGTTCTTTATATTATGCCTATTTTAGTGAATCCTGATTATTATGGAATGTATACAAGCTACGATACGATTATCAATGCAAAGGAATATTCTAAGACGCGAAAAGGAGAAGATGTTTCTGAAATATTTGATATTCGCGGTTATGTTCATGGCGATTCTTTAAATCGCGTTCACTGGAAGTTATCGGCAAAAGAAGATACACTGATGGTAAAAGAATTGAGCCAGCCGGTCAGTCATAATCATTGTATTGTTATTGACGTTGTCAATGTAAACAGTGATATCGAGCGAAGTTATATAGACGGCGTGTACGAGTTAGCGTATGCGCTGGGAAATATTGCTTGTCTGAAAGAGAAGCATTTTCAATTGGCTTTTTATAAAATGCAGCAACAGGATTTGATTTTTTTGGAATTATTTAATATAGATGAACTATCGGAAGCTATGCGGCTTTTAATAAGAGAAAAATCTTGTGAAAGCAACGTAACAACTGCTGCATTGTTGTCTTTAAGTCCATTTTCTTTTGATAAAATATATTATGTGACCAATGTTGAATCGGACATGTTATATGATTTGGGGAATATAGAGTGTGAAACAGAAATTTATATTGTTGGAGATGATAAAGAAGCGGGCAATATTTGTTCTGTAAATAATGCAACAATATTTTATGTGGACTGCAATAATATATCGTATGGATTGTCGGTAACATCAATATAGATATACAATAGTAAATAATATATACAAACAAAATAGTTTGTTTGGCATAAAAATGGATAAATAGGACAATGCAAATAGGGGTGAAATGAAAAGATATAATTTTTTTAATAGAGCAATCAATTATATATTTCTTTTGATGGGCTTGTATGGTATGGCACAATTGTTTTTGTCTGCTTTTGAACTTCGATTGTTTAATGGGATGTATAGCATTGTGCTTGCTGTTTTTTGTCTGATTGCCTATTTGATTCATATTTATTTTTCAGAAAAAACATATCAGCTTTTCACAATAATAGCAGTTATCATTTGGTTTATGATAGGATGGATGCTAAGGTCGTTTTTACAATTTAGTTTTTATGGATTAGTGAATCATATGGATTTTGGCATACAATATGACAATTCATTAGAACCTAATTTATTAATTATATATATATTAGCTATTTTAAATATAGCATATATATATTTATATTTTAAAGGAAAAAAGATTGCCTATATTATTTTGCCCGCTCCCCTGATTATTGTTTTGCTGTTAAATAAGATGCCTTCTTCTGTTTCTATAATATTTGTTTTTATCAGTATTGTATGTTCAAGTTTATATAAAAATATAGAACAGATAAACAAACATCTTATTTATCCGACAGGAGTGGCAGTGACAGCCGTTTTGCTTCTGCTATTGGCAGAGTTTATTGTTCCGCAAAAAGAGTATGATAATAGTGGCGGATTTATTATAAAACTTATCAATCATTTTGAGAGACAAAAAGAACTAGAAGAAGAACCTTTGATTGCGCCAGGCGGCATTAGCGGCGGGACTCTGGGAATGTATGATGCGATTGAATTTCAGCAGGTAAAAATGATGACGCTTATCACAGGGTATACAGGAGATATCCATCTGCGCAGTTTTGTGGGAGCAGTGTATCATCAAAATCGTTGGGATAAGTTGCCGGATGAAGTATATGCAGACAATAAACGTATATTTGATGGAAGTATTTATCATATAGATATATATAACCAACAGGCAAATTTATATACGGTTATTGAGCAGGATAAAGACCTTGTATCTTACCTGTATGGCGATTTTAAAAATTATTTTAATAAGGTAGGAAATCGGAAATATTATGTTGGGTTAGAAACAAGAACGGATAAAAATTATTGGTATATGCCATATGGCAATGGATATTTTGTGAGTAATAAAAATGCGCCGGACAGTTATCCCCTAGATTGCAGCGAGGGCAAAATTGCCGGAAGACAATATTATGAAAAAGATATAGATTACGATGCCATAATATCGTACTTGGAAGCTTATAATGGAACAAATATAAAAATGAATCAATATATAGAATGGGAAAAGCAGTACAGAGCGTTTGTCTATCGTCAATATACGAATCAGACTGTCGATTATAGTGTTTATATTGATGCGGCAAGAGTTCCGATTCCACAATTTTATGGAAATATTCACAGTGCAGCAGATAAATTAGCATTTGCCAATCAGTTAAAGGCTTATTTTGAAGAAAACTTTAATTATAGTTTGAAAACGGGCGCTTTAAAGGAAGATGAAGATTTTGTCAAGAAGTTTCTTGCCTATGATAAAGAAGGGTATTGTACACATTTTGCCAGTGCAGCCACCATTATTATGCGAAATGCGGGTATTCCTGCAAGGTATGTGGAAGGGTATCATGTTTTGTCAAATGATTCTGTGGCAGAGGATATTAGAGAAAATATAGATATCATAGAAAATTTTGATTTTAAAGTGGAAAATAAATATATGTTATATACGATTCCTGTATTGGATAGCAACGCTCACGCATGGACAGAGATTTATATGGATGGATTTGGCTGGATACCGCTTGAGTTTACGCCAAGTTATACCTCAAATGTTGTTATGCAGGAGGGCGCTGTTGAAATAAAAAAACAAGATGAAGCATTGAATCCTATTGTAGAAGAAAATACAAAGTCTGACTTGAATGATACGTATGAGAAACCGTCTAAATATGATACAATTGAGGAATATATGAATCATAATGATACCAATCGAATTGATTTTTCTATTGTTTTGCCTATTATAGGAAGACAGCTTTTGCGGTTTTTATTTTATCTTTTGGTGAGCGTATTATTTTTGTGCGGGGTGGCTGTCTGTTTTTTTATTCCTGCAAAGTATTTGGAGATAAAAAGACGCAGTTTGTTTCAAATAAATGAAAGCAACACGCTAAAAGAGGATGAGCGTCAAGTGATAAAGGCATATCAGTATGTGGAAAAGATTTGCCGATTTCTTAAGATTCATCGTACAAATGATATGACTTGCACTGCTTTGGCACAGGAATGTATAAAATATGATGACTTTTTTAAAGAGGCACATATTGAATATGTGATGTATGCCGTAGAAAAAGTATCATTTGGACATGAAACCATCGGTAAAGTTGAGGTAAAAAATGCCGTCGATGCTGTCCGTAAAATTCACGATGCCTGTTACAGGAAACAGGGAACAATAGGAAAAATACTGTTCAGATATATTTGGCATTTATATTGACATTTATTAGACAAAATGTAATAATTATAAAGAATATTGAGATAAAGGAGGACATATAATGTCAACAAAAGCATATTATCCGCTGAATGAAATCGGCGCTGGCAAAGTTGGTTTTTCTAAGACACGTTCAATTATTGAGGCTGCATATTATGGAAACAATGTTGTTAAAGTAAACACATTGAAGGAAGCATATGAATTAGCTAAAAATTCTCCAGGTACAATCGTTACAGATATGCCTGTTAAGAACGGTGAGCTTTTTGGATTGGAAAAAGATGCAAAAGTATTGTTGTTTAATGATGGTGCTGTGACAGGTCGTTATGCAGCAGCTCGTCGTATTAAAGGTGAGCCAGGTGTTGACGATGCAAAATTGGATAAAGTTGTTATGGATGCTGTATATGAGACACGTTGGAAGACGATGTATCATGCAGAGTGTTTTATTGGACTTGACCCAGAATTTATGGTAAAAGCACATCTTCTTATTCCAGAAGGAGAAGAGAATATACTTTACAACTGGATGTTAAACTTTCAATATATGTCTGATGAATATGTTAAGATGTACAAAAATTCTAAGCCTATTGGTGATGGCAAGGAACCAGACATCTATATTTTATCAGACCCACAATGGGCTCCACATGATGCTCCAGATGTAGATTACAGCTGTTTGAGCGACCCATTGACACTGTGCTATTTTGATACCAACCAAAACTGCGCTGCTATACTTGGCATGAGATATTTTGGCGAACATAAGAAGGGTACGCTTACAATGGCTTGGGCTTTGGCAAACAGAAATGGCTATGCTTCATGTCATGGTGGTCAAAAAGAATATTCTCTTGAGGGTGATAAGAAGTTTGTTGCTTCTGTATATGGACTTTCAGGCTCTGGCAAGTCTACATTAACACACGCAAAGCATGATGGAAAATATGATGCATTTGGTGGTATTAAGGTTTTACATGACGATGCATTTATTATCAATACAGATACATGTGCATCCATTGCTCTTGAGCCTACATATTTTGATAAGACAGCAGATTATCCTACGGGTTGTCCAGATAACGAGTACCTTCTTACAGCACAGAACTGTTCTGCTACATTGGATGAAAATGGCAAGATTCAGCTTGTGACAGAAGATATCCGTAATGGTAATGGACGTGCTATTAAGTCAAAGTTATGGTCACCAAACCGTGTGGATAAGATTGAGGCTCCAGTAAATGCTATTTTCTGGATTATGAAGGACCCTACATTGCCACCAATCGTTAAGCTTTCAGGTTCAGCGCTTGCTTCTGTAATGGGTGCAACACTTGCTACAAAGACTTCCACAGCAGAGAGAGTTGCCGCTGGTACAGACCTTAATGCAATCCGTATTGTACCTTATGCAAACCCATTTAGAACATATCCATTGGTAAATGACTATGAGAAGTTTAAGAAGTTGGTTGAAGAAAAGAATGTAGCATGTTATATTGTTAATACAGGTGATTTCATGGGACATAAAGTTCAAAAGGAAGATACACTTGGTATTCTTGAGACAATTGTTGAAGGAAAAGCTGCATTTGAAAAGTGGGGACCATTTGAAGATATAGAAATTATGAACGACTGGTCAGGCAAGACTGGCGACTTTACACCAGACCTTAAAGATGCTGATTATGTTGCTCAGTTAAAGTCTTCTATGCAGACAAGAGTAAAGGCTGTTGAAGATTTTGCAACAAAGAAGGAAGGTTATGATAAGCTTCCTGATGAAGCTTTAGCAGCTCTTAAGAAATTGGTAGAAGAGGCTGAAACTTTATAAAAGATGACTTCTTAAAAACGGATAATTCTTACAGAATAAATTATAAAAATAAGCATATTATATATTGTGTATACAACAATAACGTACTATAATATATTTAATAAAAATGATAGTATTTTATTGCTTGTGATGAACAATATCCTGGAATGTACGAGAGCCTATCATATTTTGATCCTACATTATTTCGAAGGGACTCCTATATTGTCATGCCAATGTCAGGCCTCCTTTGTCAGTGGAAGGCAGCGGTATGATTGCGGTAACCCACCTAGCATTGCTAGGAGTCGGAAAAGATGGGAACGGCATTGCTGGGATATATAAAGGTTATGTGGGTGTCACTGCATAACCTTTTCTTATATAAGACTGTCTTGTGAAGTGCAACATTCAAACTAAACAGGACAGTCCTTGTTTTTGTCCTAAATTTTTATTTTAACGCATATAATAAAGTCAAGCAGATTGTAAAGAGCTGTTTGATAATGAAAATAGTTATTATTGTAAAAATAGAAAGAGGACGCATTGAAAAAAAATAAAAAAGTCATAGCTATTATTCTTATTTTTTTGATGATTATTATATTATCAATAATTAATATATATCTTATCAATTACTGTAATAATGCCAAAACACCGTTGACAATGGCAGAAGTTTGCAAAGTAATTGCTTATCTTGAAGGATACGATTCAAAAGAAATATCACTGATTGAAGAAATTGAACATGTAAAAGAAAACGAATTATATTGGTATACCGATTATGTTAATTATGTAAAAGAACTGCATATTTTTTCTGAATTTGAGCCGCAAGATGGCTTTAATTCAACATACTTTAATGAATTAAAAACATATAAACATATAGAAGGTTCTAAAGAAGGTTATTATTTTGTCTCCAAACAGGAATTTATAGCTTTTGTTATAGACCATTTGGATGTATGGCAGCAATCTGACAGCACAGAGCTGCTCTATGCAGGTATTGTTGCAACGCCTGATATGGATACATGGAGCGGTGATATTGACAGCTGGAAGGTCTGTACCAATAAAGGAGAATTTTATTATACGGGATTAAATTTAAATGGTATGGTGGATAAGACAGTACCTTTATTAGTGTGCAAAAATGAAGTCTTGATGATTGGCGATAATATTTCAAATGAGGTTACCTATAAAAATATTTGGATTAGCGGCGTCAATGACGGTGTTTTAGAAGTTAATATGTATGGTATAGACAGACAGTATAAAATAAAAGGAACAACAAAAGAGGTTCAGGACAATATAGGTGATATTCAGATAAAAAAAGGGCAGATAACAGGTATTACAGTAAGATTTGATATTGCCGATGAACAGTTAAGGATTGTTTTAAAGACAACGGGATATACGGATATTGTACATAGTAATGTGACGCTTACATCAGATATAGGTTATACCATTGAAAATGCAGAAGATGGAAGTGTCATTAATATGTCCGCTAAAGAAGAATGGAGTGCGGCGGCAAGTGAAACAATGCCAGTTGGTAGCAGATATATAATTAAACCAGAAAATCCAACAGGTCAAATTCAAATTTTAACGATGAATCGCTCGCAGGGAAACCCATCCTATAAGGGGGAAATTGAGGTTTTTGTGCAGGACAATGGCGTCGTTTTAGTAAATCAAGTAGCATTGGAAGAGTATCTGAAAAGAGTTGTCCCATCAGAGATGCCAACAAGTTTTGGAGTCGAGGCTTTAAAGGTTCAGGCAGTGTGTGCCAGAAGCTATGCTTATAAACATATTGATGCGCCGGGATATCCCGATTATGGCGCGCATATGGACGATAGTATACAGTATCAGGTTTATAATAATACCATTGAATATGAACCATCCAATACAGCCGTAGAAATGACAAGAGGAAAAATGCTGTACTATGCCGATGCGCTTGTTCAAACCTATTATTATTCAACGTCTTGCGGCATTGGCACAGATGTGTCGCTGTGGGGTTCAAATCGTGCCTCTTACCCTTATTATGAGAGTAAACAAATCAGTCAAACGCAAAGTGGTATTGATTATACCAATGAAGAGCAATTTAAAGAATTGATTAAAAATACGAATGAAAATGATTATGATTATGGAACAAAATATTATCGCTGGAGTTATGATTTTACAGAAGAAGAGTTTAACAATATTGTCAAATCACAAAAAGATATTGGCAATATCAAAGAAATTATATGTGACAGAGTGGCGGGTGGCGCTGTCAAAAATATACGAATTGTGGGCGATAAATCGGAAGTTACCATAGAGAGTGAAGGGTATATCCGAAAAGTATTTAATCTTCCAAGTGCATTTTTTATTATAGAAAAAACTGATGTAGATGGAAAAACTGGCTATACCATAACAGGTGGAGGCAATGGACACGGCATTGGTATGAGCCAGTATGCGGTTAAAAAAATGACGGAGTTGGGTATGGATTATAAAAGTGTACTACTCTTTTTCTTTCCTGGAACGAATGTTTTTTGAACGCCACTCTCCAATAAAAGCGTTGACTTCTGCACCCCAAAAGATAATAGTCATACAAAAATATAACCAGATTAATGCAAATACAAGTGTTGCCAAACTTCCATACATATTGGAAAAGTTCGGCGAGTTATTGACATACAGCGAATAAAAAAAAGAGTATAGTACCCAGCCCGCAGAGGCGAGAATAGCGCCAGGCAGCTCATTTAATATCGTTGTCTTTCGGTTTGGAATAAATTTATACATAATTAAAAAAATCAGTGTAAGGGCAGTAGGAAACAATAAATTGGAGTTGTTAATAATAAGCGACAGAACGGTTCCTATTGTTGGAAATCCAATTTTAATAAGATTTACAATCTTTTGTCCAAATACTAATAATATTAAGGAAGCAATAATGCTGATTATAAAAATAACCGTATAAACGGTTGATAAAATTCTTGAGATAAACCAGTTGCTTCCTCTGCTGGTTCCATATATGGTATTTAATCCTTTTATAATGGAAGTAAACCCTTTTCCGGCAGACCATACAGCGATTAATGTGGTTAAGGAAACCAGTGTAATACTTGAATTATTATATACATCGTTTACAATATCGGTAATAACAGGCATAATCTGCATAGGAATAATAGAACCCATAACCGTTATGATATTGTCCGGTATAATTGGGAGGTATTTTAAAAGGCTCATTAAGAGCAATAAGAATGGTACAATACTGAGTATAATATAAAAACATGACTGTGCGCTGTAACTGCTGATATTATCTTTTGAAAGTTTATAAGTAATGCGTTTAATTAAAATTATAAAATTTCTCATCCATATTTACCTTTCAAAGTTATTGGGGTTTATTTTAACATAGATTGATAAAAATATAAAGTGATTTACTTGCAATAAATGAAATTACCTAGTAAAATATATTCTGATTTTTTATTTTTAAACCTTGCCTGATAAAATTATGTTCTATGCGTGAAAGAAGCGCAGAAATGAGGAAATTATGGAGATTTGCGTCAAGCTGCAAGCATTTGAAGGACCGCTGGATTTGCTGCTCCACTTAATTGATAAAAATAAAGTAAATATATATGATATTCCTATTGTAATGATTACAAAACAATATATGGAATATATCAGTCAGATGGACAAGGAAGACCTTGATGTTGTCAGTGAATTTTTGGTGATGGCAGCTACTCTTTTAGATATCAAGTCTAAGATGCTGCTGCCAAAAGAAACCGATGAGTTGGGGGAAGAGCAAGACCCAAGAACAGAACTGGTAGAGCGGTTGTTAGAGTATAAATTATGTAAATATATTTCTTATCAATTAAAAGAAAAACAAGCTTGTGCAGAGCGTTCTTTTTATAAAGTATCAACCGTTCCAAAAGAAATTGAGGCATATAAGCCGCCAATTGATTTAAATGAGCTTGTAAAAGATACTACCTTAGTGCAACTCAATGCAATATTCCATGATGTTTTAAGAAGACAGGAAGAAAAGGTTGACCCAATTAGGAGCAAATTTGGTAAGATAGAAAAAGAAAAAGTAAGTGTGTCTGAACGATTCACACAGATAAAAAATTTTTTAAAGACAAAGAAAACAATTGCTTTTGAAGATATGCTGATGAATAATCATTCAAAAATATCGGTTATTGTGTCCTTTTTAGTGCTGCTTGAATTGATGAAAACAGGATTTGTGAGTGTTTCTCAAGAAAATATATGCGGCGATATTATGATTGATGTAATAAAAGACCCTGATTTGATAGAATATACGAAATAATAAGTCTTTACAAAAAAAGAAGCAAGTAACCCACTCAAAGCTATAAAATAGCCAAATGGTACAAAACTGCTTCTTTCTTGAAAATTTCTAGCATATAAAGTTGATTTTGTCAAGTGAGAAAGTTACAGGAAAATATCAGTTTGGCAGACAGTTGTTAAAATTGTGTAAAAGTAAAATAGAGGCATAAAGTAAATGAATGTATATGCGGAGGAAATAATGAATTTGAGTAAAACAGAAGCAGCGATTGAAGCCGTGCTGTTTGCTATGGGAAATGCTGTGGAAGTGGATAAGCTGGCAGCAGCGATAGGACATGATGTGGATACAACAAGAAAAATTGTACATAATATGATGGACAAGTATGAAGAAGAAAATCGTGGTATTCAGATTATTGAGTTAGAAAATTCCTATCAAATGTGTACAAAGACCAGTTATTATGACCAGTTGATAAAAGTTGCAAGCACGCCTACAAAATATGTATTGACCGATGCTTTGCTGGAAAATTTGTCCATCATAGCTTATAAACAGCCTGTTACAAGAATGGAGATTGAAAAGATACGAGGTGTCGGTTGTGGACATGCCATTAATAAATTGCTGGAATATGGATTAGTCAAGGAGCTGGGAAGGTTGGATGCGCCCGGCAGACCTGTATTATTTGGCACGACACAAGAATTTTTAAGGGCATTTGGCGTACATTCCATAGAGGAGCTTCCAGTTATCAGTGAGGAAGTTGTTGAACAGTTTAAAAATGAGGCTATGTTAGAAGTTCAAGCAGGCGATTTAGAAGAAAAAGATAACGAACAGATGACATTGAGTATTTAATCTCATCAAGGGAGTTTCTTATTTTGATGCTGCAAAGATATAAGTGGGGACTGCAAAAGTTATGATAGTAGCTAGGTGGTTTAAGCAAGCAGCGTAGAGGATTGTAAATATCTGTTTGATAAATCTTTATAAAGAAAAATAGAGGAATAACAAAATAGCGTTGATATGTTATGTGTAGAAGCAACGCGGAAATGGAGTTGAAAATGGAAAGAGAAGTTGCATGGAGTAAGTATAATGAGGAGAGCATAAAGGATGTATTTGCTTTTGCAGAAGATTACAGACAATTTATCAGCAAGTGCAAAACAGAGAGAGAATGTGTAAAGGAAGCCATTGTTATGGCTGAAAGTGCAGGATATAGAAATTTGTCGGATATTATTGCACGCGGCAAAACATTAAAAGCGGGCGATAAAGTGTATTGTGTCAATATGAATAAAGCTATCGTGCTTTATTGTGTGGGAAAACAGCCCATAGAAAAAGGCATGAATATATTGGGCGCGCATATTGACTCACCACGAATTGATATCAAGCAAAATCCATTGTATGAGGACAATCAGCTAGTATTGCTTGATACACATTATTATGGCGGAATTAAAAAATATCAGTGGGTAGCTATGCCTATGGCGCTGCATGGCATTGTTGCATTAAAAAATGGTAAGAGTGTAGAAATTACAATGGGGGAAAAAGCAGATGAGCCTGTTGTAGGAATATCGGATTTGTTAATTCATCTTGCGGGTGAACAGATGGATAAAAAGGCAAGTAAGGTTGTTGAGGGAGAAGACTTAAATGTCCTTGTGGGAAGTATGCCAGAAATTGGCGTAAAGCCTAAAAAAGATGAGAAAGAAAATGTAAAAAAATATATATTAAAACTTCTGAAAAAACAGTATGGCATTGAGGAAGAAGATTTCCTTTCTGCTGAATTGTGTGTTGTTCCTGCAGGAGCAGCAAGGGACTATGGATTTGACAAAAGTATGATTATAGGATATGGACATGATGACAGAGTATGTGCTTATCCTTCCTTAGTGGCACAGCTTAATACAGAAAATCCAGAAAGGACAACAGCATGTATTTTGGTTGATAAAGAAGAGATTGGAAGTGTTGGTGCAACCGGTATGCACTCAAAGTTTTTTGAAAATATGACTGCTGAATTAATGAATCAGTGCAATCAATTTTCCGAGTTGGCATTAAGAAGAGCATTGACAAATTCAAATATGCTTTCATCGGATGTCAATTCTGCATTTGACCCAAATTATCCATCAGTCAGTGAAAAGAAAAATGCTTCTTATTTTGGTAAAGGCGTTGTATTTATGAAATACACAGGAGCTAGAGGAAAAAGCGGTTCCAACGATGCCAGTGCAGAATATATGGCACATTTAAGAAAGATTATGGACGATGCAAAGATTAGTTATCAGACAGCCGAACTTGGAAAAGTTGATGTTGGCGGCGGCGGAACGATTGCCTATATACTTGCCAATTATGGAATGAATGTAATTGACAGCGGCGTTGGTGTGCAAAATATGCACGCTCCATATGAGGTTATCAGCAAGGTGGACTTATATGAAGCGTTAAAAAGCTATGAGGTATTTTTAAGAAATGCGTAAGAAAATAAATGATAATAATAAAGGGATTACTAACAGTTGAATAAAAATTATAAAAAGTTATAAATATGCTATTAACTTTTGCATTTTAATATACTGTAATTATGTATAGAGGTGATAAAATGAAATATTATACTATACATGAAATGACTGAAATTTTAGGAGTAACAGCACAAACTCTGAGGAATTGGGACAGATCGGGAAAATTAAAACCACATCATACGAGTTCTAATGGTTATCGTTATTATTCGGAAGATGACTTAAATCAAATATTAAATAAACCTGTAAAAAAACAAGGGAAAACGGTAGGTTACTGCCGTGTCCGTTCTGTGAAACAGAAAGACGATCTGAAACGACAGGAAGAAAATATGAGAATATATCTGCTTGCACAGGGAAAATCTTTTGAAATTATTTCAGATATTGGTTCTGGAATCAATTATAAAAGAAAAGGCTTGCAGCAACTGATAAAAGGCATAGCAAACAGAAGTATCTCAAAAGTAGTTGTGCTTTATAAAGACAGACTTGCAAGATTTGGCTTTGAGCTGATGGAATACATTGCACAACTATATGACTGTGAAATTGAAGTTGTTGATACAACAGAGAAAACGGAGCAGGAAGAACTGGTAGAAGATTTCGTACAGATTATTACTGTATTTGGCTGTAAATTACAGGGCAAACGAGCAAACAAAGCAAAGAAGATGATAAAGGAGCTTACAGAAAATGATTAAAACCATAAAAGTA
>CAMUHY010000002.1 GCA_947088865.1 uncultured Eubacterium sp. | reverse complement strand
CAGCTGGGAGAGCATCTGCCTTACAAGCAGAGGGTCACAGGTTCGAGCCCTGTTGGTCCCATTATATGCCGGTGTGGCGGAACAGGCAGACGCACAGGACTTAAAATCCTGCGGGACTTATACTCCCATACGGGTTCGATTCCCGTTGCCGGCATTTTATTTAGTACGTGTAGCTCAGCTGGATAGAGCGTCTGGCTACGGACCAGAAGGTCGCGAGTTCGAATCTTGTCACGTACATTGCAAATCCTGCATATGCAGGATTTTTTTGTGTGTTGTAAGGTGCTTATTTCAGTGGGAGTATAAGCTCTCACTGAAAAGCTGCAATAGTAACTATGAGGTTATGAGTAAGCAGTGTAGCGGATTGCGAATATTTGCTTAACTTAGATTGATATTCCATAAATTTTTATATTTTCCATAACTTTTAAACTATTAATTTCTAATTTATTACATGGTTTTATTTAGTATGTTTGTATAAAATTGGCATATGAAAAATCATAAAGAATAAATTTGTTAGTTAAAAATGTCAAAACAAATAAAATTAAGAAAGAATAAAAAAATAAAGTATTGATAAAATATATTTTGTTTTGATTTTATTAATATATTTAAAATATAAATAATATAAAAAACCAAATATTGATTATTTTTTTCTGTCATGTTAAAATAACTTTAAATAATACAATAATTACCAAAAAGTTTTTAGGCATATTTTACTTGGGTAGACCGTGAAAATAAATTTAAAATATGCTAGGTAAATAAGGGATTTCTAAAGTATAGGTGAAATCTATTATTAAAATTATTTTATATTAGGGAGGCTTTTAATGAACCTAGAGATTTTAAAAAATGAAGAGAAAAGAATGAATTTAATTATGTTTATTTTTTTGGCAGTCATACCAATTGTTGCATTTGTGTATGTATTGTTATTTAATGGAGGAGCGGTAAAAGATAGTATTGTCGTTCTTATGGTGTTAGCTAGTTTGATAACCAAAGCATTAGAAAAATTTTTAGGAAAATTTGCAAAATACATATATATTTCTATTTTACCTGTGCTTGGAGCTGTAACAATTATATTGGGTACACCAGGTTGTTTTGGAGCGATGGTGGAAGCTTATTTTTTGATATTATTTTTAGCAGTTCCGTATTATGATTTATCGATGATTAAAGTGTGTGGTATTGCTACTATTGTACCAAATGTGATAGCTATGATAATATTTCCACAGGCATATTTGGCAATGTACACTACTTCCATATGGATATTTGCAGGTATGGTATATATTCTTGCAATTCTTGTTTCAGTGATGATTGTAATGAGGGCAAGAACATTATTTTTAACAGTTGAGAAAAAAGAGCATGAAGCAGAAGAAATGCTTAACAGTATACGTGAAGCTTTTGAAGGTTTACAGCAATCTTCTAAAAATATTTATGATTCTTTAAATGGCTTTGAGGTTAGTACAACACAGATTGCGGCCTCTACGGAGGAAATTTCAAACAGTGCAAATATGCAGATTCAACAGGTTGAGGGAAGTATTGAGATATTTAATGATTTAAATAAAATGATTGTAAATTCAGAACAGCGAGTTGAACAAACAGTAGAAAATATGAAAATGCTCAAAGAAAAGAATGATGAGGGAATTAAAGCTATTACAGAACTTGCTCATAAGTTTCATGAAAATATTGAATCTACACAAAAAGCTTCAGAAGGTGTTACATTATTAGCACAAAAGTCAAGTTCAATTGGAGAAATTATTGAAAGTATTGGGCAGATTGCAAAACAAACAAATCTGCTTGCTTTGAATGCAGCAATTGAAGCGGCTAGAGCTGGAGAAGCAGGAAAAGGCTTTGCAGTGGTGGCTGACGAAATTAATTCGTTGTCAAGTGAGTCTTCTGCTGCTACTCAAAAGATTGATGCTATATTAAAAGATATTATTTTTACTGTAAAAGAAATTACAGAATTAATGGATTCTAACAATACGATTGTAAATGAGTCTAATGTAAAATTAGATGATACAGTGCAAATTTTTGAAACGATACTTCATTCTTCAGAAGAGGTAATTAAAGTTATTGATTTATTAAAAGAAGAGCTTGCTAATGTTGTTCATATTAAAGAAAATTTACTTCAAGCAATGAAGGAAGTAGAGGATATTTCTCAAAATTCAGTAGAGAATACAACAGAAATAAGTACTTCCACACAAGACCAAGCATCAGGCGTACAAGTTATTTTAGACTCAATGGAAAAAGTACGAGATGGTATGGAACGTCTTTCTCAAGTAATTAATGTAAATTAGGTTAAAGGTGTTTATTTTTTATTAATATTAAATATAAAGCTAAATATAAAACTGGTCTTTTGGTTTTAACAGAGACCAGTTTTATATAATTTAACTTTATCAAGTAAGTTTTCATTAAAAGGGTGCGGTAGCAGCTATGCGGTTATGAGTAAGTAGTGGAGCAGATGGTGAATATTCTTTGAGTTTATTACTGAAAATGAGTTTAACCTCATCAAGGAAGTCCCCCACTTCAATGCTGCAAAGGCATAAGTGGGGGTGGGGACTTGCTTGTTTCAGTGGGAGTATAAGCTCCCACTGAAAAGCTACGATAGTAGCTAGATGGTTTGAGCAAGTAGCGGATTGCGAATATCTACTTAACAAATAAGAAAGAAAAAATGTTAAAAAATAAAAAAAATACTTGCAAAGCCTATTAAAATATGGTAATATACATTTTGTTGTTGAGAGAAAAATGTTATTTTTGCTCAATATAAGTTTAATTCTTATTTAGGAGAATTTATGTATTTAGGACTACTTGTCTTATGTCCTTAAAAAAGGCTCCATGGTCAAGCGGTTAAGACACCGCCCTTTCACGGCGGTAACAGGGGTTCAAATCCCCTTGGAGTCATTTAGAATTTTAAAACAAGTATAGATAAGATGAAAGTATGTAATTTCCTTATCATAAAAATTAGATTTTAGAATATAATTAAATAAGGCGACATAGCCAAGCGGTAAGGCGTGGGTCTGCAACTTCCTTACTGTCAGAATTAGATTGCAGAGTATAATTGAATAAGGCGACATAGCCAAGCGGTAAGGCGTGGGTCTGCAACACCCTGATCACCAGTTCGAATCTGGTTGTCGCCTCTTAGAAAATCCCCATAAACACTGAGTTTGTGGGGATTTTATTTGTGTGAAAGGGGATTGATTTGGGGGTATGTAACAGTAAGACAAGACCATTGCTCTAGTTATCTGCTTACAAGTGAAGAACCAAAGATTCAAGATAGTACAAATAATACTGAAACATCTGGTGCAATAGAGGATAAGACATCACCAGTTACAGGTGATAATACTTTAAACAAAGAAACACCAGCAACAGGTGATAATTCTATGATGTTATTGTATTTATTAGCAGGTATGTCAGCAATGGGTATGATAGTTGTACTTGGTAAAAGACGTAAAACAGCATAAAATAAGATAATTTTATTTGAATTAAGATAAATAATTTACAGCACTCATGGGGGTATTCTTATGAGTGCTGTTTTATAAAATAGAGAAGGAAGGATAAGCTATGAGAAATCTATTGAAAAACAGGGCATTTCATGGTAAGATAATTATGGAAGAGTTTATTTAGAGGAAGGTGAAGACATTGGAAAAATCAGACAAAGAGCAGAAAAAAGAAGATACAACGATTATGAAGCGTACCATTAAAGACAGTGTTTTCACAAACCTGTTTCAAGATAAAAAGTATTTGATACAGTTGTATCAGGCACTCCATCCAGAAGATAAAGAGGTCACAGAAGATAATTTGACTGATGTTACCATTGAAAATGTATTGACCGATAATATCTATAATGATTTAGGCTTTATGGTTGGAAACAGGCTGCTGATTCTTGTAGAGGCACAGTCTACATGGACTGTAAATATCATTATCAGGGCATTAATGTATCTGATACAGACTTACCACAATTATTTTGAGCGTACCAAGCAGAGTTTATATAAAAGCAAAAAAGTACAAATACCAATGCCTGAATTGTATGTGATTTATACAGGAGACAGAAAAACAAAGCCATCTGAAATTTCATTGTCACAAGAATTTTTCGGTGGAAAGGAATGTTGTTTAGATGTCAAGGTAAAAATGATATATGATGGAAAAGAAGGAGATATTATCAACCAGTATGTACTATTTACAAAAGTATGTAATGAGCAAATAGCCTTGTATGGAAGGACACAAAAATCCATTTTAGAGGCAATTAGAATTTGTAAAGATAGAAATGTTTTGAGGGAATATCTTGAAAGCAGGGAGAAGGAGGTTGTTGATATTATGATGGTATTATATGATGAGCAGGAGATTCTGCGTTCTTATGTGGAGAGTGAAGTTCATGAAGCAGTGCATGAAGCAAGACTTGAAGAAAGACGAGAAGCAACATACGAAGCCAATATCAAAATGGCAAAGCGTATGTTGCTTAAAAAGAAGTATTCATTAGAAGAAATAGCAGATTGTGCTGAGTTACCTTTAGAAGCTATAAAAGAATTAGAAGCTGAGTTATTTCAACAGATTTAATGGTGAGAGAGTAGGACTTATTTAAAGATAAGGAAAAGGTAGTTGTTGATATTATGATGGTATTATATGATAATGAAGAGATTATGCGTTCTTATTTAGAGAGTGAAAGACACGAAGCAAGACTTGAAGAAAGACGAGAAGCAACATATGAAGCCAATATCAAAATGGCAAAACGGCTTTTAAAGATGAAAAAATTATCTTTTGAAGAAATAGCAGTTGGTTCTGGACTTTCAGTAGAGGAAGTCGAGGAATTGGCAAGAGAGTCTGAATAAGTAAGAGCCAATTCACATTTTTAAACTAATAAAGTTATAAAAGATAGAAATCTAGGTGCTTGAGTTTTTCAAGCACCTTTTCTAAATTTTTTTGGTCTAACCTTTAAATATAGTTGTTTTGATTTGAACTAAAATCGTTCTAAGCAGTATTAGTAAATTAAACTATTGTGTATCTTAACAATATAGGGGATTCATATACCAATTGATTTTATGTTTATGGTATTCTATTCAACATTATTTTTCATTATTATAATTGCATTGGAATGTTTTAAATAGTTAAGCGGTTATTCGCAATCCACTACGCTACTTGCTTAAACCACTTAGCTACTACCGTAGCTTTTCAGTGAAAGCTTATACCCACTGAAACAAGCAAGTTCCCTCCACTTATGCTTTTGCAGCATTGAAGAGAGAGACTTCCTTGATGAGGTTAAAATAGTTAAAATAAATATTTACAATTGCTTCATATTCGTATATGATTTTATCATTAAGGGATTGTATCTTAATAGACAAATGAGTTATTGTGTGAAGAATCAATATTTTAAAAATAAAATAAAAAATTTTTTATGTTTTGAAAGGATTTTAGATTTTGAATCGTATTATTAATGAAAACACATATAGAGATTATGATTATTTAATTTAAGGAGGAAAGTTTAATGAAAAAATTATTAACAGGTATTGTAGCAGGAGTTGCTACTGTAACATTGGGTGCTTCTTGTGTATTAGCAGCCACACAATTCAATGAAGACGATTTTTTGAAAGGAAATAATTTTCCAATATGTTATCCTAACTGTGATATGAATTATGTTGATAACAATGAAAATGGAATATGTGACAATGCAGAAGAGGGAATTTGTCCAGCTGTTCAAACCGCAGAGGCGCCAGTTAGTGAAGAAACTGCAGTTAATCAAGAAAATAATGAGGCAGATTATGTTGAAAACATTGAAAATGAGAGTTATGATAGTGTAGAAAGCGAAGTTGCTCCAGTAGTGGAAGATGTAGAAACACAAAATGCTCCACAACCATATTATTGCCCAGATTGTGGTGGTGATTATATTGATAACAATGGAAATGGAATATGTGACAATATAGAACAAGGTATCTGTCCACCTGCTCAAAATACAGGAGTACAAGGTGGAAATCAGCCATATTATTGTCCAGATAATTGTGGTTCTAATTATGTTGATAATAATGGAAATGGAATATGCGATAATATAGAACAAGGAATTTGTCCGCCTGCTCAAAATACTACTGGAAATGGATATTATGGTCATCATGGAAATCATCATAGTGAGTATTATCCAAACAATACACAGCAAAATAATAATTATGGTTATGGTCATCATGGCGGTCATTGCAGAAGATAGTTAGTGTGAAAAATAATGCTGATGCGCTTATTTTTCACACGCCTATTTGTGCCGAAGCGTCACAAATACGGCTTGATGCGACAATAGAAATCGCCTTCGCGAATTTCTATTGCGCAATTCCTACGCTACGCTTCGGAATAGGGATTTTTATGATAAAATATTTTTTGCGGATAAATTTTTTATAGATAAACGCTTTTGTTGTAGAACACCAAGTTATAAATCATACATTTAGCTATTTTGCAGTTTAAAGATTGCAGGTTACGAAAGGTCATGGTTTTAAGATGAAAAATGAGAAGTGAATCTGAAGTAAATAGGGCGATAGATATGTATTCAGACACAATAAAAAGAATATGTATGGTACATCTTAAAAATTATGCGGATACAGAGGACATATTTCAAAATGTATTTTTGAAGTATGTCCTTACTTCTGATGTGTTTGAGAGTGCAGAACATGAAAAAGCATGGATAATAAGGGTTACTGTAAATGCCTGTAAAGATTTATTGAAAAGTTTTTTTAGAGCGCGGACAGTTTCAATACAAGAATTAGTGGAATTACCTGAAAAGATAAGTGATGAACATAGGGAAGTGTTCGATGCAGTGTTGTCGTTGCCTGAAAAGTATAAAGATGTAATATATCTGCATTATTATGAGGGATATTCAGCAGTGGATATTGGGAAGATACTTGGCAAAAATGTTAATACAATTTATACTTTGATGGCGAGGGCTAGAAAAATGTTATATGTTGAGCTTGGAGGTAGTGAAGATGATTGAAAATAACGTAAAAGCAGCATTTAATGAGATACATGCAGAACAATCATTGAAACAAGAAACAAAACAATTTATTTATAATAAAATATATAAAAATGATAAAGCTGAAAATAAGGTTTATTATAAAAGTCGTTACAATAATAGAAAAATGGTAAAATATATTGTGGCAGTTGCTTGTTGTATTGTGGTGTTATTGGGGGCATCAGGATATTATACATACAATACGCCTGCTGCTGTTATTAGTTTTGATATTAATCCTTCAATTGAGTTGGAAGTAAATATATTTGATAAAATTATTAATGTTATAAGTTATAATAGTGAGGGGCAATCCATTGTTGATGAAATTAGTTTGAAAAATAAAAATTATGTTGTTGCTATTAATGAGATATTAAGAAATGAAAAAATTATTTCTTTTTTGCAGTCGGGCAATAATGTTGAGATATTAGTTGCTGGAAAAGATGAGAGTAAGTCGGATAAAATGCGAGCTTGTCTTTTATCTGAGACGGGGCTAGGTGATGAAAACATACATTGCTGTAATTGGGATAGTATGACGACAGCTCATTTGGAAGGAGTGTCTTGTGGGAAGTATCATCTATATCTTCAATTACAAGATGAAAATCCTGATATTACAATAGAGGATATCAAAAATCTTTCTATGAAAGAAATAAAAGAAATGCTGCAAAGTACAACTTGCAATGATTTTGATGAAAATGTAGACCATGATTCAAATTTTGGCAATGGTCAGGGACATAAGCATGAGCATGGACATAAAGGTAATGCTCAGCATTAGTTATATATGATAATTTAGCTATATGGTAATTGACAAATTTTGACACAATAATACACAAAGTATGATTAAGAGGCTGTTGTAAAATAGAAATTTTATGCTATATATAGTAGTTATAATGATGAAATAAAACTATATATAGTATTTAAAATTCTTTTTACAACAGCCTCTTAATAGAGGTTTTATTTTTTTTAATAATGTGGTATAATTTATAAGCTAATGTAATATTAGATTCGATATTGATGGATTGTATTCCAAATTTTAGTTTGTAGAAAGGTCAAATCTGTATTATTATGAAATCATTTTTACAAAAAATACTACTGGCAGCAGTTATAATGGGGGTATTATTAACTGTTGGCTGTGAAAGAGATACAGAAGTAGTAATTGATGGGGATACACAAGATATAACTGTGCCTGAAAAGGCTTATGAAAAATTAAGTACAAGCACAGCAAGTAAGTTTTCATTGGATGATTTAACAGTAGGAGAACTAAAATATTTTATGATGGAATCAGAAGTTCAAGATATTTTAGGTGAACCGTTAGAAATTGAAGACTTGAGTGAAAAGAATAAAGAGATGGGAATACCAGAAGAAAAAGTGTACCATTATAATGGCAGAATACTTACATTTTCTAATATAGATGATACATATATTTTGACGGCATTTTCAAGTGAGCGAAGTGATGATGTATTTGCAAGGAATTTAGCCGTTGGAGATACGCTTGATGATATTTTGAATGGCTATTATAGAGATGAGGACTGCATGAATAATCCATATATGTCAGCGGATAGAACGATTATATATGGAAAGTTTTTATATGGCAGTTTTACAATGGATTCATTTGACAGTATAAAATACAAAAGTAAAGTTCAATATGGTATAATTAATTTTAATGGCAGTCAAAATTTAGAAAGTGCAAAAAATTATATCGTTGAATTTACATATTTTGAACCGCCTTATATAGAAGGGACGGTTTCCGTTTATGATGATTATGCACAGATACTTTTTGAGATGGATAATTCAAATAAGATAACTTCTATTAGTTGGCGATACTATCCTGAAGAAATCCATTAAAATAATAAAAGATGGGGAGGCAAATATGAAATCTACTACTTTAGTTATTATGGCGGCCGGTATGGGCAGCAGATTTGGAGGAGGAATTAAACAGCTTGAACCAATGGGACCAAATGGAGAAATTATTATGGATTATTCCATTTATGATGCGATAGAAGCAGGGTTTAACAAAGTTGTATTTGTGACAAGAAAAGATTTGTTGAAAACATTTAAGGAAGTAGTTGGTGACAGAATATCAAAAGTGATTCCTGTCGAGTATGTATTTCAAGAATTAGATGATTTGCCAAAAGGATTTACAAAGCCGACAGAGCGAACAAAGCCTTGGGGAACAGGTCATGCAATTCTTGCGTGTAAAGAGGTGGTAACAGACCCATTTTTAGTTATTAATGCGGATGATTATTATGGAAAAAACGCATTTAAGCAGATTCATGATTATCTTGTCAAGGATTTTTCATCGGATGTGAAGTATGCCTTTTGTATGGCAGGGTTTATGCTTAAAAATACATTGAGTGACAATGGTGCTGTCACAAGAGGAATATGTGTAGTAGATGAAAATTTAAACTTAGTTGGAGTCAATGAGACTGGTGGAATTGTCAAAACTTCAGATGGTGTCACTGCAAAGGATAAGAACAATCATTTGATTTCCATTGATATAAATAGCTATGTATCAATGAATATGTGGGGATTTACGCCAGACTTTTTTGATGAGTTAGAGTTTGGTTTTGAAAAATTTTTAAGTGGATTGAAAGCAGATGATATAAAAAGTGAATATTTACTTCCAGCAGTTGTCGACCAATTGATTAAAGAAGGTAAAGCAAATGTATCTGTGCTAAAGACCAATGACAAGTGGTTTGGTGTTACTTATAAAGAGGATAAGCCAGTGGTGGTAGAATCTATTAAAAAACTTATCCATGAAGGTAAGTATCCAGAAAAATTATTTAATTTTATCAAGTAAATTTCTCGTTCAATATTGTAGAGATAGTAAATAGTGAGACTTACAATGTTATATACTAAAAGGAGTAATAAGCATTATGAAAAGAATTGCAAGAAGTATATTGATATTGATAATAGTGGCGTTGGTTAGTGCTGTGGGCGGTTATCTGTATTATAGTAATACTATATCGCCTATGTATAAATCAACTGCCAAGATAATTGTTACGCCCGGTACAGAAAATGAATCATCTGTTCGAGCGACAGATGGTGGTTTAGTCAAAGATTTTGATATTGTGTTTAAAAGCGATGTGGTTATTTCTGCGGCGCAAAAAACGGCAGGTACAACTGAAAATATTGCTGATTATTTAACGGTACATGTGGTGCCAAATAGTAATATTATAGAATTAATTTGTATTAATCCAGACCAAGCAACTGCAAAATTGTATGTTGATGCTATTGCAAAAAATGCAATTAAGACAACAAGTATTATTCAGGTAAGTTCTATTCAGGTATTGGAATATGGTGATGAAAGCAACATCGTTGTCAAACCAAATCTTTATAGAAATACAATCATTTTGACAGCAATTGTTTCTGGAATATGTTTATTTATTGAAGTCGTTTTGATGTTGATATTTTCTTCATTTAGACAAGATGATTATGAAGATGATGACTTAGAAGAAGATAAAGAATATGAGAGAAAATATGGACATCATTCGTCTGTTGTTATGCCTACATTAGTTCACTCACAAGCTCCAAAAGTTGCGGCAAGTTATAGTGGAGATATTGATTATGATGAAGAGGATGACATATTAGAAGATATTGATGATGAAGAAGATTATAAGGTAAAGCGTAAGCCTGCAAGACGAAAAGTGGATACAGAAGATGCTATAAGAAGGGCAGAAGAAGAAACTAGAAGAATATTTAGAGAAGAAAAAAAGGCAGAAGAAGCAAGAAGAAAGGCTGAGGCTGAGGAATCTGAAAAGAAGGCTGCCGAAGAAGAGGCAAGAAGACTAGCAGAGGAGGAAGCAGCGAGAAAAGCCGCAGAGGAAGAGTTAAGAAAAAAGGCTGAGGAAGAAGCAAAAAGGTTAGAAGAAGAGGAAGCAGCAAGAAAAGCCGCAGAGGAAGAGGCAAGAAGGCTGGCAGAAGAGGAAGCAGCAAGAAAAGCCGCAGAGGAAGAGGCAAGAAGACTGGCAGAAGAGGAAGCAGCAAGAAAAGCCGCAGAGGAAGAGGCAAGAAGGCTGGCAGAAGAGGAAGCAGCAAGAAAAGCCGCAGAGGAAGAGGCAAGAAGACTGGCAGAAGAGGAAGCAGCAAGAAAAGCCGCAGAGGAAGAGGCAAGAAGGCTGGCAGAAGAGGAAGCAGCAAGAAAAGCCGCAGAGGAAGAGGCAAGAAGGCTGGCAGAAGCCGAAGCAGCAAGAAAGGCCGCAGAGGAAGAGGCGGCAAGGAGATTAGCTGAGGTAGAGGAGGCTAGAAAGTTAGCAGAAGAAGCAGCAAGAAAATTAGCTGAAGCTGAAGCAGCAAGTAAATTAGCTGAAGAGGCAGCAAAGAAAATTGCTAAGCCAGAAGAAATTGCTAGAACTATAACAAAAAATGAAATGAATGTTGAAGCAGTGGACAAGGTATCAAATAATATTTTAGTTAATGATGAGTTGTCTAATGATAAAGATTCATTTAATAATATAAATCAAGAACCGATTACAAATGATGATGAAGCTTTTAAGAAAAATGAAGAGCGTAAGGCAGAAATTGAGCGTAAGGCGCAAGAACGTAAGCTTGAGAAGGAAAGACAGCTTGAAGAAGAGCGCAGGCTTGAGGAGGAATATAGACAAGAGCAAGCTAAGCGTGCTATGAAAGAGCTGGAGAAAGCAGAAAAGACATTAAAGGCGGAAAATGCAAAGACAGAAAAGGCAAAAAATGCAAGAAAGTCATCAGCAGGAGTAATTGGCTTTATTAAAAAGTAAAGGTGGTGTACATGGTGTTTAGTGTTAATGTGGATAAATTAACAAGGATGAAGCCATCCGAGAAAGAAAGTTATGAATCCGTTGCTGACAGTATTATTGATATGTCAGAAGATGAGTCTGTTACGATTAGCGTGGTTGGTGAGGGGACTATGGCATTTAAATTGGCAGATGCTCTTTATACAAAAGGGGGTAAAGTTATTTTTATTGATGCCGATTTAAGAGATGATATATTTATTGCAAAGTACCGAGTTGGAAGAGATTTAAAAGGCATTGCTAATTACCTTACAGAAGAGCTTAATTATAATGATATTATATGTCTTACAAACAAAGATAATTTTAAGGTTATTTTTACGGGAATGTCTGATTACACAGTGCATGAAGAGGTTAATATAGAAAAAATCAAATTTCTTTTTAAGAAATTAAAAGAAGATTTTGATTGGATAGTTGTGCTTACAGATGATAGTGGAAAAATAGCTTCTGTGTGTGATGAGACAATTGTAATGTTAAAACAGTCAGATTACAGTGAAATGTCATCTGAAGTAAAAGTTAAGCAGCTTGATGAAGCTGGTTGTTATGTATTGGGTGTGGTGGTAAATGAGTAAAGAAGTAGAAATTTTTGTAAAATGGGTAGAAGAATCAGAAAATATCGTTTTTTTTGGAGGAGCAGGTGTATCGACAGAAAGTGGAATACCTGATTTTAGAAGTGTTGATGGTTTATATAACCAAAATTATGATTATCCTCCTGAAACAATACTTAGTCATTCCTTTTATGTTAGAAAGCCCGAAGAATTTTTTAAATTTTATCGCGAAAAAATGATTTTTACAGAGGCAAAGCCTTCTATAACACATAATAAATTGTCCGAGCTTGAAAAAAAAGGTAAATTAAAAGGTGTAATAACTCAAAATATTGATGGTTTGCATCAAAAAGCTGGAAATAAACATGTTGTAGAATTACATGGCAGCGTTTTGAGAAATTATTGTGAGAAATGCGGATGTTTTTATGGATTGCAATACATATTAAACTCCGATAATGTACCTACATGTAAATGTGGCGGAAGAGTGAAGCCGGATGTTGTTTTGTATGAGGAAGGCTTGAATGGCGATAATATATCTGAAGCAGTACGATTGATTCGTGAGGCAGATGTTCTTATTGTGGGAGGTACATCACTTGGCGTATATCCAGCAGCTGGTTTGATAGATTACTATAATGGAAATAAACTTGTTTTAATAAATAAGACGCCAACGCCTTATGATAAAAGAGCAAATCTGTTGATACATGATGGGCTTGGTAATGTGTTTGCGAATGTGTAATGTGTGTATATTGTATAAGAATGATATAGGTGAATGATGATTGTATATGAGGTAGGCGATATTGTACAATTAAAAAAGAAACATCCTTGTGGTTGTGCTGAATGGCATATTCTTCGAGTGGGAGCTGATTTTAAATTAAAGTGTGATGGCTGCGGACACGAAATGATGGTAAGCAGGATAATGGTAGAAAAAAATACAAAAAAATTAAAAAAAAGCGTGCAATAAAAAAACGTAAAGTAATAATAAAAGTAATAAAAAAATGGAAAAAAGCTTGTAATTGTTTTTTTTTTGTGATAACATATATGCTCGTGATGTATATTATCCTTGCTCTTTCACTGTGAAAAAGAAAGGGCCAGAGACCAGAAGGAGGTGCAGTGTAGAATGAAGAAATATGAATTAGCATTAGTTGTTAGCGTAAACGTTGATGATGAGGCAAGAAATGCTACAATCGAGCAAGTTAAAGAATTAATTACTCGCTTTGGTGGTATCATTACAGACCCAGGCACATGTGAAAAGAAAAAGCTTGCATATGAGATTTCTCATGTAAAGGGTCAAAGACCAGAAACAGAAGGCTTCTACAACTTCATAAAATTTGAAGCAGACGTTACTTGCCCAGCAGAAGTTGAAAGCAGACTTCGTATTATGGAAAATGTAATTCGATTCTTAATCGTTAAAGATGGAGAATAATTATCCCGTTTAGCTTAGCAACTCTTTATAGAAGAGGAGATTACAATTATGAATAAAGTAATATTAATGGGAAGACTTACAAGAGAACCAGATGTACGCTATTCACAGGGCGCAGATGGTTCACTTGCAGTTGTTCGATATACATTGGCAGTGGATAGAAGACGTGCCAGAACAAATGATTCTAATGACCAAACAGCTGATTTTATCAGCTGTGTTGCATTTGGAAAATCTGGTGAATTTGCAGAAAAGTATTTTCATCAGGGAACAAAAGTAGTAATTACGGGTAGAATCCAGACAGGCAGCTATACAAACAGGGATGGACAAAAAGTTTACACAACAGATGTGGTAGTTGAAGACCAAGAATTTGCAGAGAGCAAAGCTTCAGCAGATACCAATGGTTCATATACACCTACAAGGTCCAATCCAACAACACCAGCAGGTGAAGGATTTATGAATATTCCAGATGGTGTAGATGATGAGGGGTTGCCTTTCAATTAAGATAGGAGGTAAATGGTATGCCAGAAAAGAAAGCTGAGAGACCAGAAGGTCAGATGAGAAGAAGACCAGTGCGCAGAAGAAAAAAAGTATGTGCTTTTTGTGCAGATGCAAACAAGGTTTTGGACTATAAAGATGTCAATATGTTAAAGAAATTTGTCTCAGAAAGAGGCAAGATTCTTCCAAGAAGAATAACAGGAAATTGTGCAAAACATCAAAGGGCGCTTACAGTAGCAGTAAAGAGAGCTCGCCATGTTGCATTGCTTCCATACAGTGTAGATTAATATTTTGATGAAAATGTCAGGTGTAGTAATACATCTGGCTTTTTTTTCGTGCAATATTTACAAAATAATATAAATTTTTTGTGAAATAAGTTGTATGTTAAATTAATGAATTAAGTGATATTATAAATAAGGGAAGTATTGTATAATAATTTATTTTGTATTAAATAAAGAAAAATCTTGTTTATAAAATATTTGATGAATGGTTTATAGCAGAGATGTTCAATTTAATACAAAAAACTATTGATACAGTACTAAATAAAGTAAAAATGCAAATTGCAGAAAGGAGATTTTTATGACAAAAAAAGTAAGAAACAGCTTGAAAAAGGTTGTTTCCATAGTCATGACTTCTGCACTCATAGTTGGTATGACAACGGTGGGGACAGGTAGTAAGATGGTAGCTGACGCGGCACCAACAGCAACGAATACACGTACATGGGAATTTAATAAGAATGAAGGAAAACCAATGCCTGTAAAAGGTGAAATTTTACCAGATACGGATAAAGGAGGACCGGGAATTTTATATCCGGCAGATTCTAAGGATAATGTTACTTTTGACCCTGAATTATTAAAGTTTCGTGCAAATTCATATTTATTGCTTCCAATTCAAGATGACACAACAATGATTACATATGGACAAATTGCAAATCAAGCTTTAGACAGAAAAACAAATGTTGGAATTGACACAGATCAATATCAAATTGGTGCAAGTACAAAAGAACAAAAGGTTACAATTCCTGATATTACAGATATGATTCAGGAGGTAAACGGACAAAAGTATATTGCTATTTATTCACATGGAGATGTTAAGGTTACAAAGATTAATCTTACAGAGTATAATCCAATTAATCGTGTGACAGTGACAGGTACAATTGCTAATGCCAAAGCGAATGGCATTGATAAAGTTTATTTCCTTGATACAGAAACGAATGAAGTGACATCAGCAGATATTAAGGAAGATAATACATATTCTGTTGTATTAAAGCGTGTTGATGGCAGTGAAGCTTATATTGCATCGGTTTCTAAGCCAGGTTTTAAGCTTGATAATACAAATGATGCACATAAGTTTACACTTGAAGGAAATGAGCCTACGGCTACATATAGTGCTTCTGTTGTAGAGGCGCCTACGGCTAAGATAAGCGGTACAGTAACAGGAATTCCTGACAGTGCATTAAAAGGCGATTTTGGTATGCAGTTTGTACCAGAAGATGTGACTATGCTTCCAATTGATGCAAAATTAACAAAAGTTTCTGATGGAAATTATACATATGAAGCTGTTATAACACCAGATGCAAACTTTACAGTTGGTCTTATCAATGCAAATGACTATGAAGTTTTAGGTTCTATCAATAAGGCAGAAGGTACTTATACAGAAAATATCACTGCTACAAAAAAGCCGGTATCTAAAGTGACTGGTAATTTTGTAGTATCAGATAACAAGACTGTTTCAGTTTCACAGGTTACATTTACAAATATGAATGAAGAAGGATATTCATATACTTTTACACCACAAGGAAATTCTTATACAGCAGAACTTCGCGAGGGTGAGTATATAACTTCTGTTACCGCAGATGGATATACAGCATTTGATAAGGTAAGTGTAAAGAAAGATGCTGTCACAAATGATATTTATCTTGACAGAACAGAGCCAGATGTATCAAAAGTTCCATATAAAGAAACTCTTGAAGTCGGCAAAGGTAAGGAATTTGAGACAATTCAATCAGCTGTTGATTATGTGGCACGTATGGAAAGAGAAGAAGGACAACGTGTAACATTAAAGTTAAATGATGCAGTGTATCGTGAGCAGATTATTATATCTGCACCATATATTACATTTGCCACAGATAGAACAGAGGCACCTCTTGTAACATGGTATTATGGTATAGGTGCTACATATTACAGTGTAAATCCAAGTACAGGATTTTATGATAAAAAATATGCTGTTGATAAATATGACATGACAACGGTTTCTAAGGATTGGGGTCCAACCGTTGAATTACTTGCAACAGCAACGGATTTTAAAGCTGAAAATATTACATTTGAGGCATCTTTTAACCGTTATATGACTGAGGAAGAAATTGCAGATGGTGTAGGTCTTAATCCACAGCAAGACAAGAATAAAGATATACGTAATAATTTAAATGTAAATGTTCAACTTAATAAGAATAAAGAGAGAGCATGTGCAATGTTCCCACGAGCTGATAGGATGGAATTTTATCAGTGTTCATTTTTAAGCAGTCAGGATACATTATATACAGGTGATGGTTCAGAACATATGTATTTTAAAGATTGTTTGATTGAAGGTACTACTGACTTTATTTGTGGTAATGGTAATATTGTGTTTGATGATTGTACATTAAGTATTTATGGATACAGTGATAAGGTAGCAGATGGCGGTTATATTACAGCTTCTAAAGAAGGCGGCGCACATGGTTATTTATTCAACAATTGTAAGATTGTTAATACAACATATCAAGGAATTAAACAAGGTTCTAAGAGAATTTATTTTGGTCGTCCATGGGGAGCAGGAACAAGGGTTCTTTACTACAACTGTGAAGCAGCAACTGCTGATTTAATCCATGAGGCTGGCTGGGCAACGATGGCAAATGTTACACCAGCACAAGCATATTATTCAGAGTATAATTTGCATACACCTGATGGAACACCAGTAAGCACATCAAAGAGAGCTTCTGGTACAAAGGTATTGACAGAAGACGAGGCAAAGGCAGTTTCTGTGGCATCATTCTTTGATGGTTGGAAACCAGAGCATTTTACATCTGCAAGTGTGAAATATGGAGATGTGAATGGTGATGGCAGCATTGATTCATCCGATGCAGTAATGTTAAAGAAGCGTTTAGCACAAATGCAGGGATTAAATATTAATGAAGAAGCATGTGATGTTAATAAAAATGGTACAGTAGATGTTCAAGATGCTGTTATTCTTTTACAGCATTTAGCTGGAATGGATGTAGGTCTTGATAAATAAGATTGTAGCAAAATAAAAAGTTATTGTCGGCAGATTAAATAGTCTGCCGGCATTTTTTATGCACAGGGATGCATAAGGAAATTAGCAGCTTTGCTGCACGCACCCCGCGCAGCGAGCAGGAGAAAAATCGTCTCTGCTCGATTCTCATCAAGGTAATGGAAAATAGAGGGAAAAAGGCGAATGGTGAAATGCTCAAAGTTATTTACAGTTTTTAAGAAAAATGGTATACTATAAAGACGACTTTATATCGTTTTATTTTCGCGAGCAATAAGCTAAGTGCATACTTGCATAAGTGTTTGGCGTATGTTATGAGAGTTAAATACTCCACAGCTTTGCTGCTTCAAAAAGTGAGGAAAAATATGTTTAGTAAGCGAAAATTGAATCAGGCATATAAGATAACAGGTAAGTTGAGAATAATATTTATTTTGCCAATTATAACAGGATTATTGCTTGTATTGTTATCTTTAGGGATATTTATTGTTAATACAAATGCAGGGTATGTAGTATTTATTTTTACATCAATTTATATTATAATAAATATTTTTTTGGTAATTTATCTTAGGCAGAGTATGCTGCATGAATTGGTGGAATTTTCTTCCAATTATTCACAAGTACAAAGACAGCTATTATATGATTTTAGTGTTCCGTATTGTCTGCTTGATGACAGCGGCAAAGTATTGTGGATGAATAAACAAATGCAGGATATTACGGGAAAGAAAAAAGATTTTTGTAAAAATATTTATACGATATTCCCTGAACTTACAGTAGACACTTTTCCGCAAGAGGGTGTTGTTCAAGTAAAACTGCAATATAATGACAGAGATTATACAATAGAACTTCAGCGATTTGTAGTAAATAATATTGTATTTGGAAATTTGAGTCATAGTGAGGGCGAGAATAATTCTTTTATAGCATTGTATGTATTTGATAATACAGATCTTAATATGTATATTCAAAAAATTAAAGATGAACGGTTTGTTGTAGGGCTTGTCTACATAGATAATTATGAGGAAGCATTAGAGAGTGTAGATGATGTAAGGCGTTCTTTATTTATTGGATTGGTAGATAAAAGGGTTAATAAGTATTTTTCATCTGGTGCAGCTATTGTAAGAAAGATGGAAAAAGATAAATATTTTGTTGTATTTCGATATAAACATCTTGAGAAACTAATTGCAGATAAATTTTCTTTGTTGGAAGATATTAAGAATGTTAAAATTGGAGAGGAAAAGAAAATAACACTGAGCATTGGTATAGGAACAGGCGCAAGTGATTATGCAAAAAATTATGATGTTGCAAAAGCTGCAATGGATTTGGCGTTAGGGCGCGGCGGAGACCAAGCAGTTGTGAAAGACGGCGATAAAATTACGTATTTTGGTGGTAAGAGCCAGCAGATGGAAAAGAATACAAGGGTAAAGGTACGAGTAAAAGCTCATGCGTTAAGGCAAATTCTTGAGACAACAGACAATGTATTGATTATGGGGCATAAAATAGCCGATATTGATTCGTTTGGTTCTGCAATGGGCATCTATGTTATTTGCAGAAAGCTGGAAAAAACTGCACATATTGTAATTAATGAAGTTACAACAAGTGTAAAGCCATTTATGGATAGATTTGTTAATAAATCCGATTATCCAGAAGATTTATTTATAACAAGAGAGGATGCGGTGGAGTATGTTAATTCATCCACAGTGGTTATTGTAGTTGATGCTAATAGACCTGTACTGACAGAATGTCCAGATTTATTGGGAAGCTGTAAGACAATTGTGGTGTTTGACCATCATAGACAGTCGGCAGATTCCATAAAAGGCGCCGTGTTGTCCTATGTTGACCCTTATGCTTCCTCTGCTTCGGAAATGATAACAGAGATGATTCAATATGTTGAAGATGATGTTAAGATTAAGGCGTATGAGGCAGATGCACTGTATGCAGGCATTAATATTGACACGGATGGATTTCATAATAAATCGGGTCCTAGAACATTTGAAGCGGCAGCATTTCTTAGAAGACATGGAGCTGATGTCACAAGGGTGCGAAAAATGCTGCGCAATGATATGGCAGAATATATTGCTGTTGCAAGAGCAGTTAGCAGAGCGACTGTTTATAATGATGCATTTGCCATCACTGTTTTTAATGGTACTGGATTGCCAAGTCCAACAATAGGAGGAGCGAAAGCGGCAAATCAGCTTCTTGATATATCAGGAATTAAGGCATCATTTGTTATCACATGCTACAATGATATTAATTATGTCAGCGCAAGGTCTATTGATGAGGTAAATGTACAGCTTGTTATGGAAAAACTTGGCGGAGGCGGTCATATGACCATAGCGGGAGCGCAGCTTCGTAATTGTACGGTTGACCAAGCTGTTCAAGCAATTAAAGATACATTAGACAGGATGATTGAGGAAGGAGATATATAAATGGAAGTAATTTTATTGGAAGACGTAAAAGCATTGGGAAAAAAGGGAGAAATCGTTAAAATTAGCGATGGGTATGCACGCAATTATGTATTGCCTAAGAAGTTGGGCTTAGAGGCAAATGCAAAGAATTTAAACGATTTAAAAATTCAGAAAGCAAAACAACAAAGGCAAGATGAACTTGAGTTAGCAGCGGCTAAAGAGTTTGCCGTAAAAGTGGAAGCAAAACCTGTTCATTTGTCTATAAAGACGGGTAAAGAAGGGCGTGTGTTTGGCGCTATATCATCAAAAGAGATATCGTTAGCAGCAAAGACACAGCTTGGATTGGATATTGACAAGAAAAAAATGAAGCTGGAAGAATCGATAAAAGCATTGGGTACTTATGAAGTGGCATGTAAACTGCATAAAGATGTAACTGCAAAATTAAAGGTGGTCGTTGAGGAAGAAAAGTAATGGAAGATGCTACAATTACAAGAGTTATGCCCAACAGTCTTGAGGCAGAACAATCGGTTGTCGGCTCTATGATTATGGATAGGCAGGCCATTATTACAGCAGGTGAAATGTTATGTGTTGAAGACTTTTATCATAATCAATATGGTATTATGTTTCAAACGATGGTGGAGATGAATAATGAGGGCAAATCGGTTGATATTGTCACATTGCAGGAGCGTCTTAAGGCGAAAAATATTGCATCGGATATTTATAGTGTTGCATTTATTCGCGATTTGCTGGCAGCAGTGCCAACATCGGCAAATATACGTCAGTATTCATTGATTGTTAAAGAAAAATCAATCTTAAGGAATATTATTAAAGTCAATAATAATATTGCAAACGCGTGTTATGCAGGAACCCAGCCTACGGAAGATATTTTGGCAGATACAGAAAAGCAGATATTTGAGCTAGTTAAAAATAAAGGGGAACATGTATATACACCAATTGACAAGGTTGTGTTAGAAGCATTAGACAGAATACAGGCAGCAGCAAAAAATAGAGGAGCCGTCACAGGGATTCCTACGGGTTTTAAAGATTTGGATAATTATTTATCAGGACTTCAACCATCCGATTTTGTGCTGATAGCAGCAAGACCGTCTATGGGAAAAACAGCATTTGTATTGAATGTGGCGGAAAATGTTTCCATTAAACAGGGAATTACAACAGCAATCTTTTCGTTGGAAATGTCCAACGTTCAGCTTGTCAACCGAATGTTAAGTTTAGAGTCTACGGTGGAGGCTGATAAGATAAGAAAAGGGCGATTGGATTCAAGTGATTGGGGAAAGTTGGTTGAAGGAGCAGATAGTATAGCACGCTCTCATTTAATTATTGATGACACGCCGAGTATATCTGTTGCAGAACTTCGCTCAAAATGCAGAAAATATAAGATGGAAAATGATTTAGGATTAGTTATTATCGACTATCTTCAGTTGATGAATGGAAGCGGTAAAGAGGCTTCCAGACAACAGCAAATATCGGATATATCAAGGTCATTGAAAGCGTTGGCAAGAGAACTTGACGTTCCCGTAGTTACGTTATCACAGCTTAGCCGTGCGGTGGAACAGCGACCAGACCATAGACCGATGTTGTCTGATTTAAGAGAGTCTGGAGCAATTGAACAAGATGCCGATGTGGTGATGTTTTTATATCGTGATGATTATTATAATAAGGACACAGAAGTTAAAGGAATTGCCGAAGTCATTATTGCAAAGCAAAGAAATGGTCCGATTGGAACGATTAAGATGGCTTGGATACCAGAACAGACAAGATTTGCAGATTTGTTGAATAATAAAATGGGAAATGGCTGAGGTGGAAAAGTAGTATATTAGCAGAAAAATAATATAAGAAATTAAATGAGATAGAATAATGAAACAAAGGTTTTATAAAACTAACATATCCTCCTAAAAAATCACAACATTTACTGTTGTGATTTTTATGTAGATAAAGGTAATAAATCCTTGTCCACTCTATACTTCGTTTGATTAAAACTACTGTGGATTAGGAGCGCCTACTGGACATACACCAGCGCAAGCACCGCAATCGATACAAGCATCTGCGTTAATCTCCATATGAGAAGCACCTTCACTGATAGCTTCTACTGGACAGCCAGCAGCGCAAGCACCACAATTGATACATTCATCATTAATTACATATGCCATTTTTATAATCCTCCTTATGATTTGTTTTATTGATTATACGATATTAGAAAGCAAAATTCAATACAAAACGACATATAAAAGTTACTTTCTTTGTGACAATTTTTAGAATTATTTTTTATATTAAAAATAAATTTTTAATAATTACAAAGTAAGTGATATCTTGACATTTTTGATAACAACGCGTATATTACTAATATTAAAAAGATTAAAATAGGATTTGTATTTTATTGTTTTTAATGGTTTTTAAAATGTTAGGATATACTATAATTAAAAAACTTAGGAGGTAATGTTTAAAATGGCTAAGATAACAAAGGATACTACAATTGGGGAAGCTATACAGATTGATGCAGGTATTGTGCCTATTCTTATGAGTGCGGGAATGCACTGTGTAGGGTGTCCATCATCAGCAGGAGAGACGATTGAGGAGGCTGCAATGGTTCATGGTCTTGATTGTGATACATTGATGGAAGATATAAATAACTATCTTGATTCTGTGGGCTGATTGAGCTAAAAGATATCTGCTATCAGCTTTACTTGAGGAAGTTAAAAAGTTGACCGAGAACAGATAAACACAAAATTGCCGCATAAAGCATATTCTTGTTTTATGCGGCAGCTTTTTTATTTTATAGGAAATTCAAACTATCAGCAGGTTATAACAAATTTGGGTTTATGAATTTGTTATAAGTCCGAAATTGTCTGAATAGCACGGTTTTTTACAATACAGTCAAAATGTTCGTCATAAAAATATACAATATTGTTGTTTAAGTTTTCTTTGCTGCCGTATTCTGAAAGAATATTGCAGGCTTTATTATAAGATGTGTTGTTAATTAATGTCTTTCTCAAAACAAGATAATAGATGCCTGATACAGGGTCTTTATATAGAGAATTAATATCCGCATAAATGGTTTTTACAGCCATTGCAGCATTGGAAAAGGCATCGAATGAATCAAATTTAAAAACACGCATAATCGGTTCATGATTTATTGATTTTGCTGTTTTGTTTTGGTCTGCCAAAGATGTGCTGTCATTTTTTGAATGGTTTTCATTAAGTGAGTCTTTAAGAGGAACAAATCCTCCATTTCCAGAGGCTTCCTCAATACTTTTATTGAGGTAATCTTTTACTTTATTAAAAAGGTTAATCACATCATTAGCTGTGTCGGCAGAAGGTATTTTGACTTCACTGTCTAAAGAATCCAGTTCTTCCGTAGCGGAAGGTTGCGTTATTTCTTCTGGTATTTCTTCCATAGAGTCAATTTGGTCTGAAAAATTATCAAATACGTAATCTTCATCGCTGTCTGATTCATCAGAAAATCTTGAAAATCGAGTGTCCAATTCTTCAGGGTCATCTACTTTGGTAACTATAAGAACGATACATTCAGCATTTACTGGTATTGCTTCAATCATCAAAGGAATGTCCTCCGCTTCAAAACCAAGCTCATAAGAGGCCTGCTGCATCATATCGCGAAATAACTCTCTAGCATTTTCGCTGCCATAGACAAGCTCGCTGATTTTTAAATGTCGTGAAGTAAGGTCGCTTTTATTTAAAGTACACCTTATTTGGTTATCATTTATTTTTTCAATTTTCATAACAATCCTTTCATGCCACAGAACTTCATAATGGTGATTGATGTCGGCGGCTTAAATCCTGCATACTTTTGTGTTTTATGAAACCGTTTGATTTTATAGATATTTAAACGTTAAAGGTATTTGTCTAGTAAAAGTACAATAACTATAATATAATATAATACCCATTTTTAATGGATATGTAAAGACGGGAAGTATGAAAAAAACATAAATGAAAATTTTTTCAGACGTATGTTTGTATTAAAAATGTAGAAAATAGATACTATAATAAGTGTAAAAAGTAGTATAATAGCTAGGATTAGAATAAAAAATCATAATAGTAATAAAAATATAAAAAAAGTATTGCAATTTTAAAAGTATTGTGATAGTATAATAACTAAGCTGGTTGATAATATGAAAGGAGGTATAGATGAATCTTATCTGATAAGTATGAGGTAGTAAAACAGTTGGCAAAAACTTCACATTCTGATGTCAAGCTTGTGAGACACAAGCAATTACAGGTATTAAGGATTGCCAAGACCGTTTATAAAAACGCTGCAAAATGCAGCCGTATTTTAAAAGAAGCCAATCTTATCAAGAGTCTAAAATACACTGGAGTACCATTAATATATGATATTGATGCTAATATTGATAGTATTTGCATTATTGAAGAATATATTGCTGGTAAATCTTTAGCAGAATATATCCATAAGACAGGAACATTATCCATAACGCAGATAGCTTTGCTTGGCGTACAAATATGCAGCGTGTTAGAGTACCTGCATAATCATGCAGGCATTATTCATCTGGATATAAAACCAGCTAATATTATAGTGAAAGATGAATATATAAAAGGGCTTCTTGATACAGATGTGTGTGGAGTTAGTATTATTGATTTTGACAGTTCAAGGCGGATTGATGAACAATGTACCAAAGAATATGGAACTGTGGGATTTGCAGCACCTGAACAGTACATTTCAAGTGGAACAATGGATTCCGATATTTATAGTATCGGTATCTTATTATTGTATATGGTTACAGATGGTCATATACAGTCTATTACAGATGATATACAGAGTGTATGTCAGATGTATTCAACTTCTATTGGGTCTATTATTAAGCGATGTATACGACACAATGGAAATCAGCGTTATAAAACCATAACAGAAGTAAAAAATGAATTAATAAATATTTCGCAAAAAAAGTATATTGATAATAATATAAATAAGAATCATAAGTCAATTTGTATCAATAGGGAACAAAAACATATTTATGTAAGCGGGCTGGCATGTAAGATAGGAACAACCCATTTTTGTCTATGTATGGCTTCTTTTCTGACAAAGAAAAATATCAATGTTGTATGTATAAGGCATGGCGATAGAAACGATTATAGAAATGTTGGACTTCTTACAAAATGCAGTGCTTATGGAACGTATCAAGTTTATAATGTACATATTGTTCCAGAATATCATCAAGGCGTTTCTTGTGATTTATCACAGTTTGCTTATTGTATCCATGATATGGGCATTTTTAGAAATCAATATTTTAAAGATGGAATCAATATATTAATTGGTGTTGCGGGATATAGAGTTTGTATAACGGATGTTATGAAAAATGTAGATATAAACACAATCCTTGTTATAAATCATATCGGTGGAAAAGAATTTTATAAATATCTAAAGAAAATAGATGAAAAGCATAAATGTTTTCGCTTTCCCTGCATCTACAACTGGCATGAAAGCAATAAATTATTTGAAGAATTGGCAGAAAGTATTTTGCATTTAGAAAATAAAAAAGGACAAGGACATAGAATGACTTTGCAGAAAGCGGCATGGTGTGAGAAAATTTTTAAGGTATATAAGACAAAAAGATAGACCCGTTTGTAACATATTAAAGATTGGTGTTATCGGCGCTGGAAAAGGTGTGGGAACAACTTATTTGGCGATAATGATAGCAAATTTTTGTGCAAATTTTAGAGGATTTAAGACAGCATTGGTAGAGTGTAATGACAATAAAGATTATATAAAAATATGGAATGAGACAAGTAATAATGAAAGGAACATGTACGATTTTTACTATAAAAATATATGTTTTGTCAGTGGAGTAACACCAAAAAAAATAGCACAATTAGAATTAAACCAATACCATGTGATTATTTTTGATTGCAGTGTGAATAGTGAGCTTGGATTGATGGAATTTTTTCGGTGTAATATACGGATTGTGGTGTGTTCTACACAATTATACAAAATAGGATGGACAAAAAAACTGTTGAGTGATGTAAAAGATATTCCAATTAAAGCGGTAGCCTTCTGTGCAGATAAAAAGGTAAAAGCTAAAATTGAGAAAGACTTTAAAAGGGTTGTTAAAGACATACCTATGGAGTGTAATTCATTATGTATCAAACCAGAAACATGTAATTGGATAAGCCAATTATTAGAGTTGCAAAAGGAATAAAAAATAAGTATTGTTACAAATAAAAAAATTATCATTGCATGAAAAATAATAAAGAAAAGGCAAGAAGTTTTATATAGGGTGAAATTTTTTGCCGTATTACGCACAACCTACGCTATGCGAAGCGGTTAATTCGCAAATATATATCACGAATAAAATAAATTAATAGGAACAATCAGATTGAGGGGCGTGGTTATAATTGCGCCCCTTGTGTCATATATTAATGGATAGATAAGGGTAAAATTTTAAGTTTTTTGTCTTTATCTATCAATGAATATTAGACATGAAAGGATACACTATGAAGGATAATGTAACAATAATGGTTATGTCAGTAGTATTAATATGTGTGGTATTTACTGCGACATTTATATGTCTTCCTGCAAATGGTGAAAATCGACCAACTGTTGTGACACAAAATACAGAACAAAAAGAAAATAAAGTTGTTGTTATAGATTGTGGGCATGGTGGGATTGACCCAGGAAAAACAAGTGCAGAAGGATATAAAGAAAAAGAGATTAATCTGGCTATCGGCACATATTTAAAAGAGTTGTTGGAACAAAATAATTTTACTGTGGTTATGACAAGAACCGACGATAATGGTTTATATAGTGAAAGTGACAGCAATAAAAAAGTGGCGGATATGAAAAAGCGATGCCAGATTATATTGGAGAGCAATGCGGATATTGTGGTAAGCGTGCATCAAAATAGTTTTCAAGACAGCCGTGCAAAAGGAGCGCAAGTTTTTTATTACAAACATTCTGCACAGGGGAAAAAGCTGGCAGAATATGTACAGAAATCTTTTAAAGCAAATCTTGACGAGAGTAATAATCGTGTTGAAAAAGCAGATAATACATACTATATGTTAGTCCATACGAAAGCGCCTACAATTATTGCAGAGTGCGGATTTCTTTCAAATCCTAGTGAGACAAAACTTTTGATTGATGAAAGTTATCAAAGAAAAGTTGCCGATGCTATTTTAAAGGGGATTCTTAATTATTTTGAGGGATAATTTAATATAAAATAAAAGAGATTTGATAAATTTTTAAAAATGTTGTATGATATAAGATAAAGAATTTTACTTTGTGAAAAATTTAACTTTGTGGAAAAAAATAATTTTATAAGTCAAATATCCTTTGCTGACAAATATTGCTTGGGTTAAATATGTTGTGGGATATTTGACTTCATGCAGATAAAAAGCACAAAAATGAAGGAATAAAGACTATGGATACAATCATTGCCAAAATACAAAATAAGGATAGTGATGAAGCCATTTATATGAAGGCAGCACAGATATTAAAAAGCGGAGGATTGGTTGCATTTCCAACAGAAACGGTGTATGGACTTGGGGCAAATGCGCTTGATGAAACGGCTTCATCAAAAATATATGCCGCTAAAGGGCGACCATCTGACAATCCATTGATTGTGCATATTGCGGATACAGCGGATTTAGAAAAGTTGGCTGTCGGTATAGATGAGCGCGTAAAAAAAGTTGCCGATGTATTTTGGCCGGGACCATTGACAATGATATTAAAGAAAAAACCATGTGTTCCAGATAGCATAACAGGAGGACTGGATACGGTTGCTATACGTATGCCAAGTCATTTTGTGGCAGCAAATTTAATTAAAAAGTCAAAGATTTTTATAGCTGCGCCCAGTGCAAATATTTCCGGACGTCCAAGTCCGACAAGAGCAAAACATGTTATTGAGGATATGAATGGCATTATTGATATGATTATTGAATGTGATGAGGTCGATATAGGGGTAGAATCAACCATTATTGATTTAAGCGTTGATAAACCGATGATATTAAGACCAGGATATATAACGAAGGCACAGCTTGAACAGGTTTTAGGCGAAGTGTTTGTTGACCCTGCAATTTTGGAGAGCGTTTCAGATGGGGTTGTGCCTAAAGCTCCTGGTATGAAATATAAGCATTATGCACCCAAAGCAAAGGTCAACATTGTTGATGGAAAAGATAGTGATGTGATAGATGCAATCAATCATTTTACAAAGGACAAACAGTCTGAGGGATTGAAAGTAGGTATTATGACATGCAGTGAAAATAGAACAAAGTACAAAGCAGATGTTGTATTTGATATGGGTAGCCGATATGATGAGGCAAGCAATGCAAGAAATTTATTTGAGGCGTTGCGTTATTTTGATGAAAAAAAAGTAGATTATGTCTATTCTGAAAGTTTTTTTACAAAAAATGTGGGTGCTGCTGTTATGAATCGATTAATAAAAGCTGCTGGACATACAATATTGTATGTGTAATATACAATATTATATATGTGATATACAATATTATATATGTGATATACAATGATAGAATGGTAGGGTTATTTATGAATACTTATAACAGAATTATATTTGTATGCACTGGAAATACTTGTAGAAGTCCTATGGCAGCCACGATTATGCAGCACAATCTTATGGGGATGGATATCAGCGTGGAATCTAGGGGAATGGTGGTGCTTTTTCCAGAACCCTATAATCCCAAAGCCGTTGCCGTTGCTGCCAGTCATGGAATGATAATGCCAAGCAACAACGCAAAACAGATTGATAATCGTGATTTTGGCAAAGAGACATTGGTGTTGGTAATGGATTCGTCAATGAAGACAAAGTTGTATAATAATTATGATAAGGCAATTAATGTGTATACCATTAATGAATTTATTGGGTGTGACAATGCTGAAGTGAGTGACCCTTATGGCAAGGGAATAGAGGAGTATCACAGATGTTTTGAAATTCTTTTAGAACTTGTAAATAGAGCGGCTACAATTATAATAAATAATATAAATGAACAATCAAAGGAGGATTTATAAATGATAGCGATAGGATGTGACCACGGAGCAGTGGATTTAAAAAATCAGCTTAAAGAGCATTTGGACGAGAAAGGAGTAGTATATAAAGACTTTGGCTGTGATACAACCGAGTCTTGTGATTATCCTATTTATGCACATAAAGTAACCGATGCTATCTTATCAGGAGAGTGTGAGCTTGGAATACTTTTATGTGGGACAGGTATTGGGATGAGCATTGCTGCCAACAAGGTAAAGGGCATAAGAGCGGCATTGTGCGGTGATTGCTTCAGCGCACAGGTAACAAGGGAACATAATGATTCTAACGTGTTATGTATAGGGGCTAGAGTGGTTGGCTCAGAATTGGCGCTTCGTATTGTTGATACTTTTTTAGGTGCGACATTTTCACAGAGCGAGAGACATAAGAGAAGAATTGCTATGCTTGAGGAATCTGTATAAATTGTAAAGAAATTCAGAAGTGAGGCGAAAAATGAGCGATAAGAGAGATGATTACATATCATGGGACGAGTATTTTATGGGCGTGGCAAAAATGTCCGCTCTGCGCTCAAAAGACCCCAATACACAGGTAGGGGCATGTATTGTCAGCAATGATAATAAAATTTTATCAATGGGGTATAATGGATTTCCGATAGGCTGTTCGGACGATGAGTTTCCTTGGGCAAGAGAAGGCAACGAAATGGACGTTAAATATATGTATACAGCGCATGGCGAGTTGAACGCGATTTTAAACTATCGAGGCGGAAGTCTTGATAATGCCAAAATATATGTGACATTATTCCCATGTAATGAATGTGCAAAAGCGATTATTCAGTCGGGTATTAAAACAGTTGTCTATGATAATGATAAATATGCAGACAGTGTGGCAGTGCTGGCATCAAAGCGCATGTTTAAGGCAGCAGGTATCGATTTTTATCAATATCAAAAAACAGGCAGAACCTTAAACATCGAAGTTTAAGGCTGTGCCTGTTCTAAACGGTCAATAAACGTTTGTATTTGTTTATTGTATATCAGTTCAAGGAGTGCATTTAGCTTGTGGAGGGCAGAGACTAACATATCGTTTGTGATACTGCCCCAAGCACAGGCATCAGCAAGCTCATCTAAATCAACGACACGAACAAAACCAGAATTTTCAATAATTACATCCGCCAATAAATCTGTAAATATATAGGTGTCGTTGACATCATTGTAAGAGGTATCAATAATATCACAATATGTATATATCAAATGATTCTTAGCATCAAAAAATTTGCTTATTTTCCAGCCTTCATTTATGCAATAGATAGATATTCCATGAGAAAATTCATTTTTAGGACGAATGGTATTCCATTTTGTGATGATATAGTTTTCATCACGGAATAATATCTTATCGTCTTTTAGCTCTATGATTTCATCTGGTATCAGTCTTTTGCGGTATAAAACTGCCATACGATTCACCATTCCTTTCTAATACTTGTAAATCTTAAGCTGCAGGTACAAATCCATTAAGCCTGCATAAGATTGAGATTTTGCAGGTTTTTAAGATTATATCAATAAGCTGTGATAAATTCAAGATATGTAACCAATAATATTTTATTGTATTGGCAATGAAATATATGAAATTAAATAGACTTTTCCCAGAAAAAATGATATTATATTGACAAACATCATTTGGAAGGATAGAACGATGGGCCATGAAAAGACTGAATATCGCAATATTGTTTTGATATCACAGGTGGCATTAAGTGTTATGGTACCTTTATTTGTGTGTGTTGCATTGGGCGTATGGCTTGATGGAAAGTTTGACACATGGTTTACCATTCCGCTTATGATTCTTGGGATGCTGGCAGGCGGAAGAAATGCTTATGTTTTAGTGATGAGCATTATCAAGCGTGAGGAAGCAAAACGTCAAAAACAATTGGAAGAAGATATTAAGCGTAAGGTCGAAAGGGCAGAACAGGAGGCAGACATTGATAGAAAAGATAAAGTCGTTAAATGAGGCGTTGCCACAAATTTTTTTCATTGATATGTTATACCTTATACTTGGAGAAATTATTATATGTTTCGTTTTTCCAAGCCCGATGATTTATGCTGTCGGTTTTTTGGCAGGCGTGCTTTATGCAGGATTTGCTTCATTGCATATGAGTTATCGGATTCGAGAAGTGGTGTATGGAAAGGTAAACACGACGAAAGTGTTGTTGATAGGATACTTTATCAGACTTGCCGTTATGATATTGGTCTTTGCAGCATTATATTACTTTAAGATAGGTGATTTGCTGGCGGCATTAGTAGGAATGTTTGCTATGAAAGTGTCGGCATATTTGCAGCCGATTACTAACAGAATTTCATCCAAAATATTTTAAAAAGGAGGGTGAGAAGTGTGGGAAGCGTAAGTGTTGCCCCGATGGTGGCATGTGATAGCAGCTTTATGATTAAGTCGTTATTTACGTTTAAACTTCCAGGTATGGACTATGAATTTCATCTCAATACCACGCATGTGGCGTTGCTGATAGTATCTGTGTTCATATTGATAGTGGCGATTATCGCCAGAATCAAACTGAACAAAGTCAATTCAGAAGACACGCCAGGAATGTTTATGAATATAATCGAGTTAATTGTTGAGATGTTACAGACTATGGTGGAAGGACTTATGGGAAAGAATACAAGCAAGTTTGTAAATTACTTATCAACCTTGTTTTTGTTTCTGATTATTTCCAACATTGCTGGTCTATTTGGGTTAAGGCCACCAACAGCAGATTATGGCGTAACATTGTCGTTAGGCTTGATTACCTTTTTTCTTATCCATTTTAATGGTATTAAGAAAAATAAAGGAAAGCATTTTACAGCACTGTTTCAGCCAATTTGGTTTTTGTTCCCAATCAATGTGATTGGAGAATTTGCCGTTCCACTGTCGCTTTCATTGCGTTTGTTTGGTAATATTATGTCAGGAACAGTTCTTATGGGCTTGATTTATGACTTGCTAAAGCCTTTTACGGTGGCTTATCCGGCAGTTCTACATGCTTATTTTGATTTGTTCTCAGGTTGTATTCAGGCATACGTATTTTGTATGTTGACAATGGTCTATGTGAACGACAAAATTGCTGATGAGTAGGGATAACAACTGCTCGAAATATGGAATCAGCAAAATAATTTAAAATGGAGGAATGAAAAAATGAATATTAGTGGACAGGAATTTATTTCAGCTATGTCAGCAATTGGTGCTGGTATCGCAATGATTGCAGGTGTTGGACCTGGTATTGGTCAGGGTATTGCAGCAGGTCATGGTGCTTCTGCTGTTGGACGTAATCCAGGTGCAAAGTCTGCAATTACATCTACTATGTTACTTGGACAAGCTGTTGCCGAGACAACAGGTCTTTATGGTTTTGCCGTAGCTATCATCTTAATGTTTGTAAAGCCATTCGGTTGATGGATTAAAAAAATATTGAGATTGTAGAAAGGAGGCAAAAGAATTGGGTTCCATAGGAAGTACTTTTGTGGCTCTCGCAGATGATGGCCGACTTTTTGGATTGGATCCGCAGCTCCTTTTTGATGCAGCTATTACAGCTATTAATGTATTCGTATTATTTTTGTTGCTGTCATTTATTTTATTTAATCCTGTAAGAAATATGTTAAAAAAGCGTCAGGATAAGATAACGAGTGATAGGGAGAATGCAGAAGCTGATAAGAGGCAGGCACAGGCTTTAAAGCAGGAGTATGAAGAAAAGCTGAAAGCAGCGAGACAGGAGGCTGAAAGTATATTAAGCGAGGCGAGACGTGTTGCAAAACATAATGAGCAGAAGATTGTTGATGAAGCAAAGCAGGAAGCTGCCAGAATTATTGCAAGAGCAAACACAGAAGCCGAACTTGAGAAACAAAAAGCCGCCGACGAGGTAAAGCAGCAGATTATTGCTGTATCACAGCTTATGGCAGCAAAGGTGGTCGCAGCTTCTATCAATGAAGCGGACAGCCAGAGGCTTATTGAGCAGACTTTAAATGAAATGGGTGAGAACACATGGCTAAGTTAGCAGCAACAACATATGGTGATGCATTATTTGAGCTCGCACTGGAAGAATCAAAAATCGATGCGCTGTATGACGAAGTTTTAGTGGTTCTTAAAGCATTTGAAGATAACAGCGAGCTAAACAAATTATTGAATCATCCAAAAATTGATAAAGAAGAAAAAGAAAAATTTTTAGAGAATGTTTTTGGCAGTTTTGTGTCAAAAAATCTGACCGGTTTTCTTATGATTATGGTATCAAAAGACCGTCAGCAAAATATAGTCGATGCTCTGCATTATTTTTGTGATAAAGTGCTTGAATATAAAAAGATTGGCATTGCGTTTGTCACAACAGCAGCGCCTCTTACTGAGGTTCAGAAAGAAAATGTAGTAACAAAACTACTAGATACTACCAAGTATAAAGATTTTCAGATGCATTATGATGTGGATTCATCTATTATTGGTGGTATGGTTATCAGAATTGGCGATAGAGTAGTAGACAGCAGTATTAAAACAAAATTAGATGAGCTTGCAAGACAGCTTAAGAAAATTCAGCTTGTGTAAGCTTATACATTGAATAGAAAGAGGGTGCGTTTGCTCCATGAATTTGAGACCGGAAGAAATCAGCTCTGTGATAAAAGAGCAGATAAAAAGATATTCTACCGAACTTGAAGTGTCCGATGTTGGTACAGTTATTCAGGTGGCAGATGGTATCGCGCGTATACATGGTCTGGAGAAGGCCATGCAGGGTGAATTGCTCGAATTTCCGGGAGAAGTGTACGGCATGATTCTCAACCTAGAGGAGGACAATGTTGGTGCCGTTTTGTTAGGTGATTCGCGCAACATCAATGAAGGTGATACCGTAAAGACAACAGGGCGTGTTGTAGAAGTTCCTGTTGGCGATGCTATGGTTGGTAGAGTTGTTAATGCATTAGGACAGCCAATAGATGGCAAGGGACCTATCAATACAGATAAGTTTCGTCAGATTGAGAGAGTTGCGTCAGGTGTTATTACAAGAAAGTCCGTTGATACACCGCTTCAGACAGGTATTAAGGCTATCGATGCCATGATTCCTATTGGAAGAGGTCAAAGAGAGTTAATTATCGGAGACCGTCAGACAGGTAAGACTGCAATTGCAATTGATACGATTATTAACCAAAAAGGTCAAAATGTAAATTGTATATATGTTGCTATTGGTCAGAAAGCATCGACCGTTGCAAGTATTGTAAGTACATTAGAAGAATATGGTGCGATGAGTTATACAACTGTTGTTGCTTCAACAGCCAGTGAGCTTGCTCCATTACAATATATTGCGCCATATGCAGGCTGTGCAATTGGTGAGGAATGGATGGAACAAGGAAAGGATGTGCTGGTTGTCTATGATGATTTAAGTAAACATGCGACAGCATATCGTACACTGTCATTGCTCCTTAAAAGACCGCCTGGACGTGAGGCTTATCCTGGTGATGTATTTTATCTCCATTCAAGACTTCTTGAGAGAGCAGCAAGAATGTCTGATGAATATGGCGGAGGTTCATTAACTGCTTTACCAATTATTGAGACACAAGCGGGCGATGTTTCGGCATATATTCCTACAAATGTTATTTCTATCACAGACGGACAGATATATCTTGAGACAGAAATGTTTAATTCGGGCTTTAGACCTGCTGTTAATGCTGGTTTGTCTGTATCGCGAGTTGGAGGTGCGGCACAGATTAAAGCGATGAAAAAGATAGCTGCTCCTATTCGAGTTGATTTGGCACAGTACAGAGAACTTGCTTCGTTTGCACAGTTTGGTTCTGAATTGGATGCCGATACAAAGGAAAAGCTTGCACAGGGCGAGCGTGTAAAAGAGATGTTAAAGCAGCCACAGTACAAGCCAATGCCAGTTGAGTATCAAGTAATCATTATATATGCTGTAACAAAGAAATATGTTATAGATATTCCTGTTGACAAAATTCTGGCATTCCAAGATGGATTGTTTGATTTTATTGACACAAAGTATCCACAGATACCAGAAAGTATTGCAAAGACAAAGGTACTTGACGAGGATACAGAAAAGTTATTAATTAGCGCCATTGAAGAGTTTAAAAAGACATTCAAGTAAGAGCGGTGGAATGGAGGTAATGGATTATGGCCTCAATGAGAGACATAAAAAGACGTAGAGACAGTATTCAAAGTACTGGTCAAATTACCAAAGCCATGAAGCTCGTTTCCACTGTAAAGCTGCAGAAAGCAAAAGGTAAGGCAGAGAATACAAAACCATATTTTGATTTGATGTATGAGACCGTAAGCAATATCCTTGCAAAATCGGGCAACATCAATCACAAATATTTGAAGGCAGGAGAATCGGATAAGAAAGCAATTATTACGATTACAGCAAACAGAGGTCTTGCAGGCGGTTATAATTCAAATATTGTAAAGCTTATTACAAATAGTGATATCGCTAAAGAAGAAGCCTGTATTTACTCGATAGGCAGAAAGGGCAGAGAACTTCTTGAACGAAAAGGATATGCAATGAAAGCAGATTATTCGGATGTAATTAATGAGCCATTGTACACCGATGCAAAAGAAATTTGTGACGAGGTATTAAGAGCTTTTACAGAGGGAGAGATTGGAGAAATTTATCTTGCATATACAGCATTTAAGAATACTGTTGTTCATGTGCCGCAGCTTATAAAGCTTCTTCCTATTGAGCCAGAAGAGGCAGGCAAAACCGCGCAGACAGATGATACGCCTATGAATTATGAGCCAAATGAGGAAGAGGCTTTAGATATGATTATTCCAAAGTATATCGCAAGTCTTGTCTATGGTGCATTAATTGAGGCAGTAGCCAGTGAGAATGGCGCGCGTATGCAGGCTATGGATAATGCTACAAGCAATGCAGACGATATGATTGCAAGTCTTTCTCTGAAGTTTAATAGAGCGCGTCAAGCCTCAATTACACAAGAGCTTACAGAGATTATATCCGGTGCAAATGCCATCGAATAATGATATGCAGTTTGCATAGTTCTATAATGATTTTATAAAATATGGAGGAAAACATGGCAGAGAAGAATATTGGTAAAATTACTCAGATAATTGGCGCCGTTTTGGATATTAAGTTTCAAGAAAGCCAATTGCCTGAGATTAATTCAGCTATCAATATTACACGCAGCAATGGTGAATGTTTGGTAGTGGAAGTTGCGCAGCATCTTGGCGATGATACGGTAAGATGTATAGCAATGGGACCTACGGACGGACTTGTACGTGGTATGGATGCTGAGGCGACAGGCGCGCCGATATCTGTTCCAGTAGGTGAGAACACACTGGGCAGAATGTTCAATGTTTTAGGTGAGCCTATCGATAATAAACCTGCTCCAGAAGTTCAGAAGCATATGCCTATTCATAGGAAAGCTCCTAATTTTGAAGAGCAGTCAACATCGACGGAGATGTTGGAGACTGGTATCAAGGTCGTTGACTTACTTTGTCCTTATCAAAAGGGTGGTAAGATTGGACTTTTTGGCGGCGCTGGTGTTGGTAAGACCGTTTTAATTCAGGAGCTTATCCGAAATATTGCCACAGAGCATGGTGGATATTCTGTATTTACTGGTGTTGGAGAGCGTACAAGAGAAGGTAACGACCTTTATTATGAAATGAAGGAATCTGGCGTTATTGAAAAGACAACAATGGTATTTGGACAGATGAATGAACCGCCTGGAGCTAGAATGAGAGTAGGTTTAACAGGACTTACAATGGCAGAGTATTTCCGTGATGAGGGCGGTAAAGATGTGCTGTTATTTATTGATAACATCTTTCGATTTACACAGGCTGGTTCAGAAGTTTCCGCTTTGCTTGGACGTATGCCATCAGCTGTTGGTTATCAACCAACACTTCAGACAGAGATGGGTGCGTTGCAGGAGCGTATTACATCGACAAAGAATGGTTCTATCACATCGGTTCAGGCTGTATACGTACCTGCCGATGACTTGACAGACCCTGCTCCAGCTACGACATTTGCGCATTTGGATGCAACAACTGTACTTTCCAGAGCGATTGTTGAGTTGGGTATTTATCCAGCAGTAGACCCATTGGAATCGACTTCAAGGATTCTTGACCCAAGAATTGTAGGTGAGGAACATTATAATGTTGCCCGTGCTGTGCAGGAGATTTTGCAAAAATATAAAGAATTGCAGGATATCATTGCAATTCTTGGTATGGACGAATTATCTGAAGATGATAAATTAATCGTTTCAAGAGCAAGAAAGATACAGCGATTCCTTTCACAGCCTTTCTTCGTAGCAGGTCAGTTTACAGGACTTGAGGGAAGATATGTTCCTATTAACGAGACCATTCAAGGATTTAAAGAAATCATTGAAGGAAAGTATGATGAGATTCCAGAAAGTTATTTCTTGAATTGTGGAAATATCGATGATGTTCTTGCCAAGACAAAGTAGAGGTGATGAGCATGGCCGATAAATTTATGTTAATAGTAAATACGCCGGACAGACAATTTTATCAAAAAGAGGTGTCTATGGTAGAATTGGCAACAAGTGAGGGCGAAATCGGCGTGTATGCCGAGCATATTCCACTGACATCCGTTTTAGTACCATGTGTTATGGCTATCCATGAGGAAGGTGGTACAAAAAAGGCGGCTGTTCATGGTGGAATTGTTGAGATTTTAAAAGATAAAGTAACGGTATTGGCAGAAGTGGCTGAATGGCCGGATGAAATTGATGTCAATAGAGCAAATGAAGCAAGGATACGAGCAGAGAGAAGGTTAAAGAGCGGGGATGCCAATATCAATATGGTAAGGGCAGAATTAGCTTTGAAACGTTCTCTGGCAAGACTTGGTGCAGTGGATTAAGTAAAGCTACCGCACAAAATAGTTTATATTGTGACTTGAAGAAGTTGAATAAAACCTTCCAGATTTGGCAATCATTAGTTATCGGTTTTATATCGGTATTTAATATTGTATTTTCTGGGAGGTTTTTATGTTAAGAGATATTGCCTATATGATGGTGCTTTCTATAAAAGAATGGGGCAAAAATGCATCGGATTTTCAGAAGAAAAAACCCATTTATAGAAAGACAAAATTTAAAGTTTCAATTCTTGTATTAATGTTATTGTGGATTGTGTCTGCAAGTAATATAATATATGGATTGAATGATGAAGGTTACAGGGGTAGAATAGTGAGTGCATTTTCAAATGATACCTATGATAAAGTGAGTGCAAGTTTGTCGTATTATGGCAAATATGCAGATACGATTTTGACAGATGATGCAAAAGTGATTATATTAGAGCATATTGCAAAAGCGATTAAAATTAATCGATATGAGATAACAACTATGTTTGATGAAGAAGATAACACGGTAACGACATTAAGTCAACTGTCTGAAGCAGGTGATGTTATTATGAAATTTATCACGCATAATAAAGACCAACAGTATATATATGTAGGAATTAATATAAACAGACAGATGGATGCTATTTTTACATATGAGGATATCATAAAACAAGAGTTGGATAAATTAGGGATGAATAATACAACGGTAGCCATCAATTTAAAAGGAGAATTAAATGGTGAACTGGAGGAATATAAAAAAGATAGTATTACGGAAATGTTGTTAGACAAAACAGGAGCAAAAGCAGTTACAGGGCATAAGAGTGAGGAATTATATACGGTTTATGCGTATGATAAAGATATTAAGGAAAGTGTGGAATTAGGCGAGGGTAAAGTGAATGTGAATATTTCGATAGAATATAATTCGGATAAAAATAAGACCATTGTATATTATTCGGTTCCATATAGAAATATGTGAAATAAAGCAAGCAGCAAAGCGGATTGCGAATAAAAGCAGCGCAGAAATGAGGATTCGTATGACATTAGAAGAACTGTTCGATAAATGTATCAATGAACATTTAATTGATTTAATTATTAGCGGAAAGAAGAAAAAGGATTATAAAATAGAAAAGATAAAAATCAGACCTGTTTTAATACAAGAAAAGATTGTATATCAAGCATCGGAGTTTGTAGAAAATAAAGTATTGCATGTTAATTATACACAGGAGGAAGTGAAATTATATATCGCAAAGATGTTGAAGGAACATTTTAAACAGGCACAGTTTAAAATGACGGATAAAGATGCACAGGTTTTATCAAGTAAATCAGGCAAGATGACAATTCGATATAAAAAGTTGGACAATAAAAGACAGCAAAAAGATATGGCGCATAATCGAAGCAAGAATTATATCTTAAAAGAAGGAACTGCCGTTGAATTTTTGATTGATTTAGGCGTTATGACAAAGGAAGGAAAGATTTGTAATTCAAAATACGATAAATATAAACAAATCAATCGATTTTTGGAGTTTATTGAAGATATATTGCCGCATTTGGACAAAAATAAAGAGCAGGTGATTATAGATTTTGGCTGTGGAAAATCGTATCTTACATTTGCAATGTACTATTATTTAAAGGAATTAAAAGGGTATCCTATTCGGATTATTGGATTGGATTTAAAGGAAGATGTCATTCATACATGCAATCAGTTAAAAGATAAATATGGATATGATAAATTGAATTTTTATATTGGTGATATTGCTTCCTATAAAGATGTAGACCAGGTTGATATGGTTGTAACACTTCATGCGTGTGATACGGCGACGGATTATGCGTTAGCAAAAGCAGTGGAGTGGGGTGCAAAGGTTATTCTTTCTGTGCCTTGCTGTCAGCATGAGGCAAATAAGCAGATTCAGTCCGAAGAATTGGCGGGGGTATTAAAATATGGTGTATTAAAGGAACGTATATCCGCTATATTTACCGATGCGATACGAGCAAATCTTTTGGAGGAGGCTGGTTATCAGACACAAATTCTTGAATTTATTGATATGGAGCATACGCCTAAGAATTTGTTGATACGAGCAGTTTATACAGGAGATAAGAAAAGTACGTCTGGTGATATGGTATGCAGTATACAGCATACATTAGGATTGAACCTTACATTAAGCAAACTGTTGAAAGGAATGGTGATTGAGTGAAGAAAAAAAATACAGTGTCTGGAAAGTTATTTATCTATATTGCATTATTTTTAATAGTAGCCGTTGTAACTTTTTTTTCAATGAATTATCATTCTGAAATTGCCGCAACCGTGACAATGACAGAAGCAAAGCTGCCAGTTGCAAAAATTAAGATGGAGTCTGGACAATTTATTAATAGGATGCACGGCTATACATCGGATATTGATGAAACGCTTATGCACACCGATTTTACGCCGCTGCCATCCAATAAAAAATTGACCGTAGTATTTGATACATATGGAGAAAAGGTGAAAAATATTTCCTATAAAGTGCGCGATACAAAACAACATTCTTTAATTGAAGATACAAAGCTTGATGGTTTTGACGAAACCAATAATACAGTAGAGGCTGTTCTTAATATTAAGAATTTATTGACCGACGAAGAAAAATATTTACTGGAAATTTATATTGAGACAGAAAATTATAGTTATATTGGTTACTACACAACAATTGAGAGCGGGCAAAATGATGATTTGCAAAAAAGAATTGATTATGTTTTAGATTTTAATGAGGCTACATTAGATGCAAGCAAGTTAAACAGTATTAATCCATATTTAGAGTCAAATGTTTCTGCTGATAATACAAATTTTGGCAGTGTTAATATCAATAATTCATTGTATAATGTTGGGTGGGGCGATTTAAGTCCATTTCTTCAAAGTGAGATTATCCCATCGATTGTACAAGTTGACGGCGAAGTTATGATAGTGGCGCTTGATTATATTTGTGGGGCGCAAAATGATTATGATGGTTATGACACATACAGTGTCCATGATTATTATAGAATTAGGCAAAGTACAGACAAAATTTATTTATTAGGTTACAGCCGCCAAACCAATCAAATATTTGATGGAAGAAATGATTTGATAAGCAACGGCAAGATTAATCTTGGCATCTGTTCTTCGTCAGAAGCAGAGTTTATGGCAGACTCAAAGAATAAACATACGTATTTTGTCAATGCCAATACATTGTGGGGATATAGTCTTGATACCAACACGATTAATAGAGTATTTAGCTTTGAATCCGATGATTCAGATAATGTAAGGGAACAGTATGGAAATCATGCAATCAAAATTATTCGTGTTGATGATAGCGGTGATGTGAAATTTGTGGTGTATGGCTATATGAATAGAGGCGTACATGAAGGGCAGGTTGGCGTCTCTTTGTATAGTTACAGTTTTGCGGATAACGAGGTACAAGAATTGTGTTATATTCCGCTCAATGTTCCTTATCAAAATATTGTTGAAAATGTTGCGGATATTTCTTATGTAAACGGCAATAATTCGCTGTATTTGTCGATTGGCAACACATTGTATTCCATTGATTTAAACAGTATGGAAGTAATGGTTGAGATTGAAAATCTGGTTAATGGAACATATCAGATGAGCGATAATGGGCGAATTATCGGTTATAGTACAAAAGGCGGGTTGTATGACAGCGAAGAGCTGCGTATATTTAATATTGATAAAGGCTCCGATTGTCTGATTAAACCGTTGGAGGGGGATTATTTAAAAGCACTGGGGTTTATTGATGATGATTTTATTTATGGGGCGGCAAGAAAAGATGATATATATACGGATGATGCAGGATTTGTGACATTTCCAATGTATAAAATCTATATTATGAATGATTCGTATGAGATTATAAAAGAATATGAAAATGAAGGTATTTATGTCAGTGCAGCCGAAGTGGACGATTACCGGCTTAATTTATCAAGAGTGACAAAAAATGATGATGGAAGTTACTCGCCAACATCAATAGACCAGTTGATCAATAAAGATGAAAATGCAGCGACAAAAGAAGCCTATCTTGACCATATTTCAACCAATGCAAGAAAGTCAGAGCTTGTTCTTGTTCTGCCAAACGGTGTTGGCAATGTGGGAGAAGCTTCTCTTCGAGAAGCGGATGCGGCAGAGTTTAACAAAGAAAAAGTGTTAAAGCTAGAGAATAAAGTTAATACATCATTAAAATATTATGTATATACGGCTGGAAAATATTATAAGGCATATGACAATATAAGCGCTGCAATCAATCAGGGTATGAAAGATTATGGTATGATTAAAGATAATAATAATGTTGAGGTATGGAATCGAAATAGAATATCAAACTATTCTATTAAGGGCGTATCTGCTTATATTGAAACTTATGATAATTCAATTAAGACAGCAACAGAGTCCGTGAAAAATTTTCTTGGAGGAGAAGGTTTGACTTTGATATCAATGAAAAGTGTTTCTATGGAAAGCATATTGAGCTTTGTCAGTGACGGAAGACCAGTAATAGCGAAAGTAAATGATGGATATATTATTATAACAGGATATGATTCAGGAAACATCGTATATATTGATGTAGGCACAGGGAAGGAAGAAACACAAAATTACACCAATGCAAAGAAGATGTTTACAGAAGCAGGAAATATATTTATGACATATTATAAGTGATATATAAGACTGGGATGTCTGTTCTTAATTCGTAAAAGTGCAATAAAAGGATAATAGATATGCACTGTGCGGCAAATGAAGTTGGGCATATCAAAAAGTAAGCAGCGCAGAAATGAGGAAAAATATGAAAAAAAAGATTAAAAGAACTTTATTCATCATATTTTTAGTATTGTTATTGGCAGCAGCGATTTATATAACACCTAAAGTGATTCAAGTGTATCATTTTAAGAAAGAAGCAGAGCAGCTTGTTAAAGCTAGTTCAGAAGAAACGTTTAAACAATCAAAGACGACATTAGTGTATGATAAAAATGGCGAAGAATTATGTAAGATTAAGAATGATAAAGATTTGTATTATATCAGTTATTCAGATATACCAGTCAATTTAGCCAATTCCTTTATTGTGATGGAAGACAAGGAATTTTATACACATTCAGGAATTGACTATAAAGCGATTATCAGAGCGATGCTTGCAAACCGCAAAAACAATAAGATTGTTCAGGGAGCAAGCACGATAACACAACAGCTTGCCCGCAATATTTTTCTTTCTCAAGAAGTTACTTGGGAAAGAAAAATCAAAGAAATGTTTGCTGCATATAGTCTTGAAAAAAAATATTCTAAAGAAAAGATATTAGAGTACTATTTGAATAATATTTATTTTGGCAATGGTTTATATGGTGTTGAATCGGCTGCAAAAGGATATTTTAACAAAAGCGCTTCAGAGCTTACTTTATCAGAACAGGCATTTATAGCAGCCATTCCAAATGGTCCGACAAAATATAATCCTTTTATACATTTTGATAATACATTAGAGCGAAGAAATGTGATTTTAAATGAATTGTATAAGGAAGGCTATATTAGTTCGATGGATTATTATTCTGCTTTATATGATGAGGTTGTATTGGATGCAAAAAGCACGAGCGAGGTAAATAGTTCGATTGTTACATATGTACGGCACTGTGCGGTAGAGTCTTTAATGGGAAGTATGGGGTTTGTATTTCGCAATAATTTTCAAGATGAAACCGATTTAAAAAGTTATCAGGATTTATATGAAAAGTATTATAATGATTGCCAGCAAAAGTTGATTGCAGGAGGATATACCATATATACCTCAATTGATGTAGAAAAACAGGAATGGTTGCAGGAAAGTATTGACAGAAATTTAGAAAGTTTTACAGAGCTTTCCGATGAAGGCGTCTATAAAATGCAGGGAGCCGCAACTTGTATTGACAATCTTTCAGGTAATGTGGTGGCGATTGTAGGTTCTAGGAGTCAAGATATAGGCGGATTAACCTTGAATCGAGCCTATCAAAGTTACAGACAGTCAGGCAGTGCGATAAAGCCTTTATCCGTATATGCGCCTTATTTGCAGCTGGGATATAATGCAGATTCCATTGTGGAAGATGAGCCTATTCCCGATGGACCCGCCAATGCGGACGGTACATATGCAGGACGGATGACGTTGCGGGAAGCCGTTAAATATTCTAAAAATACGGTAGCGTGGAAAATTTATCAGGAAATTACGCCAAGAGCAGGCATTGGATTTCTTATGAAAATGGGCTTTAAAAAAGTGTGGTATGATAAAGATTACAATGCAGCGGCACTTGGCGGTTTTACATATGGCGTTACAACCGAAGAAATGGCAGGAGGATTTGCTGCGTTAGCCAATGATGGAACATATCGGAAACCAACTTGTATTGAGAAGATTGTCAATGCGTCAGGGAAAGAAGTAGTTGACTCTAATAAAGTAAATTCAATTATATACAGCGCAAGTGCTGCACGTATGATGACCGATATTTTGCAGTCTGTTGTAGAGCCAGGCGGAACAGGCTCACAAGCTGCTATTGAAGGGGTAGCCATTGCAGGAAAGACAGGTTCCACCAATTCTAATAAAGATATGTGGTTTTGTGGATATAGTCCTTATTATACGCTTGCTGTGTGGATGGGATATGATTATCCGCAAGTGATTCGTGGGGATAATAAGACCGTTCATATATTTAGAGAATATATGGAACAGGTACATAAAACGTTACCTAAGATGGGGTTTAATACAAACATAAATTCTGGAATCAATAAGGAAAATACAACACCTGCTGAAGATGAGACTGTTCCAGATGAAACGCAGTTTCCAATAGATGAAGATGGTGAGCAATCGACAATACCGCAAGAAACCGAATCCTACCCTGAGGAGACAACGCCAAGCCATGAAAATGACTTAAATCCAGATGTTGATATGGATGCAACGGGAGCAACTGGAGGCGATATGGATGTGCCTGGCGGAAATGGGGGAGGTGATATCGATGCGCCAACAGTTGATGTTGATACAGATAAACCAAATGAAACACTTGGGGGCGATGTCGATGCGTCTGTGGATGCAAAATAGGTAGAGTGGAATAGATAAAGAAGTTTATCATTCATAAATAAGAGGCTGTTGCAAAATGGGAATTTTGTACCATATATAGTACGTAAAATAAAACGATATATAGTACTTGAAATTCTCTTTGCAACAGCCCTGTTTTACAGCGAAGCAATATTTATTTCGTCTTTTAACTCGTTTATAACCTTATTAGAGATTTATTTGCCATAATGTGTTTTGTTGTATTGAGCAACACGTTTTTGGATTCGCTCAACTGGATTCAGTAAGTTGCTGATTGAGGAGTCATGGTTGAGTGTATCAACAAGAAGAGCAATATATTTGCTCATATCAACATTGATATACCAAGACTTATTAAGCAATTCTTCCGGTTGATAAACAAGGTTTGTTGTAAGGATTTTATCAATAATGCCATTGTTGTAAGCTTCATCAAATTTTTTAAGACCGTTTGTAAACAACCCAAAAGTTGTTGCGCAAAAAACGCGTTTTGCTTTACGTCTTTTTAATTCAGAAGCAACATCAATCATGCTCTCTCCAGAAGATATCATATCATCAATAATTAACACATCTTTGCCTTCAACATTGGCGCCAAGAAACTCATGTGCGACAATTGGGTTATGTCCATTGACAATCGTTGCATAGTCGCGTCTCTTGTAAAACATTCCCATATCAAGACCAAGAACATTGGCAAAATAGACAGCACGTCCCATGCCGCCCTCATCAGGACTAATAACCATCATATGTTCATTATCAATATGAAGGTCGTCAACACCTAATAAAAGATATTTGATAAATTGATAGGTACAAGATACGGATTCAAACCCTTTAAGTGGAATAGCATTTTGTACTCGTGGGTCATGGGCATCAAAGGTGATAATATTATCAACGCCCATATTGGTAAGTTCCTGAAGCATAAGAGCGCAGTCAAGAGATTCTCTGCCGCTTCGTTTATGTTGTCTGCTCTCATATAAAAATGGCATAATAACAGAGATTCTTCTGGCTTTTCCACCAGCAGCAGCAATTACACGCTTTAAATCAGCATAATGGTCATCTGGTGACATATGATTTGTAATTCCGCTAAGAGAATATTCGAGGCTGTAATTACATACATCAACCATCACATATAAATCAAAACCACGCACAGAGTCATTCATCATGCCCTTGCCCTCGCCAGAACCAAATCGAGGTGTTTTTGCTTCAAGTATATAACTATCTCTCTTATATCCAGCAAATGCTAGAGTGTGTTCGCTTTCATGTTCGCGTTGATTTCTCCATTTAGTCAAATATTTATCAACTTTTTCTCCAAGCTGTGTACAACTTTTTAATGGAATAATACCTAATGTCCCATAAGGTATTGTCTCAGTGTGCCTTTCATCGCGTGGCATAATAAAATCCTCCGTATATAATCATTTATAATTATTGTGAGCTGCCCATTGTTTTTAGTCGTAGGGTAAGACCACATACATCAAATAATATAGTAGTAAATTATTTAGAAGTCAATCCTTTTGTTTTTTTCAGTATGCGAATATCGTCTCCAAAAAGTTTTAATATCTTATAAGCACTTGAAATACGTGAAAAAATCCTTTCAGAATAAACTTCTCTTATAGAAGATAGAGATAGATTTGTTGATATAATGGTGCTTTTTTGACGAAGCAACCGTTCATTGATAACATAAAATAATTTGGAATTGGTATAAGAATTGCCAAATTCGGTGCCTAAATCGTCAATAATCAATAAATCACAATCTAATAAATAGTGTGTACTATAATGTTTATCTTCGCCAAATTTAACAAAATCCTGTTGTTCAAAACGATTAAAAAGTTCAATGGCTGTCAGATAAATAACGCTGTGTGAAGAATCCAGCAATTCTTTTGCAATACAATTTGTTAGAAAGGTTTTTCCTGTTCCGGTATCTCCAAAAAGCAATATATTAGAAAAAGTGATATCAAATGTATTCACAAAATCTTTGCAGATATATACCACTTGATGCATATTGTCAAAAGGCGTTAATCCTGTTGAAGATTCAGTTGTATTTTTATCATACCATTTGTAAGAAAACGTATTAAAATTTTCATTGTCTGTAATATTTTTTAGATTAGAATCTAAATAAACCAAATCAACTGCTTTTTTGACAAAGCAGGAACATTTATCTTGTCCAATATAACCCGTATCCTTACATAGAGGGCAGGTAAAAATAGGATTTAAATAATTGGAGGGTTTATGAAGTTGGTTTAAAATCTCTTTTTTGCGTTGGTCAAGCTGTGCAATTTGTTGTTTATAATCATCTGAAACCGTGCCAGATATACGCATAGAAGCAGCTTTTATTGAAAGATTAATAATTGTACTTTCAATAGTTTTAAATTCAGGAGCAAGACAAGTAACCTCTGCATAGCGTTGGTCTATCTTGTTTTGATTAGCAGTTCGCTCATTGGCATACATCTGCATAATCATATCATATTGAGAATTGGTAAGAGACATAAACATTCCTTCCTAAATTAGCCATTGTTGCTTAATAATGCGCTTTCTAATATGTCAATATCGGTATTGCGCTGGTGAAAATTATTAAATTTATTGTTCGTTATCGCTTTAACAGTAGTATTCTTCTTTTTTATATTTTTATTTTGTTGTGTCTGTTCAAATTTTTGGTCGTCCAGCTTTACATCTTCTTGTGTCTTAACGTTGGTATTATGCCATCTTGTAAGAATTGAGTCGGCATATTCAAAACTTGGCTGATGTGTCACACGTAGAGTTCGATTACATGCCTCAATAATAAGGTCTGAAGGAAAACAATAGATATCCGTCCATTTTTTGATATAATCCTGTTCAAATTTGCCTGCCACACGATTTTTAATACCAAAGGTATTTAATACCGAATAGGTTATTTCATTATGATTATCAATACAAGTTTTTGCCTGTTTTACAGAGGATATACCATTTTCTGCCCATGCCAGAGCAACTTTTTCAATGTAGCGCATACTTTTATGACCGTTTGTCACACAGTATTCAATCAGATATTCAATCAAATCTGAAGGAAAGTGAAGGGTATCATAAAAATAGGCAATTGTGGATGCATCTGATGAATTGAGCGAATCGCCCATATAGGTTCCCACAGCATAAAGTAACATACTAAATTCATCTTGCGCATAAAAATTTTTCATCTGCTGTGGGGTGTAGGCTGTCCTAGTCTCAATGTTTAAATGTGTAATTTTATTGCCAGTAGCAGATGCAAAATCAACGGTGTTATCACAGGAATGATTGGATATAGAATTGACGTTCTCTTTTTTAGTAGTGTTTGTATTTATTTTTTTATAAGATTCTGTATGAAGCTGTTTGTTGGTATCACAAGCAGCCTCTTCTTTTAAATCACAAAAAGTAATGCCCTCAATGGCATCGTTGTGGGAAGTGTTTAGTATAATAACTCCTATTTTATTCCAATAGCGAAGAGCGCGCAAAATATCTGCTTCGGTCTGGTTAAACGTATCAGCAAGACTAGAGATGGATATATCTGCTTGGTTATTTGTCACACATTTTAAAAGATAGATATATACTTTGACAAATTCACCGTTTGCTAACGGCATATATTTATCAATAAAGACATTAGAAATATTGGTAGATAACTTATTTAATTCAATATTTAAATTTAGTTTATTCATAAAAATCCTCCATTCCGAAGCGTAGGAATTACTCAGTAGAAAAACTGCTTGTTTTTGTAAACACAAACATACAATCAAACGCTTTTTCTATGCCGTTTTTAGTGTTAAAAAATGAATGTTTCACAAATCAAATTTCAAAGTAGCCATATTATAACATAGTAGGAAAATAAGTCAAACAGGTTGAAAATTGTGAAAAACGTGGTGGATATTGTGGAAAACGTGGATAGGTTTTTCGGAATTTGGAATATATTAGAAAACTATGGGACTTTTTAGAAAATAGTTATCCACAAAATAATCCACATATATCTTTCCATTTTGGAAAAGATTTATGTGGATAATGTTAATTATATTTATATTGGTTTGAGATAAATTGTTAAAAAATCTTATTTTACAAGGGATTCTCCCACTTTATAAATATCTCCTGCTCCCATAGTTATCAACAAATCTCCGTTGATACAATTTTTTTTCAAAAATTTTTCTATCTCTTCAAAAGAACTCATATAATAACAAGTTGTATCCAATTTTTTAATTTCTTCTTGCAAATCGGCAGAGCTGATTCCAAAATGATTTTGTTCTCTTGCAGCATATATATCTGCAAGAATAACAACATCAGCGGCAGAGAGCGCTTTTGCAAAGTCTTTAAGAAGGGCTTTTGTTCTTGAGTAGGTATGAGGCTGAAAAACACAGCATATGTTGTTATGCGGATAATGCAAAGCAGAGTTTAATGTTGCTGTAATTTCGTCTGGATGATGTGCGTAATCGTCAACGACGGTAACGCCCTCAAAAGTTCCTTTGATTTGAAAACGTCTGTCTGTTCCTGTAAAACATTTGAGTCCTTCCTTAATCTTTTTTATATCCAGTCCAAGTTTTAAACCGACGGCAATGGCGGCTAAAGAATTGTATACATTGTGCAATCCTTGTACACAAAGTTCAATATGGTCTGTCATTGTTTTATCAATAAGTAAATCATAGGAACAACATCCAGTTGCATTATATTCAATATTGGCTGCACTGTATTTGCTTATCTCTGGATTTGAGCCGACAGTGATAACATCACAGCGAAGCCCCTCATAAAAATAAGTGTAGTCGTCAATATCGGTATTAATAACAATTGTTCCTTCATCTGGAAGAAGCTCATTAAACATTCGGAAAGAATGGCGAATATCATTGATATCTTTAAAAAAGTCGAGATGGTCGGCTTTGACATTTAAGATAACATTGAGTGTAGGGTGAAAAGAAAGAAAACTATTGGTATATTCACAGGCTTCTGTAAGAAAAATATCGGATTTTCCGGCACGAATATTTCCGCCTATACTGGAAAGAATGCCGCCCACAGAAATGGTAGGGTCACAGTCTGCATTTATTAGAATTTCAGCAATCATGGAAGTTGTTGTTGTTTTTCCATGTGTGCCAGCAACATTGATAGCGGTAGAGTAGTTGGTCATAAGTTGTCCTAAAAGCTGCGCTCTTGTAAGGATATGTAAATTGAGTTTTTTGGCGGTGACAAGCTCTGGGTTGGAATCCGATATAGCAGCCGTATAGACTACGGTGTCAATATCTTTTGTGATATTGGAAGGCATATGAGAATAAAACACCGTTGCACCACGATTTTCAAGTTCTTTTGTGAGTGCGGATTGACGCATATCCGAGCCGGAAACAGTAAATCCTCGCTCTAAAAGAATATGTGCAAGTCCGCTCATGCTGATTCCTCCAATTCCAATAAAATGAATATGAATGGGATGGTTAAAATTAATATGATACATAAAAATCCTCCATTTCTGCGCTGCTTTTTGTTTATCGCATTTTGATAAATTTTTGTAAATTCTATACGGTGATGAAATGATAATTCGTCAAAGAAGAACATAGTATAATAAATATAGTACCTCTCAAAAGAAAATAATTCAACTTTTTTGTTATTTTTGGCATTTATGTTGAGGGTATAAAATAAACATATAGAGACAAGTTAACAATGTAGACATGTCCATTTGGCAAATAAGCGTGCATATTTAAAATACGCAATTATTTTGGCATTGATAGATTGTTAAAAAAATAGTAAAAAAAATGAAAAATTCTTTTACTTAGCACTGTTAATATGTTATAATCATAATATCTTAATGACAGGTAAAATTTATTCATCAGAGGTGAGAGCATGATTAAAAAAGAAATGATTGCCATGTTATTGGCAGGAGGACAAGGCAGCAGGCTTGGCGTGTTGACTGCTAAAGTTGCTAAGCCGGCAGTAGCGTTTGGTGGAAAGTATCGTATTATTGATTTTCCATTGAGCAATTGTATTAACTCAGGTATTGATACTGTTGGTGTGCTTACACAGTATCAGCCATTGAGACTTAATACACATATAGGAATTGGTATTCCTTGGGATTTAGACCGCAATGTTGGAGGTGTAACCGTTCTTCCACCGTATGAGAAGAGTACAAATAGTGAGTGGTACACAGGTACAGCAAATGCGATTTATCAAAATCTTGAGTACATGGAACAGTATAATCCAGATTATGTGTTGATTCTTTCAGGAGACCATATATACAAAATGGATTATAAGATTATGTTAGACTATCATAAGGCTAACAATGCGGATATAACAATAGCAGCTATGCCTGTACCAATTGAGGAAGCAAGCAGGTTTGGTATTGTTGTTACAGATTCTGATAACAAAATTGTAGAGTTTGAAGAAAAGCCAGCAAATCCAAAGAGCAATCTTGCTTCGATGGGCATTTACATCTTTAGCTGGAAGGTTCTTAAGGAAGCCTTGATAAAATTGAAAGACCAGAATGAGTGTGATTTTGGTAAACATGTTATTCCATATTGCTTTGAAAATAATAAGAGAATTTTTGCATATGAGTACAATGGCTATTGGAAGGACGTAGGTACATTGAGTTCATATTGGGAAGCCAATATGGAACTTATTGATATTATACCAGTATTTAATTTGTATGAGGAGTTTTGGAAGATATATACAAAGACCGATGCCATTCCGCCACAGTATGTTGCTGCCGATGCATATATTGAAAAGAGCATTATAGGAGATGGCAGCGAGATATATGGAAAAGTTTACAATTCGGTTATCGGGTCCGGAGTTGTTATTGAAGAAGGCGCTGTAATAAAGGATTCCATTATTATGCAGGATTCTGTAATTGGAAAAAATACGGTTATCAATAAGTCGATTATTGCTGAGGAAGTTGTCATTGGTGATAATGTTGAACTTGGCGTTGGTGAGGAAGCAGAAAATGTACACAAGCCAAAGATTTATAATTCTGGTCTTGTGACAATAGGTGAATGTTCTGTTATTCCAGATAATGTTAAAATTGGAAAGAATACAGCGATATCCGGTGAAACAACATTAGAAGATTATCCAGAAGGCGCACTTGTAAGTGGCGGCGTAATAATTAAGGCAGGTGACAACGTATGAAAGCAATAGGAGTTATATTAGCCGGCGGTAATAACAAGTTGATGAAAGAGCTTACCAATAAGCGCGCAATAGCAGCTATGCCGGTTGCAGGTAGTTACAGATGTATTGATTTTGCATTGAGCAATATGGCAAATTCTAAAATTCAGAAAGTTGCCGTTATTACACAGTATAATGCCCGTTCACTCAATGAACATTTAAGCTCATCAAAGTGGTGGGATTTTGGTAGAAAACAAGGTGGATTGTATGTGTTTACTCCAACAATAACAGCTGATAGTAGTTATTGGTATAGAGGAACAGCCGATTCATTGTATCAGAACTTACATTTTTTAAAGACAAGCCATGAACCATATGTGGTAATTGCTTCTGGCGATGGTGTATATAAGCTTGATTACAACAAAGTTTTAGAGTATCACATTGAGAAAAAAGCAGATATTACAATGGTTGTAAAAAAGATGGAAGACCGTTCAGACATCAATCGATATGGTGTTGTTTCAATGACAGAGGAAGGACGCATTACAGAGATTGATGAAAAACCGTTAGAGACCAATTTGTCTACGGTTTCAACAGGTGTTTATATTATAAGAAGAAGATTGCTTATTGAATTGATTGAGAAGGCTGCCGAAGAAGACCGCCATGATTTTGTCAGAGATATACTGATGCGTTATAAAAATATCAAAAAGATATATGGATATAAATTAGAGTCTTATTGGAGCAATATCTCAACAGTTGATGCATACTATAAGACCAATATGAATTTCCTTGACAGAGAAGTGAGAAATCGTTTCTTTAAGGAATATCCAGATATTTATACAAAAGTGGATGATTTGCCTCCTGCAAAGTATAATCATGGTTCTGATGTTAAGAATAGTCTTGTTTCAAGTGGCTGTATTGTAAATGGCACCGTTGAAAATTCAGTGTTATTTAAAAAGATATATATTGGAAATAACAGTATTGTAAAAAATTGTATTATCTTAAATGATGCATATATAGGAGATAACTCTTATATTGAAAACTGTATTATTGAAAGCGGCAGTACAATAAAAGCAAATAGCAGATATGTTGGTGAAAATGGCCCAATGATTGTTGTGGAGGATAATCCTATATATAGTTAAAAAAGGAGACTCGATAATTTAAAATATAGATACATGTGGGGTCATATAGTCAAAAATATCTAAAAAACGAAGTTGAATATTAAAGTAATCAGAATATTAAGAAAGGAGAAGCTACTTAGATGAGAGCCTATATCTAATCATATAATGAATTTATAGGTATGTACCGATGGTTCGTCGGGAAGTTACGACTGTGGAGTGTACAATGTGTTCGGTAAACCCATCGGAACGGCGAGTAGAAGAATAGCGTTATCTTCAAAAGCATACATGATGAAACAGTAAGATAAAATCGTGAGATTTATCCAAATCATCTAGGATATATTTATAATATATTTTTAGTAGCAGTGCTTATGAATATTACAGATGTACGTGTAAGAAAGATTGATAAAGAAGGTAAAATGAGGGCAGTAGTCTCTGTTACTATTGATGATGAATTTGTGGTACATGACATTAAGGTAATTGAGGGTGAAAAAGGATTATTTATCGCTATGCCTAGCAGAAAATCTGCTGACGGAGAATATAGAGATATTGCTCACCCAATTAATACAGCTACAAGAGACCGTTTACAGGCAATTGTTCTCGAAGCGTATGAAAAAGCAGAAGATGTAACAGAGTAAAAAAATAAGATAGAACAGAATAGTTAAAATGAAGAAGGCTGTCCAAAATAAAAAGATATATCATTTATTTTGTGACAGCCTATTATTAGTGAGAATAGAATCCTTACAAAATGAGGGTTCTATTATTTTATATTTCCTTTTAATTTTCTAAATTGAGTTGGCGAAGTATGATGAATTTTTTTAAAGGAATCGCCAAAATAGTTGCTGCTTTCAAATCCGCATTGAAGTGCTATGCTGGTGATATCTAAAGTTGTTTCAATAAGGAGTTGTTCAGCATGTCGGATTCTTACCATATTCAAATATTCTTTAAAGCCAATTCCATTAATCATTTTAAATTTGTTAGAAAAATAAGAAGGATTCAGTCCTAACATATCGGCCATTTGTGTTAAGGTGATATTTTCATAATAATAATTGTCAATATATTGAAGTGCCTTTTTAATGGATTTATCAACAATAATCGTATTGTTGTTGATAGTAAAAACAGAAGGTTCTTCCCTTATTCTAATTAATTGCAGCACAAGGGATTCAAAATTTATCTTTATAAGATAGTCGGAAAAGCTATCTTTTATATGAGTCTCGTTGATAAGGTTATCAAACTGTACATTGATAGGTTCTCGATATTCTGGTTTAATATAAATGAAATTACTAAAAGCATTGGTATTTATCCATAAATTTCCAAAAGACTTGTCAAGATTAGATACATAGTCGTATGTAAACTCAATATTAATCCGCTCACAAAGCTCATTATCTGTATAAGTAGTCTTGTGTAGAGTGTTTGGCGGTATCAGTACAATGGTTCCCTCAATTAAAGAAAATGTCCTGTCACCAAGCAGAAAGTCACAATGTCCTTTAATAAGATAAAATAATTCACAGTATGAATGAATATGAGGAGAATACATAGACTGTCCTCTTTTTTTTATATCCTTATTAATTTCAAATCTTGACAACATATACAATTCTCCTAAGCAATTATTGAACATTTTTACTAAATAATAGTATATATCTAAAAAAAACTGTAATCAAGCTGTAAATCTAAAAATTAAGGTAGATTTACAAAAAATAATGTGTTAATTTTATAAATGTTAATATGTTAAGAGTAATGTTTTAGTTTAGATTTCTGGGAGGAGGGAAATTTCGTAGGAATTGGAAACTTTATGAAAAGTTTGTGACTGTAAATCAACGTTTACAGAGTACAGAAAGGGTTATGGTGCTAAAATGAGAAAAAAAGCATTAAAGCGAGTTACAGCTTCGATTGCAGCGATATTGTTGTCTGTAACTACGGTATTTTCTGGCTCTGAATTGTCAAATGTATTTTTATCAACAACATATGCAGCAGAAGAAGTAGGAAAAAAAGGTACTGTTGTATCACAAGATGGGGATGCATTTTATGATTTCAGAGACAATACAATTATTACAGGTGAGACAGATGGTTCTAAAGATTTAGTTTATGGTAATCTTACAGTAAAAGCTGTTGCAGGGGGAACATTTAAATTAAATGGTGCACAGCATGGTATTCAAGTCAATGCAGGTAATATATTGAGATTAAGGTTAATGGTCCAAGTAGGATAATCGTGGGGGATTGTCAGTACAGTGGACTTGCTTCGTTGACAATGACTGATGCAGACGGAACATATACACAGACAGGAGATGCAAAAAAAGGCTGCTATCACCAAGATGAGAGTGCGACGGTATTTAACTATACAGAGGAAGAAGCAACAACATTGACATTAAATATAGAAGCAACAATGTATATTCCATGTATAGAAGTTGTAGCTATGAGTAAGACCTATAATTTTTGTGATAATTCAATTATTACAGGCGAGACAGATGGTTCTAAAGACCTTGTTTATGGTAGTCTTACAGTAAAAGCTGCGGCAGGTGGAACATTTAAGTTAAATGGTGCGCAGCATGGTATTCAAGTTAATAAAGATAATAATATTGAAATTAAGGTGAATGGTCCAAGTAAGATAACAGTGGGGGATTGTTTGTATAACAATGGACAACAACCAATTTCAGTAACGATGACAGATGCGGACGGAACATATACACAGTCAGTAGATGTACAAAAGGGATGCTGGCATAATGATGGAAGCGCTGCTGTGTTTGAATATACAGAGGAAGAGCCAACAACATTGACATTAAAGCTAGAAGCAACGATGTATATTCCAATCATTAAGGTAGCTGCTATCACAGAAGAAAAACCAGATGATAATGGTGCTGTAAAAGATACCATTTATGATTACAATTTTTCAGATGGTTCTGTTTTGGCAGCTAGCTATGACAGTGCAAATCAATTAAATGGCTCTGTTACTTCAAAAGATGGATTTTTGACATTAACAAGTGCTGGTACAATGTATACACATGACACACAACATGGACTTGCAATTTTAAAAGGTGATACGTTTGATGTAAAGGTAGCAGGCGATGCAACGATTACATTCCATCTTTGCGAGTATGGTGCAGATGAAGCAGGCGTAATTAAGGCTTCAAGCAAAAAAGGAAAATTTGAAGAAGATACAAAGTCTATTATTAGTCATAAAAATGATGGACTTTCAACGATGTCCTTTACATATACAGGTGTCGCTACAACATTGACATTTAAAGTTGGCGGAACAGACGGTGCAGAGTATTATATGCACGGTATGAGTGTCTCTAATAAACCAGCAGCAACAGAGAAGCCAGAGCTTGTTGGAAACGGCAAGGTTGATGTATGGGATTTTGGCGGCGAACAGCTTGATGATACAAAATATAATAATAAGTTGTCAGTAGATACAATTAATAGTATTTATCCTGATGATGTTGTAAAGGGCAGTACAGGTGCTACAATTGGCTCATTTTCATTTGACGAATTGGTATTTCGTTATGGTGGTAGAACAAATGCCAGAATTCGTACAGCAAATGAAGCAATAACAAGATATGATACAAGAAACCCAATTACAGTTGAAGGTACAACATTGACTGGTTATGTATATTCTAATAATGCATCACCAACAGCTTATGTAGGATTAAAAGCATATCCTAATGATATTATTACACTTTATATGGGTTCTAATGGCGGAGCTTCTACTATTTATTTTGAATCTCCATCAGGCAAGATTCAGTCTGCTGAAAGTGCAGTAGAAGGAAGAAAGCTTACATTCTATGCCACAGAATATGGTGAATATAAAATTTATTCAATCAATGAAAAATTGGTATTGTACAGAGCGGAGAGAGTTCATACACAGCCTATTGTAGTAAGCGGTTCAATTGATACAACAGCAGCGCCATCTATTGGAGCATACGCAGTGAATTTTAAGTGTACTCAGACTGGTGAGAGTGTTCAAGCTGAGCCAAACAATGGTACATATTCTGTATATTTAAATGAAAATTATGACTATACTGTTTCATTAGTTAATGCAAATGGTTTTGTTATTGAGAGTGCCACAGACTTAGCTATTCCAAATGCTTCAGGGGCAAAGACATTTGATATTAAGATTAAAGCTGTTGATTTAGTAAAAGTTACAGGAAAAGTTACAGGTCTTAGTGAAGAAGCATTGAAGAACGTTGAGCTTTCTTTTGTAAACACAGATAAGATTTATATTCCAGAATATCAGATTACAGGTGATGATATCACGATTAATCTTGAAAAAGGCGTTGAGTATAAGATTGTTGCCAATGGAATTAATGACTATGCTTTAAAGGATATGTCAACGATTAAGGCCGATGCAGATGGCACACAGAATATAGACTTTGTTGCAAAGCCAGTATATGATGTGAAAATGACTTTTGAAGGATTGTCCGATGCAGCAAAAGCAAGTGCAGTTGTAACATTCAGCAATATTGATGAAGAGGGATATAATTATACATTTAAAACATCTGATGCAATAAAATTAAGAGATGGACAATATTCTGTCAAGGTTTCAGGCGTGGGCAGTGAAGCTGTTATTCAGGGAATTACATCGAATGTAAAAATAAATGGCAAAGCCGTTGAAAAGAAGGTTTCATTTAAGCCTCTTTCAAATTGGGATTTTGCGGTATACAATGCAGGAAATCCAGGAATTGAGACAATTGGAGAAGATAAGTACTATTTAGGCTTACAGCTTTCAAAAGTAAATGTTATGGAAAATAAAGTATATTTACTTGTAAATCCTGCTGGTACAGACCAAGCTGGCAATCCTACGGAGGCAGGAAGTGTTAAAGTACCTGTAAAGAAAGATGATATTGTTACAATCAGTTATTGCTATTGTGCAGGTTTTAGCATTAATGGTGAGGTTGATGTATATTCTAATTCAGGAAGTACATCTGAGATTGAGTCAAAACAGTATATTGCAAAAGAAGATGGTTTTGTAACACTTACAGCAAAACCAGGAAAGAATGCAGATGATACAGACAATAAGGGACAGACTTACTTTACAAGTATTGTTGTAAATCCATCAATACCATATGCTGAAAAGGTAACAGTAGGTGCTGATAAGCAGTTTAAGACCATTAATGAAGCAATTGAACATGTGTCAAAGATGCAAAGAAGTGAAGACCAGAGAGTTCAGATTGTAATTGACCCAGGCAACTATGAAGAGATGTTAAGAATTAAGATTCCTAATATTTCACTTGTCAATGCAGCGGGCAAACAGTCAAGCATTCAGTTGACAAACAAAGGTGTTGATATTGCTGAAAACGTAGTAAGAATTACATCATACTATGGTCATGGATATAACTATTACAGTATGGGCGCTGATTCTTTGTACAATGAAGATGTGAAAAAAGCAAATCAAGAAAATGGTTATTTAAGCAATGTTAATACGGGTTCAGGAACAACAAACAATTCTTATTGGAATGCAACAGTTGTTGTATATGCAAATGGTTTTGAAGCAGATGGAATTGTATTTGAGAACTCATTTAACCAGTATATATCAGCAAAAGAAGCTGCTGATACAGTTGTTTGCTGGGAGACGGGAAGCAAGGGCGTTCGTTCTACAACAGTAGGCGACGTTTCTGTTCAAGCTAAGTCTTTCGTTGAGAGAGCAGCTGCTATGGCAATTCTTGGCGATAAAGCAGCATTTAATAAATGTAAATTTATTGGCAGACAAGACACACTTTATGGTGGAGTTAGCACAAAAGCAGTATTTGAAAAATGTGATATACTTGGTGGTACAGATTACATTTTTGGTGGAATGATAGCTGTATTTAATCGTTGTAATCTTGTTATGAACACAAGTGAGGCTGGTACAGATGTGGCTTACATTACGGCTACACAGCAGGCAGGTGGCAGAGGTTATTTGATGTACGAATGTAACATCACTTCTACAACACCAGGCGTTGATACTGCTTCAGCTACAAGGTCAAAACCAGGCTATTTTGGAAGACCTTGGGCAGGTAATACATCAGAGGCAGTATTTTATAATACAACAATTGAAACAACAGATTTTCCAGGTTCAGAAGGAAAGTCATTGATTGTACCTGAAGGCTGGAATAATTCCTTAGGTGGTCCATCTCCATTTATGTGTGAGTATGGTTCTAAAGAACTTTCTGGTGAAGATAATTCTTCAAAGAGAGCATCATGGGCGCAGGTTCTTACAGAGCCAAAACTTGACGGTGGAAAGACGGATATAACATATGAGGCATTCCTTGATTCAGAAACCGATAAGTGGACAGATGAACTTAGAAGTAAGGGATATCTTAAAAATCAGGAACCAGTTTACTGTGATGTCAATGGTGACGGCGTTAAGAATATAATCGATGCTGTTCTTTTGAAAAAGCATATCGCACAGATGAAAGGTTATGATATTATTGAAGAAAACAGTGACCTTAATGATGACGGCAAAATTGATGTTGCCGATGCTGTAATTCTTCTTAAATATTTGGCTCGTGTTGAAGAGTATGTAAATAAATTTGATAAGTAAAAGTTAAGCGGATATTCGCAAGCCGCTATGCTATTTGCTTAAACAGAACTATTGCAAAATGAAAAAGTTATATAAAAGGCAGTGTATGTTTTAACATTGCCTTTTATATAATCATCATTTTGCAATAGTTTTTTTGTTTATATTTTAAAATTTTTTTGTAGTTTTTATATTAAAAATAGGCTTGTTCATTTAGTAATGTTCCAGTATAATGTTGACACATACATTATAAAATCCCCTTGCTTTTTTAAAAAAAGTTCAATATTTTATTTACGTGTTATAAAGAATTGAACTTTTATAAATACAGAGCAAGGGTAATCTTGCGTGGAATAGTTAAAACAGGCTGTCACAAAATAAAAAAAGATAAATGATTAAAAGTTATATTTTGAATTAAAAAGATAGAAATGAGGAAATATATGTTTATTATTGTTGGACTTGGAAATCCGGGAAAAGAATATCATGGAACAAGACATAATGCAGGATTTGATGTAATAGATATGCTTGCACAGAAGTATAATATAGATATAGATACAGCCAAGCATAAGGGACTTATTGGCAAGGGAATTATTGAAGGTCAGAGGGTAATACTAGTAAAACCAATGACCTATATGAATCATTCAGGTGAATGTGTAAAAGAGGTAATGAATTATTATAAACTTACGGTAGATGATATTATTGTGATATTTGATGATATTAGTCTTGAACCAGGTAAGCTGCGCCTTCGGGCAAGGGGCAGTGCGGGAGGACACAATGGTATTAAAAGTATTATTGCGCATTTAAAAAGTGAGGAATTTAAGCGGATTAAGTTTGGTGTTGGCAATAAACCGAAAGGTTGGGATTTGGTGGACTGGGTACTTGGAAGATTTCCGGATGAATTGTGTACAGATATTAAAGAAGGCAGACAGAGAGCATGTGACGCCGTTCAATGTATTATCAGCGAAGGTATTGACAGCGGTATGAATCGGTTTAACGGCTAAAAGCAGTAAATAACGGAGGAGATATTCGTGCAAGGATTGTATAAGCCCATTCTGGATATGGCTGGAATGGAAGAAATAAAACAGGCTTTTGAGACAATTGGAAATACAGTGATGGTAAGCGGTTGTGTGGATACGCAAAAAGTGCATTTTACGGAAGCTATATCACAGCATTATAAATTTAAAGTTATTATAACATATGATGAGATGAGAGTGCGTGAACTCTTAGAGGATGTCCAGTTTTTTAATAAAAATTGCATTGCATATCCCGCAAAAGATTTTATTTTTTATAGTGCAGATATTCATGGACATCAGATTGTTGGGCAGCGTATTAAATGTATTGATAAAATTTTGCAAATGTTCAATGGGGAAGGGAGTCTTACCGTTGTAACAACGATTGACGGTTTAACCGATTTGCTTGTTCCAATACAACGCTATATAGACCATACAATTCATTATCAATTAGGGGATAAAATAGATGTTGAACTGTTTGTAAAGCAAATGGTTTACATGGGATATGAACGTGTTGGCATGGTTGACGTGCCTGGACAGTTTGCTGTTCGAGGCGGAATTATAGATATTTATTCACATACAGAAGAAACGCCAGTGCGTATTGAATTGTGGGATGATGAAATCGATTCAATACGTTTTTTTGACGTGCAAAGTCAACGCTCCATAGAAAAAACAAATCAATACAGCATATTTCCTGCAACGGAATGTCTGATTACAGAAGATGAAGTTGAGAAGGGATTGCAGGCGATAAAAGAGGAGGCTCAAAAACAGATTGAGCTGTTTAATAACGATAAAAATTGCAAAAAAGCAGAACAAATGGAGCATTGTAATCATATAAGAAGGCTTTTGGGAGATTTGGAAAGAAATAAAGATTACAGTAAATATATAAGTACATTTATATCCGAATGTGTCAGTTTTCTTTCGTATTTTCCACAAGAGGATACGCTTTTTGTGTTAGATGAACCTAATAGAATTGACGAGCGAATGAAGCTGGTTCAATATGAATATGAAGAAAGCAGCAAAAATAGAATTGCTACGGGATACATGTTGCCTAGTCAAGCTAATCTGTTGATTCCTGTGAGTAAAATATTTAATAAATTAAACAACACAAGACTTTTAATTATATCAATGCTGGATTATAAGCCAAAGCAATTAAAGGTAGCAAAATATATACGTATTGAGGCAAGAGGGATTAATTCCTATAATAACAGTTTTGAATATTTGGCGGAAGATTTAAAGAAGTATAAAAGACAAGGGTATCAAACAGTTTTAGTCTGCAATTCAAGAACGAGGGCAAAAAGAATTGTTAAAGATTTAATGGATTTAGAAGTAACCGTTTCATTTATGGAATCGCTTGACGATAATATAGAGCTGGGCAGTATTGTTGTCACATGCGGAAATATTCACAAAGGTTTTGAATATCCATTACTGCGGCTTGTTGTGATTGCTGAAAATGATATTTTTACAAGCAAAAATAGAAAAAAACAACGAAAAAAACAATATGATGGCAAATCCATTTCACAATTTAATGAGTTAAATATAGGTGATTATGTCATCCATGAAGACCATGGCGTTGGTATATATAGAGGTATTGAAAAAATTTGTACGGATGGCACGCAAAAAGATTATATTAAAATTGATTATGCAGATAATACGAATCTTTATGTTTTGGCGACACAGCTTGATAGACTTCAAAAATATATGGCGGCAGATACAGAAAAAAAGCCAAAAGTAAATCGAATCGGCGCGCCGGACTGGCATCGCACAAAGTCGAAGGTGTCAAGAGCCGTTGAGGAAATTGCAAAGGATTTGGTTGAATTATATGCGCAAAGGCAGCAAAAAAAAGGGTATCGTTTTAATCAAGATACGGTATGGCAAAGCGAGTTTGAAGAGATGTTTCCATATGAGGAGACACCTGACCAGCTTCGTGCAATTGAAGATACGAAGCGGGATATGGAAAGCGAGCGTATTATGGATAGACTTATATGCGGGGACGTTGGTTACGGCAAGACCGAAATTGCTATAAGAGCCGCATTTAAGGCTGTTCAGGAGGGAAAGCAGGTTGCCTATCTAGTGCCGACCACCATTCTTGCACAACAGCATTATAATACGTTTGAGGAACGAATGAAAAGTTTTCCGGTTACAGTTGCACAATTGTCAAGTTTTAGAACAAGTAGACAGATAAAACAAACATTAATTGATTTAAAAAAGGGATTTGTTGACATTGTTATTGGAACACATCGGTTGTTGTCAAAAGACGTTGAATTTAAGGATTTAGGATTGCTTGTTATTGATGAAGAACAGCGTTTTGGTGTCACTCATAAAGAAAAAATTAAGCAGTTAAAAAATAATATTGATGTGCTTACGCTCAGCGCCACACCAATTCCACGAACACTGCATATGAGTCTTGTGGGAATTAGAGATATGAGCGTTTTAGAAGAACCTCCAGTAGACAGACTGCCAATACAGACATTTGTGACAGAACACAATAATGAGATGATTCGAGAGGCGATTAACAGAGAGCTTGCAAGAAACGGACAAGTGTATTATGTGTACAATCGCGTTCAAAATATTGATGAAGTTGCCGCTCATATCAGTGCGTTAGTACCTGATGCAGTGGTTGAATTTGCGCATGGGCAGATGGATAAAAGGCAGCTTGAGCGGATTATGAGTGATTTTATTGCCAGAAAAATAGATGTGTTGATATCAACGACGATTATTGAGACGGGGATGGATATATCCAATGTCAATACGATGATTATAGAAGATGCAGAAAAGTTTGGCTTATCGCAATTGTATCAGTTAAGGGGACGTGTTGGAAGAAGCAATCGAACAGCATATGCGTTTTTATTGTATCGGCGTGATAAGATGTTGTCTGAAGTTGCAGAAAAAAGGCTTCATGCAATAAGAGAATTTTCCGATTTGGGTTCTGGATTTAAAATAGCAATGAAGGATTTGGAAATTAGAGGTGCTGGAAATGTGTTGGGAAAAAGTCAGCATGGACATATGGCAGCTGTTGGATATGACCTTTATTGCAAATTGTTAAATGAAGCTGTCAATAATTTAAAAGGTATCAAAAATGAGTATGAGTTTGAGACAAAAGTTGATGTGATGGTGGATGCATATCTTCCGCCGACATATATTAAAAGTGAATATCAAAAATTAGATGTATATAAACGAATTGCAGCTATTGAAACACTAGATGAATTGTCGGATATGGAAGATGAATTGCAAGACCGATATGGAAGTCTTGAACCTTGTGCTAAAAATCTTTTACAGATTGCGTTGATAAAAGCAAAAGCGCATAAAGTGGGCATTATGGAGATAAAAGGCGGTCTTGATGACGAGAGTCATCCGCCTGTATATCGAACCGAATTTAAAATCTATTTGAATGCGGAAATTAATAGGGAGGCGATACCACATTTTATTGATTGCTATGGCGGAGCTATTCGCCTTACAAACGATAAAAATATTGAGTTTGTATGGCGCGTTGTCAAGAAAAAATTTAAAAATCAAGGCGAGTATTTAAAGGGAATGAGAGAAGTTGTTGAGACAATGGAGAAACAATTAGTGAATAGATAATTATTTTATTGGTTATTTATTAAAAAATAATCTTGACATTTCAATGAAGTATGATATACTAAGATAAATTTAGCGCGTTAAAGCGACAGAGAATTGTGCAAAAAAGAAAAACAATTAAATGTGCAGAAAAAGAGAAAGGAATGGATGAAGATGGAACAAAGAGGCGAATTGGTATCATTTAGACCAGATATTAAGGTGGTTGACTGTACCATACGTGATGGAGGTCTAGTAAATAATTTTGAATTTGAAGATGATTTTGTAAAAAATTTGTATACGGCAAATGTGGCATCTGGGGTTGACTATATGGAGTTTGGATATAAAGCCTCAAAAGAAATATTTGATGTAAAGGAATTTGGCAAGTGGAAATTTTGTGATGAAGATGATATCAGGGCAGTTGTCGGAGATAATAACACCGATATGAAAATTGCTGTTATGGCAGATGTTGGAAGAACGGATTACAAAAAAGATATTCTTCCAAAGAAAGATAGCGTTATTGATATGATTCGTATTGCTACGTATGTCAACACGATTCCTGCTGCCATTGAGATGATTAATTATTGTGCGGATATGGGATATGAGACTACGATTAATATTATGGCGATATCGGCAGCAGCAGAAGACGAGCTTGATATTGCATTAAATTTATTATCAAAAAGCAAGGTTAATGTAATTTATCTTGTTGACAGTTATGGGTCACTCTTTCCTGAACAGATTAGAAGATATGCTGATAAGTATTTGAAGATTGGCGAAAAAACAGGTAAATTAGTGGGGATTCATGCGCATAATAACCAGCAGCTTGCATTTGCAAATACAATAGAAGCTTGTGCTATCGGTGTAAGTTACCTTGATGCAACAATGGGCGGCATGGGACGCGGCGCAGGAAACTGCTATATGGAGTTGTTGTTAGGATTCCTTAGAAATCCAAAATATAATATTAATCCAGTGCTTCGATTCCTTCAAAATAGAATCGTCCCTCTTAAAAAAAGTGGTGTTGTCTGGGGCTGTGATGTGCAGTATATGCTTACTGGACAAAGAAATCAACATCCTCGAGCAGCTATTGAATTTACAAATCAAAAAAGGGAAGATTATATTGATTTTTATCATTCGTTGTTTGGTTAAAAGTTATAGAGTATGTGGCAATCTTTTTAAATATTATAAAGTATATTAAAAAAATAAAAATATTTAAAGTACACCTTAAATGTTGGATAAGTATATAAAACATTTAAGGTGTACTTTTATATTAAAATAATTGACAAACATTTAAAATAGTAATATTTTTTATTTAAAAACAGGTTAATATTTTTAAATAAATTTTATAAATAAAAGGAGTGTATAAAATATGGACTTAAATAAAGAAACTGCTAAACGTTTATGGATTCAGCAATTTGGCAACAAACAGAGAGCAGTTGATTTTACAGGTCGGGAAATTATGAAGGCTGCATATAATGATAGAAATAGTAAATTTGGTTGGAATATAGACCATATTTTGCCACAATCTCATGGCGGAAAGACCGTCGATTATAATCTTATTTGTTGTCATATTTTAACAAACGATGAGAAGGCAAATAAATTTCCTTGTTTTATTGCAAATAGTAAAAAATTTGAAATTCAAAAAAAGCAGAAACATTATGAAATCGTTTTAAAATCCCAATGTAAAAATAAGAATTTGAATAAAACTATAAATTTTTTAGATTCGACACAGGGATTAAGATTTTGGAAACAGTGTAAAAGTCATAATAGTAATGTTTTTGTAGGTTATGTAAAAATTAAAGTGAAAATATCTAACGTATCTACACAACTTCTTGAACAATTTGAAAGTTTTTTAATGGAATTATTTAATTCAAAAAGTATTTTTGTTGAAGATTATAGTAGAGATGAAGAGGCTTTTATTTATAGGGATTATTATAATAAAAAAGGGTTTATATTTTTTACAATTATTGATTATAAAGTATCTCAAAAAAAGTTTGTAGACAATCTTCTTAATAATTGTATTACTCTTAATACTTATCGAAATTATTTTATAAATAACACAGATTTTAAAAATATTCAAATTGTTTGTGGGATGGAATGTTATAAAAATTCTTTTGAAATGTCATTATATAGTAAAAAAGATATTCTTGAAAAAGAAGGGTGTTTTATGGATAATGTATCGTTGGCAATTGATGAACTTGTGAAAATTAATACAAGTGCTGATGAAGAATTAAAAAATGTAGTTGAATATGAGTGGTATCCTTATGAATATATTTGGAAAGGATTAGAAAAAAATTTATCAAAATTAATTTATATAGAATGATTTGTTTTTATTCTAAATTGAAAAGTTAATAAAATTAATATGTTATTATATATAATATTTTTAAAATTTTAAACAAATATATAGTTGTTTATTTGGTTGTGTTTTTTTATTAAAACTATAACTAAAATATTGACGTAAAATTGTTGGAACAATATACTAAAGGTAGTAAGGGGAAATTTAAGCTGTTGGATTACATATAAGTGAAAATAATAAAATAATTTTTTATTGAAAGTGGTGAATGTTATGAAAAAGAAAATTAAAATTGTAACAATAGTTGGTATAGCAGTAACTGTATTGTTAATTGGAGGAACTAGTAAAGCAATTACTAATGCAGGGCAGATACCTGAAAATATCGATCTTAATAGTGAATGGGCAAAAGAGCGAATAAAATTGATAAGAGATAAAGATTGGATGATTAAGTCTAAATATTCAATCATAGAAGGAGAGGTTGACCAGTCAGCATTTGCAGGAGAAGGTGATAATCTTACATTTACCCAAACACAGAAAGAACAGTTGTATAATATTATCAGCAGTTGGTATGAAGAAAAGTTTGAAAGAAATAAGGGATTAAAATTAGAAAGCTTTGAGGGTATGCCAACAGCAAGTTTTGATATAAAGTTAGTTGAATGTGATGAAAAAGAAATGATTTTAGTTACATTTCAAACGCCTGCAATGTTAGAACGACGACTTAAAGAAGATTCCCTTTTTAAAGATGATACTATTCAGGCACTTGTCTATAATAATGGTGATGAATATGAAATTTATCGAGTATGGTATGAGACAGAACATAAATATACAGTTTTTTTTTCATCTCAAGATTTTATTGATAAAGGGTTAAAAAATAAGTAGTAATAAAAAAATAAAGGCTGCCACAAAGCATAAGATATTTATGCTTTATGTGGCAGTTTTTTTGTATGGTCATTTTTTAAAATAATAAATTGGATTGCATTTATGAGCAGAAGATTTTATAATTTTAGATATAAGTAATAATACAAGTACAGATGTAGATGGATGGGAAAATCAAGAAAGTGAAGGGAATAGATATGGACGTATCAGACCATAAAAAACAAAAAAAGGTTAAAAAATGGATTATCGTAATAATAGCTTTTATTATTGCATTTAGTGGTATAGCTTATATAGGATTTAAGGTTATATTATATCCTATTGATAAAATTTATATAATGGCTTATGATACCACAAATGATAAAATAAAGGGAAATGTTGCTATTGAGAAATTTTTAGAACATGGAGAAGTTTATGATATTGGTGCAAACATGCGTGGATATGCGGTTTTTAAAAATCCTGATAAGGCGTATAAGCAGTTGGTTAAAGATTATAGCGAAGTAATAGAGGAAATTAAGGAAATGTATGGATTGCCAGAGTTTTCAAAAACAGAAGTAGATGTTTACTGTAATTATGCAAATACTTATTCTCATCAAGCACAAAATCAGAAAGTACAAGATAAAGCAAAATTTATATCTGCCTTTTGTGATATTTTTGAAAATAGTATTAATGAGCGATATTTTTTTAATTAAAAAATATTTTACAAAAAAAGGTAAATAGTAATTAATAATTAAACATAATAAAAGTTGTCCAAAGCACAAAATATTTTTAAATATTCTGTGTTTATGTGGTAGCTTTTTTTGTGATACAATCATCTTTAATAAAAGAAATTATTTGGCATAGTGTGATATATAAGAAAAAAGCGTTGATAAATTCAAATTGGAGGCACAAGACCATAAGAAAAAATTAATTGCTGAAAAATCAGTATTAATTGACAAATATTTTAAATAATATACATATATTGTTTGTTGTTTAATAGTCTTTACAATATCATATACCCTATTTGTTGCATCGTAACGGATTAGAAAATGTATATGGTCGTTGTTAGTCTCCATAGCAATAATATCCCAACCATTAGAATTGCATATATCGAAAATCTGTTGTTTCACATCATCGGTAATAGTTTCTTTAAGAAGTTGTTTACGATATTTGGTAACGAATACTATATGTACTTTGAGACTGTATTTGTGTCTATTGTGACGGCTGTATCTGTTATTCATATGCTGCCTCCATATATTGACTCTCACTAACAATTATTATATAATATATTTAGTGAAATATCAACGAAAAGAGTACATTTATGCAACAAATGACTATTACAGCCAAAATACAAATATCTGCTACTGCCGATGACAAAGTTTTACTGGATAAAACGATGTCTGTTTACAGCGATGCTTGTAATTATGTTTCAGACTATGTATTTCGTACACATGACCTGAAACAATTTTCACTAAATAAGGTTTTATATTCTACGCTTCGTGAGAAGTTTAGACTTAAATCACAAATGGCTCAGTCTGTATTTAAGACTGTTATTGCCAGATATAAGACCATTCTTGAAAATGAGTCCAAGTGGATTAAACCATCTTTTAAAAAGCCACAGTATGACCTTGTTTGGAACAGGGACTATTCTCTTATACAAAACTGTTTTTCGGTAAATACCTTAAATGGTCGTGTTAAGCTGCCATATTTTGCTAAGGGTATGTCTAAATATTTTAACCATATAATCTATAAGTTTGGTACAGCCAAGCTTGTAAATAAACATGGTAAGTATTTTTTACATATCCCTGTTACTTATGATGTTGAAGAAAGTAATATTTCGGACATTTGTAATGTTGTAGGAATTGACAGAGGTATTAACTTTGTTGTTGCCACCTACGATAGTAAGCATAAGTCTGATTTTATTAGTGGCAAAGCTATAAAACAGAAACGTGCTAACTATTCAAAACTTCGTAAAGAACTCCAAATGTGCCATACTCCATCTGCAAGACGAAGAATGAAAGCTATTGGCTCACGAGAAAACCGTTGGATGCAAGACATAAATCACTGTGTATCAAAGGCACTCGTGAAAAACAACCCAAAGCATACATTATTCGTACTTGAAGATTTGTCCGGTGTTAGAAATGCCACAGAACGTGTTAAAACCAAGAATAGATATGTATCTGTATCATGGTCGTTCTATGACCTTGAACAAAAACTTATCTACAAGGCTAAACAGAATCAGTCTACTGTAATTAAGGTTAACCCCGCTTATACAAGCCAGTGTTGTCCTGCATGTGGACATATTGAAAAAGCTAACCGTAATAAAAAGATACATCTGTTTAGTTGTAAAAACTGTGGCTATCAATCGAATGATGACCGTATTGGAGCTATGAATTTGTACCGTATGGGAATAAACTATCTTGAAGATAGCCAAGTACCTAGTACAGTTACAGCCGAGTAAACTTTGCTGTAAAGGGTGCTGTCAACCACCCTTATGATGTAACGCTACTTTAGGTAGCAATACCTATCGGGGTTAAAGGTCGGAGGTGTAAGCCGTTACTACGACTGGGCAGTTACAAGCCTACCACCTTTAGGTGGTGGGTAGTTGACTATGATGAAAATGGAAAAAAGATAGGAGAAAGCAGACCTGGCTTTTTTGGTGGTATGAACAATTATGATGCAAACGGAAACAAAGTAGGTCATAGCAATGAGGGTTTTTTTGGCGGCGTGAATCATTATGATAATTAGAAAATGTTGATTATTTTTAAATTTAATCTTATCGAGCAAGCACCAAGCGGATTGCGAATATCCGCTTGACTTAAAAATATGTTATTTTGTCTGTGTATTATATAATATACAGACATTTTTTAATGTTTTTATTCTAATTTTTCTGTATAAAATGAAATATCCATCTATAAAATTATTGAAAATTAATTTTATGATATTGACAAATAAACCATTCTATAATATAGTTCATAAAGTAAACTAAAATAGTTCATTTTATGAACTTTTTGCTCATATAAAGCACTTTACAAAATGTAGTTACTATTGCTTTACTGCAAGAAAGGCATAATGAATGAATATGAAAAATAATATTTATGAAAATTTGTTAGACACATGGCTTAGAATGACTTTTGTTATCAGTAATAGAAGAATTGTAAAAGACCTGTCATTTAATGAGGCTGTGGTTTGTCGTCTGTTAAATGAGGCAAGGCAAAATCATATTAATATGACAGCAACGGATTTGTGTAATAGGACAAAAATTCTTAAATCGCTTATGAATTTAACATTAAATAATCTTGAAAAAAAAGAAATCATTAAAAGAGTTCGTTCTAAAAAAGATAAAAGACAGTATTATTTAGTATTAAATGAGGAACATATTGATGTTTATAAAAAAGAGCATAAAAGAATTATTGACTTGATTAAGGAAGCGACAAAAGAATTAAATGCTGCGGAAATTCAGATAGTCATAAATGTGTTAGGAAAAATAACAAATAGTGTGGAGGGGTATTATGGCAATTAGAATCATTACAGATTCAGCGGCAGATTATAGTATGGCTGAAATTGAAAAAAGAGGAATCACTTGTATTCCCATGACCGTTAATTTTGGAGAAGAAGTATATAGAGATGGTGTTGATATTACAAAGGAAGAATTTTTTGAAAAAATGATTGCATCAAAAGAGCTTCCTAAAACATCACAGCCTTCACCTAGTGAATTTGCCCAAGTGTTTGAGGAAGCAAAGAAGGTAAATGATACAGTACTTGCAATTTTAATTTCCAGTGAACTTAGCGGAACATTTCAAAGTGCAAATCTTGCAAAAAATATCGTTGGATATGACAATATATATATTGTTGACAGCAAACTTGCTACGTTAGGTATCCGACTTTTGGTAGATATTGCTGTGGCAATGCGTGATAAAGGAGCAGCAGTAGAAGATATTGTTGACGAAATAGAAAACATTAAAGGGCGTATATGTATTTATGCTGGTCTTGATACGCTTGAATATCTCTACAAGGGCGGCAGAATTTCCAAAAGTGTAGCAAATATTGGAACATTGGCAAATATTAAACCAATTGTCACATTTACACCAGAGGGAAATGTGGTTTTATGCGGCAAGCAAATTGGGGTGCGACATGCAATCCGACATATGGCAAAACAGGTTGCCGCAAAAGGTTATGATAAAAAGTATCCTGTATACTTTTTATATGCGTATGACCGAACCAATTGCGCCGGATTTATTCAGGCTTTACAAAAACAAGGAATGGAATTTGATTCACCTAAAATTCGAGGGATTGGAGCAACCATTGGAACACATATAGGACCAAATGCTTACGGCATGGTATATGTTCGACCAGAGGAAGAGAGATAATAGGGAAATTCAAAAAAATAATATACATTAAAAAGTGTGGTTTTAATAAAAAATGCCACACTTTTTAAATATAAGTAATGATAAATATTTATTCGTTTATTATATTCTTAATAAAGTGTGATGTTTATTAATTTAGTTTATATCAATTAATGTATTTTTCCATAAATTCAATTAGTGTCATTATTTTTGGCGATTCAATATTTACATCTAAAAAATCTTTGTCACCTGTAATAAAGATATCAATATTTTCAATAATTGCTGTATATAATATAGGATAATCATTTATGTCTCTGATTTCAAAAAGGTTACCTGGAATATTGTAGGGAGTATAGACAAGCTCATACGTTAAATCTGATAAAAAAGAATCAATTATATGTTTTTTTGATGAAAATTTGCGGTCAGTGACAGCAAATAATTCATTTATTACAAAAGAGGATAAAACCAACTTATGATTTCTTGTAATATAATCCAACACTTGTTTAAATTGTTTACTTGGAAAAAATAACATTGAAATTAGAATATTTGTATCTAACATTATTCGCATTTATATTGTTCTCCTCGTTCGGCGCGAATTTCTTTTACAAGTTTTACAACATCTTGTTCATCTTTAATGCCAAGTTCTTCTGCTACACCTTTAAAAGCTTCTTGTGCTTTTAATAAAGCAGTGGTTGAAGCATTTATTAAAACAACTTTTTCGCCTTCTTCTACAAAAAGAAGTTTATCCCCTTCACGTATTCCAAGCATTTTCCTGATTGCAATAGGTATTGTAACCTGTCCTTTTGATGTTACTTTTGCTAATTCCATAATGAAATAACCTCCTGTTTGTAATTCCTTACTTTTCTTACTTTCATTATATTAAATTTATTTAGAAATATCAACTTATTTAGCAGAAAATAATGTTATACCAATAAAAAATATAATATAGTCAAAACTGGTCAATCAACTGGTTTATTTTATCATCATCTAATAATATACATTGTTTATCGTGAATTTCATATACGCGTTGGCACATATTCAGTACCGTTGGTCTGTGTGTAGTGACGATACAAGTTCTAGGGTAGGTGTCCTGCATAAGATTTTTTAATACCATTCGTTCGGTGGCAACGTCAAGCGCGGAGGTGGCTTCATCTAACAGAAGAAAAGGCGAACGTCTTAGGATAGCTCTTGCAATGCTAAGACGTTGAGCCTGACCTTCTGAAAAGCCGCCGCCGCGTTCTTTAATTTCACTGTTAATACCATCTGGAAGTTTGGATACAAAATTCCATGCACAAGCTAATTGAAGCGCTTTTATAATATCTTCGTCGCTAGCGTCTGGCATAACATTTCTAAGATTTTGGGCAATCGTTCCTGAAAACATGGTATTTCCCTGAGGAACATAGGAAAATAGCTGTCTTGTGGAAGGGGAGATTGTTATAGCAGAAGAAATGGTATCTTTGCCATATATAAAAGCGTCTCCCTTTTGTGGGTGCAGCAGGGCTAAAATTAATCGCAGCATGGTTGTTTTGCCTTCACCAGAAGGACCTACAAGAGCTACAATTTCATGTGGATGCGCCTCGATAGAAACATTGTCAAATACGGGTGTACCATTTGCATAGTGATAACAAATGTTTTTTAAATCAATGCTGAATCCCCGTTCTTTATAACGATTGTTAAGCTTGGCAACCTTTTCTTTTTCGGAGTAATCCTCCTGTTTCATATTGATAATATCCATAATTCTTCCTGCTGAAGTTGTTAAGCCAATAGCCGAAGGAACTAGAGAAATCAATGAATTTAAAGCGCCTGTCAGTTGTCCGGACAACGATATAAAAAGCGTCATAGTGCCATATGAGATATTTCCAGAAAATACCCTATAAATACCCCATCCGTAACAACTGTAAGAGACAGCCATTCCAACAAGGCTCATAATAAAAGAAGTCACCATAGACATACGATTAAATTCCAACCGCATATTAAGATATTCAATCTGTAATTGTTTTAAACGTTGACTATATAATTTGATTAAATCAAATGCTTTGATGGTCTGAATATTAGAAAAGGATTCCTGATTAAATCCAGACATTTTAGCGCCCAATGCAGCACTTCGTTTATTGTTATGAACCATTCTTTTCATCAATGTTTTGCTCATTAAAGCGGTCACAGGCATACCAATCAGTGAAAATATGGCAAATGTAGGGTCATTTATAATAACAATACCCAATGCCATAATAAATTTAAAGGAATATATGATTAAATTGGGTATCCAGTTTAAAATGCCTGAGGAGATGGCAGAGGCGTCACTGTTCCATCTAGTAAGTAAGTCGCCAGTGTGATAATTGGAGATAGCCTCCCAGTCCGTCGTCAGCATTTTTTCATAAATTTCAGCTTTTATGGAATTGTCTACTTTTATGCTTATCCAATTTGAAATATAACCTGTCAGTTGGGATATAATTTGATTGCCAATTGTGAAACTTATCATCATACAAAATGTTTTTACGAGTTCACTTGTTTGATGTCCGGTTATCATATCAACAAGGTCTCTTGATATCAAACTAGATATTAAACTTAATATCGTTCCGCTAAGACCCATTAATGTATAAAAAATCATAGCTAGCCAATAACGTCTGGCATAACTGTAAATCCATTTTGTCTGGAGCCACATATCTTTTAACATACCTTCTTGAATACGTTTTATAATATGTTTGATGGTCTTTTTAATTTCCATAGTTACTGCTCCTCATAGTTATCAATTTCTGCATGGATAAGCTGTGCAGAAGATGACTCTTTTGTGCATAAAAGTTTAGTTATCATGGCATGTTTTGATATAAAACAGGCAGCATTTAGATTTTTTTGTACCATTTCTTTATTCCATGCAGGTGATATAAAACGCTGCATAGTATACAAGATTTTTTCTGCCGGTGTAAGAGGTTGTATTTTATCAGTTGGATGCTGTTTTAAAAGAATAATTCCGCCTAAAGGATAGGTCTTGTTGTCGCTTATGCCAGAAGTCCCGCACCAAGGGATTCCGCGAACTTCTACATGGTTTTTGGTGATAGCTAAAAGATTTAAATCGCCATTGATACAAGGCGTGTGATATAAATTTTTCCATAACGAGGTATGGGTGGATTTGCCTGTACCAGAAGAGGCAGAAAATAGCCATGCTTTATTTTTATATAATATTGAAGCGGAATGAATAATAAACATATCATGCTGTGCTGCTACATATAAAAACACAAATCGAATAGTGTGGAATACTTCTTCTTTTGCTGTCTTATAGTCAGCAGGCTGCAAGTCAAGATGATATAAAATACATTTTGCGCCATCTTTAGAAAGATGACATTCTTTTACATATTGATAGGTATTCATTATAAATATATATTCATTATCATTTTCACAAATTGTAATATCATCGCTTCGGACAAGAATAGTGCCTATGGATTTAAAATGCGGCAATGTTAAGGAGGTATAAATTGTTATTTCAGGTTGTTTTTCGTTGTTTGATAAAAAGGGAATAAAATCATCTGAAAATAAAGCTTCAAGTCCTACATACAACATGGAAATCCCAGCAATATGAAAGGTAATATTTTTTGTTTTATAAGGTACTAAAACATGGAATGATTGGTTGCCAAAAATATTATACATTTCTAAATGGTTCATAAATTGTTTGATATCATTTTCTAATTCTATTTTTTCATTTTCCGTGTCAGGTTGAAAGGTCTGTATTAAATGAAAAATAATTTCTTCTTCCGTTTCATAGGCTTGAATAGCATTCCATATCATTACACTTGTTTCATTTAGTAAAACAGAAGGAATATGGTCAGATATACCTTGTCCAAAAGGGATAAGATAAGGAATGTTATCAATATATTGAAGTGTGTAATTATAGGTTTTCATCGCTTTTGACTCCTCTCCTAAAAATAAAATGAAGTTTTATAGGCAAACAATAAAATAAGTGAAAAATATTTGTTTGATATGTTTATAAAATACAGTTTAGCACACAGATAAACGTATAACAAGAGAACATAAAAGACCAACATAATAAATGTATAAATAAATTATCATAGTACAAAAATTGAACAATATATAGAGAGAAAGATAAATTTTGGCTTAAATCTTGCTAAATAGCAATGAAATTTGCAGATTTTTAAATAAAATATAGTTATGTTTCGTGTATTAATATTATATATGTATAAAATATTTATTTATAAATAATGTAAATACAATTAAATAAGTGTTGGAATTTATATTTATATATAGTAAAATAATACAAAAACTTAATTAATATTTATTTTTATTTAAAAAGTTCTAATAAAATATAGGAGGAAGTTTACAATGAAGAGGAAAGAAAATAATGTATCAATTGTAAAAAAATCAAAAAGAACAATTGTTAGAGCAGCAGCGTTATCAGCATTATTAATATCTTCTATGACTACGGTTGCATTTGCAGCTTCACAGAATATGGAAAAGGGAGGATATGCGTATCTTAATAGCAATTATTCCAATGGTATGCGTAATGTCAGTGCGGGTACAATAAGAGGAAATTCAGCACATTTAGCTCTTTTACAAGTGACAACTACATATCAAAATAGTGAACAATATACTTATAGTAGTGGAGTATCTTATAGTGACCCAACATATTCATCAGATTATGAATGGTCTGAGGATTATACCAGTGTTCATAAGTTATATTCTAATCCAAATGAATGTTATGATACAATGGAACTTTCTGAAAGTTAATATAAGGTGTATTGCATAAATTAATAAAATTAATATTAAAGTAGGATTTCATTTCAAAGAGTAATTCATTGAAAATTTTTTATGAATTACTCTTTGGACTATATAGGGAGTATATCGAAAATGAAGAAGAAAAGAAATTATGTTTTTCTTTTGCTGGCAATATGTTGTATTTCAGGTTGTGGTGAAAATAGTTGGTCTGTTGAAAATGAAGTATTAACAGAGCCTCAATATGAAACTAAAAGTATTATTCAAGAAAATGAAACAGTGCAAGTTTATGATGGCTGGGAGAGAATGGAGAGTCAGTTTGAATATAAAGATGTTAAATATGTGTATTATCCACATGTAGAAAATAAGATTAAAGGTGTTTCATATATAGAAGATAGTTATGATTTAGATTTTAGCTTTGCTGCTTTTAAAAATATAAATTGTCCTAGTGGCTGTAACAGTATTAAACATAAAGCGGAAGGCTGTGAAAGTCAATGCAATTCTCAGCCTGAATTAGAAGGGGCTAATAGTGAAAAAGCGAATAATCCATTAATGGTAGTAAAAGAAGGGGAAAATGTATCAAGTGAAGGAAAAGGGAATGTACATGATAAGACCACAATTGATAAATTTATAGTTGAAACACAAGACGTCCAAGCAGTATCCTTTGCAATTTATGAAGATTTTTTTGATACTATTCCAAAGTTGACAGTAAAATTATATGGTATTCCAGTTACGCTTTGGGAAGAAGAACTTGGAAATACAATGGAATTTTCATGGAAACAATATGGAGAATTTGAAAATCAATACTATGGTACATGGGAAAATCAGTATCAAGATAATAATTTGGACAAGTTTGACTTATTAGCAGAAAAGAAGATTGAAAAAACAGGTGTTTATTATATTGATTATAATGATTTACATGAAAAGGGCGATTATGCTCAGATATTAATTGTTTTAAATTTTGATAAAGAAATGCCCTATACATATCGTATGTGTGGTAATGGGATATATGAAATAAGTGATAAGGCAGCTTATGATGAATGGAAAGACAGTCATATGGATTATTATATTCAGTGATATTGAAAGTTAAGGAGAAAATAGCTTCATGCGGTTTTTAAACAGCTTCATAATAGCATATAGAAGTATTTACAAAAGAATTTTTATAACAATATTATTGCTGTGTATGAATGTTGTTACATTTTACATGCTTGATATTGTATTTACAAATTATATAAGCAGCAGATATGCCTTAGACCGTATTACAAATATGTTTTCTAATAATTATAAAGATATATATTACATACAGTGTATAGGAAACAGCAATACATATGAGAATGGTCAAACGATTGTAAATTATATAAAGGAACTTGAAAATATTAGATACAGCGGCTTTTTTTCAGAAGCCGTTATGATAAAAGATGAAAACAGTATAAATGGTATTGTTGTCCAATGGGATTTAATGGATATGGGAAATTTGAATTTAAGCGATGAACAAAAACAGTCGCTTGATTCTAATAATGGTTATCAAAAAGTACTTTTAGGCGCTAATTTAAAAGGTCAATATAATATAGGCGATATATGTACTGTTTCGCTATATTCCAAAGATGATGCGGTGGTTGCTGGATTTCTAAAGAAAGGTTCTTCATGGCCAAAAAGGGGACGTTTATTTAATAATCAAGCAAGTGGGGACAGTTATGTGCTTGATAATCAATTTATTTTATTGACTAACGATTATTCTAAATATGATACAGCTTCCTTTGTAGATTTTTCTTATGAATATTATTATTGTATAGATGGTGATGCAGAAAAAATAAATAACAATATAAGAAATTTTGCCGTTGAAAATGGACTGACAGTAAGTATTATAAGCATTGAAGAAATGGTTAATAAAGAAATTGAAGATAAGGGACTAGCTCATAATGCCAATGCGACAGCAACCATATATTTTATGATTGCGTCTTTGTTTTCTATGATTGTTACAACAATTGTTCATCTTTATTCAGATAGGGCTTCTTATGGGATTATGATATCTTGTGGAATGAGGGTAAAAGAAGTGATAAGGCTTTCTTATATTTATAATGGTGCAATTTTTTTATTTCCATCATTGATAATTTGGGGTGTAAGACAGTTTAAATTATTTGGCAGCTTGTATGTAGGGAATATATATATTGACGGTAACATTTTAAAAGAAAATATGGTTGTTGCACATGAGTATGCCTTGCCGATTGTATTGATTAGTATTGTTTTATTTATGTTTGTTACAGTAGGAATCGTGCCTAATATTATCTTTAGAAAAATGAAAATTTCAGATTTAATTCAGGAAAAAGAGTAACTAGCAAATTTGCTTTAGAAACTTAAATTTGCAGGTTGATAGGAAAGTATGGTTATTTGTATGAAAATAGTAAAACGTTTGTTTCGTTATAGATTGACTGCTACATTTATGGTAATTGGACAAGTGATTGTGCTGTTTACGATATTTGGTGCGCTTGGTGTATATAATAAAGCGTATAACAAGGAAAATGACAGGCTTCGTTCATTGTATAAGAATGTAATACAGATGCAGATAACAACATCCAAGAAAACAGATGTTATTTCTGGAATAAGTAGTGATGTTGAACAATGCAATTTAATAATAAAAAAGAAATTTAGTGTGGCAATTGCAGAATTGGGCAAATCATATTTATGCGAGGTTATTTTAAAAAATAATGAATCTTTAAAGTATCCAGTTTTAAGCGGACGATTACCGGGAACCCCAAAAAGCAATGAAATTGCTGTTGGAAAAAATAAAGCAAAGATTGCAATAAAGCAAGGTGATGATTTATTTTTGACAATAGAGGGTGAAAAGTATAAAATTGTTGGAATTATTGGAAGTGAAGTTTCGGATTATTGGGATGACAAGCTAGTTTTTCATATGGATTCAATGGGCGATAATGTAAAGAAGGCGTTGACAAAACAACTTTCATATACAGTAGAACTATGCAGTGATTCCAACATAGAAGAAAAGACATATTCTATGGTATATGGAAATATAAAAAGCTATGATGGGGATAGCGCTATTGAGGCTGTTAAAATAAACAGTGATAACGACAGTGTATTAGAACAGACATTAGCAAAGGAAAATCTAAAAATAAATGTTATTGCATATTGTTTTTGTATCTTGAATTGTATGGTTGTTTCGGAATTTTGGATTCTTCAGCGAAGAAAAGAATATGCAATTAAAAAGTTGTTGGGAATGGGTGACATGCGATTAATTATAGATATGATGCGTGAGATTGTAGAGATTAGTCTGTTGTCCTGTTGTGCCTTTTTAGTTATATATATGGTGATTGGAATATGTGGAGGAGCAGACATTTCTATTACAGCAAGAAATATTTTGCTTGTTGTTGGTGCAGAATTTGCAGCAGTATTGGGAACAATGCTTTATCCATTATATAAAGTTCTAAAGAATAAAGAGAGTTTTAAATATATATAAGATGAGAAGGTGAAAAATTTGATTGAAATTATTGATGTAAGTAAGATATATGATTCATCAGGTATTATAGTGAGAGCCTTAGACCATGTTCATTTGACAATAAAAGATGGAGAATTTATAGCGATAATGGGACCATCAGGGTCTGGAAAAAGTACATTGTTAAATATTCTTGGCTGTGTATTGGATTATTCAGAAGGGCATTATTTAATCAATGGCAAAGACACTTTGGGGTTAAGACGAAAAGATATAGAGCAGATACGAAAAAGTGAAATTGGTTTTATATATCAGCATTTTGCTTTGATGGATTACTATACAGCATATGAGAATATAGAACTGCCTCTTTTAATAAATAATGTAAAAAAAAGCAGCAGAGTAAGTAAGATAAGTGAAGTTGTAAAACAGTTAGGAATTGAAGACGTTATTAATAAAAAACCTGCAAAAATGTCTGGAGGTCAGCAGCAAAGAGTTGCAATTGCAAGGGCTTTGGTAATGGATGCAAATATAATACTGGCAGATGAACCGACAGGAGCTTTAGACCAAAAAACTGGAGAGGAAGTTTTAAACCTTTTAAAGGATATCAATAAAACAGGAAAAACGGTTATTATCGTCACACATGATACAAAAATAGCTTCGATGACCAACCGAGTGATTACAATTAATGATGGAAAAATTGTAAATGACAGTTATAATGAATTGCTTAAGCAAAATAGAACAGATATTGAAAATAATATAAAATAAAGAAAAGATTGTTGTTAAACATAATAAGTTGTGTTTTTAGACTTATTGTTTATGCAACAATCTTTTTTATTTATTTGTGTATATTGTACTAAAATAGCTTACATTCGATTTCTGAAACCATCTTGAAGTAGACAATAAAAATAGGTATAATGTAAAGGCATTTATAGTTTACTATAATAGAAAAATATCATTTTATGATAAATTTGCAGAAAGGTATGTAAAAGATATGACAAAAAAACAGTTGGCTTTAGAAGTGATTAAGAGGCTAAAAAAGGAATATCCTGAGGCTAGTTGTTCACTGGATTATGACGATGCATGGAAGTTGCTGGTTAGTGTAAGGCTTGCTGCCCAATGTACCGATGCAAGAGTGAATGTGATTGTTGCAAAATTGTTTAAAGAATATCCAACCGTTGAAGCTTTGGCAGAAGCGGATGTTGCAAAGATAGAAGAGATTGTGCGCCCTTGCGGCTTAGGAAGAAGTAAGGCAAGAGATATTAGCACTTGTATGAAAATGCTTCACGAGCAATATAAAGATAAAGTTCCAGATGATTTTGAAGAATTGTTAAAGCTGCCTGGTGTTGGAAGGAAAAGTGCGAATCTGATTATGGGTGATGTGTTTGGAAAGCCTGCAATTGTCACCGATACGCATTGTATAAGGCTTTGCAATCGAATTGGATTGGTAAAAGATATCAAAGAACCAAAAAAAGTGGAGATGGAATTGTGGAAGATTATACCGCCAAAAGAAGGAAGTGATTTCTGTCACAGGTTGGTACATCACGGCAGAGACGTCTGCACAGCACGAACCACTCCATATTGTGACAAATGTTGTCTTTCGGATATCTGTAAGAAAAATATTCATGTATCCCAAAAAGAAACAAAGAAAAAAGAAGGAACAAAAAAAGAAGAAGGAAAGAAAAGAGAAAAAGTATGAATCGACAGTGCGCATTGGAAGATATTTCGGATGGACGTTTGTATACAGAAAATGATATGGTTAAAGTGGACACAGGAGGATGTAGAGACTGTGCAGTTACGTGTTGTCAAGGAATGGATAAGACGATTATTTTAGACCCATATGATGTGCATCGATTGTGTCTAAACCTTCATTGTTCATTTGAACAGCTTTTAAATGGGAAGATTGAAATTAATATAGTAGATGGATTAATGCTGCCTAATATTAAGATGACACAAGATACAAATTGTTGTTCTTTTTTAAGCAAAGATAACCGCTGCACCATCCATCAGGCTAGACCGAGTGTGTGTCGTTTGTTTCCATTAGGGCGTTTTTGGGAAGATGAAGAACATTTCAAATATATTGTGCAAAAAGGTCAATGTCATAAAAGCAATTTGACAAAGATAAAAGTAAAAAAGTGGATTGAAGCAGACAATAGTGACCATTATAAAAACTTTTTAATTGATTGGCATAAATATGTGTGCAAAATGCAAAAAAAGATTGCAGATATTGTGTCACAGCCAGATTTTGACAGCGCCGCAGTAAAAAGGTGTTGTATGTCCACATTACAAAATTTTTATATGGCACGTTATGACAGTGACGAAAAATTTTATCAAGAATTTCAAAACAAAATAGAGGAGCAGTTTAAAAAATAAGGAGTGTTATGAAAATTGAATTATTTAAGCTTGGTTCGATAAGTATACCAGGATATGGATTTATGATAGGAATTGGTTTTATTATTGCTTTGTTTGTTGGACAATTTCGAGCAAAGCAAAAAGGTCTAAAGGATGAGGCGGTTATTGATATTGCTGTTATTGCTGCAATTATGGGATTTGTTGGAGCCAAGATTTTATTTATTATTGTTGATTTTAAATCGTTTATACAAGACCCGTTGCATTTTTTGGGGTCTTCTGGCTTTGTTATCTATGGAGGTATTATCTCCGGAATTTTATGTAATATGTTATATTGCAGAGTAAAAAAATTGGATTTCTTGACCTATTTTGATTTAATTATGCCAGAAATATCCATAGCGCAAGGATTTGGGCGTATTGGCTGTTTTTTGGCAGGGTGTTGTTATGGAAAAGAAACCGATTCTGCTTTTTCAGTGGTATTTCCGGCAGGAGGGCAGGCTCCGGCAGGAGTTGCATTAATACCAGTACAAATTTATTCAGCGCTTGGCAATTTTATTATAGCAGCCATACTGATTGTATTTGCAGATGTTGTTTTTAAGAAGTCAAAAAAGAGTTTGCCGGGCGATATTGCAAGTATGTATATGGTTCTTTATGGAATTGGAAGATTTATTATTGAATTTTTTAGAAATGATTATCGTGGTGCAATTGGATTTTTATCGACATCACAATTTATCTCTATATTTATTGTAGCAATCGGAATTGCCCTTTATGTTATTAAACATAGAAGGGCAGCTAAGACTATTGATTATTGAAAATAAAAAAAATTAATTTTACGTAATTATATAAAAAACCTATGCAGTAAATGTAAAATGTTAAATGTATTATAAGTCATAGGGGGAACATTTGGGTAAAGAATATTCATTCTCACAATATATACTGCAATGGATATTATTCCAACTGCTGTAACTGCGCGAATGAATATTTTTTTGTGCTTTGTTTTAAAGGCATTGTCTTTTATGAAATACCGCAAAAAAATTCCCCATGCAATGACAGATAACCATAAAAAAATGGTTGGATTATATGAAAAAGCAAGGTTCCATCGAAAGGTTAAAAAGAAAAAGAATGCTCGGGTGATACCGCATCCCGGACAAGGATATCCTGTGATAATAGAGATAGGACATATTCTTTTAAATAGGACTTGCAATAATATCAATCCTAAGAGAACAAGTAAAGCGGACAGAGCATATTTTTTAAAATCGTTATAAATAGACATTTTTATTGTAGTGAAGTTATTTAATTTCATAATAAATACTTATTCCTGTCTTGGTTTTTGTAAAGTAAAAAATACGTTTTTAAAAAAGTATTGCTATAAGTATAACAAAGGATAAATGCGTTGACAACAATTAAAAATAAGCGCTGTTTAATATAAATTTGTAAGAATTTTTTATTCTTTATGTAAAAAGCAGGGCAGAAATGGAAATAAAAATGAAGGTTTGTACACCACATTATTATAAAGATTTTAAATGTATAGCAGGAGCCTGCACTGATACATGTTGTGCAGGGTGGGACGTCGATGTTGATGCGAAGGCATATCAATATTATCAATCAGTAAAAGGAGCGTTTGGCAAGCGGTTAAAGTCTGTTATGAATCCAGATGGAGAGGGAGGCTGTACCTTTACATTGTCAGAAAATAAACGTTGTCCTTTTTTAAATGAAAAAAATTTATGTGATTTATATACAGAACTTGGAGAGGATAAACTTTGTGATACTTGTGCTGAATTTCCAAGATTTATCAATACCTATGGAAATGAGAAAGAAATTGGGATAGCGCCATCTTGTAAGACAGCAGGTGAATTGATATTTAATTTGCAGGAAAAATGGACATTTGACGTAAAAGAAGATGGAAAACCACTAAATCAAGTCAATGATATTGATGGTTTTCTTTATTATCAGTTAAAAAAGGCAAGAATATGTGCATATGACATTATTCAAAACGATACATTTTCTTCGGATGAGGTTGCTATTTTGTTGTTGGATATGGCAGTAAAACTTCAAAGGATTCTGGATAAGGAAAAGGATAGTGCTATTTCTGATATTGTAAAAAAATATAGTGATGAAAATTATTGCAAACGTCGGCTGTTACAATGTATAAATCACACGGTTACAATAGAAATGGATAAACAAAATAAAATATATACCAATCTATTAAAATCAGTCCGTCAATTTTTTGATACATTTCCGGATATGGAGGTTATCAATCCTGACTGGAATAGGTATGTGTCCTGTTATCATCAATTTATAGACGGTTTGAGCGGATATAAAGAGTACAAAAAAATAGTTTTATCTTTTGATAAATATTATAAAGACAGAGATTATGAATATAAACAATTATTGATGTATTATATATATCGGTATTTTTTATATGCTGTGTATGATTACAATATTTTATTAAAGGTAAAAAATGCTGTTGTGGGATATGAGGTACTCAAGCAGTTGGATATGGCGGCATGGTGTCAAAATGGCGGTGTACTTGATAAAAAAGAACAGATTGATATTGCTCATTTATATTCGCGTCAATTTGAACATAGTTATTATAATTATGAAGTTTACAGCAAATTGTTTTGTAAAAAGAGGTGTTATAGTGTCGTTAATTTATTGCGATTATTTTGTTGTAAGGAGTGGAACTGTTGACAAAAATGCAAATTGCTGTTTTAAATATAGGTATGTTTACATGTAAATATCTGTTTGACAAGGCTTACGATGTCATGCCTTTGAGAAGAAAACAAAAAATTGACCAGTTAAAAAATAAGGAGGACAAAGCAAGAAGTCTGGCAGCAGAGCTTGTTTTAAATTATGGTGTGACAGCGTATAAACATAAAGAAAATGTCTCAAAAGATTGTGTTATAAAAAGTCTTTCTAAAAATGATATTGAAAAAGGCATAAACAGCAAGATGGCATTTTCATATGAAATAGAGTATCAAAAGGGTGGTAAGCCAATGCTTATAGAGATAAATCCTATCTATTTTAATTTATCTCATGCGGGGGATTATGCCGTTTGTGTAGTGGCAGATGTGCCTGTTGGAATTGATATTGAAGGAAAACATCAAATGAATGAAAAAGTAATGAGAAAATGTTTTAGTGAAAAAGAAAAGTTTTGGGTAAATGAAATTTTAGAAGAAAAACAAGAACGTTTTTTTCGCTTATGGACAGCAAAGGAAGCCGTGTCAAAAGCTACTGGAAAAGGATTATCTCAAATTATAGAGGGTATTTATTTTCAGATGGGGGACAAGTTGATATTAGAAAGTCAGCGTCTGAAAGATATATATAGTATATATGAAATTAATTATTTAAGAAATGAAGGATATTGTATAACCGTAGCGGCTGAATATGGTATAAAATAAAAATATAAGTTTATAACATCAAAGATGGTGCTAAAAATAATAAAATCAAAAAAGATAAAATAGGAGGCAGGTACAAAATGATTCTTAACACAGGAGGACGGACAGATACAGTACAATATTACACAGAATGGTTGCTAAATCGATTTTCAGAAGGGTATGCGCTTTCACGCAATCCTCTGTTTACGAATAAAGTAGTACGTTATGAGCTAGACCCTGATAAGGTGGATTGTGTTGTTTTTTGTTCTAAAAATTACGAACCAATACTAGCGCGTTTACATGAAATTACAGAACGTTTCAATACATATTATTATTACACAATTACAGCGTATGGGAAAGATATTGAGCCAGGCGTGCCTAGTATAGAGGAAAGTATGGAGACGTTGATAAAACTGTCAAAATTAGTTGGAAAACAGCGTATTGCATGGAGATATGACCCTGTTTTATTAACAAAAGACTATACAGTAAAATGTCATTTAGAAACTTTTGAGCGCATAGCAAAAGTATTAGCGCCTTATATTGACCGCTGTATTTTTGGATTTGTAGAAATGTATAAAAAACTAAAAACCAATATGCCGGAACTTATCGCGCTGACAGAGCAGGATATCAATGAACTGGCACAAGGATTTGGCGCTATTGCTAAAAAATATGGTATTTTTATTCAGACCTGTGGAACAAATAGAAAGTTTACAGATTATGGCATTCATACTTCAGGTTGTATAACACTTAATATTTTAGGAAAAGCCAATAATATTGACTTTAAGACTTTGAAACATAGAGGAACAAGGCAAGGATGTCATTGTATTGAAAGTAGGGATATAGGAGCATATGATACTTGTATGAATGGCTGTAAATACTGCTATGCCAATAAAAGTGCACAGAAAGCATTAGACAATTATCAATACCATGATAAGACTTCTCCTTTGCTTCTTGGTGTATCAAGACCTAGTGATATTGTTATACAAGGTGTACAGAAGTCTTTAAAAAAGGAGAAAGACAAAGAACAGTCTTGTAGTGTTCAATAGATAATGCCTTTTTTTCATATGTGACCTCCATTCTGCGAACAGTATAACATATCTGTTCGCAGAAAATTAATGTATATATGCTTTTGAAAATTTACAGATACCTACAATATTGGGGGCAATGAGAGTTTTTAATGCGTATCCATTTGAAGGGCGTTTTCAACAGCTTTCTTAATAACGGTGCTTGAATTTGTTGCACCAGATATGGTGTCAACATCTATTTTTTGTTCTGCAATGATTGTTTTTATAATTGTTTCAGCAGGTTTTCCGCGCTCATTTTTGTGCTCCAAAATATCAATGTTTATAATTTTTTTGTCTTGAATGGTTACATTTACTTTGGCATATATAAAATCAACATCATATTCTCCAGTATAGACACCGTCTGGAATAACAGAAATATCTATGCTGTCAAAAGTTGTTTCTTTTACAGCTTTTTTGTAGGCTGCGACATTTTTTAGATAAATTGCTGCCAAAATTAAACTAACAAGAAGAAAAAATAAGGTGATAAACAAAATGATTTTTTTTCGGGATATTTTCATATTAACCCCCTTTCTTTGCAATGGAATAATATAACATATCAAAACCATACTCTAAAAACTGTTTTTTAGATAATCCCATTGTACTTTTAATGTATTCTTCTTTATTTGAAGCAAGCTGAATAATTCCGGATAACATACCCCAAAAGTTAAATATAGCAGGCATAATTTTTAGATTGTCGCGCAAATCGCCTTTTTCTATGCCATATATTAAGAAGTCTTTTATTTTTTTATTTATCTCTTCTCCAACTTGATATGTTTCTTTTTCTTCTGGAAGATAGTTGCGATTTTCAAAGTCGATATTGATTTTATCCAATACCATTTTAAAGTAAAATGGAAATTCCTCTTGGTATTGTACCAAACCACGACAGATAAAATCATATCTTGTTTTTGTGCTTTTTTGCAGTTCTAAAGCACAACAGATATAGTCATAAAGTTTTTTCATGCTATTTAATACCAAAATACTGATAATTTCTTCTTTGTTTTCAAAATAAACATATAGAGTTGCCTTGCTGTAACCTGCTGCTTTTGCAATATCATCCATAGAAGTGGCGGCAATTCCTTTTTCCATAAACAATACAGAGGCAGCAGAAGCTATATGCTCTCGGTGTACGCTTTTTGGCTCTTTTTTTCGTCGTCCCATGTAATTCTCCTTGTAATAATTAAACTTACAGTTCAATTATAAAGGTGAATATTTATATTGTCAATGCTAATTTTTAAATCAATCAAGCAGATATTTGCAGTACGTTTTGCCGTTTGTTTGATGAGGAAAAAAAGAGACTGTCGCATAAAGAAAATCAACTACAAGATATTAAAATGTAATATTGAACCATATCTTGTATATTTCATTTTCTATGCGACAGCCTCTAAGTACGAAATAGGGTTGTCTATTTATTTTTTTGTCGAAGCAGTTGCATCGTTTTGATATTTTAATGAGGCTTCTATAAATCCTCTGAATAATGGATGCGGACGGTTTGGTCGTGACTTTAATTCAGGATGAGCCTGTGTTGCAACAAACCATGGGTGGTCTTTTAACTCAATCATTTCAATAATTCTTCCATCTGGTGAAATGCCGGATAAAGTCATGCCATGTTCTGCAAGAACAGTTCTGTAATCATTGTTGACTTCATAACGATGGCGGTGACGTTCATGTATCGTCTCTTGTCCATACTCTTTGTAAGCAATGCTTGTCTTATCCAAAACACAAGGATAAGAACCAAGTCGAAGCGTTCCGCCAATATCGTCAATTCCTTCTTGGTCTGGCATCAGATGAATGACAGGGTGTGTCGTATCAGGCTTTAATTCAACGCTGTGTGCATCGGAATAACCGATGACGTCTCTTGCAAATTCTACAATAGAAAGCTGCATACCAAGACAAAGCCCCAAAAATGGAATATGATGTTCTCTGGCATATCGTATTGCCTGTATTTTGCCCTCAACGCCTCTGTCGCCAAAACCGCCAGGAACGAGTATACCAGAAACATCCGATAGGATGACATTGGCATTGTTTTCATTGACTGTTTCAGAGTCTACCCATTTGATAGAAACATCGGCAGAGTTTGCAACACCACCATGTTTTAATGCCTCTACAACACTGATGTAGGCGTCATGAAGCTGAATATATTTACCAACAAGTGCAATGGTTACTTTTTTAGTAGGATTTTTCCATGCAGTACACATTGCGCGCCATTCGTCAAGGTCTGGTTCTGGACAGTCCAGATGCAGACATTCACATGCTACCTGTGCAAGGTTTTCTTCCTCCATAGCAAGCGGTGCATCGTAGAGAATCTCAACATCAAGGTTTTGTAATACATGTGATTTTGGCACATTGCAAAAAAGAGCAATCTTATCTTTAATACCTGCCTGCAATGGCTGTTCTGTCCGGCAGACAAGAATATCGGGCTGAATACCCATGCCTTGAAGCTCCTTTACACTTGCCTGTGTAGGCTTTGTTTTCATTTCGCCGGATGCTTTTAAGTATGGAATCAGTGTTACATGGATTAAAATGGCGTTTTCTCTGCCGACTTCATGTTGAAATTGTCGTATAGCTTCGAGGAAAGGCTGACTTTCAATATCGCCGACCGTTCCGCCAACTTCAATAATTGCAATTTTTGTATCGTTTGATGAAAAATCACGGAAAAACCGCGTTTTAATTTCATTGGTAATATGTGGAATAACTTGAACCGTACCGCCGCCAAAATCGCCGCGCCGCTCTTTTTGTAAAACCGCCCAGTATACTTTGCCAGTGGTTACATTGGAGTTTTTATTGAGACTTTCATCAATAAATCGTTCGTAATGACCAAGGTCTAAATCAGTCTCCGCACCGTCATCGGTAACAAATACCTCACCGTGCTGAATTGGGTTCATTGTACCAGGGTCAATGTTAATATATGGGTCAAATTTTTGCATGGTAACTTTAAATCCACGAGCTTTCAGTAAACGTCCTAAAGAAGCAGCAGTAATACCCTTTCCAAGACCAGATACTACGCCACCTGTGACAAATACGTATTTAACAGGCATCATTTCCTCCGTTCTGCCGAATAACGGCTGTAAATCAATGAATAATAAATAACATTATATAACGGTTTATAATTATTTTCCATATTTTTTTAAAAAATAATACAGTTTTAATTGATTTATGGGAAAATTATAATTATAATGTTGAATGTGCATATACACAAAAAGAATGGAGAGAAGGAATGGATAATTGGGAAAATAATGGTAATAACACTGAAAACACCAATTCTGGCAACCCCAATGTAAACAACCAGAATGGACAAAGTTACAACCATAAGCCAAATGGTCAGGGCGATGTTGGCAATAGTCCAAATTATGGCGGTCAGGATTACAATAGTCCAAATCGTGGCAGTCAAGGCAATAATGGACAAAATTATGACAATCGACTAAATGGACAAAATTATGGCGGACAAGGCTATAATGGGCAAAATTATGGTAATCAGGGTTATAACGGACAAAATTATGGTGGTGGGCTGAATGGTCCAAATTACGATAGACAAAATTATCAAAATAACAGTAATTATAATGGTTATGACAACAATAATGGAAATAACAGAAGAAACAATAATCAAAATAACAATAGAAATAACCAAAATAATAACAAGAAGCAAAAAAATTTTAACACCATTTTGATACTTGCAATTGCTGCTGTTCTTACATTTATAGGATTTTCTTTATTGCGTGGGCTTTTAAACAACGTTCGTTTTAAAGAAATATCTTATACCGAGTTTCTTCAGATGGTAGAAGATGACAAAATTGCTGAAGTAAAGTTTGACGCAGACCGAATTGTTATTACACCAGCCGACGAAACAAACGAGCAAAATAAATTGGGAAAAATTAAATACACATATTACACAGCATATGTCAATGACGATGAGCTGGTGTCAATATTAAAAAAGAATCCAGATATCACCATTTCTGGATATATTCCAGATTCGAGCGCTTCTATGATTGAATTTTTAGCTGCCTATATTTTGCCGCTTTTAATTATGATATTTATGTTTACCTTTATATATAGGAAGATATCGTCTGGCGGTGGTATGATGGGAGGCATGGGCGTTGGTAAAAATACGGCTAAAGTCTATGTGCAAAAACAGACAGGTGTAACATTTAAGGATGTGGCAGGACAGGACGAAGCAAAAGAATCATTAAAAGAGATTGTGGATTTCTTGCATAATCCAGACAAATATTCAAAGATAGGCGCCAAGCTGCCAAAGGGCGCATTGCTTGTGGGACCTCCGGGTACAGGTAAAACATTGCTTGCAAAAGCGGTTGCAGGAGAAGCCAATGTCCCATTTTTCTCATTGGCAGGTTCTGATTTTGTAGAGATGTTTGTGGGCGTGGGTGCTTCAAGGGTGCGTGATTTGTTTAAGGAAGCACAAAAACAAGCACCATGTATTATTTTTATTGATGAGATTGATGCCATTGGTAAAAGTAGAGATTCAAGGTATGGCGGCGGCAATGATGAGCGTGAACAGACTTTAAATCAGCTTTTAGCAGAGATGGACGGTTTTGATTCATCAAAGGGATTGTTTATTCTTGCAGCGACAAACAGACCAGAAGTTTTGGACAAGGCGCTGTTAAGACCGGGACGACTGGATAGAAGAATTATTGTTGACAAGCCTGATTTAAAGGGCAGAGTTGAAGTTTTAAAGGTGCATTCTAAAGATGTTTTGATGGATGATACGGTTGACCTTGACGAGATTGGTCTTGCCACAAGCGGCGCGGTTGGTTCAGACCTTGCCAATATGATTAATGAGGCGGCTATTGCTGCTGTTAAAGACGGGCGAAAAGTTGTCACACAAAAAGACTTGTTTGAAGCGGTTGAAGTGGTAATCGCTGGTAAGGAAAAGAAAGACCGAATTTTAAGTAAACAAGAAAAACGCACCGTTGCATATCATGAAGTCGGTCATGCACTTATCACAGCATTAAAAAAGGATGCAGAGCCTGTTCAAAAGATAACGATTGTGCCAAGAACAATGGGTTCATTGGGTTATGTTATGCAGGTGCCTGAGGAAGAAAAATATCTTATGACAAAAGATGAACTGATGGCAAGGCTTGTCACACTTCTTGGCGGACGTGCTGCGGAAGAAATTATTTTTGATACAGTGACAACAGGAGCATCCAATGATATTGAGAAAGCAACGGATATTGCAAGAGCGATGATTACGCAGTATGGAATGTCTGAAAAGTTTGGATTGATGAGCCTAGAAACGATTGAGAGCAAATATTTAGATGGTTCTGCAAGACTCAATTGTTCGGATGAGACGGCTGCTATTATTGATGAAGAAGTTAAACAGCTTCTTGCTAGCTGTTTTGCAGAAGCTAAAAAGTTGTTGGCTGAAAATAGGGACGTATTGGATGAATTGGCTAAATATCTTTATGATAAAGAAACCATTACAGGAAAAGAATTTATGAAGATATTTAGAAGGGTAAAAGGGATTCCTGAACCAGTTGATACCAGTGAAATGTCAAAGTCTGAAAGAGTAGCAGAAAGTGTTACATTTAATGAAGATGGCAGTTATTCTTCTACTGTTAGCGGACCATTAGATGATTTCTGGCAAAATATTGAAAAGAACAAAAATAAAATACCAGATAATAAAGATTCAGATAACAGCAGCAAAGAAGAAAATAACCAATAAGAATGAACAGAATTGATATTTGCCGCAGGCTGTTTTACGGTCTGTGGCATTTTTAATGCACAGAGTGTGGAATAGAATGGAGGAAAATATGAGTTTTACGCATTTACATGTACATACAGAGTATTCACTGCTTGATGGTTCCAGTAAAATTCAGGAAATAACAGCAAGAGCAAAAGAGTTGGGCATGGATAGTCTTGCCATTACAGACCATGGTGTAATGTATGGTGTAATTGATTTTTATAAAGCTGCAAAAAAAGCTGGAATTAAGCCTATTATAGGCTGTGAGGTATATGTGGCGCCCGGTTCAAGATTTGATAAAGAGCCTGGTGTAACAGAAGAGCGATATTATCATTTAGTGTTATTGGCAGAAAATTATACGGGCTATAAAAATTTGATGAAAATTGTATCAAGAGGATTTACAGAAGGGTTTTATTATAAGCCAAGAGTAGATTATGAGGTGCTTTTGCAGTATCACGAAGGAATTATTGCACTGAGTGCGTGTCTTGCAGGCGAAGTGTCAAGGTATTTGTCAAGAGGCATGTATGAGGAGGCTGCTGCCGCTGCAAAACGATATGAAAATATATTTGGAAAAGGCAATTTTTTTCTGGAACTACAAAGTCATGGCATTGAGGAACAAAATTATGTCAATCCACAGCTTGTACGGCTTTCTAATGAACTTGGAATAGAGCTGGTCTGTACCAATGACGTTCATTATACCTATGCGCAGGACGTGGAAGCACATGATATTTTGCTTTGTATACAGACTGGAAAAAAAGTTACGGATGAAAATCGAATGCGCTATGAGGGCGGACAGTTTTATTTAAAGTCGCCGCAAGAGATGGCAGAATTGTTTTCTTATGTTCCGCAGGCTGTTGAAAATACGCAAAAAATTGCCGACCGCTGTAATGTAGAGATTGAGTTTGGCGTCACAAAGCTTCCAAAATATGAAGTCCCAGACGGGTTTGATTCATGGACATATTTACAGCATTTATGCTATGAGGGAATGAAAAAAAGGTATCCTGAATATCTTTTAGGGGAAGACGCCAGCAAGGAATCTTGTTATAAGGCAGAGGGAAAGCCTTTAAAAGAGCGATTGGACTATGAATTATCCGTTATTCGGGATATGGGATATGTCGATTATTTCTTGATTGTGTGGGATTATATTGACTATGCAAAGAAACATCAGATTGCAGTGGGACCAGGCAGAGGTTCAGCGGCGGGAAGTATTGTTTCGTACTGTTTGGGTATTACAGATATTGACCCTATTAAATATACGCTGATTTTTGAGCGTTTTTTAAATCCAGAACGAATTTCTATGCCGGATATTGATGTGGACTTTTGTCCTGAAGGACGTCAGCAAGTGATTGATTATGTGGTGGACAAATATGGAAAAGACTGTGTTGTGCAGATTGTCACTTTTGGAACGATGGCGGCAAGAGCGGTTATTAAAGATGTTGGGCGCGTCTTAGACCTTCCATATGCGATGGTTGACAATATTGCCAAAATGGTTCCAAGAGATTTAAAAATGACCATTGACAAAGCATTAGAAATCAATCCTGATTTAAAGAAAGTGTATGAAGAGGATGCACAGATAAGAGATTTGATTGATAAGAGTAAGCGATTAGAGGGGCTGCCGCGCCATGCTTCTATGCACGCAGCTGGTGTTTTAATAAGTAAACAGGCGGTTGAAGAGTATGTTCCTTTGTCAATTAGCTCCGATGGTTCTGTGGTCGCTCAATTTGTTATGACAACTTTAGAGGAATTGGGACTGTTAAAGATGGACTTTTTAGGATTGCGCAATCTGTCGGTTATTGTTGATACCGAGCAGCTTGCAAAGTTAAAAAATCCAGACTTTTCTATGGATACGATTGATTATAACGATAAAAATGTCTACGACTATATAGGCACTGGAAAATGTGAGGGAATGTTCCAGTTGGAGAGCGGTGGAATGAAGTCCTTTATGAAGGAATTAAAACCGCAGAATATAGAAGACCTTATTGCGGGAATTTCTCTGTACCGACCAGGACCGATGGATTTTATTCCGCAGTATATCAAAGGAAAAAATAATCCAGGTGAAGTGACATATGACTGCAAACAACTTGAAAGTATCTTGCAGCCTACTTATGGGTGTATTGTCTATCAAGAGCAAGTTATGCAGATTGTGCGTGACTTGGCGGGATACACTTGGGGAAGAAGCGATTTGGTAAGACGTGCCATGTCTAAGAAAAAGACCGATGTTATGCAAAAAGAACGCCATCATTTTATCTATGGAAATGAAGAAGAACATGTTGCAGGTTGTGTAAAAAATGGCATTGATGAAAAAGTGGCAGGAAAAATATTTGATGAAATGATTGATTTTGCCAAATATGCGTTTAACAAATCACATGCTGCCTGCTATGCAGTGCTTGCCTATCAGACAGCTTATCTAAAATATCATTATCCTGTTGAATTTATGGCGGCTTTGATGACTTCCGTAGTAAACAATACCAACAAAGTAGCCGAATATATATATGCCTGTGGGCAGATGGGAATTAAGATGCTGCCTCCAGATGTCAATTTATCGGGTATGGGATTTGTGGTTGAAGGCGATAGTATACGATTTGGCTTATCCGCTATTAAGGCATTAGGTAAACCGGCTATTGAAGAGATATTAAAAAATCGAAATATTCATGGTACCTTTAAAAATATGCAGGATTTTATTAAGCGAATGTACCATGAACTCAATAAAAAAATGATAGAAAACCTCATTAAAGCAGGGGCGTTTGACACATTTGGAAATAATAGGCGACAGATGATAAGCGTATATCAGCAAATGATTGACGAGGAAGTAAAACAAGGAAAAGATGCTATTGCAGGTCAGATGACGCTTTTTGATTTTGTAGACGATAGTCAAAAGAAAGCATTTGAGATAAAAATGCCAAATGTATCAGAGTATACAAAAGAAGATTTGTTAAATTTTGAAAAAGAAATATTAGGTGTATATATCAGTGGACACCCTATGGATGAATATGTTGGTATGTGGAAGAAAAATATATCCGCACAGACTGTTGATTTTATGGTAAATGAAGAGACAGGAGAGCCAAAAGTTAAAAATGATACAAAACAAACCGTTGGCGGTATGATTACAGCAAAAACGGTCAAAAATACCAAAAACGGGCAGCCTATGGCATTTCTTACGATTGAGGATATTATGGGAACCGTAGAAGTTATTGTTTTTCCACGTCTTTATATAGAGTATAGAAGTGTCATTGATTCAGCCAAAATGGTGTTTATTACAGGGCGTGTAAGCGCGAATGTAGATGAAAATGCAAAGTTGATTTGTGAAAAAATGGTCGATTTTGCAAATGTGCCAAGAAAATTGTGGATTCGTTTTAAAGATGAACAAGAGTATAAAAAGAACGAGGATAAATTAAGAAACGATTTTGCCGATTTAGATGGAAAAGACAGTGTTGTTATCTATTGTATGCAGGAAAATAAACGGATTTTATGGCCTGAGAGCAAAAATATTCAAATTACATCGCAGTTATTATCGGATTTACGAGCAATTTATGGCAATAAAAATGTAGAGACGACTTGAATTAATAAAATGTTTGCGTTATTATTTACCTTGTGGAAAATAATGATTGAAAAAGTTGCTTGCAATTCTTTGCTTGCTTTATAGGAAATGATAATTGAAAAAGTTGCTTGCAGCTCTTTTTTTACATTGAATTGGAAAGAAATGGAGATTGTGCTAGGTAATAAGCCAGCAGTAATGGAGGATTAACATGGCAAAAGAAATCAAAACAATTGGAGTATTGACAAGCGGCGGAGATGCGCCTGGTATGAATGCAGCCATTAGAGCTGTTGTCAGGACTGCATTGAATAAAGGGTTAAAAGTAAAAGGAATCCAAAAAGGATACAATGGGCTTATCAATGACGAAGTTATTGATATGAATAAGAGAAGTGTTGCAGATATTATTCAAAAGGGCGGCACTATACTTTATACGGCGCGATGCCTTGAATTTATGACGCCTGAAGGACAAAAAAAGGGAGCGGAAGTTTGTCATAAGCATGGTATAGACGGCATTGTTGTTATTGGAGGAGATGGCTCTTTTCGAGGCGCACAAAAGTTAGCAGAAGCGGGAGTAAACACCATTGGACTTCCAGGTACAATTGACTTAGATATTGCTTGTTCCGATTATACGATTGGATTTGATACGGCTGTCAATACGGCTATGGAAGCCATTGATAAGATTCGTGATACGTCAACGTCACATGAACGATGCAGTATTATTGAAGTTATGGGACGCAATGCAGGATATATTGCTCTTTGGTGCGGCATTGCAAACGGTGCAGAAGATATCCTTTTGCCAGAGCGTTATGACAATGATGAGCAGGTTCTTATTAACCATATTATTGAGGGGCGCAAGAGAGGAAAGAAGCATCATTTGATTATTAATGCAGAAGGAATCGGTCACTCAACAGGAATGGCAAGAAGAATTGAAGCCGCCACAGGTATTGAGACAAGAGCGACGATATTAGGTTACATGCAAAGGGGTGGTTCTCCAACGTGTAAGGACAGAATGTATGCATCGGTTATGGGCGCCTATGCGGTTGACCTTCTGTGTGAAGGAAAGAGCAATCGCGTTGTAGCATATAAAAATGGAAAATTTGTTGATTTTGATATTGACGAAGCACTTTCAATGAAAAAGGATATAAGCGAGTACGAATTTAATGTCAGTGCATTGCTTTCTAAATAATGATGATAACAAGTACAAGTAATTCTCAGGTTAAAAATATATTATTGCTGCAAAATAAGTCCAAAGCAAGGAAAAAAGCAGGACAGTTTATTGTTGAAGGCAGCAAGATGGTTTTGGAAGCGCCGAGCGAACGCATTGTAAAAATATATGTATCGGAAAGTTTTTTGCGTAATAATCAAGAAGTAATCAAAAAACTTCATATAAAATTTGATTCTGCGCTGTTTGAGGAAGTGTCGGATTCCGTGTTTGTACATATGTCAGACACCCAGACACCGCAAGGAATTATGGCTGTTGTTGCAATGAATAATTGGAACCTTGATACCATGATTTCATCATATGATAAACCGCTTATTATATGTATACAAAATCTTCAAGACCCCGGCAATCTTGGAACCATTATGCGAATGGCAGAGGGAGCAGGTGTTTCAGGCATTATAGCAAGTGCCAATACCGTTGATATATATAATCCAAAGACCATACGGTCAACAATGGGGTCTATTTATCGCGTACCTTTTGCATATGCAGATGATTTTATTGGCACAATAGAGATGATGAAAGAAAAAGGCATTCATGTATATGCTGCTCACTTAGAAGGCACAAAAAGCTATACGGAGCCGGATTATAGGCTGCCAACAGCATTTTTGGTAGGCAATGAGGCAAATGGACTGTCGCAAGATGTCGCCCATGCGGCAAGTGAATATATCAAGATTCCTATGCAGGGAGAGGTGGAGTCACTGAATGCGGCAGTGGCTTGTACGGTGCTGACATATGAGGCGGTAAGACAACGAGATAGTAATAAATAGATTTTTCTATAATCAATAAAGTAGATATATTAATGTATAGTAGTTGTAAGATATTTGATTAAAGAAAAGTGGATTAAAAATATAGACTGTTGCAAAAAGAATGTATCATATTTGATATTGTTGTAATTGATTTTGATAAATACAATATTAAATATAACATTTCTGTTTTGTAACAGTCTTTTTTTGTTATAAATTTTTGATTGAATTTGACCGTTTTGAAAATAATAGCATATTTAATTATAAAAACTAATATAATTTTTATAAAATAAATTGTGTTTTAGTGCAATTTGCATAAAAATCAAGAATGTATTTCGTGACTTATTTTGAATGAAAATGATTGATTTTGAATGAAATTTAAAATATAATAAAACCATCAAAACAAATTCATTTATAATTTAGGAGGTGAGAAATTTATGTTGGCGGAGGAGCGGTTGTCCCGAATAAAAGAGCGTGTAGATGAACAGGGAAGTGCAACGCTTCAAGAGCTTGTAGAATATCTGGAAACGTCGGAATCAACAATAAGAAGAGATATACGAACGCTTGATTTAAGAGGAGAGGTTGTCAAAGTTCATGGCGGCGCTGTATCGGTTGACAATACGTCATTTAAGATGCGCGATGATGAAATTTCAGACCGACGTATTATTCATATGGAAGAAAAAAAGCTTATAGCACAATATGCGGCAAGTCTTATAAAAAAAGATGATTTTGTCTATATCGATGCAGGAACGACAACCGAATTTATTATTGATTTTATTAAAGAACCTGCTGCCGTTTATGTGACGAATGCTGTCAATCATGCCTGTAAGCTTGCACATATGGGGTGTGAAGTTTACCTTGTTGGAGGGAAGCTTAAAAGTGCAACAGAAGCCATTGTCGGTGCAGAAACCATAGAGATGTTATTGGTTTATAATTTTACAATTGGTTTTTGGGGTGCAAACGGAATAAGTAAACGAACAGGATTTACAACACCGGAACGATTGGAAGCAGGCGTAAAGCATACCTCCTTTTTAAATTGTAAAAAACGATATATTGTTGCAGATTCATCAAAATTTGATTCCATCAGTCCGGTAAAATTTGCTGATTTTAACGATGCCATTATTATAACAGAAAAAATTATACGAGGATATGAAGATTGCAGTAATATTATCTTGCCGACATCTACATTAAAATAGATTTGTTTCACAATAAATGATAGACCATAGTTTATAAAATGAAAGGAGGGAAAACGAATGATTTATACGGTTACATTTAATCCAGCTATTGATTATGCAATCGGTATTGAAAATCTTGAATTGGGTATGACAAATCGTGCTTCTTTTGAACAGTTTTTGCCCGGAGGCAAAGGACTGAATGTCTCTATCATACTTCATCATCTGGGGATAGAGAATATAGCGCTTGGATTTATTGCAGGGTTTACAGGGATGGAGATAAAAAGACATTTTGAAGCATTAGGTGGAAAAAGTGATTTTATTGAATTAAAAGAAGGACTTTCAAGAATTAATATAAAAATCAAATCGGTTCAAGAGACCGAACTAAATGCCATAGGACCTGTTATTGATGAGGAGTCCATTAAAATACTTTTAAATAAGCTGCATTTATTAAAAGAAGGAGATACGCTTGTCCTTGCCGGAAGTATACCATCGTCTTTGTCAGATTCACTTTACAGCGATATTATGAAAATGCTTGCAGATAAAAATATTATGATTGTAGTTGATGCGACAAAAGACCTTCTTGTAAATGTACTGCAATATAAGCCATTTCTTATAAAGCCGAATAATCATGAGTTGGGGGAATTGTTTAATGTGTCATTAGAAACAAGGGAAGATGTTATTCCTTATGCAAAAAAGCTTCAAGAAAAAGGAGTGCAGAATGTTTTGGTTTCTATGGCTGGAGAAGGAGCCGTGCTAGTAACACAGACGGGTGAAGTATTTGCTAGCAAAGCGCCGAAAGGCGTGGTTAAAAATTCGGTCGGTGCGGGCGACTCTATGGTTGCTGGATTTATTGCAGGCTGGCATGAAAAACAAGACTATGCACATGCCTTTAAGATGGGGGTGGCAGCAGGAAGTGCAAGTGCATTTTCAAAGGTGCTTGCGACGAAATCAGAAATTGAACAGGTATATCGCTGCATTGAGCTTTTATAATAGTATAAACATGATTTATTGTTACTTAAATATATATAATAAATAATTTTATTTTTATTGGTAATGAATCGCTACAAGAATTTGATTAACGTAATTTGGGTATAAAAATATTTGGAAAAGGAGAAATTCTAAGCCTTAGAATGGGGGTTATTATGAGGATTACAGATTTACTGGATAGACGTTCGATTGATGTCAATGGAACAGCGTCTTCCAAGCAAGACGCTATCAACAAAATGGTTGATTTAATGTGTAAAAGTGGCAAAATAAAGGATAAGGAGGAATATAAAAAGAGGGTATTTGCAAGAGAGGAAGAAGGTTCAACTGGAATTGGAGAAGGCATAGCCATTCCCCATGCAAAATGTGACGCTGTGTCCAAACCAGGACTTGCGGCGATGGTTGTTAAGGGCGGTGTTGATTTTGACGCGCTTGATGGTGAACCTGTATCGCTTATCTTTTTAATTGCGGCGCCAAACACAAAAGAAAATGTCCATCTTGATGTACTTGGAAAGCTGTCTGTTATGATGATGGATGAAGATTTTTCAGAGCGTTTAAAAAATGCCAACTCGGTTGATGAATTTTTGAAAATTATTGATGATGCCGATGAGGAGAGCAAAGGAATTGATTCTTATGGCGCTACGGTAGCGGATGCCAAGTGTACGATTCTTGCAGTTACAGCATGTCCGACTGGTATAGCACATACCTATATGGCGGCGGAAGCACTTGAAAAGGCGGCAATTGCAAATAATTGTTCTATTAAGGTTGAGACGAGGGGGTCAGGCGGTGCAAAGAATGTTATCCGTGCAGATGAGATAAAAGCGGCAGATTGTATTATTGTTGCCTGTGATGTCAATGTACCTATGGAGCGATTTGCTGGTAAAAAATTGATTAAAGTTCAAGTTTCAGATGGAATCAGCAAAGCAGACCAGCTTGTCAAACGTGCTATTTCAGGCGATGTTCCTGTCTACTCTTGTGAAGGAAACGACACACAAGAAGCTTCCGATAATGGAAAGGAAGGAATTGGTCATTCTCTTTATAAGCACTTAATGAGCGGCGTTTCACATATGCTTCCATTTGTTATAGGAGGCGGTATACTGATAGCTATTGCATTTTTGCTTGATGATTTTAGCTTAAATCCAGGTAACTTTGGCAAGAATATTCCAATTGCAGCATTTTTTAAGACGATTGGCGAGGCGGCGTTTGGTTTAATGCTTCCTGTTTTAGCTGGCTATATTGCATACAGTATAGCAGACCGTCCGGGACTTGCGGTAGGTTTTGTAGGCGGACTGATGGCAGCTAACGGCAATGCTGTTTTGCAGTGGGTCAATGCAGATGGGCAGTCGATGACTTATAACGGATTAAATGGATTTATTCAAAATACCGTATTTGGAGCAGAGGGTAATACCGTATCTGGATTTCTTGGCGCGCTTGTTGCAGGATTTGTCGCAGGATATATTGTACGGATATTAAAAAAGCTGTTCTCAAAACTTCCGCAGAGTATGGATGGTATCAAACCAACGCTGTTATATCCTGTTCTTGGCATATTGATTATGGGAACGCTTATGCTTCTTGTATTTAATCCAATTATCGGTGTTGTCAATACAGCGCTGGCTAATTTCTTAAATGCGATGGGCAGCAGTTCAAAGATTGTACTTGGCATTGTGCTTGGCGCTATGATGGCTATTGATATGGGCGGTCCAATCAACAAGGCGGCTTATGTATTTGGAACGATGGCGATAGCAAATGGAAACTATGATATTATGGCGGCTGTTATGATTGGCGGCATGGTTCCGCCTATTGGAATAGCGCTTGCCACTACATTTTTTAAAAACCGTTTTAACAAATCAGAAAAAAATTCAGGACTGAGCAATTACATTATGGGATTATGTTTTATTACAGAAGGAGCAATTCCTTTTGCAGCGGCAGACCCAGCGCGCGTTATTCCAGCAACAGCACTTGGCGCAGCAATTGCAGGAGCGCTTTCAATGTTGTTTAACTGTACATTGATGGCGCCGCATGGAGGTATATTTGTATTTGCGGTTGTAGGAAATTGGCCTATGTATCTTTTAGCGCTTGCAGTTGGTTCTGTTGTGACTATGTTTATGCTTGCGCTTTTAAAGAAACCAATTAAAGAGTAAAACAATAAGAATGGAGGATTAAAATGAGAGAATTTAAGTATGTAATCACAGACCCAGAGGGGATTCACGCAAGACCAGCAGGAGAGTTTGTCAAAGTGGCAAAAGAATGTCAGTCTGATGTCAATATTACAAAAGACGACAAGACAGTCAGTGCAAAAAAGATTTTCGGCGTTATGGGGCTTGCCATTAAACAGGGGCAGGAAATTACAGTGACCGTTGACGGAGCTGATGAAGATGTGGCTGCTGAAAAACTAGAAATATTTTTAAAAAATAATTTATAATAATAAGGAAGTCCCCCTCTTATGCTTTTGAGGCATTGAAGAGGGGAATTTCCTTGATAAGGTTAAAAAATGCTAATGTACTATTTTTTATACAATCCTCTTAGCCCAGTAATAGTGCGGTTTGTAACAGATTTGACAAAATTGCTTAACTTTGCTACAATACTTTCGTAACAAAGCGTAACAATTTCGTAACAATTAAGAAATTATTATGACACATGTTACAAATGAAAGTCGCAGATGCGGCGGAAGGGATTCAAGTATGAAACTTAGAAGTAGCAAAGTGGCAATGTGTCTGGGAACAGCTATGGTGGCAGTACTTATGCCAGTCGTTCCGAGTGTAGTTTCCGCTAAACCTACCTATGAGCAACAAAAAGAATGTACACAAGCTCAAAGCGATGTGAAAGAAGCATCTTATACAGTTAATGTCGCAGACATAGTTGCCTCAGGTTATAAAGCAGAAGTAAAGGATATATATGCAGGTATGGCAGTTGCCATTGCAGAGGATTATTGTGAAGTTTATGAAAGTCCAGACGAGGAGTCTCAAGCACTTGGGCGTATGTATCAAAATAGTATAGGCACAGTTGTTGAGGTCAACGGTGAATGGACAAAAATATCATCAGGAGAACTTGCAGGATATGTAAACTCAGCAAATTTGTGTTTTGACGAGGAAGCGAGGGCAGTTAGCACTTCTGATGAAGTAAAGGCTGTTGTTATTGCAGATACAGCGGATATGTATATTGCTCCAAATGGATTGGTAACGTATGCCACAGCAGAGAATGGAGAAGAGTTTACAGCTCTTTCAAAATGCGGTGAGTATATATCCGTAGCAGTAGATAGTGATGTGGCTTATATTAACACAGAACATGTGGTGATTGATTATGGCATGGAATTAGGCATGACCAACGAAGAGATAGAGGCCAAAGAGGAAGAAGAACGAATTGCAGCAGAGGAAGCACAAAGAATAGCAGAGGAAGAAGCAAGACAATCAAGAATACAGGCAGCTATGACAAATGTAGAGATAACCTATAATCCAACGATGACGGCATCGGATGATGAAATATGGCTGCTTGCCTGTGTTATTGACTGGGAAGCAGGCTGGGAAAGCTATGAAGGAAAATTAGCAGTTGCTAATGTTGTTCTTAACAGAGTAAGAAATAGTCAATATGGAAATTCAATAACGGATGTTATTTATGCAAGAAATCAATTTTCGGGTGTTTCTGATGGAAACGGCGGACCAAGTGCAACATTTCAGACAAGATTGTCAGCAGGACCAAGAACTTCAGATTGTTTAAAGGCGGCTATGGCTGCTTTATCTGGTGAGAATAATATTGGAAATTATACATTTTTTAGAGCATTGCAAGTTGCAAATCTTGGAGCATATTCAAGTTATACAATCATTGGAAATCATTGTTTTTATTAAATAAGCAAATCTTATTGAAAAATAAGATAATAGAAAAATAGCAGGCAGATATAAATTTGTCTGGCAAAAATAGAGGTGTTTTTACACCTCTATTTTTTGACTAGAAAAAAGACAAGACCATATATGTGACTGCATTTTTACTTGCATTAAAGCTAAGTTTGTAATAGAATAAACGGAATAAGGCAGATTGAAAAATTTAAAAATTTTCACTAAATTATTTTGAAGGACAAGTAAAATTTAGAGGATACTTTGTATTTGTGTGCTGCTTGATACAAAGTAATTAAAAATAATTGCGAAAATAAGGATGTCAAACATGATTATTTTAAACATTAATGATAAAAACAATTATTTTTAAATAAAAGATTTATACATAAAGTGGCACAGAAATGAGGGATTTATGGATTTAAAGGGACGCGACTTTCTTACATTAAAAGATTTTAATGGTGAAGAGATTGAGTATTTGATTGACTTGGCAGCCGAGTTGAAAGGAAAGAAACATAAGGGGATTGTTGAACAGCCATTAGTTGGCAAAAATGTGGCGTTGATATTTGAAAAAACAAGTACAAGAACAAGATGTTCATTTGAGGTAGCCGCTCATGATTTAGGAATGGGAACAACCTATCTTGACCCGACAGGTTCACAGATAGGAAAAAAAGAAAGTATTGCCGATACTGCAAGAGTGCTTGCAAGTATGTATGACGGAATTGAATATAGAGGTTTCGGGCAAGAAATCGTTGAAGATTTAGCTAAGTATTCCAGTGTTCCTGTATGGAATGGGTTGACAAACGAATATCACCCAACCCAGATGCTTGCAGATATGCTTACAGTGCGTGAAAAATTGGGCAGATTAAAAGGCGTTAAGTTTGTATATATGGGTGATGCCCGATACAATATGGGAAATTCTTTGATGATAGTATGTGCAAAACTTGGTTTGCACTATACGGCATGTACTTCAAAAAAGTATTTTCCAGACCAGACTTTAGTGGAACAGTGCAGAGAATGGGCAAAGGCAAGCGGCGGTTCCGTTACATTGTCAGAGGATGTTATCAGCGCAACAAAAAATGCAGATGTGATATATACCGATGTATGGGTATCAATGGGCGAACCTGACGAAGTTTGGGAGGAACGAATCAAAGAACTTTCTCCATATCAGGTAAATAAGTCCGTGATGGATAACGCATCGGATACGGCTATATTTATGCACTGTCTCCCTGCATTCCATGATTTAAAAACAACGATTGGCGCTATGATACATGAAAAATTTGGGCTTGATGAGATGGAAGTGACTGATGAAGTATTTGAATCAGCACAGTCTGTTGTATTTGATGAGGCCGAAAATCGTATGCACACCATTAAAGCAGTTATGGCAGCGACATTGGGCGCATATAAATAAGGTGGGGACTTGCGGTGCGATAATCGCTTGATGGTTTAAGCGAGTTTTATATTGGTGTGTTGTTTGACACAAAAATTATAAAAAAGCAAAAAAACCAATTTATGGAAATCAATACAGAAATGAGGAAAATATGTTTTATACAACAAGTGGAAGTCATAAAAAGGCAAAAATGATAATTGACTATTCTAATATTGTATTGACTGTATGTGTGGCAGCGCTTTTTATTATTATACTTTTTATGCGCAGTAAAAGCGGCGCAGCATTTCCACTGATATTCGCCGCTGGGGCAACGGTCAATTTTCTTACAGGGATTAAGAAATTTATGGATAGGGCAACGGTTTCTGGTATTATTTTAATGGTTGTAACAGGTGTTTTGCTTATAATGTCGGTTTTATGTCTTGGTGCATTGCAGCGATAAAAGATATAGAAATAGGGATGAATGATGAAATCTAAAATTTTAAGAATGTTAAGAAATGCAGATGAATTTATATCTGGACAAAGTATTTGCGATACATTAAATATTTCAAGAACAGCCGTGTGGAAATACATCAATCAGCTTAAAGCAGAAGGCTATGAGATAGAAGCAGTGTCCAACAAGGGATATCATATTGTACATTATCCAGATATTGTCACAAAAGAAGAGATAGAAAGCCAGCTTGTATTAAAGGAAACAGAAAATGTTATAAAAAAAGTTGTCTTTTATGATGAGGTTGATTCAACAAACAATGTTGCAAAACAGGCGGCAGAAGATGGGGAAGAGTCGGGAACCTTATTTGTGACAGAACATCAGACAGCAGGGCGCGGCAGGCGCGGAAAAACATGGGTATCACCTGCTGGAAGTGAAATTTTTATGACATTGCTGCTTCGTCCTAAAATCAATCCAGCAGCAGCACCGATGTTGACGATAATAACGGCGATGGCAGTTGCCCATGCACTAAATGATATTGTTAAAGATATGTCTAGCAACAATGTTAATGATATAACCAATTATGTTGTTGGGGATATTTTAAAGAAGAGTGTTAAGGATATATCAAATCCTATTGCGAAAGATATTTCAAGTAATGATGATAAAGATGTATTACATTCTATTGTAGAAGGTATTTCAAAAAATGATGTCCCAGAATGTTTTATTAAATGGCCAAATGATATTGTGATGGGAAATCATAAGATATGCGGGATATTGACAGAGATGAGTGCAGAGCCTGACTGGACAAATTATGTTGTCATTGGCATTGGTATTAATGTCAATACCGAACAATTTGATGATGAAGTCAATGGTATTGCCACATCAATCTATCTTCAAACAGGAGAAAAAGTGAAGAGAAGTAATATCATTGTTCATTTTATTAAACATTTTTCGCAACTGTATGCAAAATTTATTGAAACATGTAATTTAAGTGCATTTATTGACGATTATAACGCATTGCTTATCAATTGCGGCAAACAGGTTCAAATTAATGAAAATAATAACTCTTACACAGCCATTGCACAAGGAATTGATATGTTTGGTCGATTGATTGTTGTAAAAGAAGATGGGCAAAAAGCAGAAATTATGGCAGGAGAGGTATCTGTGAGAGGTTTATATGGATATGTTTGATGAAAATATAGTGTTGTGTGCTTCCAGTTCTTACGAGAAAAAATTTTTTTTAAATGAAAATTTTGATAAACTTCCGCAAGATATTAAAAATGAGCTAAAAATCATGTGTGTGTTGTTTACAGAGGAAGTAGGCGGAATTTTATCTTTAGAATTTGATGAAAATGGAACATTGATTTTTAAGACAGAAGCAGATGAGGGCGATTTGCTCTATGATGATATTGCGTGCGGTATGTTTATCAAAAAGTTGCAGTATGAAAAAAGAGAGTTGCTAGAGGCGTTGGAAATGTTTTATAAAGTGTTCTTTCTAAATAGCTGAGAAATAATTATTTAAAAAATATTGAATATAAATAGAAATTTTTTGGTTATGAATTGTTGGGTCATTAACTGCTTTTAAAAATAAGTAGCTGCATGGAGGCTAAAAATGATGAAGATTGGAAATGTAGAAATTAAAAATAATATCGTTTTAGCACCCATGGCAGGAGTGACCGATTTATCATTTCGGCTGTTATGTAAAGAGATGGGATGTGGTCTTTTATATACAGAGATGGTCAGTGCAAAAGCTATTTTGTATAATAATAAAAATACAGAAGCATTATTGTCCGTTATGCCAGAAGAACGACCTATTGCTGTGCAGCTTTTTGGCTCAGACCCACAGATAATGGCAGATATGGCAAAGTGTTTGGAAGAAAGACCGTTTGATATTATTGATGTCAATATGGGATGTCCTGTACCCAAAGTAGTAAACAATGGAGAAGGTTCTGCTTTGATGAAAAATCCAGTGCTTGCAGGAAAGATTATTGAAGCGATGGCAAGCGCCATTCAAAAGCCTGTTACCGTAAAAATTCGAGCAGGATTTCAAAATGAACATTTGAATGCTCCTGAGTTTGCAAAAATAATACAAGAATCGGGCGGAGCTGCTGTGGCAGTACATGGAAGGACAAGAGAGCAATATTATTCAGGACACGCAAATTGGGATATTATAAGGCAGGTTAAAGAGGCTGTAAATATACCCGTTATAGGAAATGGAGATATTTTTACAGGAGAGGATGCCATACAGATGATGAAGCAGACGGGCTGTGACGGCGTTATGGTAGGAAGAGGAGCAAGAGGCAATCCATGGATATTTAAGCAGATTGGTGAATATATAGAAAATGGAAGGACAGACTTATTGCCTAATGCTTTTGAAATTAAAGAAATGATATTAAGACATGCAAAGATGCTGATAGAAGCAAAGGGAGAGCATACAGGTATAAGAGAGATGAGAAAGCATTTTGCATGGTATACGGCGGGCATGAAATATGCAAGCGGATTGAGAAATGAAGTCAATAAAGTAGAAAGTTATAAGGAATTAGAGCAGTTGTGTCAGGGATTGACATAAAAAAATCATTAGTATATAATACTAAAATTAGTGTTTTAGTTTCCGTTGACAGCTAAAAGAATAAAAAATATGTTTTTGCATATTGCTATATGTCATGGGGAATAAATGGCTGTTAAATGGCAAAGTTATAATAAAGTATGGAAGGTGACAAATAATGGCAGAGAAGCAGTATCTTACAAAAAAAGGTTATGAAGAGCGTGTTGCATTATTAGAGAATTTAAAAATTGTCAGAAGAAAAGAAGTTGCTCAAAAATTAAAAGAGGCAAGAGAACAGGGCGATTTGTCCGAAAATGCAGAGTATGATGCAGCAAAAGATGAGCAGAGAGATATTGAAGCGCAGATTACAGAACTTGAAAATATATTGAAAAATTCTGAGATTATTCAAGATAATGATAAAAGCAAAGATAAAGTAAAGTTGGAGAGTGTTGTCAAAATTCACGATGTTGAATTTGATGAAGATGTTGAATATATTATTGTTGGTTCTTCGGAAGCAGACAGTTTAAATAATAAAATTTCTAACGAATCACCATTAGGCGCTGCGCTTATTGGCAGAAGAGTAGGCGATACGGTAAAAGTTGAAGCGCCAACGGGAGAAGTGGAATATAAAATTATTTCTGTGGAAAATTGATAGGAAATAACAGCAACTAAATTTTTTATTGATTGCTTTGAAATGAATGAACAGATATATAATTGTTCATTGCAATCAAACTTAAATGGTTGTTTTTGATTATTTCATTATATAAAATATACAGATTTTACGATTATTTAACCTTATCAAGTAAGTACCTTTCTTCAATATTGTAGAGATATAAGCGGGAACTTGCTTGTTTCAGTGGGGATATAAACCCGCACTGAAAAGCGGCGATAACAGCTAGGTAGTTTAAGCAAGCAGCGAAGCGGATTGTAAATATCTGCCTAACTAGAAAATAAAGAGAAGGAGCGAAGAAAGTTGGCTGATAATAAAAATGCACAAAATAATGCAAAGTCCGTTGATGTGGGAGAGCAGATTAAAAATCGTGTAGAAAAGCTAAGAACACTTCAACAGGATGGAAGAGACCCATTCCAGATAACAAAGTATGATGTTACATGTCATACACAAGATATAAAGGATAATTTTGATGAACTTGAGGGAAAAGAAGTATCCATTGCAGGAAGGCTTATGCAAAAGCGTGTGATGGGTAAAGCTTCTTTTTGTAATATTGCTGATTTAAAGGGAAATATTCAGATTTATGTTGCAAGAGATAATGTCGGTGAAGAATCCTATGCCTTATTTAAAAAGTTTGATATTGGCGATATTGTAGGTGTCAAGGGAGAAGTATTTAAGACGCAAAAGGGCGAGATATCCGTACATGTATCATCTATCATTCTTCTTACAAAGAGTTTGCAAGTCCTTCCTGAAAAATATCATGGACTGACCAATACAGACCAACGTTATAGACAGCGTTATGTTGACCTTATTATGAATCCAGAAGTAAAGGATACATTTGTTAAAAGGTCACAAATTATAAAAGAAATACGCAACTTCCTTGATGAACAGGGCTTTATGGAGGTTGAGACGCCAATGCTTGTTGCCAATGCAGGTGGTGCAGCAGCAAGACCATTCCAGACTCATTATAATGCCTTAAATGAGGATATTAATTTGCGCATTTCTTTGGAGCTTTATTTGAAACGATTAATTGTCGGCGGACTTGAAAAGGTATATGAGATAGGGCGTGTATTTAGAAATGAAGGCGTTGATACAAGACACAATCCAGAATTTACATTGATGGAGCTTTATCAGGCATATACCGATTATTATGGCATGATGGATTTAGCGGAAAATATGTATCGAACAGTATGTCAAAAAGTAAATGGAACAACTATTATACCATATGGTGATGTGGAGATAGACCTTTCAAAGCCATTTGAGAGAATCACCATGCTTGATGCGGTTAAAAAATATTCAGGCGTTGATTTTACACAAATTCATTCTGATGACGAAGCAAAAGAGGTAGCAAAATCAAAGGGCATTGAATTTGAGGCGAGACATAAAAAGGGTGATATTTTAAGCTTATTCTTTGAGGAATTTGTTGAGGAAAATTTAGTTCAGCCAACATTTGTTATGGACCACCCAATTGAAATTTCTCCTCTTACAAAGAAGAAGCCCGATGCACCTGAATACACAGAACGATTTGAATTATTTATAACAGGGCGTGAAATGGCAAATGCCTATTCGGAATTAAACGACCCAATCGACCAGAAGGCAAGATTTGCGGCGCAGGAGGAAGCCTTTGCAGCAGGTGACGAGGAAGCCAATCATACAGATGATGACTTTTTAAATGCGCTGGCGTATGGTATGCCTCCAACGGGTGGCATTGGTTTTGGTATCGACAGAATGGTTATGCTGTTGACAAATTCTGCGGCAATAAGAGATGTGTTGTTGTTCCCGACAATGAAGTCCTTACCTAACGAAAAAGGTTAAAAAGTCCCTATTTATGGGGGGTTTGCGGACTTGGGAAAACGCTCAAAATTACATCTTTACATCAAACTTACATCAAACGGTGCAAAGATTTGTGCAGGGATGAAAAAATCGCATAATTTAGCATATCAGCAGGAAAATAAGCACGAGCGGAGCGAAGTATTTGTTTTCACCTGATATGCTAACGACAAAATCAGGAAGACACCTGCAAAGCAGGTGGATTTTGGAGTTAAGTAGATTAAGACCTTGAAAGGATAACACCTTTCAAGGTCTTTTTGCGTTGTGTGGTGTATCTGGTTGCAAACTACAAGTTTTTATCAGTTTGACAAACAGGGACGAAAGGGCGTTGAAGCAACAAAACAGAACTTTTCAAAAGCGAAGGACGGAATCCGGCAGTTTAAGGAAAAGCAGGCTGGATTGCGGTGGTCGTAATTATCGTGATTTGCCTGATTGCGCTGTTGATCGGCTCTGTGTTCGGGATATTCTTTTCCGGCGAGGACAGCGGGACGGGTATGAGTATGCAGACGGTGGTGCAGGAAATCAACACGGAGTATGATACCAAGCTGCAAGCAGAAAAAGACAAAGTATCTTTTGATGTTCTTGAAATGAGTGGAAGCAGAGCTGTGTGGAAAGATGTGCTTGCGGTTTACGCTGTTAAAACAAATACAGATGAAGATAACCCACAAGAAGTTGCGACGATGGACGATTCCAAGAAGCAAATCCTGACGGACATCTTTTGGGAGATGAATGCAATATCTTCCCGAACGAAAAGTAAGACGGAAACACAGATTACCGAAACCGATGACGGACACGGGAACATCGTGCAGATGGAAACGAGCGTGACGCAAACCTATCTCTATATCACGGTTTCCCATAAGACGGTCGATGAAATGGCGGCTCAGTACGGCTTCAATCAGGAGCAGAAGGATTACCTTGCTGAATTGCTGAAAGATGAAAACAATTCGCTTTGGTCGGCTGTCCTTTATGGTATTTCGTACAGCAGCGATCAGATCGTGACCGTTGCTTTGTCTCAGGTCGGCAATGTCGGCGGTCAGCCTTATTGGTCGTGGTATGGCTTTAATGGTCGTGTGGAATGGTGCGCCTGCTTTGTGAGCTGGTGCGCTAACGAGTGCGGCTATATTGATACCGGGGTTATCCCGAAGTTTGCAGGCTGCGTCAACGGAGTGCAATGGTTTAAGGACAGAGTGCAATGGCTTGACGGCTCTGCCGAGCCTATTCCCGATATGATTATTTTCTTTGATTGGGACAGCGACGGAGAATCCGATCATGTGGGGATCGTTGAGAAAGTCGAGAATGGTATTGTTTATACAGTCGAAGGCAATTCCGGCGATAGTTGCCGAATCAATCAGTATTCCATAGGAAATTATCAGATACTCGGCTATGGTGTGCCGCAGTATTAAAGCAAAAGCCGTCTGCGTTTGCAGACGGCTACATATGATTCTATTCGCCTTTATAATTGGATTTATAATCTAACCCCCACAACTCCATAGATTTAATAATCGGTCGCATAGATTCACCAAGTTCTGATAGAGCGTATTCTACTCTCGGCGGGACTTCGGGATAAACAGTACGAATAACAATACCGTCATCCTCCATAGAGCGAAGGCTGTCCGTCAATACCTTTTGACTGATACCCTCCAAATCCTTTTTCAATTCATTAAAGCGCCACGGACGGGCAAGAAGATTACGCATAATAAGCAATTTCCATTTGCTACCTATCATCTGTACGGTTGTCGCTACGGGACAAGCTGGCATTTCGTCCTTTGTTAGCATATAAAAACCTCCAAAAATTATATTACATCATATTTGAATGTTACATTCTTATTATACTGCAACACTCGCCATTTTTCAATAGGTTTTTTATATGTCACAAATTTTTTTCAAATTTTTTTCGCTCCAAAAACCCTGCTATTACGCAAAGGTCACAAAAAGGTGACTGGGTAATAAAAAAGTGCGTACTTGTGGAGGGCAAAAAAATCAGTAAAATAATAGATACAGAGAGCAAAACGCTCGCTGAATACTTATACGGAGGTCAAAACAATGGCACTTTCTAATCTGTTTGGATGGAACAAGAAAATGGAGGCTGCTCCTGCCGCAGCTTGCGGTGCGGTTGACAAGCCGGAAGAAAAGCCTGCTGCTTGTGGCTCTGCCTGTGGCGCTGGCGATAAGCCTGCCGAAACTCCCGCAGCTTGCGGTGCAGCCGACAAGCCGGAGGAAAAGCCTGCAGCTTGCGGCTCTGCTTGCGGCGCTGGCGACAAATAATTGTTCCGTTCTCTATCCCAAAGCTGTTCCCGGCGGGAACGCTCTCGCCGGGAACATTTAGATGTTACTCGGTATAACCGATTTTATATAAAGCGAGGTATGCGATATGAAGCAATATTTTTCTTTTCAATGGCACATTACTGATGAGTGCGATCAGCGGTGCAAGCACTGTTATATTTTTTCGGGAGATACCTGTAAAAAAATAGATTCTATGAGTTGGCAGCAAATGCAGGACACTTTTTATAATTGCCTTGATTTTTGCGAGGTTTATAACCGTTTGCCCTATTTCTATATTACGGGCGGCGATCCGATTCTGCACCCTGATTTTTGGAGACTTCTGGAACTGCTTCACGAACACAGCGTACCTTTTACCATTCTCGGAAATCCATTCCACTTAAACGATCAGGTCTGCCGTGAACTGAAAGCATACGGCTGTGAGAAATATCAGTTGTCAATCGACGGTCTGCGTGAGACACACGACTGGTTTAGAAAACCCGGCTCTTACGATTGCACTCTTGAAAAAATCGGCTGTATTAACCGTGCAGGAATCCGCAGCGTTGTGATGACGACGGTTTCCAAGACAAACCGCATGGAAATCCCCGGTATTATCGACGCTGTTGTAAAAGCAGGCGTGAATGTATTTGCTTTTTCCCGTTATGTTCCCAGCGGCGGCGATCTCGATGCGAGTATGACGCCGCAGGAATATCGTGACCTGCTTGCCGTGTGCGATAAGAAATTCAAAGAGTACGAAGCGGAGGGCTGTGATACCTACTTTAATAAAAAGGATCACCTTTGGATGCTGTATGAATATGAAACGGGAGAGTTCAAAATTCCCGAAAACGCAAAGGACGGCATGATTTACGGCGGCTGCAACTGCGGAAACTGCCATATCACCATTCTTCCCACAGGTGAAGTTTACGCCTGCCGCCGGGTAGCGGACAGCCATGTAGGGAATATCTTTGCCGACCGTCTTGCCGATATATGGGTAGCAAATATGGAGTGTTACCGGGAATACACAAAATTCAGCAAATGTGCAAAATGTAAGCTACTTGCATTTTGCCGGGGCTGCCCCGCAGTCGCAAAAGGAACAAACGGAGATTTTTATGCCGCCGATCCGCAGTGCTGGGCAGATGAGAACAGCGATTTGTTCAGAAAGTGAGGGCGCCTGTGAATACGACAATGAAAGCGGTTTTGCTTGACAGACCAACAGAAGCCGAAAATGTTGCACTTTGTGAGATTCCGATTCCCGAAGTAAAGCCCGGCTGGGTACTTGTAAGAATAAAAGCATTTGGAATGAATCACTCTGAGCAGATTTTGCGGTTAAACGAAATCAGAGCCGACTATATCAGAAAACCGATTATTCCCGGTATTGAATGCGTTGGAAAGATAGCCGATCCCTCGGACAGCAATTTTACAGCCGGACAAAAGGTTGTCGCTCTTATGGGCGGTATGGGGCGCAGTTTTCACGGAAGCTATGCAGAATATGCACTTTTACCGATTCATCATGTATTTGCTGTGGAGTCGGCGCTTTCGTGGACGGATATGGCGGCAATCCCCGAAACCTATTTTACAGCATGGGGTTCGCTTTTTGAATGCCTCCATCTGAAACCAAGCGATACATTATTGATTCGTGGCGCTACATGTGCGCTTGGTTATGCGGCAATTCAGATAGCAAAAGCCATTGGCTGTACTGTTGTTGCAACAACGCATAAGGAAAGTAAGCTGCCGTTGCTTACGGGGGCGGATAAAGCGATTCTTGATACGGGAAAGCTTTGTGATACCTTAAACGGCATAACAAAAGCGTTGGAGCTGGTCGGCTCCAAAACCCTGCCTGACACGCTCCGCTGTGTAGAAAAGGGCGGAATCGTCTGCAATACGGGTATTTTGGGCGGCTTATATACGCTGAACGGCTTTGATCCGATTAAGGATATTCCGAATGGAGTATATCTCACCGGATTTTTTTCCAACTATCCGACCGAAAAAACAATGCGGGATATTTTTGAGTTTTTAGACAATCACGGTCTGAAACCCGCCATCGGAGCAAGTTTTGGCTTTGAGCAGATTAAGGACGCTTGTGTTGCTCTTGACAGCGGAAGCGTAAACGGAAAGATTGTTGTCACCATTTGACAGCAGGCAGGAGAAATAAGCAATGGGCATGGAACAAAAAACACATTTTAAGGTAGATAAATCAAAATGTATTAGCTGTGGGAAATGCGTAAACACCTGCTCCGGCATGGTGCTGTCTCTCGGCAAAGAGGGCTGTCCACAGATGAGAGATTTTGAGCGGTTTGGATGGAGGGGATGTTGGAGGTGCCAGCATTGTCTTGCGGTGTGTCCGACAGGCGCAATCTCTATTTTCGATAAAGAACCTGAAAACTCACTTCCTCTGCCGCCGTCTGAAATGGGTGGTTATATGGAGCAGCTTGTAATGAGCCGCCGTTCCTGTCGCAGATACCTTGATAAAAATGTTGAACCGCAGACGATTGACAGGATATTAAACGCTATGCAGGCTGCTCCCACCGGGGGAAATTCAAGCAGCGTGGAATATACGGTAATTGACGATAAAAACAGGGTAAAAGAAATCTGGCAGCTTGCATATTCAAAAATGGAATCAGCCGCCAGAAAACACATTTACACTTCCAGCTTCAGCGACTTCTATTATGACAAAATGAAACAATCGGAGAAAACCGTCCGAAAAGATGATCTGCTTTTTTGCGGTGCGCCCCATCTGTTTATTGCCCACGAAAAATGTTCGGGCAAGTGGGCGGAAGATTCCAAAGTAAATTGCAATATTGCGACTGCCTACTTTGAACTGCTCGCCAATGCGTTTGGATTGGGTACGATTATTATGAGTTATCCGGCAGATGTACTCATAGAACTTGCACCGGAAGCGAAAAAAATGCTTCATATACCGCCCGACCATTATATGAAACTGATTGTGGGCTTTGGCTACCCTGAAATACCGTATGCAAGAGGCGTGCAAAAAGACAGAAAAGCCAAAATCCACCGCTATTCGGAGCAGGAACGAAGTTAAGAAAGCGAGGGATATAAATGGATTTTATGGATATTTCCAAAATGCGGGTAACTGTCCGCAAATTCTCGCAGAAGCCTGTTGAGGAAGAAAAAATAGAGAAGATTTTGGAAGCCGGCAGATGGTCGCCTACTGCGGTAAACGCACAGCCGCAAAGAATCATTATACTGAATACGCCTGAAAATCTGGCGAAGGTCAAGGAGTTCTGCTCTTTCGGTTACGATCAGAAGTATGTGGATTTATCGAAAGAGTGCGACGATAAAGAGCATGGAAAAATCAATCTCTACTACGGCGCACCACTTGTACTGTTTGTGTGTTATGACAAAACTGCCTGCTGGACACACCCGCAGAGCGGAAAAAGTAGCGGAGCGACAGACGGAACGATTGTCGCCACACATATGATGCTGGAAGCGGCAAGTATTGGTCTTGGAACGGTATGGATCAGCTATTTTGATGAAGATAAGGCAAAAGAGCTTTTGAAGATTCCCGAAACATGGCAGCCGGTGTGTATGCTTTATGTCGGCTATCCGGCAGATGATTTTGTACCGAATATCAAACTCGGCTGCCACAGGAAGCCGCTTAGCGAGACCTGTTTCTATAATCAGGCACCGCTAAAATAATTTAGGAAGGATGGTGTATATGGACGCAAAAACCTGTATGGAAAAATTGAAGCTTGTCGGCGTTTTGTCCTTTGCAACCGTTGACAGCGAGGGCAATCCGCAAATTCGCTGTATCAGCGCAATTCATTATGACAGCGACAGCTTTTATTTCTTTACTGCAAGAGGAAAAAACTTTTGCCAAGAGCTTCTTGAGAACGGAAAGGTACAGATACTCGCCTATACCCGTTTCAAAGAAATGATACGGCTGTCAGCAAAGGCGCAGCCTGCCCCCGAATCGGAGCAGGAAGAAAAAATCAACACGATTTTTGCAGAGCAGCCCTACCTCTCAAATGTTTATCCGGGCGATACCCGAAAAATAGGGATTATTTTCGAGATAAAAGATGCAGAGATTGAATACTTCAATCTTGGCGTAAAGCCGATTTTCAGGGAAAGTTATACGCTTGGAGCGGGAACGCTTTCCGAAAAAGGATATGTTATCACCGATAGCTGTATTGGGTGCGGGAAATGTCAGCGTGGCTGTCCGCAGCAGTGCATTACGCAGGGCAAGCCTTATTTTATCCGGCAGGAACATTGTCTGCACTGCGGAAACTGTTATGAAAACTGCCCTGTTCATGCAGTTGGGAAACGAGGCGGCAAATGAATCAAACGGAAAGAAGGATTTTCTTAATCAAAGCATTGCTCGCAGAGCAGCCGAAATATGCGGATATGCAGATTCCAGCGAACGCTGATGAGCAAAAGAAGCTCCTGCGTTCGCTTTTTAATATCCGTATGCCGGAGCCTGTATCAGAGGAATTTTTGCAAGTACAGGATGAGTATTTGCAGGAGGAAACCGCACGGAAAGGGATAACGCTACTGGAAGATCTATCGCCTGAAAAGGATAATCTCTACCTTTGGCAGGGGGATATTACAACGCTTCGGTGTGACGCTATCGTTAATGTCGCAAACTCACAGCTTCTTGGCTGCTTTTGCCCGAATCACGGCTGTATTGACAATGCCATCCATACCTTTGCAGGTGTTCAGTTGCGCCTTGCCTGTGCGGATATTATGCTGGAACAGATCGTTGATGAAGAACCGGGTAAAGTCAAAATCACACCTGCCTATAATCTTCCATGCGATTATGTTTTTCACACAGTCGGTCCAATCGTGAAAGGTTGTGTGACAAAGGAAGATGAAAAACTGCTTGCGTCCTGCTACCGTTCCTGCTTGGAGCTTGCGGCACTGAGCAGAATAAACAGCATTGCATTTTGCTGTATCTCTACGGGCGAGTTTCATTTTCCAAACGACCGTGCAGCCGAAATCGCCATACAGACTGTAACGGAATTTATGGCGCAAAAACAAAGCGAAATCAAGGTGATATTTAATGTTTTCAAGGATTTGGACTACGAAATCTACAAAAAGCTACTCCGAACAAATTAGCCGCCTGAAAGAATCAATCCAATCTGCCGACGCCATTGTGATCGGCGCAGGCGCAGGTCTTTCCACTTCCGCAGGATTTGTTTATACGGGCGAGAGGTTTCACGAGTATTTTTCGGATTTTGAGGAGAAATATGGCTTTCACGATATGTATTCCGGCGGTTTTTATCCGTACAAAACGCCGGAGGAACATTGGGCGTATTGGAGCCGGTATATCTATGTGAACCGCTATATGGACGCTCCAAAACCGATCTATCAGGAGCTTTTTGAGCTTGTAAAGGATAAGGACTATTTTGTCATTACCACCAATGTGGATCATTGCTTTCAGAAGGCGGGCTTTGACAAAAAGCGTTTGTTTTACACACAGGGAGATTACGGACTGTTTCAATGCAGCGTTCCATGCGATATAGATACCTACGATAACGAAGAAATCATACGGCGTATGATGGACGAACAAAAGGATATGAAAATCCCTGCGGAACTGATTCCGAAATGTCCGAAATGCGGGAAGCCGTTGACAATGAATCTGCGCTCGGACGATAAATTTGTTGAGGACGAAGGCTGGATTGCCGCCACTGAGAGATACGAAAACTTCCTGCGGACAAGGAAAAATCAGAAAATCCTGTTTTTGGAGCTTGGCGTGGGCTACAATACTCCGGTTATTATTAAATATCCGTTTTGGCAGATGACAGCACAGAACAGCGAGGCGGTCTATGCTTGTGTAAATTATGGGGAAGCAGTCTGCCCGAAAGAGATTGAGGCACAGTCCATTTGTATTGACAGTGATATTGGGACGGTTCTTTCTGATTTGAGGTGACGCTATGCACGATATTTGGAATCCGTGGCACGGCTGTGTGAAATGCAGCGAGGGTTGTCAGCACTGCTATATGTATTTTCTTGACCGTGTGCGGGAGCGAAACGGCGCTGATATATACCGCACAAAATCGGGCTTTCGTTATCCGATTCAAAAACAGCGTGACGGCGGTTATAAAATCAAAAGCGGCGAGCTAATCCGTGTCTGTATGTCCTCTGATTTCTTTTTAGAGGAGGCTGACAACTGGCGTGAAGAAGCGTGGGATATGATACGCCGTCGCCCGGATGTGAAATTTTTTCTGCTGACGAAACGCCCGCAGAGAGTGGAAAAATGCCTGCCGAAAGATTGGGGCGATGGCTGGGATAATATAATGTTTAATGTTACCTGTGAGAATCAGCACAGAGCCGACGAGCGTATTCCGATATTGAAGGAACTGCCTTTTAAGCATAAAGGAATCATGTGCGCTCCGTTCATTGGTGCGGTCAGTATTGAAAAATATCTTGGCGACGGTGTGATTGAACAGGTAATTTGCGGCGGCGAAAATTATGACGGCGCAAGACCGTGTAACTTTGATTGGGTAAAGTCTTTACAGGCGGAGTGCGTTGCTCATAATATTACATTCTGCTTTATTGAAACAGGGACAGTTTTTATCAAGGATGGAAAACGCTATCACATTCCGAAAAAGCAAATACAAAGTGAAATGGCGTATAAATCGGGAATGAATTGTGAGGGCAAGCCGATAGACTGGAAGCTGACTGATCCCTTTGGCAAACTGGTTCCAAAAGAAAATTTGTATGTATCGCATTATCGGAGTAATTGTGAGCAATGCGGAAGTAGGCTGATCTGCAATGGGTGTTCCGATTGCGGAAAATGTAAAGGTAAGTATTTTGTATAAATACAATGATAAATTATAAATGGATGGTTGATGAGTATATGAGAATTGAATGGATACGATGTCCAGTTTGCGGAAATAAAAGTCGTGATAAAATTAGAGAGGATACCATTTTGAAAAACTTTCCTCTGTACTGCCCAAAATGCAGACAGGAAACATTGATTGAAGCAAAAAATTTACATATAACAGTCATCACAGAGCCGATGAACAAGTGAGCAATCACAAGTTTATCGGCTCTGTTCTTTATATAGAGGAAAAGCAGTCTTGCGGCTACTTTTCGGGTACAGTATTAATTAAGGCTTTCGCAGTTGCTTTGACGACGGCGAGCGACCGTTCATCGCAAGCTGAAAGCATACGGAGGAGATTTTCTACCTCAGAATCTTTGGACGGCTTCTCAGGGTAGAAAATCGAATCCGCAGAAATGTTCAATTCCCGGACGAGCTTATGTAGGACATCGAAACTCGGCTTTTTGCCTTCGTTCTCAATCCGGTATAGGTATCGCTCGGTAATATCTACTTTGTTTGCTAACGCTTCTATGGTAATTCCGGAATTTTCACGAGCTGCCTTAATAATACAACCAAGCGTTTCAGGTTTATTATGCACTTACAGTTCACCTCCATATATAATTATACTGATTTATGCCACCTTTATAATGGCACGACAATTCAATTATAAGTGGATTGGAAGTTCGCAAATAACTGAACTATAAAGAAATATGAACCCTGCCAAATAAAAAAACGAGGTTTTGACAGGGCGATTCAATATGCCTAAACCCTCCGATTCTGAGTTTTTTGGATCGGAGGTTCTTTTATGCGCTGGAGTATTCTCGGCGTTCCGCTACTTGTGATGAGTAGCGAATATTAAGCTATGACATAGGCATTATCAGAAGGTGTTTTATCAAAAGAAGCACTTGCCACACAAAGGAACATTGTGGCTTATATTATGAACTGATATGCCATAAATACAATGAAATAAACGCACTTGCACGGCGAAATTTGTCGCTATGCAGGTGCGTTTTTATATTTTGCGATATTTCGACCTTTTATAGTGCTGGTTGTCGTTCGCCGCCTTCCGGTCTGAAATTTTATATTTTTGAAAATTCAGACTGGAGGTAAAGAAAATGGCAAAAAGCCAATTAGATGTTCTGAAAGAGGAATTTCAGAACGAGTGCAAGGTTATCAATTTGAAATATGAATATGAGGGTTACACAGGCGAGGAACAATGGGTAGTCATTACAGAACTATCCGAAAAAGAACTGTTTGAAAAATACCCTGATATTATATCCCACTACATACCGTTCGTGCTACTGTCTGTTGAACAGGGAAAGGCAGTATATGAGTTCAGGAGAAATGAAAGCAAGTTTTATAAGCGCAGCTTAAATAACGAGGACACTTTTGGATATGACGATGAGCTGATAGGAGTATTCCACTCAGAGGTCGTTGTTTCCAGCTTTGTTGAACAACAGATAACAGAAGAATACGAAGAAAATCGTTATCAGTTGAAGATGAAGCTGTTGGACAAGGCTCTTTCAAGCCTTACCGAAAAGCAATATAAATACCTTATAGCTCGCTATGTAGCAAATAAAAGCGCAAGGGAAATTGCCGAAGCGGAGGGGGTATCTCATCAGGCGATTGAAAAGCATTTAAACGCAGCGGTCAAGAAAGTGAAAAAAATATTTGAGGGATTTTTCCGAAAATAGGTTGTCATTTGGCTGACTGATTGCAAATTAGTGAAGGGGTTGTTTTGAATCCGGATAAAGATTTCCCCTTCACTTAATCTTGGAAATGCGAGGTCAATGCTATGCAAACAGAGAATAAAGAAAAAGTGAGGCGTGGGGAAATTTATCTGCATGACTTTGGAAACAATGTAGGCTCAATCCAAAATGGGGTAAGACCTGTTCTTGTGGTTCAATGCGAGGAGGGCAATCAGGCAAGCACGACAACGATTGTTGCAGCAATTACATCAGTAATAAAGAAGCGTTATTTACCGTCCCATATTATTTTGGAAGATAAATATGGGATGAAAGAGCCTTCAATGGTTATGCTTGAACAACTGAAAACAGTCAATCAGTCTGAGCTTGTGGAGTATATCGGATTTGTTGACAGCGAGTATCTGCTCCATAAGGTTAATTGCGGTCTGAAAAAAGCACTCGGCTTGTGGGTGGATAAGCCGCAAAAGCATAAGGGGGATATTCGTTGCCTTTGTCCCGCCTGCTTACAGGCATATAAGAATACACAGAATTATATTGTCAGGCGGCTTGATCCGCTGGCTTCCAAACGGGAGAAATGCGATAAGTGCGACAATATGGGCTGGGATTATATCATTTATGAAAGACGCACTTCCACCGTGGACAAGGGGGGGGGCAGACTTATGAATGATAATAAGAAGGCAAAGCAGCCCAAATATGAAGTTCCATTGTGGCACAAGACAAATCTTTCTATTGAGGAAGCCGTTGCTTATACCGGAATTGGCAGAGACAAATTATATGAAATGACAAGCCGGGATAATTGTCCTTTTGTCCTGTGGATTGGAAATCGAAGATTGATTAAACGGCAGGTCTTTGATGAGTACATAGCGAATATGTACTCAGTATAACGGAGTTGTCAAGTCTGCGATGAGCCAGTTCGCATAATTGGCTTATCGCAGCTTTTTTCTTATGATGTACTCAGCAAAGGCAAGGAGGTACAGCTAATGGAAAGTAAAAATGAAAATGCCATAGCCGAAAAAATTCAAGTTCCATTATGGCATAAGATGAACCTATCAATAGACGAAGCAGTTTTGTATTCAGGCATAGGCAGAGCAAAGCTCTATGAAATAACTAACAGAGAGGATTGCTCATTTGTTTTGTGGATAGGAAACCGCAGAGTTATCAAACGAAAAGCATTTGAGGAATATATGGAAAAAGCTTATTCCATTTAGGAGGTGTCGCAATGGCTGATGAGATAATGACATACAAAAAGATTCTTGAAGCAAGAAACGCTGACAAACCGATATGGGAGAAAAAATGTCTCTCTATTGAAGAAGCAGCGGCGTATTCCGGTATCGGGATAACCAAGCTCAGACAATTATCACGGCAAAAGAAATGCCCGTTTGTAATGCCGCTTGGGAATCAGGTTTTTATTGTCCGAGAGAAATTAGATACCTATATCAAAGGCAAGAAGCATATTTAGGAGGTGCGGATAATGGCTAAGGAAAAGAGAAAAGATAAATCAAGAGTGGTTCTTCGTACTGGGGAATTACAGAGAAGCAATGGCACTTACCAATATTCTTGGATGGACGCAAACAGAAAAAGGCGATATGTCTATGCAAGGAACTTGGACGATCTTCGTGCAAAGGAAGAACAGATTGCAAAAGATAAAAGCGACGGCATTAAGACCGAAGCCCGCTATACTACGGTAAATGAACTTTTTGATTTATGGAAAGTTCTGAAACGAGGATTGAAAAATAATACCTTTGAAAACTATAAATATATGTATGAGACTTTCGTTCGCCCTAACATCGGGAAACAGCGCATATCAACGCTGAAAAAATCTGATGTCAAGAGGTATTATAATTATCTTGCCGATGAAAGAGGGTTAAAGGCTTCTACGATTGACAGTATCCATACCGTGCTTCATCAGATTTTGGATATGGCGGTTGATGATGATTACATTCGGAACAATCCGTCTGATAATGTCCTGAGAGAGCTGAAAAAATCCCATGTTTTTAAGACGGAAAAACGCAGGGCATTAACAAGACCTGAGCAGGATTTGTTTCTTGACTATCTGAAGAATACGCCGAAAGCACAAAACTGGTATCCGATATTTGCAGTAATGGTCGGTACGGGATTACGAGTTGGCGAAGTAACCGGATTGAGATGGTGCGATATTGATTTGGAAGAAGGCGTTATTGATGTCAATCACACTTTGGTTTATTACGATCATCGAACCGATGACAGCAAGAAAGGCTGCTATTTCAATGTGAATACAACGAAAACTCCGGCGGGCAACAGGCAAGTTCCAATGCTTGATTTTGTAAAAGAAGCCTTCCTTATGGAAAAGGAAAGGCAGGAAATGTTTGATTTGCATTGCGAAGTGGTTATTGACGGATACAGTGATTTCATATTTATTAACCGCTTCGGGCAGGCGCAACATCAGTCAACGCTGAATAAAGCAATCCGCCGGATTATTCGGGACTGTAATGACGAACAATTATTGAAAGACGAAAATGCAGAGGTATTGCTGCCGCACTTTAGCTGCCATTCTCTCCGGCATACATTCACGACAAGAATGTGTGAAGCAGGAGTGAATGTGAAGGTAATTCAGGACGCAATCGGTCACAAGGATATTTCCACAACGCTTAATATCTACACCGATGTGACAAAGGAACTGAAGCGTTCCGAATTTGAGGGGCTTGACTTATACTTCAAAAATGAGTAGAATAATATAGTCCTGATGTTCCCATATCGGGAATGTCAGGACTTCTTTTATGAAAACAGAAAACGGTTAGAAACATTTACATCATCTACATCAAATTTTACACCATTCGTCCCGTTGATGGCTGGGTAAGGTAGGGAAAGTAATTGGTTGTAAATCTGATAATATAGGATAAAGAGCATTGTAGGGATTGGCAGAAGTCAATATCAATATGACCGATTTCGTTCCGACAATGAAGTCCTTACCGAACGAAAAAGGCTAAAAAGTCCCTATTTATGCGGGTCTGCGGACTTGGGGAAACGCCGAAAATTACATCTTTACATCAAACTTACATCAAACGGTACAAAGATTTGTGCAGAGATGAAAAAATCGCATAATTTTGTATTTAAGACCTTGAGAGGACAAAACCTTTCAAGGTTTTTTTTGCGTTGTACGATGTACCCGGTCGCAAACTATAAGTTTTTCCTGATTTCCAATACAATGTAATTGCAAAGGAGGTCGAGGATTGATTATGAGCAACAGTTTAGCGGCTATGCGCCCGGAGCTTGTGCGTGAGTGGTCAGACAAAAATCTTCCGCTTACGCCCGATAAAATAACCTATGGCTCAAATAAAATCGTTTGGTGGAAAGCTGCCTGTGGTCACGAATGGCAGACAAGTGTTAAGGCTCGCTCAAAGGGCGAGAACTGCCCTATATGCTCAGGTGCAAGGGTGATTGAGGGAATCAACGATTTAGCCACATTGAAGCCTGAATTAGCACAGGAATGGTCAGATAAAAATGAGATAAATCCTACGGAGGTTTCTATTGGCTCACATAAAAAAGTGATTTGGAAATGCAGGCTCGGTCACGAATGGGAAGCGAGCATTAAGAGCAGAACCGTAAACGGTACAGGCTGTCCGTACTGCTCCCACAATAAGGTGCTGGAGGGATTTAATGACCTTGCTTTTCAAATGCCGGAGATAGCCGCCGAATGGTCGGAGAAAAACTATCCGCTATTGCCTACTATGGTTACGCCGTTTGCCAATCGGAAAGTATGGTGGAAGTGCAGTAAGGGACACGAATGGCACACGCTTATTTCTACCCAATCCGGCGGCAGTAAATGTCCCTATTGCAGCGAGCAAATTCTGTTGAAAGGCTTTAATGATTTTGCTACTACCCAGCCACAGCTTGCAGAGGAATGGTCAGACCGTAATCTTCCGCTTACACCGGATATGATAAATGAAAAATCCCGTAAAAATGTTTGGTGGAAATGCAGAGAGCGCGGCAACGAGTGGAAGTCAGTTGTCTATGCCCGGATAAAAGGAACTGTCTGCCTGGTATGTGCTGATCGTGCTGTGCTTGCCGGCTATAATGATTTGGAAACAACAGACGCACATCTGCTTGATGAATGGGACTATGAGAAAAACAAAGACATTACTCCTGCTGCGGTTTCAAGAAATTCAATGAAAAGCGTATGGTGGAAATGCTCTCTCGGTCATTCGTGGAAAGCAAAGATTTATGAGCGTACCATAGGAGAAAAGGGCTGTACGATATGTGAGCAGGAATACCGAAGCGTATTTCCACAGTTAGCGGTAAGCTATTATGCAGGAAGTAAAGGCTTACAGGTTCGTCTTAATACGGACACAGAAATCGGACTCCCTCTTGAAGTCTACATTGTAAATGAGGGACTGGCGATTGAATCGAAAAACTTATCAGAGGAAAAGGAACGGTTGAAAGCCTATATATGCCGTAAGCAGGGCATAAAACTTTTGAAGCTGCCATACAAGACAAACGAGGGAGAAATCGAATATATCCGTAAAATCAAGAAAGCCTATCAGGGCGTACATATCTTTATAGCTTCCGATGATGAGAAGGACGCAGCTATTATCAGAAAGCGGTTTCAGGAATGGCGGAAGCAAATATATCAGTCTAAGGAGAGGGAGTAAATGAAAGAAGGAAAATATCATATATATCTTGATGACAGCGAATACAGCAGGGTTATTCAGTCGCTGATTAGCCTGAAAAACAGTTTGATAGAGCAAGGCAGATGCAAAGCGAAACAGAACGCTGCGAAAAAGTCCTTTAGGAACATGATATTATACGATGCCAGATTCCTGCTGTTAATTTATGGATTGAACCCTATCAAGCTTTTGAAAATAAATCCGAACGGCTTTTGTATTTTTATCTAAAAATTAATGATATGGAAAAACAGGGAGTTATAACAACCTATGATACAGGCAGGATGATTATCTGCAAAGAAAACTGTGATACCATCTACAATTATATTACAGTAGATATTATCATCGATACAACCCAGTTACCGGATAATATTATCCAAATCCCACCGTCTGAATATTTTTGTATCACCGCGGCAAAGGATTCACTTTTTAAATATAATGATATTTTTCTTGAACTGGGTGGAAAAAATAAAATCATTATTGAGGCAGAACTGTTTACGCCTGAATATAATTCAGAAAATCCTCAATATGAATTAAGATGTCTTTCGGATATGGACTTTATAAGCCGAAGGGTTACCGTCTGTGCGGCAATAATAATGTCTTTACAGTTATGCAGGAACTGTGCAAAATAACATGTACAGTTCCTAATTGATAAATTTCGTGTTAAGTACAGAATTGATAAACTGGATTGAAAGAGTCTTTATCTGTTCAGCGGGAATCACCATATCATTTTTAATCCACTCAAGCAGAATGTTTGCTGTTCCACCCAAAATAAAGTCAAAATATAAATCCGACATTTCTTGTGTAAGATTCGGTATATTTATGAGCATGGTTTCAATTAACTGTGGACGGAAGGATGAGATAATTTCCTGCAAAAATAGTGTTTCAACTGGGTTTTTTGCAAGCATACGGGTAAAATCGCTGTTTTCTGTAAGAATATTTATGCTGCCCGATATCAGCTTTTCCACAGAAAAATATTCCAGATAATTTTGGTTTATGACTTCACAGGTTTTGTCCACGATGGACAATTCTATCTTATGGAACAAATCAAAAACGTCATCGTAATATTTATAGAAGGTTCCCCTGTTTACATCTGCCAGTCTGCAGATATCTGTCACAGTGATATTTTTTAGTTCTTTTGTTTCCAATAATTCAAAAAGTGCGGAACGGATTACCTGCAGGCTGTATTTTGTACGCCTGTCCAAATGTGAATTTTTCATAAAATCCTCTTTTCTTATACAATTTGCGTTTAAAGTGTTCAAGAACATTCAAATCCTCTGTTTTTTGATGATTGATTTTCTTTTCATGTGTATTATAATATATCACGTCAAGAAAAACAACAGTTGTTCATAAAAATTCAGTTGAACAATAAAAAGAAGGAGAATTTTGTATGATAAAAATAGCGGATTTTATTGTTGACAAACGCAGATATGTTATTGCATTGTATCTGGTCATTTTGATTATAAGCGCTTTGGGTATGCTGCATGTAAATGTTAATTATGATATGTCCAAATATCTTCCCAAAGAGTCTTTCACAAAGATGGGAATGGAAAAGATGAGCAGTGAATACGGTGATCTAGCAAGCATCACTGTTATGTTTCATGGTCTGGATACATCGGAACAGTTAGACATAAAAGAGGATATGGCATCGATTCCAAATGTGAAAAGCGTCGTATATCTTCAGGATGATGAAACATATCAAAAGGATGGATATTCAAAATATATGGTGGCAGTTTCGGCGGGGACTTATTCTAAAGAGGCTGGGGAGGTTCTGAAAGAAATCAGAAGCAGATATCAGGACTATGACATTGCAGTCAGTGGTGCGGTTGTGGATAATGACCTGCTGGTAAGCACTTTGGCGAACGAAATACCCGTCATTGCGGTGGTTGCAGTTGGCATTATTTTTATTATTTTATTTCTATTATGTGATTCGTGGATTGAGCCATTCCTTTATATGACATGTATCGGGATTGCCATACTGATTAATATGGGGACAAATGCGCTGCTGCCTTCTGTGTCATTCATGACGTTTGCCGTATGTGCACTCCTTCAGTTGGGATTGTCAATGGACTATTCCATTATGCTCATGAACCGCTACAACCAGGAAAAACTGGATGATCCGGTGCCCGCAGCTGCAATGAAAAAAGCGCTGTTTCATGCATTCGGTGCAATTACAAGCAGTTCGGTAACGACAATTGTGGGATTACTCGTGCTTGTGTTTATGAGCTTTAAGATAGGGCAGGATATGGGGATTGTCCTTGCCAAGGGGGTGTTTATCAGCCTGCTTTGTATTTTTACGATCCTGCCGGCATTGGTGATTATGTTCGATAAACTGATTATGAAGACGCATAAGAAATCCCTGAACTTTAAAATGAATTTTTTGATGAAGGCTGTTACAAAAGCAAGATTTATATTAATACCTTTGGTCGTAGTTATCGTAGTTTTATCTATTCTGCTAAAAGGGGGATTGGGGATTGGTTATGTCAAAACGTTTGATAATGAGGAACAGGAAAAGATAGAGAATGTATTTGGCATAGATAACCAAGTCGTGCTGCTTTATGACCGTTCGGAGAATCCGGGAAAGCTGGCAGAATATATAAGCTGGCTGGAAGACCAGGAAAAAGTCAATTCTGTCCAGGACTACTCCAATACCATCGGGAAAAAATATACATACAAAGAGCTGGCGGAGGACATGGATATAACGGAAGCACAGGCAAAAATAATGTATCAGATGTATCAGGAAAACAGGGATAAGTCTGAATATGAAAAAATTACAATGTATGACCTGATCTGTTATTTGGAGGAGAATGTTGCTGGCAATCCTGCTTATGCTGATTTTATGACAGAAGAGCAGGTTACACAGATTCAGGATGCAAAAAAAGAATTGGAGGATGGCAAAAACAAAATAGCAGATGCAGAGCAGGAAATCAAGGATGGTGAAAAGGAATTGGCGGATGGCGAAGCAGAACTTGCGGACGGTGAGGCTCAAATCGCTAAGAATGAAAAACAGATAGCGGATGGCGAAACACAGATTGCTGCGGCAGAAGCTGAACTGACAGAAAACGAAAAACAGATAATAAACGGGGAGACGGAACTTGCAGCAGCAAAACAACAGATGCGGAATTCGGGAATGGATGAAGAAACCATTCACAGCCAGCTTGCTGAACAGGAGCAAACACTATCGGCAGCAAGACAGCAGATCGAGGCTGGAAAAGCTGAACTGGCATCGAAAAAACAGGAACTTGCGTTTGGCAGGGCAGAGATTGAAAAAGGAAAAGCTGAAGTAGAGCAAGGGAAGAAAGGATTGGAGGATGGCAGACAGGAACTAGAGGACGGTAAAGCAAAATTAGAGGAGAGCAAAGAAATATACGAAAAACCAATGACAGCAGAAGAACTGGCAGATGTCATGGAAGAAAATGTATCCGATGTGGAGGAAATGCTTAAAATCCATAGGATGTCCGCAATAGATGTAGAAAATGAGAGGATGAGCTTGGAGGAGTTTGTAGATTTCATCGCAGGAGAAATTCTGCCAAACGAAACTTATGCAGAAGCTATTGACGATGATATGCGCAAGGAACTGGAGGATGGACAAAAAGAAATTGAGGAAAACAGGGGACAGATGGTTGGAAAGGATTATAACCGGATGATGGTATCACTTGCACTGCCGTTGGAAGGGGATGAAACATTTGCTTTTATAGGAAAGATGGAAGAAAAAGCAAAGGATACATTTACAGACAAAGTATGGCTTGTTGGCGATTCTACTATGGGCTATGAGATGGATCTGGGATTTTCAGATGAACTAAACTTTGTAACGGTTCTTACAGTTGTGGTAATTTTGGCAGTAGTGATTATAACATTTCGTTCCATTGTATGTTCTGTAACACTGGTAGCGGTTATTCAGGCAGCGGTATATATCGTAACTGCGATCGCTGCAATGATGGGAATTTCAGTCAATTATATTGCGTTGATTTTGGTGCAGTGTATACTGATGGGTTCCACAATTGATTATGGAATTCTTTTCATCAGCAATTACAAAGAATTGCGGCAGGAAAAAGATAAAAAGGAGGCTGTGATCTGTGCGATGAATTATTCCATAAAAACAATAATGACATCCTCACTGATATTGATCTGTTGCTGTCTGACAGTAGGCCTTATCATGACTCAGAAAGTGATTGCGCAGACATGTTCAGTTATTGCATATGGGGCATTATGTGCGGTAATATTGGTCATTTTCCTGTTGCCGGCTCTGACATATACACTGGATCGTTTTATGGTAAAAAAGAAAAAGGAGGTTCACTGATTTTATGAAGAAAATAATTTGTATCGGAAGACAGTTTGGAAGCGGAGGACATTATATAGCCCAGAAATTTGCCAAACAGGAGGGGATCACATATTTTGACAGGAAAATAGTGGAACGTGCTATTGAAGCAAGCGGTATTGCAGGTGAAATATTGGAACGTGCAGATGAGAGGACTGCACATCCTCTCTGGCAGCCAATCTATTATGAAGGAAATTCAAAAAAATATTATGGGAAAAATGCCAATGATATTCTGTTTGAGGCGCAAAAGAAAATCATTTTGGAGGAGGCTGGAAAGGGCGATGCAGTATTTGTTGGGAGATGCGCGGATTATATTCTGAAAGAATTTACAAACTGTTCAGTAAGAAGCATTTTTTTTACAGCGCCTATGGAATATCGGATCAGGCAGACGATGGAAATTGACAAACTCAGTGAAAAGGAGGCGGCAGCCAAAATCAGAAAAGAAGATAAGGTGAGAAGTGTATATTATAACTTTTATACCGGGCATGATTGGGGAAAACCGTCAGATTACAATTACTGTATCAATACGACGGAAAATCGTGAGGAGGAAATTATTGCTTTGCTGTCCTATATTTATAGGATTCTGTAAAAGAATTACCAGTTTACAACTTTTTTATAAAAAATGTCATACAAGATTTCTTGATGTATAATAAGTTTGCAACAAAAAATACGAAAGAAAGTGATCCTGTATCCGACCGTTCACCATATCGGCGCAGAGCCGCAGCTTTATACCGTAGAGCATAATCCATGACTTCAGACGATGTAATTGAGCAGGTTATCAAGGGCAATAACGCCCTGATTAAGCACACCGATGACGGGGAAACCCATATTGAAACACTCGAAGAAGGAGCAGAATTTGAAGTTTACCTGAAATCCGCAGGCAGATATGCAAATGCCGATCCCGATGAGCGTGATGGTATTGTCTGTGATGAAAATGGCTTCGGTCAGACAAAGGATATGCCTTACGGCATTTACACTGTCTACCAGACGAAAGGCTGGGAAGGTCATGAGCTGATGAAGGACTTTGATGTGTTCATTTCCAAGAAAGCTTAGACCTACCGCCACCGCACAGGCACAGACAGAAAAAATGAACTGCCTGAGAGACAGTCCGAAAAATATCGCTTCCTTGTAATTTCTGATTTCATGGTTAATTTTTACTTCCATTAAAAGCTCCTTTCTTTTCATATAAAAAATCGCCACCCTTTTCAGATGACGATTCATTTGCTCTGTTAAGCAGTATTCAGTTGTCTCTCGGCTCTCCGAACAGGATTTGCATAAAATTCCTCCGTCCGTAAAGCACACGGACAATATTTACTGTCTGATTTTCGATTCGGTAAAACGCCGTATAGTTTCCGCAGACCAAAAATCGGTAGTCCGTTTCAAAGTCCACGATAGAGGAAAGCGGAGCGCCGCTTTCAGGAAAGTCGGCAAGCATACGGATTCTCTTTGTGATCTTGGCAACTGTGTTTACTGCCGCCTGTTCATTGCAAAGTTCTTCCGTAATATACGATTTTGTCTGCTGTAAGTCTGTAATTGCTTCCGGCGAAAATTTTATCTCAGCCATTGACAATACCTAATATTTTCTCAACATCGGCAATATCCGTCCAGCCTTTTTCCTTTGCGGACTGTTCGCCTTTGGAAAGCTCGCCCATCAGCTTAATCACAGCCTTTGTTTTTTCATATTCCTCCATATCGACAATGGCATATCTGCCCCTGCCGTTTTTTGTCAGGAAAACGGGCTCTCCAATCGCAATATCCCGCAATACCTCCGTATAGTTTCTCAAATCAGACACAGGCTTTATATTGGGCATTACATTCGCTCCTTTCAAATTTGCTGTAATTATTATATCCTAATTTATCGTAAAATACAACAGTGTATTTGAAATTTGCAAAAAAGTCACAATCAAAGCCCCATCATTTCACGGATAATTCTATCGTTCATCTTCACAGCTTCGACAACCATTACCTCAGAAGATGAGTGGAAAACTATCTGTGAAATATATGGAAAGAAAATGGATAAGATTATAAGCTATCATCAAAAGGGGTTTGAAAAGATAGGTTTAATTATTATTTATTCTGATAGTCTTATACCAGTAAAAAAGGAAACAATGGAAGAGAGTATGAAAGGTATTTTTAAAAAATTCAAAGAAAAATATAATTTTGTTTTTTTAGTGGCTTCAGAAACTGTTTTTGAATTTAATGGTTATGGAAACTTAACTGGATATAAGAGGATTGAGGAGATGGATTTGTTAAAAAAATGTGCGAGACTTTTGGCTGAACAAAAGATAAAAATAGGGAGTATAGAAAAAAACTCTAATGACGGCTTTTTGTAATGATTGAGGTTGACTATAAATGCAAAAATAGATGTATTTTCATTTTGAAGATTCTTGAAATTTGATTTCCGTGATTACGAATTTGAAGTTCTTGACTTATACTTCAAAAATGAGTAAAATAATATAGTCCTGATATTTCCCCATTGGGAATGTCAGGGCTTTTCTTGGTTTAACAATCAATAAAACCACCTGCTATGCAGGTGAGTGCCCAGATAGCTTTAGCTTTAAGGAAAAAAGCCTCCATGTTAAAATAGTTTGTAGGTTCGCCAACCACAAATATAAAAACAAGGAGGTATCCAAATGGATAATAATACTTTATCACATACAAAGTGGACATGCAAATATCATATTGTATTTGCACCCAAATATAGAAGAAAGGTGATATATAAGCAGATAAGAGCAGATGTAGCACATATATTAAGTGAATTATGTAAAAGAAAAGGAATAGAAATAATAGCAGCAGAATGTATGCCAGATCATGTACATATGTTTGTGAGTATACCACCAAAGTATAGTGTGTCAGAAATAATGGGGTATTTAAAAGGGAAAAGTTCACAGATGATATTTGATAGACATGCGAATTTGAAGTACAAATATGGAAATAGACATTTTTGGTGTAGAGGATACTATGTAGATACAGTAGGAAAAAATGCAAAGAAAATAGAGGAATATGTAAGAAATCAGATGAAAGAAGATTTAGAATATAATCAAATGTCGCTGAAAGAATACATAGACCCGTTTACGGGTGAGCCGGTAATAAAGGCATAGAAAAAGGAAGCCCTTTAGGGTAAGCTTGTGGACGAATGCAGATGGCGAACCTTCGAGGCTCTTTAGAGCCAGCTAGTATCACAGGCTTATAGCCGTAGAGCAAACCACCAGCTAAGCTGGTGGTCCTGATTAAAAGATAAAGCGTAAAGGGACTTTTATGAAAAAAATAGCAATGATAACAAATGTGTCTGGCAGCATAGGACAGATGAATGAAATTGTAACAGAACGCTCGAATTTATTTGAGCCTAATGTCTATATTACGGTATGTGTTGAAATAATAGGAAAAATATGCACGCATAAGTTGTCTGCTGCTGTAAAGCAGGCGTTTAAAGCAAATGAGGCTACTATGTCAAAAATCGTGTTAAAACATGATTTGGCGTATTATGAAAAAATGTCTGTATCAAACTGTAAAATAGAGATAGAAAATGAAAATAAGAATTGGATAGAACTTGTGAATCAAAATGAAAAAGTTCCATTTGCGATTGACAATGGAGAATTAGTTAGGGTTTTTATCATACCATTAGAGGATAAAACGCAGATTATAATTATGGCTCATCATTTAGTGGGCGATGGTAAATCCATCATCTATTTTGTCAAGGATATTATGAATGCTTTATCAGATATTCCGCTTACCTACAAACCTCTTACCTTGCTTGAAAGAAATTTGCCGCAAAAAGGGTTGTGTGTAATTGCAAAATTATATGCCCGCTATTGTAAACATAAATGGGATAACCATTTTTTTACATGGCAGGATTATTATAATTTACACAAGAAGTATTGGAAAATGGTTTCATCTGATATACGATACGAAACGTTGTCTGTTGAGGAAACACAAGAAATAAAAGACGATGCAAAGCAAATTGGCTGTTCTGTCAATAGTTATATTGTGACGATGTTTTTGCAAAAACATCCAAACTTGTGTAAAGTAGGAATACCTGTTAGTATACGACAAGATAAAAACGAAGCTATGTCAAATCTTACTTCTGGTATTAGCATTAATTATAAGTATAATGTAGAAAAAACTTTTGCTGAAAATGCAGTACAAGTTCATAAAAAAATAACAAGAAAATTAAAGCGGTATAGGGTATTTGTATTGCAATTTCTTGCTAGGCTGCCTATGACATTGATAGACGCCGTATTATTAAATACATACGATTTTTGTTGTGAACCCTTAGCCGAAAAAACGGCAAAAGTCTTGGGCTACTTTGGAAAAAATACAAAAGATTTGGGCATCAGTAACTTGACAGTAATTGACATACCTACTTCTTATGGAAATTATAAAATTAAAAATATTATTTTTGTTCCACCTGCGGTTTCCTATTCTCATAACATAATCGGAGTTTCAACCATGAATGGGAGAATGACAATTTCATATCACAATATTACAAAATAGCGGCTTAATTGTCTTTTGAATACAGGTGATTGCTCACTTGTTACCAGCTCAGCACCTAAAATGTTTGGTTTTGTGATGATATATTGTTCGCCCGATAAAGGGGAAATTTGGATTCTGAACGATATCTTAGAATTAGAGTCGTTTTATTGTTTCGCTGTGCGAGTTGTAAGTTTATAACTTTCAGTTCAAGTATTTCTGATATGGAGATTAACATATCAGAATCAGGAACGGACAATCTGTTCTTTCTTCTCACATTTGGAAACAGTTTGTTGCACAACGATATTTGTACCACGCTTAATATTTACATTAATGTGACAAAGGGATTTAAGCATTCCAAATTTGAGGAGCTTGACTTATACTTCAAAAATAAGTAAAATAATAAAATCAGAGAGTGTGAAGCACGACACCTGAAAAGCAGATAGATTTTGGAGTTAAAAGGAATGGGCAGTTCTATAATGGGATTGTCCATTTTTTAAAATGATGAATTGAACAAATCAGAGTTATAGAGGAGACTATTATGCTTGATGTAATACCTAATACAGAACAAATGGTAACTTTAGTTGGAAAGTCTTTATATGATATATGGGATAAATTATGTGCTTTAATTGATGAAAAATATGATATGGATTGTCTATGGAATAAAGGTGGTAAAGCATGGACATATGAATATAAATATCGTCGAGGTGGCAAAACTCTATGTGCATTGTATGCAAGAAAAAATTGTATAGGATTTATGATTATTTTAGGAAAAGATGAACGCTTAAAATTTGAAAAAGATAGAGAACATTATGGGAAGGAAGTTCAAAGAATTTATGATGAAACTCAAACGTATCATGATGGGAAATGGATGATGTTTGAGCCAATAGACACTTCTTTGTTTGATGATTTTATCAGACTATTGAGTATTAAAAGGAAACCAAATAGAAAATAAAGAATAAATTAATAGTTTCCAATTTATAAAATCAAGAAAATAGAATAGTAAATGCGATGATGGAAAATTATATTTTTGAAAGAATTATTAAGAGGAGTTTTCTTTTTTGTTAAGTGTGTTTTCTGTTATGTTGTTTAATCAATAAAGGACAGATTTGAAGATTATAAACAGCAAAAACAAAAGAGTATTTTATATCCCAGTATTTAGTCACATTTATTGACAGATATACAAAAGCAGAAGAACCGCATATTATAATAATAAAGAATTATAGTATTAAGGGAGAATAATATATGAAACGATGCGTTCCACTGGAACCAGCAGCTGAAGAAGTCTGCAATCAAAGCAGTGTACCTCCGCTGATTTTTCAGTTGCCGCCTGAGCAAGGCAGAAAAGCATTGGAAGAAATACAGAGTACGCCTGTATATAAATATCCTGCAAATATATTCTCTGATTGCATAGACACTGAAATGTGGGGAAGTATCCCCGTATATTTTATTGCGCCAAAGAACGAAAAAATCAGAAATATTATATTTTATATTCATGGTGCAGGTTGGGTATTTGGAAGTTTTCATACACATGAGAAACTGGTCAGAGAGCTTTCAGCAAGGACAAATTCACTGGTTGTATTTCCTGAATATACTCGGTCACCAGAAGCAAAATATCCTAAAGCGATTGAACAATGTTATTTTATTCTTTCTCATATAAAAGAAATTGTTGAGGCTCGATTTTCAATTGATAATTGTTCAGCTCTTACAGTTGCAGGTGACAGTGTAGGAGGAAATATGGCAATTGCTATGGTGCTTATGGCATTGAAGCGACATGGTCCAAGTATTCACAAGCTGTTATTATATTATCCCGTGACAAATGCTTGTTTTGACACACCAAGTTACTGTCAATTTGCAGTAAATTATTATCTGTATCGCGAAGGGATGCAATGGTTTTGGCAGCAATATACAAGCTCTATAAAAGACCGAAATCAGATAACGGCATCTCCGCTTCGAGCAAGCAAAGATTGTTTAAAAAACTTTCCTCAAACGATGATTATCAATGGTCAGGCAGATGTTTTGCGCAGTGAGGGAGAAGCCTTTGGAGAAAAACTGCGATGTGCAGGTGTAGATGTAACTGCTGTACGAGTGCAGGGGACAATACATGACTTTGTAATGCTCAATGCACTAGATAAGACAAATGCCTGTCGTATTGCTATGGATGCGTCTACTGAGTGGATTAACCGTAATTGATTTACCATAGTATAGCTTTTTGATTGTACAGTGTCTGGGAGTTTCCGCTTTCAGGCACTTTTTTGATTGACAATTAATAAAATTGTTTGATTAGTAAAAATATATACATTTATAAATAACTTTTGATTTAAACCAATAATTTTGAAAGGAGATTGATAAAATGAAAAATTTAGATAAATATAGAGGTTGTCTTATTGGCGGGGCAGCTGGCGATGCATTGGGCTATGCTGTTGAGTTTCTTGATGAACTATCCATATTCAAACGTTATGGGAAAAAAGGAATTATCGAGTATGACCTTGTAGATGGAATCGCTCAAATTTCTGATGATACACAGATGAGTTTATTTACTGCCAATGGTTTGCTGCTTGGAACAACAACAGGCATGACTAGTGGAATAATGAAAACATATCCAGAATATATTGCTTGTTGCTACAAAGATTGGTTGCAAACACAGAATAATAGTTATCCTCTGAAAGAAAAAACGTTTGATTCTTGGCTTGTCCATATTCCAGAATTGTTTAGCAGGCGCGCTCCTGGAGATACTTGTTTGACCGCTATTGAAGATGGTGCGAATGGTACGATAGATAATTCAATTAATGATAGTAAAGGCTGTGGTGGCATAATGCGTGTTGCTCCTATTGGATTATATTTTGAAGGTAAAAATGGTACAAATGATGAGATAGATAGGATAGGAGCTGAGACAGCAGCTATCACACATGGTCATGAACTTGGGTATATTCCTGCGGCGGCTTTCGTACATATCATTCATTTAGTTTCGCATAATGATAACATTACATTATTAAATGCAGTGTTGGATGCAAAAGAAGCGCTTTTAAGACAGTTTGCTGGTAAAAAGCATTTAAATGAACAAATTAAGTTGATAGACACAGCGATTGCATTATCAAAGGAAAATATAGACGATTTAGAGGCCATAGGAGAGCTTGGAGAAGGTTGGGTAGCAGAAGAAACACTTGCTATTGCAATATACTGTTCTTTAAAATATGTTAATGATTTTGATAAAGCGTTGATTGCTTCCGTCAATCATAGCGGTGACAGCGATTCGACGGGTGCTGTGACAGGAAATATCTTAGGCGCACATCTTGGACTCAAAGGCATTCCACAAAAATATTTGGAACATCTTGAACTTAAAAATGCGATAATTGAACTTGCCGACGACCTTTATAAGGATTATAAGATGGCAGAATATGACCCATATGATAAGGAGATATGGGAACAAAAATATGTATATAAAACATATCAGCCGAATTATAAAAAGATGATGGAGGATAATATTTGAAAAAGATTTTGCAGAAATGGTTAATTTTATTTAGTTTCCAGTTTTTCGGAAAAAGTATAATAAATTATAATTTTTAATACATGAAAACAATTTTAAAAAGATTACAAAATTAATATTGACTAAATTGCAATAAAATGATAATATGTAATCAAATTAAAAAATAAGGAGGCTCCGTTGATGATTTATTATTTTATTAAATTTAGGTTAGCAAATGACAAAATAGTTGGAAAGGTACAATTAGACTCCACAGCAAATCAGATGATTTTTGAAAAAGCAAAACAAGATTTTAATAGGGCAGGTGCTAAAGCAAGGACATATAAGCAGATTGTAAAGCAGACTGTAAATTCATCTTCTGTTGACATCATATTAGAAGTAAAAAAGCGTATTCCTAGTCCAACCATGTGTTTTAGGAATTATTCAAAATTTATTATTGATAATTATAAAGATGTTGTACAAGAATGGATTACGACATCTGGTAATTTTTTGAAAGGTATTGAAGTTTATGAGATAGAAGGCACAGAGTTTAATTGTAGTGATAATGCTGTTAAAGAAGAAATGTCCAATAAAGATTTAATTAAGGCGGTTGTTGATTTGTGTATGGAAGTAGAAAATGGAAGTGCTGAAGAGAAAAAACAAAGACAATGGACGATTGCAAAAATGAAGGATATTGTAAAAGAATATTATCAATAAATAATTTCTTGCAATAAAATTTTTATTCTGATACGATATATGAATCAATATCAAGCAGATAATTATAATCCGCTTGGTTGCTTGTTTATAACCTCATTGTACTTGGCTGGATTAAAAAAAAGGCAAGTCCATTGTTCCCGCTTGATTTAATGAGGCTAAAATTTTTTGACAAGGAGGATTTATTATGTATCATTTGCGATTAAAAGGCAGCCATTATGAAATGGGTGTAAAACGTGGAAAAATTTTTAATAAAGGGCAATTATCCTTTCCGCTTCAGTTGGATAATTTTCAATTGGAACATGGCAGACGGAGTGAGAAGATATTAAGAACATTTTTTCCTGAAGTCTGTGAGGAAATAAGAGGGGTAAGCGATACGATAGGCGTCGATTATTCATATTTTGTTAGCTGGATGTTATGTATGGGTTGTTGTATGTATAATTTGGAAAAAAATGTTCCTGTTGAAATTCGAGGTTGTACAGCGTTTGCCTATTCAAAAGGCGGCAAAATAATATATGGCAGAAATAACGATTTACCGCCATATTTGCGAGATGGCAGCAAAAGTGAAATTTATACGCCTGAGGGAGGGAATCGTTTTAATATTACAACATCCTCTTTTATTAACGGTGAAAAGGGGTTAAATGAACATGGACTTGCTGTTGCTATGACATTTGTAATGACACAGCTTAAAAAGATACAGGCAGGATTTAATTCTTGTTTTATTGTCCGCTATTTGCTTGAAAAGGCAAATAATACAGAACAGGCGATTGCCTTGCTTTCTGAATTGCCAATTGCTTCTAATTGTAATATTTTGCTTGCAGATAGAAGTGGCAGAATGGTTGTTGTGGAATGTACACCATCAGCTAAAAAGATTCGAGAAGCCAAAAAATTTGGTGAGGATAGTATTGTTTGCACGGTCAATAGTTTTATATCCAATGAAATGAAAGCCTATGATGATTCCAATGGGAATGACTATGATTCGCATAAGCGGTATATGGTTGTTATGGATAGTTTCTCAAAATACATCAAAGAAGATTATATTGAAACAACAAAAAAACTGTTAAAAGGGGAGTATGGTTTTATGTGTCAGTATGATAACGAGCCTGATTTTGAAACCGTTTGGAGTTCGATATTTGATTTAAAAACATTGGCGATTTATCGTGCAGAAGGCGACCCAAGAAAAAAGAAATTTATTGATGATAACAGGTTATGTAAATGAAAAAATTAGGTTTGATTGGGCATGAGAAGATTATGTCTATTGGAAGAAATATGATAAAAACATAAATTAAAAATAATATCCTTCCAACTTCAATTTTTGAAGTTTGGAAGGAGCTTTTTGTTTGAAAATAAAATTTATTTTTGAGGTTTTTTAGTAAACATAAAATAAAGTTCTCTTTAATATAGATTATAGTTTTTATTTTTAATTAGTATTATAATATTTGTCGGCATTCTATTTCATAAATGGTTCCATTTTGAAAAAATATCTTAAAAATATTTTCTTTATCATAAGTTTCAATATTAATAATTCCAATGTTGTCGGCATCATTAAGTAAATCAAAAAGTTTATCTTTAAAGTATTCAATGTCCATTTCTAAATATCCATACTTTTCTTCCATATTTCACCTCGAACATAACTATCGTACCTATCTTATTTGTCTAAGTTTTATATTTACTATATAAAATTTATAATTATAATAAAGCGTAAAGATTTTAGGAACAAGAACAAATATTTACAATAAAAGGTTATTTAATTATTATCTTCAATAGATGATGGAACAAAAATAAGTAAGTCTTTGATTTCACAATTTAAAACAGTACATAATTTACATAAAACAAATGTATCTAATCGAGTAATGTTATTATTACAATAATTATCAATTTGCTTCCAATTCATTTCAGCTTTATTTGATAATTGATATTTATTTAATCCTCTTTCTTTTATCAATTCCATAAGTCGAATTTCTAAATGTCCATAATCTTTATCCATTTTTATCTCCTGTTAAAAATAGAAATTTTTTCTTATACTTCTATTTTAAACTTGTTGTAATATTTTTGTAATCTGCAACAAGTATTGTAATACTTGTTATATAAACAAATAAGTTTTTTATCCGCCTGAAAAAAATCAATAGAAGATTTTGTGATATTTAGTAATAAATAACAATCATTTTATCTTATTTTCAAACATGACATATATATGTCCTTATTTTGTGGTATACTGTGTTCGTATATAAAAAAATAGCATTAAAAACAATAGAATCCACTCTTTACAATGATTTTATTGTTATAAATTAAAATTTTCAATTATTGGATTTGTGTTTGTGCGCCGCTTGTCACAAATCCATAAGAATTTTAGTTTGTCATGTGAAAAAGCAGCGCAGAATGAGGAAACAGATGAAAATTGACCGAATGATTGGAATATTATCTATTTTGTTACAGCAAGAGCAAGTGACAGCTCCCTATCTTGCAGAAACATTTGAAGTTTCGCGCCGTACCATTAACCGTGATATTGAGGCATTGTGCATGGCGGGGATTCCATTGGTGACAAAACAAGGACAAAAAGGTGGCATTTCTATAATGGATGGTTATAGAATAGACCGAACATTGCTTAGTACATCGGATATGCAGTCCATTTTGGCAGGACTTCGGAGTTTGGATAGTGTGAGCGGAACAAATCGCTATGCGCAGTTGATGGAGAAATTGTCAGCAGGGGCGTCCAATCTCCTTGCAGGCGATACGCATATTTTAATTGACCTTTCTTCGTGGTATAAGGATTCGCTCTCACCAAAAATTGAATTGCTGCACGATGCCATTCTTTCTGGATATAAGGTTTCGTTTACCTATTTTGCGCCAAAAGGTGAATCCAAGCGAACGATAGAGCCGTATGATCTGATTTTTCAGTGGGCAAGCTGGTATATTTGGGGGTGGTGTGAGGACAGAGCCGATTTTCGTCTCTTTAAATTAGGACGTATGACCGATTTGAAAGCAGGCGAATCGTTTAAAAAGCGTTGTGCCTTTCTTCCTGATTTATCGCCAAAGCAGGTATTTCCACATACATATCAAGTGAAAGCAAAAGTTTCTCCAGAATACAAATGGCGATTAATTGAAGAATATGGACCAAACAGTTTTACCGTACAGCCAGATGGAATGTTGCTTTTTTCATTTGGTTTTTTCGATAAAACCAGTATTGTAAGTTGGATTGCTTCCTTTGGGGGTGGTGCAGAATTGTTGGAACCGGCAGAATTTCGCAAAGATGTATTGGCGTTTGCAGAAGGAATCCGAAAAAAACATTTAGAACCATGACATATAGGTGTCATGGTTCTTTTGATAAAATAAGACCATCAAATGAAAGGATGGTTTTTACCTATGAATTATGAAATTGTAACACTAGAAGAAAAAATTGCTGTGGGAATATCAGCGCGGACAAACAATACATCCCCCGATGCAGGCGCTATTATTGGCGGATTATGGAATCGTTTTTACAATGAAGGCATATATGCATCTATTTCTGAAAAAGCAAATAGGAAGGCGCTTGGAATTTATACGGATTATGCTGGCGATGAAAAAGCCGATTACACAACGATAGTAGCATGTGAAACGCTAAAAGAGCCAGAAAAAGAAGGCTATACAGTTTGCAAGATTCCGGCAGGTAGATATGCAAAATTTGTTATACATGGGGATATGGTACAGGCAGTTGCCGCAGCTTGGCAGGAAATCTGGCAGATGAATTTGCCTAGAACATTTCAATGTGATTTTGAGGAATATCAAGATGACTGCATGGATAATGCCGAAATCCATATTTATGTAGGCTTGACTGAGAATAATACGACTGTAATTGAATCTCGCTGCGGACTTTTGTGCAGTGAATGTGATTATCGTGAACAAATGAATTGTGCAGGCTGTGTACATATGCAAAAGCCGTTTTGGGGTGAAAGTTGTCCTGTTAAAGATTGCTGTGAGGCAAAGCAGTTGGAACATTGCGGACAATGTGAGGATTTTCCATGTGATTTGCTCAATCAGTTTGCCTATGATGAGAAACAGGGCGATAATGGAAAAAGAATTGAACAATGCAAATGTTGGAAAAAGAATTAAAAAATGTAAGTGCTAAAATTTAAGAAGTAACAAAAGTTATGTTTGCACGCTGTTTTCATCAAAGGATTAAAAATGATTTTTTTGCGGAAAGCAGCGCAGAAATGGAGAGGAACATGGCATTTGATTATAAAAAAGAATATAAGGAATTTTATTTGCCGAAAAATAAACCGCAGTTGATAACCGTGCCTTCTATGAATTTTATTGCTGTGCGTGGGAAGGGAAATCCTAATCAGGAAGATGGCGCATATAAGCAATCTATTGGGTTGCTTTATGCAGTTGCATTTACAATTAAGATGAGTAAGTTAGGCAGTCATCAGATAGAGGGATATTTTGACTATGTTGTGCCGCCATTGGAAGGATTTTGGTGGCAGAAAGATACAAAACAGATAGATTATTCCCGAAAAGAAGATTTTGAATGGATTTCCATGATTCGTCTTCCAGAGTTTGTCACAAGAGAAGAATTTTGCTGGGCAGTAAAAGAGGCGACAGCAAAAAAGAAAATGAATTTTTCTAAAGTGGAATTTTTTACATATGATGAGGGATTATGTGTACAGTGTATGCACATTGGCTCTTATGATGAGGAACCGGCGACAATAGAAAAAATGGACGCATTTGCTTATGAGCAGGGATATGAACTGGATATCAATTCTTCTCGTTATCACCATGAAATTTACTTGAGTGATGTGCGAAAATGTAAAATACAAAATCTAAAAACAGTTATTCGTCATCCAATAAAAATAAGAGAAGAATAAATATTATGGAGAGTTGTAGTGTGAAGATAATAGAAAAAGAAGTTTTGGTAAAAGATTTTGTTACAAAATCCAATCTGCCCGCAAGTGATTATGTAATCAATCCTTATATAGGCTGTCCGCATCAATGCAGATATTGTTATGCTTGTTTTATGAAACGATTTACCAATCATAAAGAAAAATGGGGCAGTTTTATTGATATTAAGAAATGTGACAAACCAATAAGTAAAAAAAGGCTGCAAAATAAATCGGTATTTCTTTCTTCTGTGACGGATTGTTACAATCCATTTGAGGAGAAATATAAAAATACACAAAAGATATTAAAACAATTAATTGATATTGATTGTGAATTAAGTATCTCAACAAAATCAAACTTGATTTTAAGGGATATTGATTTGTTAAAACAGTGTAAAAAGCTGAAAGTTTGTATATCCATCAATACGCTTGATGAACAGTTTAAAAATGATATGGACAATGCAAGCAGTATTTCAGAGCGATTAAAAACATTAAAAATATTGCATGAAAATGGAATATATACAATTGTATTTATGTCGCCTATTTTTCCAGGTATAACAAATTTTCAGAAAATCATTGAAAAAACAAAAAATAATGCAGATGAATACTGGTTTGAAAACTTAAATTTACGAGGAAGCTATAAACAGGATATATTAAATTATATTGAAACCTCTTATCCTCAATGGATAGAATTATATAAGGATATATACATAAAAGGCGATATGCAGTATTGGCATAATCTATCGGTTGAGATAGAAAATTATTGCCATATAAATGCAGTTAACTATATCAATTATTTTTATCACGCAGAATTAGTGAAAGCCAAATTAAATTAAAATTTATTCTTGCGAGCAACGAGCCAAGCAGACATGCTTGCATGTCTATTTGGCGACTGCCGCAAGGGTCAAATATTATAGCGTTTTTTGGACGCATTGCATCTTGCTACGGGGTATTTGACTTTTTCTGCCTACATATCTGTATACTTTCTTCTTGTAGTTTGTGTAAGTTTCGCCAAATGCTTTTGTTAAATACTGTTCTTCTTGTAAGATTTGCAAATGAAGCATTACTATTGCAAAGATGGAAAATAAAAGTAAAGGCACATTAAAAAACATAAGAACAAATCCGATGTATACACAGTCAAATCCTAGAAAGGCAGGATTTCTGCTAAATTGATAGATACCTTTTGTAATAATTTGTGTCTTGTCATGTTCGGCAATGCCTGCTCTCCAGCTATCGTGCATAGTAAAAACTGCTGTTGCAAAGATAATATCTCCAATTATTCCTAAGACCGAGCCGCTTATAGTGAAAATAAGCGGCAGTTTTGATGAAACAGCAAACAGACTGATAACCTCAACAATGACAACCGTGTAAGTGGCAATTTTTAATATTAATTCAATATAAAATACTTTATTTTTTTGTTTATTTCTTGCCATCTGGTCTGTCTGTATTCCTTTTTTCTTCTGTAAAATCATTTTACCAATATAAATTGAATAAAAAATAATAAGTATAATAATTCCTAATGGTTTCATAAAAATATGATTGCCTTTCTAAAAGTTTATTTGATAATTTATCTATTGAATAAATTATAACTGAAAATTTACATGGTGACAATCATCAACATGTATGTTTACTTGACTTATTATTTTCGTGGAGTTAAAATGTGTACATATAGCGAGTTCGATAAGCCGCTTGTATGTTGATGCTGTTGTTTGTGGGAGTGAATGTATCAACAAAAATACAATTTAGAAAGGAAGTAGTGTAATGCTACGCTTCGGAATGGAGGATTAACATGGAAAAGAAAAATCTTGATTGGGAAAATATTGGTTTTGGCTATATGAAGACAGACAAGAGATTTGTAGCAAACTATAAAAATGGAGCATGGGATGACGGAGTCCTTACAGAGGATGACAAGGTCGTTATCAGTGAGTGCGCAGGCGTTCTTCAGTATGCACAGACATGTTTTGAAGGTTTGAAAGCATATACAACAGAGAATGGACAAATCGTTATGTTTAGACCAGATATGAATGCTGCAAGAATGGTTAGTTCATGTAAAAGGCTTGAGATGCCTGTATTTCCTGAAGAAAAATTTGTTGATGCAGTAGCGCAGACTGTAAGGGCAAATATGGCATGGGTTCCGCCATTTGGTTCAGGAGCAACACTCTATATTCGTCCATATATGTTTGGCAGCAGTCAGGTTATTGGCGTTAAACCTGCTGATGAGTATCAATTTAGAGTATTTACAACACCAGTTGGTCCATATTTTAAAGGCGGCGCAAAACCTCTTACAATTAAAGTTTCCGATTTTGACAGAGCTGCACCAAACGGTACAGGACATATTAAGGCAGGTGCAAATTATGCTATGAGTTTACATGCTATTGTAACAGCACATGAGGAAGGCTTTGCAGAAAATATGTATCTGGATGCGGCAACAAGGACAAAGGTTGAGGAGACTGGCGGCGCAAACTTTTTATTTGTTACTAAAGATGGTAAGGTTGTAACACCAAAGTCAAACAGTATTCTTCCTTCTATCACACGCCGTTCATTAATGTATGTTGCAAAGGAATATCTTGGTCTTGAAGTTGAGGAACGAGAAGTGTTTATTGACGAAGTAAAAGATTTTGCCGAATGTGGATTGTGCGGTACGGCTGCTGTTATTTCTCCAGTAGGCAAAGTGGTTCATCATGGTGAGGAAATTTTATTCCCAAGCGGTATGGAGAAAATGGGCGATACCATTCAGAAATTATATGATACGCTTACAGGCATTCAGATGGGTAAAATTGAAGCTCCAAAGGGATGGATATATACTGTTGAAGAAGTTTAATCATATGAGGAAATAGCTATGTCAGAATTTAATACAAACGAGCGCGTATTGCGCGCAGATATAACTATGGAAGAGTGCAAACAAATTGAGAAAGTCCTTCGCAAAAATAATATTTCGTATTATGAGCGATGGAAAACACATTCAGGAATATTTAAACTATTTGGAAATAAAACAGCAAAATGTGATATACTAATACATATGGACTCTTATGAAACCGCAAAAGAAGCGCTAGGGGAAAAAGTAAAAAAGGGTAAAGGTTAAAACTTGCATTTTGCTGCTCCTAAAAATTAGTCATAGTATGGAGGTTTGAAAGTGGCATATAAAAAAAGAAAAAGAAGACATAAGACAAAGTGGAATTATAAAAGAATTGCTATTGCTTCTACAAGTCTTGCTGCCCTTGTTGTGGCAACAACCGTTTTAATTATTGTCAGCGGCAAAGATAAGTCTGGCGATTCTTCTTATAATAGTGGAATTGTTGCAGATGCAGCACAAAATAATTCCAATAAGAAGGATAATTTAAGTACAGTGCCTCAACAAACCAGTGTCGATGATAAACAAAATGAGACATCAGATAACACAAATGCAGTTTCAAATGACAATGTCGATACACCAACACAAAATGTTAATCCAACAAATCAAGCGGGGAATAATGGTATGACTTCTAAAACAAGCAAGGGTTATTCTATTACGGAAGTTGATGGGATAACTTATGTTGATGGTATTTTGATTGCCAATAAGACCTATGCGCTGCCGGCAGATTATAATCCAGGAGCTGTTGACAGTGAAGTTATGGAAGCATTTTCTGTTATGCAAAATGCTGCTGCCAGAGAAGGGCTAAATATTTATATATCTTCTGGATTCAGGTCTTATGAAACACAAAACAGACTGTATAACAATTATGTTGCAAAAGATGGAAAGGCAGAAGCTGACCGCTATTCTGCCAGAGCAGGACATTCCGAACATCAGACAGGATTATGTTTTGATTTAAATTCGATTGATGATTCGTTTGCAGCTACGCCAGAAGGAGAGTGGGTTGCAAATCACGCATGGGAATATGGTTTTATTATAAGATATCCAAAGGGAAAAGAGGATGTGACAGGTTATATGTATGAATCATGGCATCTTCGCTATCTTGGAAAAGAACTTGCAAAAAAAGTGTATGATTCTGGATTGTGTCTTGAAGAATATTATGGGATAACTTCTCAGTATGAATAATAGGCAAAAGGGTAAAATACAATTATGAAGAAATTTTTTGAAGAATTTAAAGATTTTATTGCACGCGGCAATGTTATGGATATGGCGGTAGGTGTTATTATCGGCGGCGCTTTTACAGCAATTGTGACATCGCTTAACAAAGATATTATAACACCTATATTAGCCATATTTGGCGGTGTGGATTTCTCAAACCTCACATTAAAAATGGGGACAAGCGACAATGCGCCTATATTAATGTATGGAAGCTTTCTTACGGCTGTCATTAATTTTTTGATAACAGCTTTTATTATATTTTGTCTTGTTAAGGCATTAAATAAAGCGGCAAGTTTTAGAAAAAAAGAGGAGATGCCAGCAGTTCCAACAGAAAAGGAATGTCCATTCTGTAAGAGTAAAATTGATATTTCGGCAACAAGATGTCCATATTGTACATCAAAACTTGACGAAGAAGAATCTTGTGAATAATTTTTATATAAATAAAAATGAGGATTATAATGTATAACTATTTACTGTTTGATTTAGATGGAACATTGACCGATTCAGGAACAGGTATTATGAACTCTGTTTTATATGCACTGAAAAAATTTGATATTGAAGTGGAAGATAGAACACAATTATATGCTTTTATTGGACCGCCATTAGCGGAGTCCTTTCAAAAGTTTTATCATTTTTCACAAGAGCAGGCGCTTCAGGCTGTCTGTTATTACAGAGAATATTTCAGTGAAAGAGGAATGTTTGAAAATAAGATTATTTCAGGCATAGATACATTGCTAAGCGAGCTGAAGGGCGCTGGTAAAAAGTTGGTGGTTGCCACATCAAAGCCAGAAAAATATACCATAAAGATATTGGAACATTTTAATTTAATTTCTTATTTCCAATTTGTGGCAGGGGCTACAATGGACGAGACTAGAAATACCAAAACAGCAGTAATAGAATATGCACTGCAACATATCAATGCTGTCTCAAAAAGAGAAGTAGTGATGATTGGCGATAGAAAACATGATATAGAAGGTGCAAAGAATAATAACATTGATTCTATTGGCGTACTGTTTGGATATGGTGACCGAAAAGAGTTAGAGCAGGCAGGCGCCGATTATATTGTTGAGAGTGTTGAGGAATTGAGAACGCTTTTAACAAATTAATTACATATGTTGTATTATATAAGAACAGTTGCTTAAATTTTGAATAATTCTTCATTTCTTACAGATACTAACAACATGAAGTACAAATTGTGAAGCTATGTATAGCAATACATTACAAAACATACTTCACAACAACATGAAAATGGAGGAATTATATTAATGAAAGCAACTGGTATAATTAGAAAGATTGACGAATTAGGACGTATTGTAATTCCTAAGGAAATTAGAAGAACTTTGCATATACGTGAAACAGATTCAATGGAAATATTTACGGATGATGATGGAGCCATTATATTAAAAAAATATTCATCTATGGGTGACAGTATTAAATTTGCAAAGGATTATGCAGAATCAATGGCTAGAATGAGCGGACACAGTGTATGTATAACAGATAAAGAACAAATTATTGCGGCGGCTGGAGCAGAGAAAAAAGAATTGATGGAGCAAAAGCTGTCTCAAGAGTTAGAAGATGCAATACATGAAAGAAAAAAAGTATGTGCAGCTAAGAATGATAAAGAATATGTTAATGTTACAGAAAATTCAAGTCATTCATTCCATGCTGAGATTATCAGTCCTATTATATCAGCAGGCGATGTGCTTGGCGCTGTTATAATGTTGTCCAACAATGAAAAGACACAGCTTTCAGGAACAGAACAAAAGCTTACAGAGACGGCTGCTGATTTTATTGGAAGACATATGGAAGAGTAATCATAAAAAGTGGGGCTGCCACATAAATGAACAGATATTTTGTGATAGTCCTATAAATTGTATTAGTTGCCATAATTTCGCACTATAATATAGCTGCGTGATTATGGCAATTTTGTAGTTTGCAAAATATTAATAGCTACTATCGTAGCGCAAGTCCCCACTCCCACTTATGCCTTTGCAGTATTGAAGTGGGGACTTCCTTGACGAGGTTAAAATATATATAGTTGTAATATAAAGGAGAAAATCGGTTTATGAATTTGATATTTAAATTATTTTGCAGCGATATAAAGGGATTGGTAAAAAATTTATTTGCCCTGATTGTTGCGGGGGGATTATGTATTATACCATCGCTTTATGCGTGGTTTAATATCTATTCAAACTGGGACCCGTATGGCAATACAAATGCCATTCGCATTGCTGTTTATTCAGAAGATACAGGATATCAAAACAGCGATGGAACCTATATGAATATGGGAGATTCTATTATTGATAATTTAAAAGAAAATGATAAGCTTGGATGGGTATTTGTCCATACCAATGAGGAGGCAATGAAGACCGTTGAGAGCGGGGAATGTTATGCTGCAATTATTATTGGCAATAGCTTTAGTCAAAGCATGTATGAGTTTATAGACAATGGAATGGAAAAACCTTCTGTTACATATTATGAAAATGCGAAAAAAAATGCAGTTGCCAGCAAAATCACGCAATCGGGAAAATCCTCTCTGGAAGAAAGCATTAATTCAGAATTTATCAATACCGTTGTGACAACAATAATGAAAAATACGGATGGCGCATTGGATAAAGACAGCGATATTCTTGTTAAAATAGTGGATAAATTAAAAAATTTAAATGAAAATCTTATAGGATATGATGATACAATTACTGTTTTTAAAGATAGTAATAACGCATTGAGTGCCACATTAGAAAATGCAGTTAATATGTTTGGTGAAGCACAAAATACGCTGTCACAGGAAAATTTAAATCAATCCAAAACACAGACGAATGAAGCCATTAATGAATATATCGCAAAATTTGATAATGTTCTTTTGGACATTAAGACAAGTGGTGAAGTAACCATTGAATCAATACAGAAATTAAGGGATGCCATTGATGGTATGCACGATATCAATATATCCGACCAGATTGATAAAAGTATTCAGGCTGTGGACAATCTTATCGCTAAAAATGAGATATTGATAGAACAGCTTACCAATATCGGCAATCAGCTTGGCAATGATACTATTGTGGAAGAATTAAAAAATATTGTAGGAACGTTATCCGAATTGGAAAAAGGCGTGAAAACAGCGCTTGAAACGGCAAAGGAACTGTCTGGCGGCGTCATTGATTTAACAGAAGTTAGAAAAACCATTGTGAATCTTTTAGATAACAGTATTGATAGAATGAATCGTTTGATGGAAGTATATAATGGCGCTATTTCAAATGCTGTGTTCGATGTTCAAAATCTTATTAGAAATGCAGTAGATAATATCTACACATCGTTAGAGATGGCAGGTTCAAGTATTGGAACCGTAGAAACCATGATAAATGGACTGAATAGCGGTATGGGCGGAGTGAATACAACATTAAGCCAGATTGATGAAATGTTGACAGGAATGTCTGAAAAATTGACAACGTTTATTCATACATTGGAATCCGCATCAGAAAATGAGCGGTATGATATAATGATGAATTTTTTGACAAAGGATTCTTCTGTATTTGGTACATTTTTTGCATCACCTGTGGAGGTTACAACAGAAAATGTATATGAGGCAGTCAATTATGGAACAGCCGTTTCACCGTTTTATACAACGTTAGCTTTGTGGGTAGGCGGTCTTTTATTAACGGCTCTTATTAAAGTAGCTCCTCAAAAAAAAGGATTTTTATCGAAGGCAAAAGAGTATCAATTATATTTTGGAAGATATCTGTTGTTTTTTGTAATGGGACAGATTCAGGCTGTTATAACAGTTGTAGGCGATTTATATCTGCTTAAAATACAATGTTTGCATCCAGGTTTGTTTATGGTTGCAGCTTCTCTTACAAGTTTTACATTTACATTGTTAATATATACGCTTACCTTGTCATTTGGCGATATCGGAAAAGCATTTGCAGTGGTTATGGTGGTTTTACAGATAGCAGGTTCAAGCGGAACATTCCCAATAGAGCTGCTTCCAGACTTTTTCCAAAAGATATATTTATACTTTCCATTTCCATATGCAATTAATGCGATGAGGGAAGCTGTGAGCGGAACCTATCAAAATGATTTTGGAATTTATCTGTTGTGGCTTATGGTATTTGTAATTGGTTCGCTTTTATTAGGACTTGTGATAAGAAAACCATTTATCAATCTCAATCATTTTATGCACAAACGTATGCACGATACAGAGATGATGTAGAGTGAGGGAAGGAGGATTAGCGTGGATTATAAGGAAAAAATTGCAGAATATTACACCAGTGAACACCAAAAAAGCCAGCAAAAAATTAAGTATGGCATTCTATGTATGATTGCAATACCGCTTGTTTTTTTGATATTGATGTTTACAATGAAAAGTTCAAAATTAGTCTATCTTGTTTTATGGATTGCAGCATTATTTATTATCAGTGCATATTTAATATCGGTTGAATATAGAGATTATACAATGCAAAAGCAGTTAAAGGCATTTATTGGGGAAGAGGCAAATCAGCCGCTAATTGAATTTCCTGATATAATAGATTTGACTGGTTTAGAAGACAATAAAATACAGAAAAAAGATAAAAAAATATTAAAAAAAGATGAAAAAATACCCCAAAAAGATAATGCAAAATTAAAGCAAAATAACAATATAGTAGAAAAAAAACAGGAAGAAATGGAGAACTATTCAGTGCAAAAGTCGCCTGAGATTCAAAAGGAATATGAAAATATATCTCAAGAAGAATATCAAAATATATATCAAAGTATAGGTCAAAAAGATAGGACTGCTGACCTTGAAAAAGAAATTCAAATGCTCCGAGAAATTGCTCAGTTAAGAACACAACTAGGTATGGGAGATTACAGCAGTTTATATAAAGAACATGCCAAAAGCAGTGCAGAAAGGAGGGAAAAATGAAAAATATAATCGCTATTTTTTTATCCGATTGTAGGCGTGTTGGTCGAAATGTAGTTGCAATTGTGGTGATTATGGGACTTACTATTTTGCCGTCGCTTTATGGTTGGTTTAATATTTTATCCAATTGGGACCCTTATGGAGCAGAGGCGACCTCTCATATTAAAGTTGCTATCGCTTCCGATGATAAAGGGATTGCATTAGGAGATGAACAATTTTGCGTGGGTGACAGTATTACAGAGGCACTAAAAACAAATGATACGATTGGCTGGGTGTTTGCCGATAGTTCAAAACAAGCCATTGATGGGGTGTACGCTGGTGATTATTATGCAGCGCTTATTGTTACAGAAGATTTTACAAAAGATATGATAAGTTTTATGACGGATAGTGTAACGAATCCTGAAATTATTTATTATACCAATCAAAAAAAGAATGCAATTGCGCCAAAGATAACCGATAAGGCAAAGACTGCTGTAAGGCAGCAGGTAAATTCGACATTTGTCAGCAAATTGACAGAAACGTTGTTAAAGGCAGCAGGAACCGTAGGAGGTTTTAACAATAACAACAATTTGGTGTCAAGTGAGAATAACTCAGGGAGTATGCTTGATTTTGTCGTTGGCAGAATAGAAGCAGTAAACATACAGTTAGAAAGCTATGACACGATTATTGGCGCTTTGCTTGGAATTATTGACACAACACAGACTACATCGGGAATGGTTGAAAATATGTCGCCTGATATAACAGATATGTTTCAAAAAGAGTCGGACATGTTAAGCCATCTTCAAACAATGCTGGATAATAAAGTGATGACAGACAACAATTTCTTTGGACAGATGTCTTTAGAGATTAGCAGACTTCAGTCAGCAATGCGTTCAGTATCGAATCTTTATGAACAGGTTGGCGGCAATTTGACAGCATTTAACAGTGCTATCCAGCAGATGGGCAACAATCTTTCAGAAACAAAAACGATGATTACAGATTTGAGGGAATCCCTATCAAAGACCGTACAAGAATTAAATGCAGTTAAAGATAGTGGAGAATATCATTTATTATCATCTGTATTAACATTAAATGCACAGGATTTGGGGGCATTTGTGGCAGCGCCAGTCACAATAGATTCCATAGAGTTATATTCTATTGACAATTATGGTTCTGCAATGTCGGCATTTTATACGGTACTTGCCTTGTGGGTAGGCGCATTGATTTTGGTTGCAATTATCCATGTTAAGGTTCAAAGCATTGAGCCTTCCTATGGCATTGATATATCAGAAATAAAGCCTTATCAGGCATTTTTTGGTCGATATATCACATTTTTCCTTGTTGGGCAGATGCAGGCGTTGTTGGCAGTATTAGGAAATCTTTTATTTATTAATATACAATGTAAAAGTGCATTTAAATTTTGGCTTGCAGCTTCAGTAACAAGTTTTGTATTTACATTAATATGTTATTCGCTTACAGTTGCCTTTGAAAATGTCGGAGAGGCTTTGGCGGTTGTGATTATGGTTATACAGGTGGCTGGGGCTGGCGGAACATTTCCAATACAAGTTTTACCACAAGTATATCAGGCAATATATCGATTTCTGCCATTTACACATGCGATGGAAGCATTGAGAGAATGTGTGGGCGGTTTTTATTCTACTTATTATTACGAATGTTTGGGAAAATTGCTGATATATGTTTTTATATCATTGTTTATAGGACTTGTTGTCGCAATACCATGCAAAAAGTTCAATCAAATGATAGAAAAGAGCAAAGAACATTCTGGAGTGATGATATGAAAAGAGCAAGAATATGAAAAATGAACAATATATAAAAAAACAATACAACTGGCAGGATTTGCAGGATATCATACATATACTAAGACAGCCTGACGGTTGTTCATGGGATAGTGTTCAGACCTATGAGAGTTTAAGAGACTGTGTTGTCAATGAAGCCAATGAAGTGATAGAAGCGGTCAACAACCATGATTTTATTAATTTAAAAGAAGAGCTGGGAGACTTGCTGCTGCAAGTGGTGATGTATTCAGAAATAGCAAAGGAACGCGGTGAATTTACACTAGAAGAGGTTATTCATTGTGCGGCGCAAAAAATGGTAAAAAGGCATCTAAACGTTTTTAATGATGGTACGGACAGTGAGAATTTAGAGTATAGCGCTATGAATATCAGTCATTGGAATCAAATTAAATTAAAAGAAAAGCAAGAGCGATTAAAAGAATATGAACAATTATACCATCAAGGAAAAATTAGTATGGATTTATTAAAATTGCAACAAAAAAAGCTGGATAAATTCCAAATTGAATTAGGCATTATTACCAAAAAATAGCTCAATATATAGTGCAAATCCTCTTAAATGTAGCGAAACTGCTTAAAAATGCTAGGTTGTATTGACAAATCGTGAAAAAGAGGTTATAAATGACTTTGTTGGCAGGTGTCAGCAAAAAATACCTATTGAGGAGAAGTTTACGATGAATAAGACTGAATTAGTAGCAGCTATTGCGGAAAAGACAGAACTGACAAAGAAGGATAGTGAAAAGGCTCTTAAGGCATTTATAGATGTTGTTAGTGAGCAGTTGAAAAAGGGTGAAAAAATCCAGTTAGTCGGTTTTGGTACATTTGAAGTGACAAAGAGAGCTGCAAGAACAGGAAAGAATCCACAAACAGGTAAGACAATTAAGATTGCTGCTTGTAAGGCTCCAAAGTTTAAGGCTGGCAAGGCTTTAAAGGATACTGTTAATGAAAAGTAATTACTTGTTATAACAAAATTAATTACGGGGACTTAAGGTACAAGACAACAGTCTTGTACCTTTTTGCGCCTTGTGGGAAGGTATGGTTAGTTTAATGAGATTGGATAAATATTTAAAAGTATCACGTTTGATTAAGAGACGCACCGTTGCAAACGAGGCATGTGATGCAGGCAGAGTGACGGTAAATGATAAGGTTGCCAAAGCTTCGCTTGATGTAAAAGTGGGCGATGTCATACAAATTGCGTTTGGAAATAAAAATGTCAAAGTGAAAGTGACCAATGTTAAAGAAGTTGTCCGCAAAGAAGAAGCGGCAGAAATGTTTGAATATATATAAGATTTCGGACATACATTGTAAAGCAGGCAATGTATGAAATGGAGGTCTTATGTATGGAGGGTAATATAAAACATGCACATAAGGTTAGCATGTCGAACAGAAGTAAACTAGAAATGACGGGAATCAGCGATGTTATATCCTTTGATTTAACAAAAGTGTTGTTGGAAAGTGATTATGGAGTGATAACGATTAAGGGACAAAACCTTCATGTGAACCGTCTTTCTGTTGAAAAAGGCGAGTTGGATATTGATGGAACGATTCAAGCTATGGAATATTCGGATAAGGATAATTTTTCTAAGAAAGGAGAATCGTGGTTTGGAAAGCTGCTTAAGTGATTTGTTACAATGGGAGCTTTCAACAGTGCTATCCAGTGCATTTCTTGGAATGGCGGCTGCGTTTATATACGATTGTATACGAGTAGTCCGAAGAATTATAAGACATAAAAGGGTTTGGACTATTGCAGTAGAAGATATTATATATTGGGTGTGTATGAGTTTTTTGGCTTTTAGTGCTACATATAATCTGAGTAATGGCGCTGTAAGAGGGTTTATGGTGGTGACTGCAATACTTGGAGCATTATTGTACAGGGCAGTTCTTGGAAAATATTATGTAAAATATATGACAAAATGGATTAATTTTTTAATAAAACCATTGAAAAAAATAGGTGGTTTGATTAGTATTAAGTTAGGTCATTTAAAAGAATTGCGCAAAAAACGCAGACCGAAAAAGTCGAAGAAGAAGGGAGGGATTAAATCATGGTACTTGAATCGAAGTATGAAAAACAGCAACGATTAAAAAGACAACGCTATTCAGGTATCTTGGGATTTGTCTTAGCATGTGTACTGATAGTGATAATTGGCGTGACTTTATGGGTAAGCAAGCAATCTCTTATTGAAAAAAATGAAGAGTATGAAGCGCAAAAGATAGTTCTTGAGAGTCAAATTAATGAGCAAAAAGAAAGAAGTGATGATATAGAAGAATATAAAAAATATGTTCAAACAAAAAAGTTTGCAGAAGATATCGCTAAAAATAAGTTTGGGTTAATTTATCCTGACGAAATTGTTATTAAACCAGATTCATAAGCAATATAAAAGCTGGTGTTTTCATTGATTGAAAACATCAGCTTTTTAACCTCATCAAGAAAGTAGGAATAAATTTCTCTTTTTATGAATAAACTCTTTATTCCTATGAATATAATTATTAACAGTATACAATTATTTTTGCGGGCAACGAGCAAGTGGACATATAAATATGTACGCTTGGCATTGCTATAAAAGTCAAATGATTGCAGCTTGTTACCGCATTTTTCAAGTATAGATAAGGAGGATAGTGTGAAAAATAAATTTTTTACACCGCAATTTGTGTCTGTGCGTTGCTTGACACAAAGTTGCTTATGCACAAAAAGCAGCGCAGAAATGAGGATATTATGGCAGAAAGTTTGCAGGATTATATAACAACCTATTCATTTAATCGCTTAGAAGAGACCGCACGAACCTTTAGGCGACTGGGCGAAGCCTATGAGGATGCCTATGTAGATACATTAGACACAGTAAATGGTGGTGACACTGTAATGACAGGAATATCAAAACAATTGCTTTTGGTGGCGGACGTTTTGGAAGAGTGTGTCACAATGAACCTATATTCTAAAGATATGGACAAAAGTGTAGAAAAAGAACTATTTAGAAAATGTTTTCTTGCAGGAGTGCGAATTAAAAATATTACAATGATTGAGGGAAAGTCTGGAATGACAGAGCTTGCATTTCAGGCAAGAACGGTTGGGAGAGGTTGTATATCAGCAAAAAAGCTTTTTCCCATATTGTCTGATGTCTTGGGAGCCGATTATTATGTGCCAGGCTCTTGCAGAACGATTATCAATGAGGAATTTCATCAATATATTTTTATTCAGGAAAGCCGGTTTAAGATGTTGTCGGGCGTTGCCAGAAGAGGTAAAGGGACAAGCCGGTATAACGGGGATAACTTTTTGATTTCACGTCTTGATTGTGGAAAGACAGTAGCGGCGATTGCTGATGGCATGGGAAGCGGCAAGAGGGCGTTTGCTGAGAGCCGTATGGTAATAGAACTTATGGAAAATTGTATTGATGCTGGTTTTCAGGAGCAGGCGGCATTGGAATTAATTAATACAGCATACATAGCAGGCGGAGGGAAAGGTGTTCATCCCGTTACAATGGATATGAGCGTTATTGACTGTAAAACAGGAGTGTTGTCTTGTATCAAGCTAGGCGCAGCAGCAACCTTTATCAAAAGGGAATCGGAAGTTGAAGTGATTGAATCAACAACGCTTCCATTAGGTGTGCTTGAAAAAATTGATTATACAACGTTTACAAGGAAACTGTTTAGCGGCGATTATGTTATTATGATAAGTGATGGATTGCTTGATAATATTTCAGGAGTATATAAAGAGGAGAAAATGGCGGATATCATAAAAAATATATCGGTTAGAAAACCGGATGCAATGGCGGAAGAGATTATGCGAAAGTCGTTAAAGTGCAATGGGGGAAAGCCATCGGATGATATGACAGTTTTAGTGCTGGGATTGTTTGACACATATGACAAATAATACTATAATCACTATATGATTGAAAAAGTATACCAATATATGAAAAAAAATAAGATGTTTGATGATTGCAGGCATATGATTGTGGGATTATCTGGCGGTGCAGATTCTGTATGTTTATTGGTGCTGTTGCATCGTATCTGTATACAATATCAGATGGATATGGATATCATTGCTGTTCATATAAACCATGAAATTAGAGGTGATGAAGCCTTAAGAGACCAGTATTTTGCAAAGAATTTATCAAAGGATTTAGGGATTGCCTGTTATGTTTTAAACAAAGATGTCAAGGCAATTGCAAAGCTGCGAGGAGTAAGTCTTGAGACCGCAGGAAGACAAGTGCGTTATGAGAGTTTTGCACAAGTAAAAAAAGAGTTGGGATTGTCGGATGTAGCAACAAAAATTGCCGTTGCACACCATATTGATGATTTGGTGGAAACATCACTTATGCATCTTATCAGAGGAAGCGGAATACAGGGTTTTTCGGGTATTTTGCCCGTAAATGGAGATATTATAAGACCGCTTTTGTGTGTTTATAAAAAAGAAATAACCGAATTTTTGAAAAGGGAAGGTATTGGATATGTAATAGACAGTACCAATCTTGAGAGTGATTATCAGAGAAATCAATTGAGGAATCAGCTTATTCCGATGATTGAAAACAAATATAATCCTGAATTTTCAAAAGCAATATATCATATGGCAACCGATTTGTTGGAAATCAACCATTATATTGACAGGCAAGTTGTTCAGCTTGAGGCGGCTTGTGTGCGTTATGACAATACCAATAATGGACTTTTAGCACATTTGTTATTAAATGAATTTCAAAAGATTGATAAGACATTACAAAACTATCTGCTTCGTGCAGTTTTAAAAAAGATAGCACAAACTTCCGTAGACATTTATCGAAAACATATTGAACTATTAAGACAGTTATGTCAAAAGCAAGTTGGCAAAAAGATAAATCTATCCAATGAAATAATAGCTGTTCGAGGGTATCACGAAATTACATTGCAGCGGTTTGTCCGTCAAGAGAATCATTTAGACAAACAACCGATATGGAATCCGATAAGTATGGATTTGTCCGCTATGAAGATGGGGGAAGAACAATGTGTTCAATTGGGTATCAATATATGTGATATCAATGGAATATGGCATAAAGTAGAAAAAATATGTCTACAATTAGTAGATAAGAAGGAAATTAAAAATATTTATTCCAATAATGTCTATACTAAATTTTTTGATTGTGATAAGATAAATAGAAAAATTGATATAAGATTTAAGGAGCAGGGAGATTTTATTCGGATTCATGCAGATGGACGTAAAAAGAAAATAAAAAAAGAATTGATAGACCTTAAAGTTCCTGCAAATGTCAGGAATCATATTTTGCTGTTGGCATGTGAGAATGAAATCCTGTGGGCTGTGGGCGTTAGAAGATGTCAGACGGCGTTTGTTGATGAGAACACAAAAAATATATTGAAAATATGCGTAGTGATTGGAGACTAAAGATGGATTATCAAAATATAAGTGTATTAATTTCAAAAGAAGAGCTGGATAATAGAATTGATGAGCTTGCACAACAGATAAGCCATGATTATCAGGGCGAGATGTTAAAATTAATCTGTATATTAAAGGGAAGTATCTTTTTTTGCTGTGAGCTTGCTAAAAGAATTACAGTGCCTGTTATGTTTGATTTTATACAGGTTTCAAGTTATGGAAAAAGCACCGAGTCAAGCGGTCATATTATAATAAAAAAAGAGCTGGACGAACCGATTAAAGGAGACCATGTTCTGATTATAGAAGATATTGTTGACTCTGGCAATACGCTGTCAAAACTGCTCCCTATGCTCAAAGAAAGAGAGCCTAAAAGTCTAAAAGTGTGTACGCTTTTGGATAAGCCAGAGCGAAGGACAGCACCTGTTGAAGTTGATTACAATGGTTTTTGTATTCCAGATGAATTTGTGGTAGGGTTTGGTCTGGATTACAGCCAAAATTATAGAAATCTCCCATATGTGGGTGTATTACATTTCGATTAAAAAGAATGGAGGATAGAAATGAATAACAAAGGCAGAACTGGTGGATTTGGTGTTTATGTCGGTATTGTTCTTATCATTTTGTTAATTTATATGATAATAAACCGATTTAGCGCATCGACAGCAGATTATAGTTATAGTTCTTTTTTGAAGGATTTAGACAGTGGTAATATTGCAGAAGTAGGGATTCAGCAAAATGCAGAGGTTCCAACAGGTAAGTTGTATATTAATTTTGAAAATAGCAGAAGTACGAAGATTACGTATGTTTCTGATATCAATGAAGTACAAAAGCTGCTTAAAGACAAAGGAATTGCATATACATTGACCGATGTAAAGCGTCAGAATATGTGGATTACAGTATTAGTGCCTACGGTGCTTGTTATTATTGTTATTTTTATTATATTGATGATTACAAACAGACAGGCTGGCGGCGGGGCAAATTCAAAGATGATGAATTTTGGGAAAAGCCGTGCAAGGTTAATGACAACAGAGGATAATAAGATTACATTTAAAAATGTTGCTGGGCTAAAAGAAGAGAAGGAAGAGTTAGAAGAAATTGTTGATTTTCTTAAAAGTCCGTCAAAATATATGGAGCTGGGTGCAAGAATACCAAAAGGTGTTATTCTTACAGGTCCTCCGGGAACAGGTAAGACACTTCTTGCAAAGGCTGTCGCCGGTGAGGCGGGTGTTCCGTTTTTTACAATATCCGGTTCTGATTTTGTCGAGATGTTTGTCGGTGTCGGCGCTTCAAGAGTGCGTGACCTTTTTGAGGATGCAAAGAAAAATGCACCATGTATTGTTTTTATAGATGAGATTGATGCAGTGGCAAGAAGACGTGGAACTGGTATGGGCGGCGGACACGATGAACGAGAACAAACGCTCAATCAAATGCTTGTTGAGATGGACGGATTTGCAGTTAATGAGGGCATTATTGTGATGGCGGCAACAAACAGAGTTGATATTTTAGACCCTGCTATATTAAGACCAGGTCGATTTGACAGAAAGGTTGTTGTTGGAAGACCAGATGTTGCGGCAAGATTGGAGATATTAAATGTTCATGCTGCCAAAAAGCCGTTGGCAGACGATGTTGATTTGGATGCATTATCTAGGACAACAGCAGGATTTACAGGCGCTGATTTGGAAAATTTATTAAATGAGGCGGCTATCAATGCGGCTAAAAATAAACGTCCATACATTATTAACAGCGATGTGAATTATGCCTTTGTCAAGGTTGGAATCGGGACAGAAAAAAGAAGTAAGATTATATCAGAGAAAGAAAAGAAGATTACAGCATATCATGAGTCAGGACATGCGATATTATTCCATGTACTTCCAGAGGTAGGACCTGTGCATTCCGTTTCAATTATTCCAACAGGACTGGGGGCAGCAGGCTACACTATGCCATTGCCTGAAAAAGACGAGTTGTTTAACACAAGAGGCAAGATGCTTGAAGATATTATTGTTAGTTTAGGTGGACGCGTGGCAGAAGAACTGGTGTTTGATGATATCACAACAGGCGCTTCTCAAGATATTAAGCAGGCGACTCAGACTGCTAGAGATATGGTTACAAAATATGGATTTTCATCAAAGTTAGGTCTTATCAATTATGATGCAGATGGCGATGAGGTCTTTATCGGCAGAGATTTAGCACATGCAAGACCATATGGTGAAAATATTGCTTCCGAGATTGACAATGAAGTGCGCAATATTATCAATGACTGTTATAATAAAGCAAAAAAATTAATTATGGATAATATTGATATTCTTCATCGGTCAGCAAAACTTTTATTAGAAAAAGAAAAGATAACAAGGGAAGAATTTGAAGCTTTATTTAACTCTGAGGTGGTGTCAGAAGCATAGAGATTGGGGCTTTGGAAATTTATAAGAAAAGATTGTATTCATAATACAATTTGTTATTTGTACAATTTGCATAAAAAAAGTTATGTTTTTTTGTTAAGTTTATGAACACTTACATTATTTAACATGATATTATAATTTACGTAAAACCCCCAATACATTATATTTTGCTACACCCCATAAAAGTGAAATACCTTCTAAAGAGGACAGCCACCCCAGGCTGTCCTCTTTATGTTATTATAAGAGTTGCGTTGCCATTCTTTATTAGAAAAGATAAGGAATAATAATTGAACAACAAGTTTGTGAAACAAACTTGTGAGAGTTGTTTTGCAACTCTTTTTTAAGGAAAGATAAAGAATAATAATGTAGCAACAAGTTTGTGAAACAAACTTGTGAGAGTTGCCTTGCAACTCTTTTTTTACAAAAAATAGTTGAATAATATCAGGTTTGAGTATAAAATTATAATACATCGTATAAAGGAGTATTTTTTGTGAGAATTGTTAAAGCAGTTGATTCAATGAAATTAGAATATAAAAAGTTACTATATATGTGTAATACGAGACCTGTGTTTAAGCCTCGTGCATTGTTTTCAGATGCAACTGAAAATTATAGAATGCCGCCAGAGTGTGAACCTTGGGACACCGTTCGTATTCGGCTTCGAGTAGGAAGATTCAATATTGAGCGGGCATATCTTTATGTTGATAATGAAGAGTATGCTATGGTTCGAGTAGATTCCGATGTGAGTTTTGATTATTATGAAGCGGCGATAGAAGTATCCGATTCAATTATGTCTTATTATTTTAAGGTAGAAGGAGAACGAGGGCTGTGTTATTACTATAATCAAATGGGAGGAGCGCGTGAGTTAAATCCTTATTATAATTTTACAATTATACCAGGACATAAAGTGCCAAAATGGGTAAAAGGTGCTGTTATGTATCAAATTTATGTTGACCGATTCTGTGACGGCGATACAAGTAATAATGTAGTTGATGATGAGTATAGCTATATAGGAGAACATGTAATCCAAGTAAAAGATTGGAATAAATATCCTGCACAGATGGGTGTACGAGAATTTTATGGAGGAGATTTACAAGGAGTATGGGATAAGTTGGATTATCTTCAAGATTTAGGAATCGATGTTATCTATTTTAATCCCATTTTTGTGTCGCCTTCTAATCACAAATATGATACTCAAGATTATGATTATGTTGACCCGCATATTGGCGTGATAAAAGTCGATGAAGGAGAAGTGCTAAAGGAAGGCGACCAAGATAATCGACATGCCACAAAGTATATTAGCAGAGTTACAAGCAAAGAAAATCTTGAAGCGAGCAATGCGTTCTTTGCAAAGCTTGTGGAGGAGATACACAAAAGAGGAATGAAAGTCATTATTGATGGTGTGTTTAATCACTGTGGTTCATTTAATAAATGGCTTGATAGAGAGCATATATATAGCAGCAGTAAAGATGATTATGCAGTGGGTGCTTATGAAAAATATGAAAGCCCATATCATAGTTTTTTTAAATTTTATAGTGACCAATGGCCTGATAATGGTTCTTATGATGGCTGGTGGGGACATGATACTTTACCAAAGTTAAATTATGAAGAATCTGAAAAATTAGAAGATTACATTATAGAGATTGGAAAAAAGTGGGTGTCTCCTCCGTATAATGTAGATGGATGGCGTTTAGATGTGGCGGCTGATTTAGGATATAACAGCGAGTATAACCATCGATTTTGGAGAAAATTTAGAAAAGCAGTGAAAGAGGCAAACCCAGAAGCTGTTATTCTTGCAGAGCATTATGGCGATTCTCACGATTGGCTTTTAGGCGGACAGTGGGATACGATTATGAATTACGATGCATTTATGGAACCTATAACATGGTTTTTAACAGGTATGGAAAAGCACAGTGATGAATTTCGACAGGATATGATTGGCAATGCCAGCAATTTTTTTGGCGCCATGCATCATAATATGTCGCGTATGGGACATCAGGCAGTCAGTATATCCATGAATCAATTGTCAAATCATGACCATTCAAGATTTCTTACAAGAACCAATCGCATTGTGGGAAGAACAAATACAATGGGACCACAAAAAGCAAATGAACATGTAGATAGAGCTGTCTTTATGGCGGCAGTGATTATTCAGATGACATGGCCTGGTGCACCGACATTATATTATGGAGATGAGGCAGGCGTTTGTGGCTGGACAGACCCAGATAATCGAAGAACGTACCCATGGGGAAAAGAAGATAGGTTGTTACTTCAGTTTCACAAAGATGTTATTAAGATGCATAAAGAGTGTAAAGTTCTTAGTACAGGTTCGTACAAACCGCTTATCAGTGAGTATAATTTAATTGCTTATGGACGTTTTGACAGGAATGATATGGTGGTCGTTATTGTAAACAATTCGGATGATGAGCGAAGAGTGCATGTTCCAGTGTGGGAAATTGGACTGATGAGAGATTATGATATGGAACAAATTTTTGTTACGTATGAAAATGGGTATGATAATAATAAACTTGGATATTCCGTAAAAGAGGGCTGGTTAGATGTTGGTATGAGAAATAAGTCTGCTATGGTACTGAGAAAGATGCAATTTTAACTTTATCAAGCAGTGAAGCAGGTTGCAAATATTCTTTGACAGAAATATAGAAAAGAACCGTTGAGAGATACAGTAGAGTGTATTGAGAAAGTACGAGGACTTAAACAAGCATTTAAAAGAAGGAAAGGAGAAAGCTGTTTTATATAGAGATTTATTTATATATTAAGCAGCAGGTTACGATGAGTAATAATAGAGAAGATGAAGGAAGACCAGAGATAAGAATTAACAAAAAAATGAGAACTTGGAATAAGTATCGTAATTATTGTTTTATTGCCGCCGGTGTGGTAGTGGTTATTCTTGCGGTATTTATTGTTGTTAATATGGTGACAAAAGATAAAGATAACAGTGATGTTGCAAAAGAGCCAACCAATCATAATAATACAGTTTCACAGACAAAAGAAGATTTATCAAATACACAGACAACAGCTCAGACAGAACCGACAAATGAACAGACAACAACACAACAGCCGACAACGAAAGCTCAGCAGGTTGGAGGTACATTAAAAGTTTCTGGTTCTGTGGAAAAGCAGGATTTTGTAGGGGCTGATAAGTTTAAAGACTGTGTATTTTTAGGGGATTCGATTGTTAGCGGTATTTCATTTTATGAGTTTCTTCCAGAGTCACAGGTAGTATCTGATGATAATGTTACCAGTGATAAACTTTCAAAGCATATTGACACCGCACTTTCTTCAAATCCTTCAAAAGTGTTTATCATGGTGGGATTAAATGATGCCAACTATGGCACAAGGGATGGTAAGACAATTGCTGGTTTTATTGGCGAGACTGTTGCGGAAATAAAATCAAAAAGCGCTTCGACAAGCGTATATATTTTGTCGGTTTTGCCTGTGACATCGGCTTTTGAAAATCGTTCTAATGTCAGTATCAAACAGTCTTTATTGGATGAAATTAATGAGACGTTAAGTGAAAATGCAGCGGGGTATGGCGCTACATTTATTGATTTGGCAGATGCTTATAAAGATGGAAGCGGTTATCTTAAAACGGAATGCACAGGTAATGGAAGTAATATTTATGGTGAATATTACCCATTTATGTTAAATAGTATTAGTAAGTTAATTAACGGTTAGAAATGAGGAATGTTATGAACTTTCATGTGTTGACATTATTTCCAGATATGATTGTCAATGGATTGAATCACAGTATTATTAGGAGAGCGATGGAGAACAAAATTCTTCAGATTAATGCAGTTAATATTAGGGATTATGCAGATAATAAGCATATGAAAGTTGATGATTATCCATATGGTGGAGGTGCAGGTCTTGTCATGCAGGCAAGACCTGTTTGTGCTGCTTATGATGATTTGGTTTCAACTTTAGGAAAAAAACCGAGAGTGGTATATATGACGCCAGTTGGATATACATTTACACAGCAAATGGCGCAAGAATTTGCAAAAGAAGAAGAACTTGTGATATTATGTGGACATTATGAGGGGATTGATGAACGGGCGCTTGAACGAATCGTTACAGATTATGTGTCAATAGGCGATTATGTGCTGACAGGTGGCGAGCTTCCAGCAATGATTATGATTGATGTTATTGCAAGACTGCTGCCTGGAGTGCTGCACAATGGCGAATCGGCACAGACGGAAAGTTTTGAAAATGATTTGCTTGAATATCCACAATACACACGACCAGAAGTATTTGAAGGTGTTTCAGTACCAAAAGTTTTATTGTCTGGACATCATGCAAATGTAGATGAATGGCGGTTAAAACAATCCATTGAGAGAACAAAAAAGTATAGGCCAGATTTATATAATAAATATATGGAAAAGCGAGGTTAAGCACAGCAATATGGAACAAAATACACATTTTATTGGCAGAGCAATTATTGATGAAAGCTTAAATATATTGACAGCAGATACAAAGCTTAGTAAATATCTTGGAAATAATGCTATGTATACGCTTGCAAGAAGTATCCATCCAAATGATATTATTAGACTTGAAGATGGTCTTAAGGCAGTTAGTATAGAAGAAAGTACAATTATTTCCTTGCGAATGGTTGATGACAATGGTCGTTATAGATGGGTTATTATGCTGTTGGTGGATATACCTAAAAATAGAAATCACGATAGGCAGATTCGCATTGAACTGCATGATATAGCAGAAGTAAAAAGTTTGCATATAGCAGAAGATGAAAATTATATGCAGTATTTTAGTTTGATGGAACATCTTATGTTTTCGTATGATATTCATACCGATAAATTGAAAATATTTATGATGGGCAATCAACAACAAGTGAATTTTTATAATGGAACACTTACAGACTGGGAAAAAACAATGATTACAAACGGTAACATTGATGAAATTTATAAAAATGTATTTAATATGCTCTGTTCTAATTTTAGAAAAGGGACAAAACAGTTTGAACATGAGTTTAAAATGAGAATTTTTGAGGGCACAAAGGCAATGGATTGGTGTCTGATAAAAGGAAAATCAATTATTGATTCCAATGCAAAGACGCATGTTATTGCCACAATGTCTAAAGTAAATCCAGTAGATAATTTGGACAATTCCTATAATACGACAGAGATGTTGGATGCCTGTACAGGAATTTTAAATAAAAAAGCTATTGAGGATTACGCTTCAAAACTTATCGCTTCAAAACCTATATATCCTGTTACGATTGCTGTTTTAGATATTGATGATTTTAAATATATTAATGATGAATATGGTGAGTTGTTTGGTGATGAAGTTTTAAATAGTGTTGCCACTGTTATAAAAGATGCGGTTGGCGTGACTGGCGTTGTTGGACGAATTGGCGATGATGAAATATTGATTGTAGCGCAGCGTTTAGGAAGTAATACAGATATCCGAAGTTTATTGAGAACAATAAGAAACAATATTGCATTTATGTATAATAATGAAGAAGATAAACCGCAAATAACATGTTCTATTGGTTCTGCAACATATCCTGAAGATGCAGCAACATATGAAAAATTATGTGAAATTGCTTATAAGGTATTACATCTTGCAAAAGAAAAAGGAAAAAACAGATATATTATCTATATTCCGGAGCTTCATTCAGAGTTTATTAATGGTTTAGGAAAAGCAAAATCGGCGGAATATATGTTTTACAAATATCGCAAATTAAGTATTGTAAATGATATTATTAACGATTATAAACTTCATGGAAAAGATAGTTTTGAGGCTTCTGCAAAAAAGATTCAGTTTACATTTGGTATTGACAGTATTTTTGTCTATGAAAAAATGGAAAATCAAGATTGGAACCGATATATTCTTTTAGGTGATGGCGACTATTTGGATGATAATAGTTATTTGGACGAAAAGTCTTATTTAGCAGATTTTTCAGAAGATGGAATCGAAGTGATAAACAATATCAATTTTTTTGAGAGAAAAGCCCAAAAGACGGTAGAAGCTTTTAAGAATATGGGAATTAATCAAGCAGTACAGGTTATTGTCGGTGATAAAAATAAAATTGTTTCTTTTAACCGCAGTAAACAGATGAGTAAATGGAGCAAAATGGATGCCGTGTATCTAGCGATTCTTGGCAATATATTTGGAACAGGATTTTTAAATGAGTAATTTAAAGATAGAATCATATGTTGCTCTTGATTTGGAGACAACAGGAATCAATCCTTCACTGGATAAAATTATTGAGATAGGTATGGCAAAAATTATTGATGGAAAAGAGGCTGCCACTTATAAGACATTAATCAATCCAGATATACATATTAGTGCAAGGATAACAGAAATAACAGGGATAACCGATAGTATGGTTTTGAATAAACCAGTCATATCGGAAATAATTAAAGATATACTTGATTTTATTGGAGATTTACCTTTGTTGGGTCACAATATTATATTTGATTATAGTTTTTTAAAAAAGGCGGCTGTCAATTCAAATTATACATTTGAAAAGCAAGGAATTGACACATTAAAGATTGCAAGACGGCTATTGCCAGAAGTTCCCCATAAAAATTTGGAATATCTGTGCGATTATTTTAAATTGGATAAAGGAAGCTCCCATAGAGCTTTTGACGATGCCAAAAGCGCAATTAAGCTGTATCATAAGTTGTATGAGATAAAACCAGATGATGAGGGATTTTGTACTACGACGCCGTTAGTGTTTCATATAAAAAAAGATGTTCCCATCACAGAGGCACAAAAACGTTATCTTGCAGCGTTGCTTATTAAACATCAGTTAGATATTGAGGAAGATATAGAAAAGCTTACAAAAAGTATGGCTTCAAGAATGATTGATAAGATTATTTCGGAGTATGGAAAGTAAGTAATCGTTTTGTTTATATAGCTGTTTGTTCTTGGCAGTACATAGTACAATTGTTATAAAAATAAATATAAATTTAAGGGTTGACATATGACTTAATATTTGATAGTATATTTTTGTTAAAAAAATAACAATGTTTATAAGGATTTGAGAATGAAAATGGAGGTAAGAAAATGCAGAAGGAGAGTAGTATGATTGTTGATACGGTTGAATCTTTAGAAGCGAAGATTAAAGAAGTGAAGGAAGCACAAAAGATATTTGCTACATATACACAAGAGCAAGTAGACAATATCTTTAAGGCTGCTGCTATGGCAGCAAACCAAGCAAGAATCAGTCTTGCAAAACAAGCCGTTGCAGAGACCGGTATGGGCGTTGTTGAGGATAAGGTTATCAAAAATCACTATGCCTCAGAGTATATCTACAATGCTTATAAAGATGTGAAGACATGTGGTGTTATTGAAGAGGATAAATCGTTTGGCATAAAGAAAGTTGCAGAGCCAATTGGTGTTGTTGCGGCTGTTATTCCAACGACAAACCCAACTTCAACAGCAATATTTAAGACACTGATATCATTAAAGACAAGAAATGGTATTATTATCAGCCCTCATCCACGTGCAAAAAACAGCACGATTGAGGCGGCAAAGGTTGTTCTTAACGCAGCCGTTGCAGCAGGCGCACCAAAGGGAATTATTGGCTGGATTGATGTTCCTTCACTGGAATTGACAAACTTAGTTATGAAGGAAGCCGATATTATTTTAGCAACAGGCGGTCCAGGTATGGTTAAAGCCGCATACTCATCTGGAAAGCCAGCATTGGGTGTTGGTGCAGGTAATACGCCAGCGATTATAGACGAGACAGCAGACGTAGTATTAGCCGTTAATTCAATTATTCATTCTAAGACATTTGACAATGGTATGATATGTGCATCAGAGCAGTCTGTCATTGTTGCTGATTCATTGTATAAGCAAGTTAAGGATGAATTTATTGCAAGAGGCTGTCATATTTTAAATAAAGATGAGCTTAAAAAAGTTCGTAAAACGATATTGATAAATGGTTCGCTCAATGCCAAGATAGTAGGACAGAGCGCTTATAATATTGGAAAGCTTGCAGGAATTGAGGTTCCAACAACAACAAAAATTCTTATCGGAGAAGTTGAATCCGTCGATATATCAGAAGAATTTGCGCATGAAAAGTTATCTCCAGTTCTTGCAATGTATAAGGCAAGCAACTTTGAGGATGCTGTGTCAAAGGCAGAGCATTTGGTTGCTGACGGTGGTTATGGTCATACATCATCACTCTATATCAATGCTGCAACAGAGCATGAAAAGATTGCAGTATTCCAAGAAGCTATGAAAACATGTAGAGTTCTTATCAATACACCTTCTTCACAGGGTGGTATTGGTGATATTTATAACTTTGCTTTAAAGCCATCTCTTACATTGGGTTGTGGTTCATGGGGCGGCAACTCTGTATCAGAGAATGTCAATGTAAAGCACCTTATTAATATTAAGACCGTAGCTGAAAGGAGAGAAAATATGCTTTGGTTTAGGGCACCTGAGAAAGTTTACTTTAAGAAGGGATGTCTTCCTGTGGCGTTAGATGAGCTGAAAAATGTCATGGGCAAGAAGAGAGTATTTATTGTAACAGACCAGTTCCTTTACAAAAATGGATATACAAAATGTGTAACCGATAAGCTTGATGAGATGGGTATCGTTCACACAACATTTTATGATGTTGCACCAGACCCAACACTTGCATGTGCAAAAGAAGGCGCTGCCGCTATGACTCTTTTTGAGCCAGACTGCATTATTGCAATTGGTGGTGGTTCAGCAATGGATGCTGGTAAAATTATGTGGGTTATGTATGAGCATCCAGAAGTAGACTTTATGGATATGGCTATGCGCTTTATGGATATCCGAAAGAGAATATACACATTCCCTAAGATGGGTGAAAAAGCATATTTTATAGCTGTTCCGACATCTTCAGGTACAGGTTCAGAAGTGACACCATTTGCCGTTATTACAGACCAAGACACCAATATTAAATATCCGCTTGCCGATTATGAGCTTCTTCCCAATATGGCTATTATCGATGCAGATATGATGATGAATCAGCCAAAAGGACTTACTTCAGCATCTGGTATTGACGCTTTGACTCATGCGCTCGAAGCATATGCTTCTATTATGGCTACCGATTATACAGATGGTCTTGCATTAAAGGCAATGAAAAATATCTTTGAGTATCTTCCATCTGCCTATGAGAATGGTGCAGCTGATGCAAAGGCACGTGAACAGATGGCAACGGCTTCCACAATGGCAGGTATGGCATTTGCAAATGCGTTCTTAGGTTTGTGTCACTCTATGGCACATAAGTTAGGTGCATTCCATCATCTTCCACATGGTGTTGCCAATGCGATTTTAATAACGGATATTATGCGTTACAATGCAGTAGAAGTGCCAACAAAGATGGGAACATTTCCACAGTATGAGTATCCACACTGCAAGGCGCGCTATGTAGAATGTGCAAATTTCTTGGGTATTCAGGGCAAAGATGATGATGAAAAATTTGAGAATTTCATTCAGGCAATTGAAGAATTGAAGGTTAAAGTTGGTATTAAGAAAACAATCAAGGAATATGGTATTGATGAAAAGTATTTCTTAGATACGTTGGATGATATGGTTGAAAAGGCATTTGACGACCAATGTACAGGAGCAAACCCTCGTTATCCATTGATGAGTGAGATTAAAGAGATATATCTTAAGGCATATTACGGTAAGTAATATTATTACGGTAAGTAGTATTATTATGACAAATAATATTGTTACAATAAGTAATATTTTATGTTAAATAATATTGAAAATTAAAGTTATTTTGCAATGTGTGTCTGTGTGCTGCCAGATACACATTGTATCAAATTTTTTCTTTTAAATAATAAAGCGGCACAGAAATGGGGATTCGTATGGCAAATGAAGTTTCAAAAAGCAATCTTAAATTAGTGCGTATTGAAGGAGATAAGGCATTAAAAGTATTCTCTCCTGAATACAGCAAAACAGATGTGTTATATGAAGCATTGAACACTGCAAGGGTAGAGGATACAGGACTTGCAATTCCAAAGTTGTTGAGTGTTTCAGTTGAAGAAGATGGAAGTTGGGTAATCGCGAGCGAATATATCAAAGGAAAGACATTAGCAGAATTGCTTAAAGAGCATCCTGAAAATGCAGATGCCTATGCAGAGGCAATGGTGGAATATCAGATTGAATTTAACAAGCGCAGCAATCCGCTTCTTTTAAAGTTAAAGGATAAGTTGGCAAGACAGATTAAAGAGTTGGATATTCATGCAAATATTAAGTATGAGTTGTCTGCAAGATTAGAGGAGCTTCCAAAGCATAATAAGCTGTGTCATGGTGATTATTGTCCAGATAATATTATTGTAAGTACGGATGAAAATAATAATATTACAGATATCACTGCTGTTGACTGGGTTCATGCAACACAGGGCAATGCTAGTGCAGATGTGGCAAATACATATCTTACAATCAAATTAAAAGATGAAGATTTTGCAGAAAAGTATATTGCAAAATTCTGTGAGAAGACCAATACAGAAAAGCGCTATGTTGACAAGTGGATGCCAATTGTTGCAGCAGCAAGGTTGACAAGAAAAAATGAAGAAGAAAAAGAACTGTTGGAGTCTATGATTGATATTTGTGATTTCCAATAGGGAATAGGCAAGCAGCAGGCAGATTAAAAATATAAAGTTTTCTGAGGCAGTTGCAAAATAGAAATTTTATGCTATATATAGTTCTTAAAATTCTTTTTGCAACGGTCTCTTTTTTTGCATAATTAACAATTATTGAGTGTGTTTTATTCCTGCGAGCAACGAGCCAAGCGGACATGTTTGCCTTTCCATTTGGCGACTGCCGCAAGGGTCAAATACCCCGTAGCAAGCTGCGGGGTATTTGACTATTTTACTTGACTATCTAAATTATGAATATCTGCTTGACTAAAAGTAAAATTTTATGTAAAATTTTACTAAAAGTATTTAATATATGCAGCAATTTTTTGTCATTATGCTGTATATATTAAACATATTAAAATTAAATTGTAAATATAAAAGGAGGAATTACATTTATGAGGAAAAAATTATGCTTTAATCGAAAAAATGTTTCAAAGTTCAGTGCGCTTGTGCTAGCAGGAATGTTTACTGTTTCAGCAATATTTGTTCAAAATCCTGTAAGTGGCTATGCAGAAAGCAAAACAGCAGGTGATGCACAAAATGTTGTAACAGAAATTCCGGGTACTGTATCAACAGAAAGCGCTTATAACAGTTCATTTCTTTCTGTTACGGGATTTGCTTCAGGAAATGTGCATGACAGAAGTGAGTATGTTGGAACGGAGTATTACAGAGTTATTGATGATGAAAAGAAATTCCTTGATGCAATTCGTGATGCACAGAGTGGTAAAGTCAAAGTTATGGAAATTACAAAAGATATGGATTTGGGGTATAAGTATCTTACGGAATTATTGACAAGCAGTGAGCTTAGAAAGTACAATTTTGTTCGTCAATATAAAACACCATCCAATGAGTTGGCGAATGTCAATGGTGGATTTACGAATCCGCTTATGGAGAAAAGCGGTGTAACAACAATTACCGTAGGAAATATTGATGGTCTTACAATCTTTTCACCAAACGCAAGCTGTATTAAGCATACAGAGCTTAAAATTACAGGCAGTGATATTGTTATAAGAAATCTGCATTTTAAAGAAATGTGGCAGTGGGATGATGCCGGTTCACAAAAGGAAGTTGGTTGGTCGAACTTAAAGCTTAATGGCAGCAAGAATGTATGGGTTGACCATTGTACATTTGAAATTGCCTCTGATGGAAATATCGATTTAGAAAATGGTGCGACAGGAATTACGATTTCATGGTGCAAGATTGGTGATGAAGCCCTTGAGAATCCATCAAAAGATGGCTCTATTTATCAGTCTATTATGTTTATGGAAGACCGTTATCAGAAAGGTGAGCTTAAAGCATCAAGCTTATATAAACAGATGAGAGAAGGCGGTGCAACACCAGAGCAGATTATGGCATATTCTGCATATCACAAGAAATGTCATTTGAGTGGTTCAGGTGATAAGGATTTTGTAAATTATGTATATTCAGACGGCAGAGTTGTAGAGGATGCAAACAGCAATATTAAGCTGACGCTTGCATATAATCACTATGTGAATGTTGGACAGCGTGTGCCAATGATTCGACAGGGTGTAGGCAACCTTATCAACTGTTATATTGATGATTCAACACATCAGACAGCAGAAGCAGCAAATCCAATATTTAAAAAAATTGGACCATATAAATTATCACGCTGTTTAAATTCAAGAAATGGTGCATGTATTGCAGCAGATACGTGTATATTTAATGGTATTGAAGAGCCAATTGTAGGCGCTGAGGTTCAAGGCGATGATACAGGCAATATGACTGCAGAGTGGGCAATAATGTTTAAGAATGTGTACAATCATACATTGATTGTTAATTCAACTGTAACTAATTCAAAGGGTACCTATACAGGAAGCAGTTGGGATAATAATGGCGATAATTTGTTTACAACAGGCTTTAAATATAAAGACAAGTCAACGGTTGGCAAGTGGGCTTGGGCATCCCATATTGTAAATGAAGATTCGTATGAAAAGAGAAATTATACGGTCGAAGAAGCAAAGCCAATGGAATTTACATATGATACAGATGGAACACTTCCATTTGAATATCAAGTACTTCCACTTGAGGATGTGAAGGAAGTTGTAACTGGAAATTCTGGTGCAGGTGTTATAGAAATGACAAACACAGAGTGGCTTCAAACAGACTATGTTGCAGATTCTGCTGTCAAGAAAGGTGATATAGACGGCGATGGTGATAGAGATTCAACGGACGCTGTGCTTTTAAAAAAATATTTAGCTGGTGTAAGAGACTTCGATATAACAATTTATGAAAAAGCATGTGATGTAAATGGTGATGGTAGCACGAATGTTAGTGATGCTGTTCTTCTTTTAAAGCATTTAGCTCAATTGATTGATATTGATGCTCTTTATGGTTAGAAGTAGACTTTACAATCGATAAAAATATCTAAAAATATTTATTTAATTTATGTATATATTTTAGGCATAGAAAATGCTCCCTTTTAAGTATTAAGTGATTTTTATTATTTCACTTATTTGCTTAGAAGGGAGCATATTAGTGTGAAAAATAATGCTGATGCGCTTATTATTTCACAAACAAACCAGTTTGTTACCTATTTGTGCCGAAGCGTCACAAATAGGGCTTGATGCGACAATAGAAATCGCCTCTGCGAATTTCTATTGCGCAATTCCTACGCTACGCTTCGGAATGGATGATTTTTATGAAAACTCTTTTGATTATGCAAAGTTAGTATACAGTTTTGTTTGTGCAAATGGCATGTAGGGTCATTCATATGTTAGGTTGATACAGTCTGCTCCAGCTTTTTTAAAATAATATCTTTTGTGAGAGAATTAAGTGAACTAGCATATAATTTTAAGTTATCAATCTCTTTTGTATTATTGTTTTCAATATAATAATTTGCAAGCATTAAGTAAGCAGAGCTTATATCCGTTCCTGATTTTACGATAAATTCCAGATAGGGAACCGCTTTTTCTATCATTCCATTTTTATCAAAAGCGTTGGCAAGTTTTACAGCAGCTTTGCACATAGCAATAAAATTATCATCATATTCGGACATAATGGTAAGATTGGCAGCACCATATTCCATTTTAATATCAGTATTGCTGCAATTGTTTAAGTTAAACATTTTTTTTTCTTGAAAACTTGCAAATGAATAGTAAGCATCTTTAATTTCTGGAATCGTAAAGATAGCAGCAGTAAGAGAATCACTACTGTTATCTAAAGTATTATCAGGAAGAGTTCTATCAGGCAGTAAGTGATTTGGTATCACAATATAATTTAAATTAGAAATATCTTTTTTGCGCACTTCATTGGCTTTTCGTTCGCGTTCCCAAAATTGATTTATTTTTTCATCGTTTTTTTTGGAATTTTTCCTTAAAAGTATTTGCAACACTACGATGAATAGTATAAAATAAGGCAGTATTAGTTGCATAAGTTAAGTTACCTCCATATAGAAAGGGTTATTATGATTGATTTTAATAATAAGAAAAATAAAAAAATAATGTCATCTGTATTAATTATTCTCCTTATAGCAGCGATGGTACTTCCAGTAATCGCTTCAGCAATATTATCCTTTAACTAAATTAATAATAAACTATTTAGAGAAAAAGAACAAGAGCAGAAGAGATTGAAAATTAAAATTTTGTTTTTTGCGCAATAAAGCAGCGCGAAAATAAGGAAAAATATGAAAATAGGGAAAATATCAAATACAATTTTAAAAAGAACCGTTTTAAAAACTATTAGTGGTCTTTATAATGCCTATGTTCCAGAAAAAAATAAGGTTGGACTTGATGCAAACAAGATTTATATAGGAAAACAAGATTTTGTGTTAATGGCAACCGATTGTGGGATAGAACCCGTCTATACCGTTGCAAATAATATATGTGCAAGAGGCGGCAGACCAGTTTGTATACAGTGCAGTATCGTTCTTCCTCAAAATTTTCGTGAGATACGATTGCGGGAAATAATGGAAGAACTCTCAAAAGATTGCCGTAGTCTTGGACTTGCCATAGCAGGAGGGCATACACAGGTCAGTGATGTAGTTTTAAAACCTATTATTTCTGTGACAGGCATTGGAATTATGGAAGATGACAAACATAGGATGCAAAGCAATAAGGCTCTTGTTCACGAAGATATTGTTCTTACAAAATGGATAGGTATCGGAGGCATACGAAATATTATTGAACAAAACAAAGAGCAGATTTTGTCAAGATATAACATTGATTTTATTGATAAAGCGATGGGAAATAAAGAAGATATGTCTGTTTGGATTGAGGCTGAAATTGCTAAAAAAGCAGGTGTACATTGTATGCACGACGTATCACAGGGCGGCATTTTTGCAGCGTTGTGGGATATGGCACAAGCATCGGGTGTGGGGATTGATGTAGACCTTAGAAAGATTCCTGTGAAACAGGAAATTATTGAAATTTGTGAAATGTATGATATCAATCCATATCAATTGCAATCTGCGGGGTGTTTGTTAATGACATTTGCAGATGGATATGGTATAGTAAAAACATTAGCGAAACAGGGAATTAAGGCAAGTGTGATTGGCAGAACAATATCAGGAAATGATAAGATTATTCACAATCTGGATGAAGTTCGTTATTTGGATTTGCCAAAGCAAGATAGTTTGTATGCTGATTGGAAAGGAAATGTTGATGATGAGAGAAAAAATATTAAGTTTACTTGAGAAAAACAGCAGGATTGATATTCAAGATGTAGCAGTTATGCTTGGTGTCAGTGAAGTGGAAGTAGCAAATGAGATTGCTGCTATGGAAAAAGAAAATATTATCTGCGGCTACAATACAATCATAGATTGGTCAAAGACAGGCGATGAGAAAGTGATTGCGTTGATAGAGGTAAAAGTTACACCGCAAAGAGGTTTAGGATTTGATAAGATTGCAGAACGACTGTATCAATATAATGAGGTTACATCGGTATATCTAATGTCTGGAGGCTTTGATTTTACGGTGATTGTAGAGGATAAGACGATGAAGGCAGTGGCACAGTTTGTTGCCGATAAACTCTCACCGTTAGAGACTGTTCTTAGCACATCAACACATTTTGTTCTTAAAAAATATAAGGATTATGGAACCGTTTTAGGCTCTACACATAAGGACGAAAGGATATTAATAACACCATGAGAAATGTATTGTCTAAAAAAATAGTAGATATTGAACCGTCGGGAATTAGAAAGTTTTTTGATGTGGTCAGCGAGATGCCAGGAGCCATCTCACTTGGCGTAGGCGAACCCGATTTTGATACGCCTTATGTTGTTCGGGAAGAGGGCATATATGCGTTAGAACAAGGAAAGACATACTACACAGCAAATGCAGGGCTAAAGGAATTAAGGGAAGAGATTAGTCATTATCTAAACCGAAAATACAGTTTGGATTATGACCCCGATAAAGAGATTGTTGTTACTGTTGGCGGCAGTGAAGGAATTGATTTGGCACTGCGAAGCATGATAAATCCAGGTGATGAAGTTTTAATTCCACAGCCTTGTTTTGTGTCTTATGCACCATGTGCAATTATGGCGGATGCTACACCTGTATATATCAATCTTAAGGCAGAAAATGAATTTAAATTGACAAAAGAAGAATTGATTGCAAGTATTACAGACAAAACAAAGATATTGATACTAGCTTATCCAAGCAATCCGACAGGCGCTATTATGACAAAAGAGGAGTTGGAAGAATTAGTGCCAATTATAATAGAACATGATTTATATGTTATTTCCGATGAGATTTACTCGGAATTGACATATGACAATAAGCACTGTTCCATAGCTTCTTTGCCAGGTATGAAAGAACGAACCATTGTGATTAATGGTTTTTCTAAATCCTTTGCTATGACGGGCTGGCGACTTGGTTATGCCTGCGGACCAAAAAATATTATGGAGCAAATATTAAAATTACATCAGTTTGCTATTATGTGTGCGCCTACAAATAGTCAGTTTGCTGCGGTTGAGGCATTGAGACATTGTGATGATGACGTTGATAAAATGGTGGAAGCTTATAATCAGAGAAGACGATTTTTGATTCACGCATTAAAAGAGATGGGAATTGAATGTTTTGAGCCATATGGAGCATTTTACATATTTCCTTCTATTAAAAAGTTTGGGATGACTTCAGAGGAATTTGCAAATCGTTTGCTTCAAGAACAGAAACTTGCAGTGATTCCGGGCACAGCATTTGGCGCGTGCGGAGAGGGGTTTGTCCGAATATCATACGCATATTCGATTGAAAATCTTAAAGTAGGACTAGACAGAATTAAAAAATTTATTGAGAGTATTTAAGGGGGAAGGAAAGTAAATGTCAATCAATGTAGAATATATTAATCCATTTTTAAAGGCAGCAACTAGTATTATAAAAGATATTTGTCAAGTTGATATAACTGTGGGCAAACCTTATATTAAACAGGCAGAATTTTCAAGTGATTCTGTTGTTATTATGATAGGTGTTACTGGTGAAATGCGCGGTCAGGTTATGATTGCTCTAAGTTATGAAAAGTCATTAGAGATTGCCTCTAAAATGATGGCAGGATTCAATGTAACAGAGCTTGACGCCATGTCTTTAAGCGCCATTAGTGAACTGGGCAATATGATTATGGGCAACGCTGCGACAATACTCTCAACAAAAGGAATTGGAATTGATATTACACCACCTGCTATTTTCAGAGGAAATATGACCGTCTCACATGCACATACACAAAATATATGTATTCCGTTAAGCGGTGGTGATATTACAATAGAACTTGACGTAGCAGTAAAGGATGCAAATTAAATGTTAAATATTGTTTTACTAGAGCCAGAGATGCCTGCAAATACAGGAAATATTGGGCGAACTTGTGTTGCGACAGGCACGAAACTGCATTTGATTCGACCATTGGGATTTTGTTTAAATGAAAAGATGATTAAAAGAGCAGGGCTTGATTATTGGGAACAGTTGGATGTGACAATTTATGATGACTATCAAGATTTTTTAACAAAAAATCCAGAAGCCAAAATATATATGGCGACGACAAAAGCACATAAAGTTTATACAGAGGTGGAGTTTGAATCCAATGCTTATATTATGTTTGGAAAAGAAAGTGCAGGTATTCCAGAATCCATATTAGTAGATAATGAAGATACCTGCATACGCATACCAATGATTGGGCAGATAAGGTCGCTTAATCTTTCCAACTCCGTAGCGATTGTTTTGTATGAAGCGTTAAGACAGCATCAGTTTGAATCTATGAATTTGTGCGGTCAGCTTCACCATTTAAAATGGAAACCCTGACAATAGGTAAAGTAAATATAAATTCTGAACCCACGCCTTCAGTGCTTATAACGTCAATATTTTCGTTATGTGCCTGGAGGATTTCTTTTACAATGGAAAGACCTAGTCCAGAACCTTTCTTATCACGTCCTCTTGAAGAATCGGATTTATAAAATCGGTCCCATATTTTAGGTAATTTTTCTTTTGGTATCCCACACCCAACATCACGAATGGAAATATGTACCTTTTCGCCTTTTTCAGTGATAGTAATATAAATATTAGAGTTATCGTTACTAAATTTAATAGCATTGTCAATAAGGTTGTATATGACTTGTCCAATTTTTAATTTATCACCATGTACAAGCTGTTTTTCATTTGCATATGTCAATTGAAAATGTATTTTGCGTTTTTTGCAGTTCCCTTCAAAGGTTTCAATCGTGTGTTTGACAAGTGCATTGATATCAAACGTGTTTGATTCAAGACATACGGTTTTTGGGTCAAGTTCATTTAACGTTAAAATATTGCTTGTAAGCTTTGTTAATCGGTCTGTCTCAAAAAGGACAATATCAATATATTTGCTCTGCATCTCAGGCGGAATCGTTCCATCAGAAATCGCTTCAAGATATCCTTTGATAGATGTGAGCGGAGAGCGAAAATCATGGGATATATTGGAGAGGAAGCGTTGCTGAAACTGGTCCATCTCCGCAAGTTTAGAAGCCATATAATCAAGAGAGACAGCAATTTGTCCCAATTCGTCTTTATGTTTTATTCCAGTACGGTAAGAAAGATTCCCTTTCCCATATTCTGTAATAGCAGTAAGAATATTTTTTGCAGGTTTATGCACATTAGTAATATAAATAATAATAAAGGATAAATTGAGCAAAATAATGGTAAACCATGTTATATAATTAGTGTTAAATGTAGTATTAACACGCTCTGCAATAATAGATTCAGGAAGATGTACAACAACATATCCTTTCATTACAAATGCGTTTGTAATAGGTGCAAATGCAGAAACGTAAATTTCGTTAAATTTACCATAAAAATTGCCTTTGATACAGTGTTCATTTCCTAAAGAATCCAGATTAAAATCATTAATGGTGTATAAAACGCCGTTTTCATTAACTTCTTCATTGGTGCTGGTATATTGTGAATCAAGTGTAACTTCGCCTGATGTATTGATAAACATAATGCGAGAGCCTGACAATTTAGAGATGGTTTTTAACTCGAGTTCAATTAAACGCAGTTTTTCATTGCTGAAATAATTGGGTGCGTATTCAGTGGCAATAGAGACTGCTTGACGGTACATATCATCTGCTAAACTATCATATACACGTCTATATTCAATGCGGTGTATCATTTGTGAAACACAGGCAAATCCCAAAACGGCAATAAGAATATAGATACATATATACTTAATCATAAGATTAAATTTCATAGTAATAAGTTGCCTTTCTACATTATCCTTTGGTTATAAATTTATAGCCAATTCCCCAAACGGTGTCAATTTTCCATTTGGAGTGGTCTTTTATCTTTTCCCGTATACGTTTTATATGAACGTCTACGGTTCTGGTATCACCGACATATTCATATCCCCATATGTTATCTAAAAGTTGTTCTCTTGTAAATACCTGATTTGGAGAATTAGCAAGAAAATAGAGTAACTCCAACTCTTTAGGAGGCATATCAACCGTTTTGCCCATGTATGTTACGGAATAATTGGATAAATTAATAATTAGGTCTGGATACTCAACATATTGCAAAGGTTCCTCTAAATTTGATTCTGCTTGAGGGATGTTGTAGCGTCTTAACACAGCTTTTATCCGTGCGATAAGCTCTTTTGTCTCAAAAGGTTTGATAATATAATCATCCGCTCCCAATTCCAAACCCAACACTTTATCAAATGTTTCACCTTTTGCTGATAACATAATAATGGGCGTATTATTATGTTTTCGCACTTCTCTGCAAACTTGATATCCATCAATACCTGGAAGCATTAAATCTAACAGTATAAGATTGGGTTTAAATAAATCTAATTCTTTTAAGGCGTTTTCACCATCCCATACAATTTTTGTCTCAAAACATTCTTTTGTAAGATAAAGAGATATCAATTCTGCAATATTTTCATCATCATCTACTATTAAAATACGTTGTTTAAGTGCCATATCGTTTAATCTCCATTTCTGTTTTTTATATAATAATAGAAAATTGGTTGTAATTGTATTTATAGTGCCTGATACAAAATTGTAAAATAGGCAAATTAATTTTGTTAGAAGAGTTTTTATTTAAACTCAACAATAGTTACACCAGAATCACCCTCGCCAATTGCTCCAAGACGGAATGTTCTCACATAAGGGATTCCTTTTAAATAAGAAGATACAGCATTTCTCAAAGCGCCCGTTCCCTTTCCGTGAACAATCCGTACAGCGCCTATTTTGGAAAGATACGCATCGTCAAGATATTTGTCAAGACGTGAAATTGCCTCATCCACAGTACAGCCTAACAGATTAATTTCAGAAGAGATAGAGGAAGATTTTGCCATTCGGATTTTGCCAGAACCGCTTGATTTGGTAGAAATCTTTTCTTCTGGTGTCTTATAGTTATCTAAAATTTCAAGGTCGCTGATAATAGCTTTTGTAGAAAGGCTGCCGACATTGACGCTGACTTCTCCCTTTTGGTTAGGTTTGCCAGCAATGGTGCCAATAATATTCATACTTAAAATTCGTACATAAACGCCTTCTTTAAATTCCGAGATATCGGAGGCTTTGCGGGATTTCACAACAGGCTGTTTAATGGCAAGTTTTTCTTGACGTTTATTCATTTTATCACGGACAGCGCTGCGTTGTTTTTCTAATTCTTTGACAGACATACCATGTTTGTTCATTGTTTTGATGGTTTCGTCTGCAAATTCTTTTGCTTCTCTTAATATATCAGCTGCTTGTTCATTCGCCTTTCGTATAATATTGTCGGTACGCTCATCAAGTCTTTTTGACTTCGCTTTCAATTCAGCTTTTAATTTTTTAATTTCTTCTTTGTAGGCGTCAATTTCTTTTTGTTCTTTTTCAATAGTTCGTCGGCTGTGTTCTAAATCGCTTAACAAATCCTCAAAATGGATATCTTCCGCTTTCATATGGGTATTGGCGTTATCTATAATATATTGAGGAAGTCCTAATTTTTTTGAGATGGCAAAAGCGTTGCTCTTTCCAGGTACACCAATTAGCAGACGATAGGTCGGCTTTAGGGAAGCAACATCAAATTCACAGCTTGCATTGCAGACGCCTTTCGTTGTCATAGCATATACTTTAATTTCGCTGTAATGAGTTGTTGCCATTGTAGTAATATTTCGTGTGTGTAAGTCATCCAAAATGGATATGGCAAGAGCTGCGCCTTCTGTGGGGTCGGTTCCTGCTCCTATTTCATCAAAGAGAATAAGACTGTTTTCATCGGCTTCATTTAATATTTTAACCGTATTGGTCATATGCGATGAAAAGGTGCTTAAACTTTGTTCAATACTTTGCTCATCACCAATATCGGCATAGATATTATGGAAAACAGAAATATTAGAATTTTCCATTGCAGGAATATTTAATCCTGCTTGCGCCATCAAGGTCAATAGTCCGACCGTTTTAAGAGAGACTGTTTTACCACCTGTATTGGGACCTGTGACAATAAGCAGGTTAAAGTCCTCACCAAGATAAATGTCAATAGGAACAACCTCATTTGGTGCAATCAATGGATGGCGTCCCTGTTTAATATTAATATAATGGTTGTCGTTTATAATTGGTCGTCCACAATGATAATGTTTGGACAATAAAGCTTTGGCAAAAATAAAATCCAATTTTACAATAGTGTTATAATTGGTGGAAAGTTCATTGATATATTCGCCTGCTTTAGCGCTTAGTGTAGCAAGAATTGCCTCAATTTCCGCCTGTTCTTTCAATTCTAGCTCGCGGATATCATTATTTAATTTGACAACCGTAGCAGGTTCAATAAATAAAGTAGAACCCGTAGCCGATTGGTCGTGTATCATTCCTGATACCTGAGACTTATATTCTGCTTTAACAGGAAGACAGTAACGTCCTTGTCTGGATGTAATTACATAGTCTTGCAAATATATTCGGGTGCCTGGAGAATTTAAAATTCGATTGAGTTCTGTATGAATTTTATCGGCTGCCAGTTTCATTTTGCGGCGTATATCCCTTAAATTTGGACTGGCATCGTCGCTGATTTCATCTTCTGAGAGAATACACATTTTTATTTGATTATTAAGCGGAGTAAGCGGTTCTAGAGAATCGAAATAATCCGTCAGGGAATCTTGCGTTTCCTCAAAATGATTTTTTGCAATGCCTGTTACAGTCAAAAGCGCACTGATATGAAGAAGCTCAACAATTCCTAAAGAACTTCCAACTTCAAGGCGTTTTAAGCTATCCGTTATATCCGTTACACCAGAAAATGGAATCGTCCCTTTAGCATATACTCTTGACAGCGCATCGTTAGTTTGTGTAAGCGCTGTATGGATAGCAGCAATGTCTGTCATTGGTGTTAAGGAAAGCGCTTCATTTTTAGCCGCTTCACTGGTTGCAAAAGCTTCAAGTTTTTCAATTATCTTATTATATTCAAGAGTCTTTAATGACTTTACATTCATCGTTTCCTCATTTCTGTGCAATGCTGCACGTTTTTTTATTTCTTATGGGCAATGAGCCAAGCGTATAATCTATTGTACAGCATTTTAACAAAATGGTAAATGCAATATTTACAGCTAAGTCATAAAATGTTCATATATATAGATTATAATAGATGAAAAATGTACAATTTAATCTCATCAAGCAATAGCAGCTAGATGGTTTGAGTAGGCAGCGAAGCGGATTGCGAATATCCGTTTGACAAAATCATAAAAACTTTTTGCATAAAAATCAACATAGAAATAAGGATTAATATGGAAGAAAAGCAAGTGATTAATGAAAATGAAGAATTCCCTTTGTACACTGAAAAAATAGTTGTAAACCCTAAGAAAAAATATAAGAAATTGATTCATATTTTATGGGTTGCAGTATGTGCAGTCATATTTGGGATTCTTGCAAGTTTTGTTATGGTTATCGTGTTTCCTATGATTAACAAAAGATTTAATGAAGTGCCAAAAACATCGATTCATCTTGAATTAGACAAAGATGAGTACATAATGAGAGATGATGTTGAAGAAAATGACCCCGATATTGGACAAGCAAAGCCACAAGGCGTTACAGAGGTAAAAAGTATTGAGGAAATTGTTGAGAACGCATTAAAGTCTGTGGTTGTTATCAATTATGAAACACTATTACCACAAGATGAAGAGAATAAAAACAATCAGAGTGTAGGTTTGATTGTCGGAGATGTCAATGATGATATTATTATTTTGACAAGCAACCATGTGACGTCAAGAGGTACATGTAATGTTCTTATAGGAGAATCCGTCAGTTTAGCCGCCAATATTTTAGGAAGTGACAGCGACAGCGGATTATCCATTATATCTATAAGTAAAAGGAATATTTCAGATATTGACAAGATAGATTATAATGTAGCGGTATTGGGCAATTCTTATATGCTGCAGGAAAATGATAAAGTGGTAGCTGTGGGAAGGCTTGAGGGCAATATTGTCGGCGCCAATGTTGGAAAAATTGTGTCGTTGGATACAGAAAGCGTTGTTGATAATGTGTATGATATATTAAATACAGATATTCGTATGGATTTGCAGGATTATTGTTTTTTGTATAATAATATGGGAAATGTTGTAGGAATTAGTAAAGATAGTCCAGTGCAAGACCATTTATCCGTTATGGGAATATCTAATTTAAAGGCATTGATTGAGCGTCTTACAGAAAATAAACCGATTAATTATCTAGGAATAAAAATGTCCAATATAACGCCTTCTATATCTGAAAAATATAATTTGCCTATGGGCATATATATAACGAGCGTTGTTATTGATTCACCAGCATACAATGCAGGATTGCAGGCAGGAGATGTGATAGTAGAGTTAAATCATATCCCTGTTTTAGCAATTCAGTCATTTAATGAGCAATTGTATCAGTATGATTCCAGTCAAAATATTAATGTTACAGTAAAGAGGGCTGGACGGGATAATTATAGAGAATTATTGTATGTTATTAATCCATCTGTACGAAGTTAAAGGAGACTGTGAATGAAGTGATAAGTTGAAGATATTTTGTGTTTGACTGTTATATTAAAATAGTATAAAAGAAAGTATGTTACGAGTGTTGATTATTAACAATAATTTTGCTAATCGTATTTTTTTAAGTAAAAGTTAGTTTTTGTCTGTTTAAAAAGCATTATAAAACAGCAATGAAGTTATGAGAAAGCAGTGAAGCAGATTATATTATTTGCTTGATAAATATATAATTATAGTTTTGAAAGGATTGAAAATGAGATATATTGAGAGTTTAAAAGAGGGAGAACGAATATCTGAAGTATATATATGTAGGTCAAAGTCCATTCTTATGACAAAAGCCGGAAAAGAATATGCAAGTATCATTCTTGCTGATAAAACGGGGCAGCTGGACGGGAAAATATGGGACTTAAATTCTGGTGGAATTGATGATTTTGAAGCGTTGGATTATGTTCATGCAACAGGTTTAATTACGCTTTACAATGGTTCTTTTCAATTTAAGATAGAGCGAATACGTATTGCACAAGAGTCCGAATATGTTGCTTCGGATTATATACCATGTTCAAGATTTGATATAGAAGAAATGTATACACAGTTCTTATCATTTTCTAAAACAATAGAAAATAAATATATTAAAAGTTTATTGGATTCATTTTTTGTTGAAGATAAAGAATTTATACAAAAATTTAAATCCATGTCTGCTGGTAAATCCGTCCATCATGGTTTTTATGGCGGATTGTTGGAACATAGTCTGAGCGTTACAAAATTATGCAGCAGTTTTGCTGCAAATTATCCATTTTTAAATAGAGATTTGTTGATTTCCTGTGCGATGCTGCACGACTGCGGAAAGGTTCGAGAATTATCATCATTTCCAAAAAATGATTATACCGATGAAGGAAACTTTTTAGGACACATCGTTATGGGATATGAAATGATTGTTGATAAAATAAAAACAATACCTGATTTTCCAGAACTGTTAAAGGCACAAATAGGTCATTGTATTTTAGCACATCACAGAATGTTAGAGTATGGCTCGCCAAAAAAACCTTCCATAGCAGAAGCCTTAGCATTAGCTTATGCCGATGACTGCGATGCAAAGATGGAGATATTTAGAGAGGCTTGTGAGGAAAAAAATACAAACGATTGGTTGGGCTATAATAAATGGATTGATTCTAATATAAAGAAAACAATTGTTTAACTTTATCAAATCAAGCAGCTATTCCGTTTTAATATCATAGCGATATAAAAGCGGGGCGGGGGTTGTACTGTGGTAACAATTAGATGATTTAAGTAAGCAGCAAGTTAAAGGAGTATGTAATGAAAGGTGATATTGTTACATTGACAATAGATGACATTGGAACAAATGGGGAGGGAATCGGCAAGGTCAATGGGTATACTTTATTTGTAAAGGATGCTGTTGTTGGCGATAAGATTAAAGCAAAAATTATAAAAGAGAAAAAAAATTATGGTTATGGTAAGCTTCTTGATATTATTGAGAAATCAAAATATCGAGTTGTTCCAGAATGTGCTGTTGCAAAGCAGTGTGGGGGCTGTCAGATTCAGCAGATGAATTATCAGTCACAACTTCAATATAAACAAAATCTTGTTAAAGAAAATCTTGAAAAAATTGGCGGTTTAAAAGGTATAGAAGTCTTGCCGGTTATCGGAATGGATACGCCATATCATTATCGAAATAAGGCGCAATATCCAGTTGGTGTAGATAAAGAGGGAAAGGTTGTCATAGGATTTTATGCAGGAAGAACACATTGTATTATTGACAATATAGACTGTAAAATTGGTTCTCCTATGAATCAAACTATTCTTGAGTACATTCGCAAATATATAACAGAGCAAAAAATCAGCATATATGACGAAGAAAGCCATCAAGGTATTCTTCGTCATATTCTTATAAGAAATGGATACCATACTGGTGAAATTATGGTGTGTCTTGTTATTAATGGTACAAAGTTGCCTAATTCTGAAAAACTCGTACAAGACCTTATTAATATTTCTGGAATGACATCCATTATGTTAAATATCAATACAGATAAGACGAATGTCATTCTTGGAAAACAATGTAAAACATTGTGGGGACAAGCTTATATTACAGACAGTATATGTGATATAACTTATGAAATATCACCATTATCTTTTTTTCAGGTTAATCCTGTACAAACCGAAAAATTATATAAAAAAGTACTAGAGTTTGCTCAATTAAGCGGAGAAGAAACGGTTTGGGATTTATACTGTGGAATTGGAACCATATCATTGCTTCTGGCAACAAATGCAAAAAAGGTATATGGAGTAGAAGTCGTACCTGAGGCCATTGAAAATGCCAGAAATAATGCAGAGAGAAACCACTTTAATAATGTAGAATTTTTTGTTGGAAAAGCAGAGGTTGTTGTTCCTCAATTTTATGAAGAAGTTAGCAAAAAAGGTATAGGTGACTATCAAAATAAAGAGGAAATGCAAAGCTTAAGTCCGGATGTCGTCGTCGTTGACCCGCCAAGAAAGGGCTGTGATGAGACTTTATTAGATGTGATTGTCAAAATGTCACCAAAAAGAATGGTGTATGTAAGCTGTGATTCTGCAACCCTTGCAAGAGATTTGAAGTATTTGGTAAGCAGGGGGTATGAGGTGAAGAAAGTGCAGCCAGTAGACCAGTTTTGTCATACGGTGCATGTGGAGACAATAGTCGAATTAACCCATAAAATACCTACATCATATATAGAGGTTACAATGGACTATGACACAATTGTACCAAATTATAAATCAGGTCATGCCACATATAAGATGATAACAGACTATATACAAGAAAAATATAACCTCAAAGTAAAAAGCACTACAATAGCAGAGGTTAAGCGTTCATTAGGTTTTGAAGTTGGAGAATATAATAAAAAAGAAGGAGAAGTAAACTATCAGAAAGAAAAGATAACACCTGAAAAAAGAAATGCAGTTGAAGAGGCTCTAAAATATTTTAGGGTAATTGAATAATTTAACTATTAACATAAAGGCATTACTGATTGTAGAAATACAGTTAGTAGTGCCTTTATTTTAGTGGGTAAATATATTCACTAAAGAATTAAATATTTACATAAAATAAATAAAAGAAAGGATTAATTAACATGGCAAAAGTAAATAATGTGGTTCATATTATTGAGTTTGGAAATGAAAGTGAATTTTATTATGCGGTGCAAAATGATTTGATAAGCTACATAGATGAATCGGATTCCAGATGTTACAAAGTAAAAAATATTCAAATGATAGATGAAACACATACTTTAGTTTATTTTGAAGAAGATTTGAATATTGTTATGGTAAAATTCTTCTTCAATGGAAAAGAATTGTATGTAAAAGAAGCACCTGAATTAATATCGTACTATTCTATACAAGAAATTTCTCTAATGAATGATTTAGGATTTATTACAATTAATAATACAGAATATGACATTGAGGAAATAAGATATGTAGTAAATGACTATGGAGTAAGACACGCTGAAATTTATTTAAATTAAGAAATGGGGTAATATTTATGATAAGTAATAAAAATAAACAATATCAAGATGAACAATATAATAGGACACCAGATTATGAACTAGGTCCAGGATTTTCTAATTATGATAGGTTAATGGTGGAATTAAATAATCGCATGTATTATGAAAAAGAAGTATATGAAAAGTTTTTAAATGAAAATGGATTAAATGCAGAAGATACATTTGACAAGAATACAGACCATGCACAATTATTAGAAAAGGTATACTTTATTTTGCAGACATTACTTAGTAATATTGATATGTATAGAAAAATAGAAACGGAGTTTGTAACCATGAACCTGTAAAGCAAGGCAGCTTAATTTCTTATGGCAATAAGATTTATATACTTATTAATCGAGATACAGAAGAAAACGATTGTTACTATAAATCAAGTGCATTAGCTTGTAATGGTACAATTACTTTGAATAATGGAAATGCAATAGATATTCCTTGTTATGCTTCAACAATGAAAGATGGACTGGCAAAACAAATATATTTAATGTCAGCTATTAGTGGTAATATGGAATTTATTACAGAATTTAATAAATTAAGTCAAAAGATTCAAGTAAATGACACATTTAATGAATTTGGTAGAACCTTTAAAGTAGATAATATGTATTATAAAGATGGAATATTATATTTAGTAACAAAAGTCACTCTGGATGAGAAACTTTATGAAAAGTTGCAGATTGTTATTGATGGTGCAAATCGTTCATATCAAATGGGTATGTTGTATTTACTGCTTATTGGATTGAGAAAAGTTATTCACAAAACACAAAAGTAATATCTGTTGGAAAAGAAATGTCAGTAACAGATTATAAAGTAAATATCAGAGGACAAGACATATTAGCTGTGCGATATGATAGGACATATACTGCCTGTTTATATGATTCTAATGGTGCAGAGGTGCAACAGAAACTAAAACAGGAATAGTAGGAATAAAGATTATAAAATTAATAGCTTTATTTTATGGAAATTATTATTGCTAGGTGTTTGGTTGTGCATGTTAGAATTACAAATATATAGAAATTAATTACAAAAGATAAAGAAGATGATATAATACATTTTAAATGCAAATAATTATATCAATTTTAAAATACTGGAGGAAGAAGTTGTGAATATACTTATAATTGGAAATGGTTTTGATTTAGCACATGGATTGTCAACTAAGTATACGGATTTCGTGCAATTTTGTAAAAGAGTAAAGGGACTATTTAATTATTATGATGATTCGGATTTTGAGTATTATAAAAAAACTTATTTAGATAATTGGGAATTTGATGAACAAATAAAAGAAGTTTTGGAAAATACTCATAAAACTAGAAAAATTATTAAATTAGAAAATGATACATATGGTGTTGAAATAAGTCATTTAATACTAAATAAATTATATAAACATATAAAAGATAATTTTTGGATAGATTATTTTATACAATTTAATAAAAACGAAAATTGGATTGATTTTGAAAAAGAAATTTCCCAGATTGCACAAGATATTGATAAAGATATGCAAGGGAAAAGTTTTTATAGTCAAATAGATTTTTTATCAAATCTTTATTTAAAAATGAAATTTGTTTATCCAATAATAAACTCTATTGTTATAGATAAAAATGGAAAGGAACAAAAAGCAAAAATTACTTATCAAGAATTAAGAGATAAATTACATAAGGATTTAGATAGATTGATTCGAGCATTAGAAATATATTTAACACAATATGTAGAAAATAAAGATATTAAAGTTTGTTCACCAGATATAAAAGAAGTAGCAATACAAATTAATCATAATAAACATACCGCTTTGCCAGTCAAAGTAATTAGTTTTAATTATACAAATACTTTTCAAAAATTGTATGATAAAAATAAAATAATGGAATATGATTATATTCATGGAAAAGCAGATATTAATAATAGTATTGAAACTAATAATATGGTGCTTGGAATAGATGAATATTTGCCAGATGATAGAAGAAACAGAGATATAGAATTTATTGCTTTTAAAAAGTTTTATCAAAGAATATATAAAGAAACAGGATGTAAATATAAAGAATGGGTAGATATAATAAAAGATGAATTGGAAGATTCTTATATTAGTTTAAATAACCGTATAGGTCAAAATAAAACATTATTGAAAAAACAAATGAAATCTTATAAAGAAAAATATATAAATAAACATAATCTTTATATTTTTGGTCATTCTTTAGATGTGACAGATAAAGATGTTTTAAGAGATTTAATTTTAAATGATAATGTATATACAACTATTTTCTATCTAAATAAATCAGTAATGGGACAGCAAATAGCAAATTTAGTAAAAGTAATTGGACAAGATGAATTAATTAGAAGAACAGGCGGAAGTACAAAGACAATAGAATTTAAGCAACAAAGGGATATGGTAGAGATACATTGAAAAAATTAAAATAAATCTAACTTTAATTACATCTTGATAATATATCGATATTATGATATAATTTGACTATGTTAAAAATGGAGGTAATATTATGGAGGCAATTATTAGACCATCTTCTGATTTAAGAAATCATTATAGTGAAATATCTAAAGAATGTCACGAAAATAGAACACCTGTTATTATTACAGTAAATGGCAGAGGTGATACAGCAGTATTAGGACTACAAGACTATTATCAAATGAAATCAGAACTTGAATTATTACGTGCATTAGCAGAAGCAGAAGAAGATGTTATAAATGATAGAGTAGCACCAATTCAAGATACATTTAATGATATACGAAATTCTCTTTTGGAAAGGAGAACGGATGAAGTATAAAATACTTAGAACAGAGAAAGCGGAACAGCAGCTAAGAGACATTATTTTTTATATTGCAGATGATTCAAAAAGTATAGATATTGCGTTAAATTATCTTGATAAGATAGAACATGCAATTACACAATTAGAGGATTTTCCTAATTTAGGAAGTATACCTAAATATGCCACACTTCGTAAACAAGGTTATAAAGTACTAATTATAGAAAGACATTTAGTATTTTATAAAGTTAATGAAGATAAAAAAATTGTAGTGATTTATGCAATTGTTGATGGACGAAGAGAATATAAGAATTTAATATAGTAAAGTTATGGGAGGGAATCACACCCTCCTATTTTTATCTGAACTAGAATAGTACAATTTTATTGTACTTAAGTAGAATTGTAAATATAAATAATTGTATAAGTTTAATTATAAAAATTAAACAAATGTTAAAAAAAACCATTAATAAAATCAAACACATGTTCTGTAATTGTTATTATCAAATAAATAAACAAAAAGACCTATCCAAAATCATACGAACGGTGTTAGCGCACTTCTGATTAGGACAGGTATTAATACGCACATAAATTCATTGCCCAGAAAGGTTTGAATGTTATGTTGAAAATGAAGTTTGTAGATAGCATCTAATTGTTGTTTGAATGTGGTGTGAATATGGAAATTTCTTTTTTAATATAAGATTTTCCGCCTCCAGTTGAGTGTTACGTTTTTGAAGTTCTTTAACTTGCTTGGCGGTAAGAACATTACCATCGTCCATTTCAAAAGTAGAGTAAGGAAAATAAAAGTAATAAAACAGATTTTATGTATTTTGTAATTTTAGCAGAATTATATTTAAAGGCGTTACCAGATTATATCAAAGAGGGTTACTATGGATGATGCAAAAATATTAAAAAATATGTTTTTAGTTAATGCTCCAGCAGGCAGTAGAAAAACAACATATATTCATAATATGATTATTAATTTACTTGCGGAGTACCCTAAATGTATTTTAATGAAGATAAAAAGTAGTAAAAAAATTAAAGAAAAAAGGAAGAATTTAAACAATTTTTATTGATAAATTCTTCCTTTTACTCATCCTCAAATATAGTCTCATTCATTTCAGGAAAATTAAGTAGTTCAGAAATGGTCATATCTAATCCAATCGCTAATTTATGGAGTGTTTTTAGTTTGGGATTTTTTGTTTTACCAGATATAATATTTTCAACAGTAGATTGTGTAATACCAGATAAGGTAGCAAGTTTGTTTATTGTAATATTTCGTTCTTTACATAGATTTGTTAGTCTTAAAATAATAACATCTGAATAAGTCATAAAGGTACTCCCTTTTGTATAAATCAGATAAAGTATAAAAGGAATTTAAAAGTAAGGTTAATGGTGTACCGTTGATTGTAGATTATTCATCATCAAAAGCAGTCTCATTCATTTCAGGAAAATTAAGCAGTTCAGAAACGGTCATATCTAATCCAATCGCTAACTTATGGAGTGTTTTTAGTTTGGGATTTTTTGTTTTACCAGATATAATATTCTCAACAGTAGATTGTGTAATACCAGATAAAGTTGCGAGTTTATTTGTAGTAATATTTTTATCAGCACACAATTTAGTTAATCTTTTTATAATGGCGTCAGAATATGTCATATAAAATCTCCTTTAATTTTTACAATTAATAAAAGTATAGGATGTTTTTAAATAAAATATTAACGGTATACAGTTGGCTTGTACAATGAAATATGATAGTTTAACCTCATCAAGGAAGTCCCCACTTCAATGTTGCAAAGAAATAAGTAAAGGGTGGGGACTTGCTTGTTTCAGTGGGAGTATAAGCCCCCACTGAAAAGCTGCGATAGCAGCTATGAGGTTATGAGCAAGTAGCGTAGCGGATTGCGAATATCTGCTTAACTGGTGTAAGGTTATAAAAATGGTGTTTATATAAAAATTTTCCAATAGATTATAATGAAAAATCATAATTGATTTATTTTTTAATGTTGAAAAATTACGCAAATGAAAATGTAAAAATGTGAGAAAAATTTTGAAATTCTTATAGTGAAAGTTAAAAAATAATATCATAGGAGACGAGAAATGAGCGAAGTCAGAGAATTGGTAAAACTGGTTATGGATAGTATGAAAAATCAAACATTAGAAAAATTATTAAAAGATGATATAGAATATCAGGAGCGAATAAAAGAAATTAAGTAGCTATACCAATTGTTTGAAAAATTAGAATTAACAGAACAACAAAGAAGTATAATTAATACTTTAATTGCAAGAGAAAATGAACAAGAATATGATTATAATATAAATGCGTATATAGCTGGTATGCTTGATGCATATGAGATATTAAAAATGTTCAGTTTAACAAAAGAATAAATAATAATTTATCAAAAATGATATAAAAAAATAAGTAAAAGAGTTCTCTTGTCTTTATAAAGTGGATAGTTTAAAATAGTGCTGTATTCATAATATAGGAAAATAATAGCATTGAATATAATAAAAAATGATATAAATGAATATAAATGTGCAGTTTAGAGGTTAAGATGAAAAATGCAGAAAAACTTACGCTTGCTTATATTAAGTTTTTGGGTAAAAATAACACTTCAGAAGAATTTGATGAATTATTATCATACTTTAATCAAGATTTGGAAATGGATTTAAAGCGTGAAGTGGTTTCATCAATAGGAAGACAGACTTTGATAAAATTTTTGACTAGAGAAGCTTTTAACAATCACCCAATGGAGTTGGTTTATCAAATGTATAGAACTTGTTTATATAAAGGAAAAAAAGATGTACGTTTTGTTGAATTAGGAGAAAAGATAAAAAATTTTTATTGTAATGAAAATATAAATAAAATGTTTTCATATTATAAGTATAAATAAGAACGAAAAAAAGAATGAACAATAGAGGTGTCATTAAAAAACCATTATTGTTGATTGGAGATACAGAAAAGACATTGACAAAGATTCCAGAACAATCCATTCAAATGATATTTACTTCTCCCCTTATTATAATGCAAAAGTTTATTCAGACTATTATTCATATGAAAAATATTTAGAAAAAATGAGAAAGGTATTTTTAGCTTGTTATAGAGTGCTTGAAGATGGTCGTTTTTTTATTATTAATATTTCACCCGTAATAACAAAAAGACCAGGACGAGAATTTGAGAGTATTCGGTATCCAATTCATTATGATTATCACAAAATTCTTGAGGAATCTGGATTTTATTGATGAGATTGTTTGGATAAAGCCAGAACCGTCTGTTCCTAATCGGGTAGGAGGTTATATGCAAACGCGAAAACCATTGTCGTATAAACCGAATTGCATAACTGAAAGTATAATGGTATATAGGAAAAAATGTGATTTTTTATTAGATAAAATATCAATGATTATGATAATAGCTATTGGCGTTATGAAGATGAAGACATTGATACTACAAATTGTTGGTATATTGCTCCAAAAGCAGATAAAAATCATCCTGCTATATTTCCAGAGGAATTATGTTGAAAAATTTTAAAATATTATTCATTTGAAAAAGATGTGATTATGGACCCATTTGCAGGGTCAGGAACACTTGGACGCGTTGCAAAAAAGATGAATCGGATTCCTGTGATGTGTGAGATTAATGAAACATATGCAAAGTTGATAGATAAAGAGGAGAAAAACTATTATGACATTTCAAAGTGAAGTGATTGTTAAAACAGTTGAAAGGTTATTAAAGGGTGAAGATTATAGAGAGGAAATTGTCAATTCAATTAATGCCGTATTTTTTGACTTTACGATTGAATTTTTTAAAAATATAGTGGAAGCAAAAATGAATGATGAAGGTATTACATTAGATTGGTATAAAAAATATTTTATTAATGAAGAACGTTTTAGTGCTGATGAAGCAGCTATTTATGCTGGAATTAATAAAAAAACAATAACCAATATTTATGGAACAGCGACAAAAAAAGTAGTATTAGATGTTGCAAATCACAATTTTGAATATTTAAGCAGTGTTATTGGAGAGCTTGAAAAGGATACATCAAGTGGGATTGGCATTCATATAAAAATATCTTATAAAAGTATTACGGTTGATTTGTCATTAACGGAAAGTTTTTTAGTGATAAATGCTTTAGCAACAAAAAAAATTCAGTTAAGAGAAGGCGCTTGGAGTTCAATAGGAAAAAAGGTAGAAAAGCCGCTTTTAGATAAATTGTGTGAGATAGTAGGTGTTCCAGCTTCCAATATTGATAATTCGCATTTTAAGCAAGATAAATCAAAAGGTTTTGACCGTGAAGTTGACTATAAATTAATTAGTTCTACTGGAAAAATTTATAGAATTGAAGTGAAATTGATGGGGAAAGGAAATCCTGAAAGTGCCGATGCAACTATTGCAAGAGATAGTGATATTTTTATTGCAGATACATTAAGTGAACAAAATTGCAATCAGTTAGCAGCAAGAGGTGTTGAATATTTAATTCTAAAAGAAAATGCAGATTGTATTCATAATTTTAAACAAATTTTAAAAAAATTGGATATTCCATTTACAAAATAATATAAAAATTAGGGGAATGTTATGTATATTTTAAATCGTAATCAGCCATCAAAAATTGAAGCTACAACATTTTCAGACCTACATATGAAAGAAAAAGACATAGAGGAGATTTTGCGAAAAAATGTGGATATGCTTTGTGATGATGAAGAATCAATGTTAATTGTTGGGCAGCAGGTACGAAATGTAAGCAATGGCAGGAGTGACCTAACGGCTATTGATAATAATGGAGATATAGTACTTATTGAGATTAAACGGGATAAAGCAGATATTATAGGACGCAAAGAATCTTTTGAATTTCAAGCAATTCGTTATGCTGCTAGTTGTGCAACGATTAAATCCACAGATGAGCTTATTCAAAATGTGTTTTCTCCTTATGTAGAAAAGCATAGAGATGAATTTGAGCAGCAATATGAACTTACATCATCAGAAATTGCAAAACGACAATTAAATGATTTTGTCGAGATGAATAATATTACCATATTTAATGCAAGACAGCGTATTATATTGGTTGCATCCGAATTTGATGAACAAACATTGTCTGCCGTTGCATGGCTAAATAGTAATCAGGTGGATATTAGCTGTTATCAGATATATCCCTATAAAATAAATGATGCCATTTTGATTGATATGAAAAAGATTCTTCCAATTGTAGAATATGATGATTTTTATGTGAATGTAGTTGAGAAAGGAAATATTCAAAAAAAACAGAAAAAAGATATTTCACGCCGTTCGCTTCCTAAAATTGATGCACTTATTGAATGGGGCGTTGTCAATGAGGGAGACATTATTGTAGCAAAAGGATGCACAGAAGAAGCGCAACTTCAAGCAAATGGACAAGTAAAGATAGAAAATGATATTATGTCTCTTCAGCAGTGGCTAAAAAAAGTTTTTAGTTGGTCATCAGTAGAAACGTATAAATTTTCAGTACATAAAAAAACTGGAAAAACGTTAAGTGAACTGCGGCAAGAATATATGGAACAAAATATTGATAGTAATATAATTAATACACAAAATATAGAATAAAAAGTATATAAATTAAATTGTCTATATAACCACGTTATTCTCCCCGCAGCATAATATTTGCGCAAAATACCCCATTATCATAAGCAAAGCGACAATATCCGCCATTTTTTTCAGCTATATGGCGGACTGATTGAGTGCCGATGCCATGTCCAAAACGTTTGGAAGATTGAATGATACCATTTTTTTCTTTGATAGTTCCATCATAAGTATTTTCTACGGTCAATAATATAACATTTTTGGAATGAAGATGTGCCTGTATATAAATTTGTCTTCTTGTATAAGTTGTATGAAGGCTGGCTTCTAGGGCATTTTCTAATAGATTAGATAACACTAAACATACGTCAATTTCGGGAATAGGTAATGTTTTGGGCAAGTCTAATTTTATAGAAAATGGTATCTTTGTTTTTTTACATAACATAGCATAATGGCTGGCAATACCATCAACAGCCGTATTTTCGCATAAATTTAATTCTGTGTTTGGTATAGAGTTTTGTGCTTCGCAAAGATAATGGGTAAGTGCTTCCCATTCTCCTCGATTGGCAAGATTTTGCAGAGCATTAAAATGGTGGCGCATATCATGTCGTGCGCTTTTTGTTTCTGCAATAGCTGCACACAAGTTATCATACTGAGCTTGCTGCATAAAAAGAAATTGATTTTCTTGCCAAAGACGTTCATTATTGTTTAGATTTGTTGCCATAAAATAAAATATAGTATAGAAAAAAATAAGTAAAATTAATAATATAAAAGTAATAATAATATATTTTTGTATGATGTTATCTGTATAGATAATATTAGAGCTTGCAGGGGTCATCAATAAATTAAGAATTATAAATAGGCTAGGCAGTATCCAAAAGACATACCAAGTTTTTGCAAATGCCGCATCTTCTAAAAGATTTCTAGAGGCGTGAGTGGAAGGGTACCAAGCAATGCCAACAGCCAGCCAACACATGAAAATATAAAACAATGCTGCCTTTAAACACAGATAAGGTGTGTTATTTGTTGGACACAATAAGATATCCATTGCTTTTGCTATGTTGCCAAGACAAGAAAAAACAGCACATATAGCTAAAAAAACGCTGATAGATTTCCAGCAAGATACATGTAAAGTATAAAGATAGATAAAACCACATAGTATTACACAAGGAAATAGAACCCATAGTATGTTTATATTAAAAAAATAACATATAAACCCACCTGTTAGGCAAAGTAAAATAATAAATAGCGTCATAATTGAGAGAAGTTTGACAAAATGAGTGCGGAGGTGCTGTTTCATAGGAAGATATGCAACGAATATACCTGGCAGTAAAATAGAAAGTTCTATAATAGGACATAAAATTGTTATCATATTAACGCCTCCTTTTAAATAAAAAATCACCAAAAGCTTGTTTGGCTGCACTGACAAAGTTGCGGCTTACTGGAATCTTTTTACCATTTGTCAAAAGAAAAGCTGTTCCATCAAAGTCTTGTGCATGTTCTAAATTGATAATCGTTCCACGATTACAATAAATAAATCGTTCATCATTTAAAGTTTTAATAAATTCTCGTAAAGGTTGACGTATAACGGTTATCTTTTCATCTGTTGTCAATATATGTATTTGATGTTGGAAATGTTCAGCATATAGAATTTCTTGTAATCGCAATCGAATCGTACCACCCACAATATGAAGTTCAATATATTGGTCTAAAGAAGGCAATTTTTCAATGATTTCATCAAACAAAAAATCTAATTCTTGGTCTGAATATGGTTTAACTAAATATTGTAATGCACGGACACGAAATCCATCAAGGGCATGGTCCATAGAAGAAGTGACAAAAATAAGGATACATTTTGAATCAAAAAGGCGGAGTTTTTTGGCAACTTCTATTCCATCCTCACCATCCATATAAATATCTAAGAAAGCTACTGTAAAATGTTCTTGTTTGGCAGCGGCAAGAAAGCTGTCTCCATTTTCATATTCAAAAATTTCAGCGTTTAATAAATGCCTAGCAAGCTGTATTTCTAATTTTTTCCGCAATATTTTTCGTTCTGAAAAAACATCATCAATAATAGCAATACGCATGGTAATGTCTCCTTTTTAGCAAATCCATAAGTAGTATATCATATTATTGAAATGAAATCAAAATAGGATATAAAGAATAAATTTATAAAAATTGGATTGCAAAGAATATCGTTCAATAATAAAATGTAGGTAGAAAAATTATTGTGTAGAAATTGATATATAAAAAATGGATATACAGGTTTGCCAAGTTTTAAGTTATTCGTCTTTCCTAACTTAAAATTAATTGCAGCATAAAAGTTAAAAAATAGGAGGGAATCAAAAAATAATGCAGTCAACAATAGAATTAAAATATGCAGATGATTCAAAACAAGTAGCAGAAATTGTAAGAAAAACAATTCAAACGATTTATCCTAAATATTATCCAACAGGAGCTGTTCAATTTTTTTTAAATCTGCATTGTGAGGAGCATATAAAAAAAGCAATGACAGAAGAACAAGTTTATTTTGCAATTGTAAAAGGAACGATTATAGGCACAGGAAGTATTCGTAAAAATGAGATTTGCAGGTTATTTATATTGCCGCAATATCAGAAAAAAGGATATGGAAGCCGTTTAATGGATTGTTTAGAAGAAATCGTGTTTAAAAATCATAAAACAATACATATTGCTGCTTCTTTTCCAGCAGAACGGTTGTATTTAAAAAGGGGATATAAAATTATTTCTTATGAAAAGATTGAAACAGAAGATGGTGATTTTTTATGTTATCATATAATGGAGAAAAGTAGAGACTATGATTGAAAATTAAAATTTTTAATTGTAAGGTTTGTGCGCTACTTGTCACAAGTTTATAGGAAATTTTGGTTCTTTATGAAAAAATATAGAAATAAGAAAGTGAGGAAAAAATGAAAAAAGATATTCAATATATAAACACAGATGGAAATAATAAAGATTTTATTATATTGTGCAGGGAATTAGATCAATTTTTAAATCAATTAGTAGGTGGAGAGAATAATAGAGCAGAATATATACCATATAATCAATTGGATGATATTCATAATGTAGTGTTAGCTTATGATGGACAATTTCCTGTGGGTTGTGCTTCTTTGAAGCAATATATAAAAGGAAAAAATCAAGATAATTATACTGCAGAAGTAAAAAGGGTTTTTGTAAGAGAACAGTATCGTGGCTTTGGCATTTCTAAAGAATTAATGAATAATTTAGAGATACAGGCAATTAAGCAAGGATATAAAAAACTTATTTTAGAATCAGGAGAACCTTTAATAGCAGCAATGAACCTTTATAAAAGGTTAGGTTATCAGGTAATTGCAAATTATGAACCTTATGTTGATATGCCTGAATCTATTTGTATGGAAAAAAGAATAGATGGTTGCTTATAAAAAATGAATGGGAATTTCAATCTGTACAATGTAATCTTCCATTTGGTCAATAACATTTTCATTGATTCCTTTTTCATAAGAAAAACCAGAAAGTATCAAGTTATGTTCCTTTGCATAATGTAAGATTTCTTTATAGCGTAACGATATTTTATTCCAGTCACCTTTGTGAAACGCTCTTAAATATAGACCGCCGGGTTGTATATGCAGCCCGTTTTTTTGTGTGAGTGAAGGAATTTCAATAAATAGTTTGCAATAATTATCAAAGTCATCCTTTAACAGGCTAGGTACGGAAATCATAGAACCATAAGAAGCATCATGTAAGCGTCCCAGTTGGTATTTTGTAGTTTGTGCAGTAATCATTTCAACTTCTTTTTCAAACGAAATATCTTTGTCAATATCTACCGTTATTAAATAACGTTCTTCTTTTTCAACAATACTTATCTCTGACAAATCCATTGTCAATAATGTTACCATATTTTGATGGTGATTGTATAATGTTTTACGAATTGCCTGCAAATGTATAATATTGCGGTCTAAATCTTCTATTTTTTCGTCTAAAAGACATTTTAGGTTAAAAGCAGAGCGATTTTTCATAAAATGTTGTATTTCAGCTATGGAAACATCCAGTTCACGCAGTAGTAAAATGGTTTCTAAAATGGGGCTTTGATGGTAATTGTAGCAGCGGTATCCATTTTGTGGATTGATGGCAGCAGGCTTAAATAGACCAATTTCATCATACCACATCAATGTTTTTTTATTGATTCCGTGCATAGCTGCAAATTGTCCAATCGTTAAAAGTTTTTCTTTTTCATTCATATAAAGAATCCTGCCTTTCTAGTCAAGCGGATTGCTAATATTTGCTTGACTCTATAAAATTTTTCAATATTTTTCTTGACTGTACTGTTACTGTACGGTTTATGATACTATATACAGAAAATAAAAACAAGAAGAAAAAGGATTTATAGCTGTATAGCATGGCAAAAAAGTTGTGATAAGGAGGATTTATATGGAAAATCAAAATGTATATGAAAAATCTGTAACATTAAAAAATATTTTAAAGTTTGCGATTCCAACCATAGCAATGAGTGTTTTTATGTCGTTTTATACAATGGTGGATGGTTTTTTTGTATCCAATTTAATTGGTACAAATGCGTTGTCTGCCATTAATTTAACAGCGCCAATTATTCAGCTTGTAACAGCAATTTCTACAATGCTTGCCACAGGAGGAAGCGCTGTTATAATGAAAAAGATGGGGGAACAAAAGCGGGAGGAAGCCAATCAGAATTTTACTTTTCTGATTTTAGTAAATGTTGTCGTTGGCTTGATTATGTGCAGTGTTGGTTATATGGCAATGGATACCATTTTTTCAAGTATGAATTTATCTGTGGATGTAGAAATGTATTGTGTGCAATATTTAAGCCATTATTTGTTGTTTACGGTTCCTATTTTACTGATGAATAATTTTACACTGTATATGATTGCAAGTGAAAAAGCGACGCTTTCTTTAATATGTTCGGTGTCAGGCGGTGTGTTAAATATGATTTTGGACTATATATTTATTGCAGTGTTTGATATGGGGATAAAAGGTGCAGCGCTTGCAACGGGTATGGGATATTCTGTGACAGCGATTGTAGGACTTTTTATTTTTAACAATAAAAAGAATTTGCTGCATTTTACAAAACCTCGTTTTCGTTTTAAAGTTCTTTTTCGTGCAGCGACAAATGGCTGTTCGGAGATGGCAACAGCATTTGTTACAGGGATTGTTACAATGATGTTTAACTGGACTATGCTTACATTTGTTGGGGAAGATGGTGTTGCGGCAGTTACTATTATTATGTATGTGCTGATGTTTGCAAGTTCTTTATACACAGGGTATACTTATGGTGTAGCTCCTATGATTAGTTTTTATTATGGAGAGAAAAATTACCAAAAACTTAAAAAATTGATAAAAATTAGTATAAGAGTTATTGCGGTTATCTCTATCGTGACAGTGTTGGCTTCTTTTTTCCTTACAAAGCCATTGGTATCCATATTTGCACACCCAGATAATCCAGTGTATAGTCTTGCGATTACTGGCAATCAAATTTGTACGGTTGCTCTGTTTTTTATAGGTTTTAATATTTTTACTAGTGGAATGTTTACCGCATTGTCAAATGGGATTATTTCAGCAATTCTAGCCTTTTCAAGGTCGTTTGTATTGATGATGATTACAATGCTGGTACTTCCAGTTCTTTTTGGTGTAAATGGAATTTGGCTGGCAACACCAGTAGCAGAGTTTATGGCGCTGGCATTGTCATTAGGAATGTTTATAAAATATAAAAAAAGATATCAATATTAAGTATTGTCCAATGAAAAGCTCTAAGCATGTGCATACAATCTTAAAAATGGTAAATAATAAGCAATAACGAATAATACATTTTATAAGTTATCCTTATATGAAATCAAAAAATTCACAGATGAATAATTCATCTGTGAATTTTTTTGCACATAGACACAGAAAAAATATAGAAATAATCGGTGTTTGGTGTTGGAAATAGGGGAACCGTGAATTGAATGGAGGTTGTTATGAAAGATAAAGTATTTGGCGTTTTACAGCGTGTGGGACGCTCATTTATGCTTCCTATTGCATTGTTGCCAGTAGCAGGTCTTTTGTTGGGCATTGGCAGTTCTTTTACCAATGAAACGATGCTTGAGACATATAAGCTTACAGGAATTATGGGACATGGCACAATCCTGAATGCGATACTAAGTGTTATGAGTGCTGCGGGCAATTCTGTTTTTGCCAATTTACCACTATTGTTTGCAATGGGTGTTGCTATTGGTATGGCTAAAAAAGAAAAAGCAGTTGCTGCGCTTGCTGCCGCTGTTGCATTTATTATTATGCACACCGCTTTAAGTACCATGTTATTGATATATGGAGATGGCGCAACCGTGCAGGAGTCTTGTGAAAATCTTGTTGCAAGGGGTGTTCTTGCTGCCAATTCATATGGTGATGTGTTGGGCATCACAAGTTTAAATATGGGTGTTTTTGGCGGTATGATTGTTGGAATTGGTGTGGCAGCGCTGCATAATCGATTTTATAAAATTGAACTGCCGCAAGTCTTATCTTTTTTTGGCGGTACAAGATTTGTGCCAATTATCAGCTCGATTGTATTTGTATTTGTTGGTATTTTAATGTATTATATTTGGCCTTTTGTTGGCATAGGTATTGCAAAAGTAGGTGAACTTGTTGTAATATCAGGTTATGGCGGAACATTGCTTTACGGTTTTATGGAGCGTCTTCTTATACCGTTTGGACTTCATCATGTATTTTATATGCCATTTTGGCAGACAGCAGTGGGCGGCTCTATGGAAATAGGCGGTCAAGTTATTAACGGTGCGCAAAATATTTTCTTTGCGCAGCTTGCTGACCCTAATTGCAGCCAATTTGCTGTTTCAGCAACGCGTTTTATGTCTGGAAAGTTTCCGTTGATGATATTTGGTTTGCCGGGTGCAGCACTTGCCATGTATAAATGTGCAAAGCCAGAAAAAAGAAAGGTTGTAGGTACGCTGCTTTTATCAGCCGCACTTACTTCCATGTTGACAGGTATTACAGAACCGCTTGAATTTACATTTTTGTTTGTTGCACCATTATTATATGGCATTCACTGTGTTTTTGCAGGCTTGGCATATATGCTTATGCACGTATTTAATGTAGGCGTTGGTATGACATTTTCAGGAGGCATTATAGACCTTGTTCTGTTTGGTATTTTGCCAGGTATTGAAAAGACCAATTGGATTTGGATTGTTATTGTTGGTATTGGATATTTTATTGTATACTATTTCCTATTTTCATTTCTTATCAAAAAATTAAATCTAAAAACACCAGGACGAGAAAATGAGGGAGAAGAAACCAAACTTTACACAAGAGCCGATGTCAATAAATCAAAAAATGGCGGAGCAAATGGAACAAAAACACAGGATGATATTGTTTCAGCATTGATTGTGTCAGGACTTGGTGGAAAGCAGAATATAAGCGATGTTGATTGTTGTGCAACAAGATTGCGTGTCACAGTTTTTGATTATCAATTAGTAGACAAAGATAAATTAAAACAGTCTGGCGCTTCTGGTGTTGTTCAAAAAGGTGATGGCGTGCAGGTGATTTATGGACCAAAAGTAACCGTTATTAAATCGAATTTGGAAGATTATCTTGAAAGTCCAGAAAGTGATAATCCTATTATTGATGATGATTTAAAGGATACTGGCATAAATTCAGATGCAGTTGATATAAACCCAAATGGTGCAGATATAGAGAATGTAAATGTTTATGATATAGATAACCAAACCTATCAAAAGAACAATACAAGTGCAGAAGTTTATTTGCCTATAAATGGTAGAGTTATCACTCTTGAAGAAGTGGAAGATGGTGTATTTTCAGAAAAAATGCTTGGTGAAGGCGTAGCTGTTGAGCCGTCAGAAGGTAAGGTGTATGCGCCGTTTGATGGTATTGTACAAATGGTTTATGACACAAAACATGCGCTTGGATTATTGTCTGATAGTGGAGTGGAGTTGCTTATTCATGTGGGAATTGATACAGTAGAGCTTGCGGGTAAGTTTTTTGATGTAAAAGTTTCTAATGGGCAAAAGATTAAAAAAGGTGAGCTTCTTATGAAAATAGATTTAGATGGTATAAAAGGTATGGGTTATAGAACAGTAACGCCTATCATTATTACAAATACAGATAATTATGCGTCAATAGATATAAAAGTAGGCGATATAAAAGTGGGTCAGGAAATAATAAAATTAGTTTAACTTCATCAAGGAAATTCTCTTGTGTTTTAACATTATACAGATATAAAACTAGACTCAGGCGGATTGCAAATATCCTTTGGCTTTTATTAAAGTGAGGTAAAGAATATGATAAAATTAATTGCTATGGATTTAGATGGTACTCTGTTTGATTCAGACCATAAAACAATTTCAGAAAGAAATATAAAGGCTATAAAAACTGCATCTTCTAAGGGCATTAAAATAGCGATTTGCAGTGGTCGTACTTGTTGTCATATCAAAAATGTACTTGAGCAGTTAAAAGTGGTGGATTATATTCTTGCTTCTAACGGAGCTTTGGCAATGGATATAACAGGCAATGTAATAGCAACGGACTGTATGGATTATGATACGTGGAAATTTGTATATGAGTTTTTGGAACAATTTGGAATTGTTACAGAAATATATTGTAATGGAAATTCTTATATGAAGAAAAGCAGCAGTGATTTATATAAAAGTGATTACTTAAATGATGAATTTTTAAAAGAACTTAAAAGTGAAATTACTTTTTGTGATAATCCTACGGAAACATTAAACAATAAATTGGCTGAAAAAGTGACATCTATATATGTGCCAAAAGATAAATATGATAGGATAAAAACAACATTTATAGAAAAAAATCTCACTGTTACTTCCTCTATACCATTTAATATGGAAATTAATAAAGTTGGAGTAAATAAGGGTAAAGGATTAAGCAGCTTATGCAATATATTAGGCATAAATGCAAGTGAAGTAATGGCATTTGGCGATGGTGACAATGATATTCAGATGTTACAGTGGGCAGGGCAATCCTATGCTATGAAAAATGCTCAAGACGCTGTAAAAAAGGCGGCAAAATGGATAGCAGATTATAATTATAAAGATGGTATAGCAAAAGCAATAGAAGAAGTACTAATATGAGATTGGGAAGTGGTGGAAATACACAAGATTGGAACAAGTATTCATCCTATGACCGAGAGCATATTTACCAGCGTAATCTTGAGGACTTCATTGAATAAAAGTATCGAGTACGCCAAATAAATTAGAGTATGCTAATACAGATATGAATGATGTATTAAAGATACAAATGGATATGAGAAAAAATGAGCAATGATAAATGAATAATAAGATAAATATAAAAGATAATTATTTTTTTAAGAATATGTATTTTTTAACCTCATCAAGGAAGTCCCCCATTTCAATGCTGCAAAGGCATAAGTGGGGGTGGGGACTTGCTTGTTTCAGTGGGAGTATAAGCTCCCACTGAAAAGCTACGATAGTAGCTAGATGGTTTGAGCAAGTAGCGTAGCGGATTGCGAATATCCGCTTAACTGAAGCTTAATAATTAAATAATAAGAATCAAAAACAGCTAAAAGAATTATTTTCTGATAGCTGTTTTTTTGAAAAATATTAAAAAGTTAAAAAGATACTACTATGATACGACAAAAAACTTTTTATGGAAAAAATAATACAGAAATGAGAGAAATGATGCAGGAAAAATCAATATTAATCATTGATGATGATAAAGATTTATCATTTATTATATCGGATATGCTGGAAAGCTATCATTATAAAGTAACAATTGCAACAAGCAGTGAAGAAGCTTTTGAGGTATTGACGAATCATACATATAATTTAATTTTATTGGATATTAATTTTCCAGATACAACAGGGTTTGAAATATGTAAGGAGTTAAGGCGTGTGTCAACGGTTCCAGTAATATTTGCAAGCGCCAGAACAAGTGAACAAGACCGCATAACAGGTTTTGATATAGGTGGTGATGATTATCTTCCAAAACCATACTCTATGAAAGAACTGTTGTCTCGAATTAATGCGCTTATAAGGAGAACATATGGTTTTTCATCAAAAGAAGAACTATATCAATTTGGAGATATTACAGTCAATATTACATCTAGGAGCGTTACGAAAAAAGATGAAATAATACCACTTTCTTTAAAGGAGTTTGATTTGCTTGCCTATATGTGTCAGCATCAAAATATTGCGCTGTCAAAGGAAAACGTATTGTCCGAAGTATGGGGTACTTTTTCTTGTGTGGAGGCAGCCACACTTGCTGTACATATTCGTTGGCTGCGGGAAAAGATTGAAGATAATCCAGCAAAACCACAATTTATAAAAACTGTCTATAAAGTAGGATATATGCTTGATACCAATTTGAAAAACAGTTAAACAGGGAGGAAGAATTGAAGAAGAGATTATTTAAAATAACGATTTTATTTTGTGTATTTATTGGTATCATTACTTGTATATTTCTTGTTTTTGACAATAAAACACAATTACAAAATATGCGTTTGCGGCAAATTGTTGCGCTAAACGAAATTGAACAATTAGCCAAGCTGGGAAAATCCGATTTGATGTTTGAAAAAATATCAAGATTGCAAGAAGATATGAAAAACGAAAAGATTATTTACAATAGCAATATACGTTTTCTTGCAATGGGCGGAATAAGTAGTTTATTTCTTTTTGTGGTGTTTGGATATATCTATAAGTCTATTTTATGTCCTTTTGAAAAAATGAAAGAATTTGCACAAAAATTGGCACAGGGAGATTTTGACATTCCATTAAATTATGAACGCTCCAATTATTTTGGTGAATTTACTTGGGCTTTTGACAGTATGCGAAGAGAGATTACAAAAGCAAGAGCTTGTGAAAAAGAAGCAATTGAAAATAATAAAACGGTGATAGCCACATTATCGCATGATATTAAAACCCCTATTGCTTCGATTCGCGCATATGCAGAAGGACTGGAGGCAAATCTTGATACTTCCGTTGAAAAAAGATATCGCTATCTAGCTGTTTTAATAAAAAAATGCGATGAAGTGACGGCATTGACAAACGATTTATTTTTACATTCTGTATCGGACTTGGATAAATTAAAAATTATGGTAGAGCCAACAGAAGTTGTATCTCTTACAGAAAACATTATAGCTCAATTGTTGGCAGACAATGGGGATATTCGATATAAAAATCCAAATTTTACAGTAATGGTATTGCTTGATGAAAAAAGATTTGCACAGATTATTGAAAATATCATCAATAATTCCAGAAAATATGCAAAGACTAAAATGGATATTTGGATTGTCAAAACTGCATCTTGTATAGAATTTCATTTTCGTGATTATGGACAGGGAATCCCTGATAAAGATATGCCTTTTATATTTGAAAAATTTTATCGTGGCAGCAATGTAAAAGAAGAACAAGGCTCTGGCTTGGGATTGTATATTGTAAAATATATAACCGAACAGATGCAGGGAAATATATTGTTGCATAATCATATAGATGGATTAGAGGTTATTATCACTTTTCCTATTTTCTTAAAGAGTTCTTAATAACTTTTTTGGTAAAGTAAATTGTAATCATTTAGCTGAATGGTTATTGTAAATTTACGAATCAAGAAAGGAGTATGATAAATATGAAAGAAAGTATTTTATCAGCAAAAGGTTTATGTAAAAGCTTTGCACATAACGGCGGTCAAGTTCATATTCTGTCACATGTTGATTTGACGTTGTATCAAGGTGATTTTACGGTTATTATGGGGGCGTCCGGTTCTGGCAAATCCACATTGCTCTATGCGCTGAGTGGTATGGATAGAGCAACGGCAGGAGAAGTACTGTATAATGGAAAAAATATTGTGACGATGAGTGAGAAAGAATTATCAACGCTTCGCAGCAATGATTTTGGTTTTATATTTCAGCAGCTTCATCTTGTAAGTAATCTTACACTATTTGAAAATATTGTTATTTCGGGATATTTAAGCAAGGCGATTACAGGGGAAACGGTGCGAAATTATGCTGAAGAATTAATTGAAAAAATGGGGATTAAACATATAAAAAATCATTTGCCAGCACAGGTTTCTGGTGGTGAACAGCAACGATGTGCAATTGCAAGAGCAGTGGTGCATAATCCGAAGTTGATTTTTGCCGATGAGCCTACGGGTGCGCTTAATCGCCATAATACCATAGAAGTTTTAAATTTGTTGACGTCTATAAATGAGGGCGGGCAGAGCATTTTAATGGTGACACATGATATTCATGTTGCGCTTCGTGCAAATCGAATATTATATTTGGAAGATGGTAAAATTATCGGAGAACTGACATTACCAGTATTTTGTCCAAGTGAAGAAAGAAGCCGTGAAACACAAATTAGTGCATGGCTTCATTCAATGGAATGGTAGGAGGCAAAGTATATGGAAATGTTGATATTATTAAAGGCAAATATAAGAAAAAAGAAAGGAACATTTATCAGTATTGCTATACTGATGGCAATTGTTGTTACGATTTGTACCTCTATTATTAGTGTGCGTGATAATTATTTAAACGGTTTAAACCGTGCATTTAAAATGGCGGACTGCGGCGAAATATTGGTTTATATAGATAAAGAAAAGCTTACAGATGAGCTGCGTAGTATGGTGGAAAATAGTCCATTAGTAAAGCAGACAAAATATTATGACAGTATTGTTACCAGTAAAACGATATGCAATAAACGAGAAGATAGAAATAGTTATTTTATAACACAATTAAGAGATGAAATTGCATTATATAATAAAGAATTGACAAATTTTTGTGAAGATATACCAGCAATTGGGGAAGGTGAAATATATCTTCCGCTTGGACTAAAATCAAAGCTTGAATGTGAATTAGGTGATACAATAACCCTTGAAGTGGCGACAGAATTTAAAAAAGATTTTGTAATCAAAGGATTTGTACAAGAACCAATGACAGGCTCTTCAACAATAGGGTGGAAGCAGGTATTTATTGGAAAATCCGATTTTCAAAAATTTTTGGAGTTATGTAATTTGTCGCAGACAAATGTACAAAAAGAAGTCACAATAGTATCCATATATCAGGCGGAAGGTAGTAACCTTTCTTCCACAAAATTTGAAAAACAGCTTAATCTTGAAACAAAAATATCCTATATGGCAGAAGGAACAACTGGCATAGACGAATCAAAAAATTATACCACGATTTTACCTGATATGATATTAGACATTGTCTTTGCATTTATGATATTTTTGTTTTTGATTATTTTGATTGTAGTAAGCAATAGTATTGGGACGGAGATTGATATTGAATATACAACGCTTGGAATTTTAAAAGCGCAAGGGTTTAACAATAAAAAAATAAGAGCAATTTTTTTAATACAGTATATGACAAGTTTACTGCTTGGAGTTATGATTGGAAGTATCGCAGCAATTCCCATTCAATATTATATTGGCAAAGCCTGTATGACAATAACAGCAGTTTTGCCCCAGCAATCCTTATCAATAGGAAAAAGCTCACTGTTTACATCAATATTGATAGGTTGTTTTTGTCTGATTATTTTATTAAAGACAAGAAAGGTTATTTCTATTTCTCCTGTGCGGGCAATTATTGGCGGTATAGAAGATGTTTATTTTGACAGCAGAATATATGCTCCTATTTTTGATAAAGCATTATCTTTTTGGCTTGCGTTTCGACAGCTTATTTCAGCAAAGAAACGATATTTTGGTGTATTTTTTATTGTTGCTATTCTTACCTTTTTTATGACTTTAGTTAATTTATTTAGTGTTTTTTTAGCTTCGCGCGATACCTTAAATTCAATAGGACTTATAATACCAGATATAGAATTTCGCTATAATAAAGATACGAATAAAGATTTATTGACAGAAGTTGAAAAAATTGTAGAAAAACATACGGCTATTAGGTATAAAAATCAACAAAGGAATCAATATATTTCTTTAAATGGAGATAGTATTTTTAGTGATATGTATAAATATCCAGAGCAAATTTTAGGATTGATAAAAGGGCGAGTTCCCTTGTATGACAATGAAATTATTATTACACAAGTGGTTTCTGAGTCAATGGATTTAGAAATTGGGGATACAGTGACTCTTTCTAATAATGATAAAGAAGTAGAATGTATAATAACAGGATTTTATCAAACGCCAAACGATTTGGGAATGGGTATGGCTTTTAATTCTGATTTGGCAGGAAGGTTAGGATTGACAAAAAGAGGATTTTCTGCAAGTTTTATTGTTCAAGATAAAGAGAAAATTCCAGCTATTTTAGATGAAATTGAAGCACAATACGGTGAATTACTTAAAATAGATGATTACACTACAACGCAAAATCCTTTAGAAATTCAGTATAAATCTATTGTTGATGTAATAACAGTTATTATTTACAGCTTTTCTATTGTTTTTGCATTGATTGTTGTTACAATGGTCTGCAATAAAACCTTTATTCGAGAACGAAGAGATATCGGAATTTATAAGGCGCTTGGATTTACTGTAAATAAACTGCAGTTTCATTTTGCTCTTCGTTTTTTTATACTTGCATTGCTAGGCAGTTTTATTGGAATGAGTATTACGGCGGCAATTGCAAAACCTGCAATGAGTTTTATATTAAAGTTTGTTGGACTGTCAACGGTTGTTGTAAATTTTACAGTAACTTCAATATTTTTACCTATTCTTATTATTAGCGGAAGCTTTTTTATATTTGCATATATAGCTTCTAAAAGTATAAAAAAGGTTGAGGTAAAAGAATTGATTGTTCAGTAAATATAAGAGTTGTCAATAGATAAAAGCTGCTGCAAAATAAAAATTTTATATCAAATTTCAATGGAATTATAGGTAAGTAGCAAAATGTATTACGAATATCCATAGATTGTATGATTAGAAAATTTTTTTTGCAGCAGTCTTAAGTTTATATAAATCAAATATATTATAGCTTACTGTAAGGTTGCTTTTTTATTTGTAAAATATGTAAAAGAATAATAAAAATTATTCAAATGCTTTCTGGCGTACCATAGTTTCAAATTCTTCTGCTGGAACAGGCTTTGAATATAGATAACCTTGCAGGTAAGAAACGCCGATTTTTTCAATCATATCTTGTATTTCTACGGTTTCTACACCTTCTGCAATCGTTTGGATAGAAAGACGTCTACACATATCAACAACACTTTCAATAATAGCCATATCAGTCATATTGCGGTTTTGAACAAGTCCACGAACAAATTTTTGGTCGATTTTTAATACATCCATATTCACATCATGTAAAAGACCAAAAGAAGCATATTCCGTACCGAAATCATCCATTGCAATTTTATAGCCAAGTGTTCTTAATCGGTCAAAATGGCGGGAGAGCATATCCGTATCTTCAGCGTTGCAACTCTCCGTAAGTTCCACCATAATTAAATTGGGATTAACTTGATATTCGTTTGTTTTTTCAATTAATTTATCAACAAAATTACCATCTAAAAGCTGTACATACGAAACGTTAAAGCTGACTTTGATGCCGCCATATTCTTTTTGCCAGCGGGCAGCATGGCGGATAGCTTCCTCCATAACCCAAGCGCCAACTTCTCGGATTTCTCCACTATTTTCAAGCAGTTTTATAAATTCAAACGGCGAGGCATCTTGTATTTCTGGCGTTTTAAAGCGCAACAGAGATTCACATTCCACAATTTGTTTTGTCTTTGCATCTAAGATTGGCTGAAAATACAGCTCAAATCCTTTAAAATTGTTATGGATACTTTTGGTCAATGCTTCATGAAGATTGCTGATACGATTGTGACGCTGTGAAATCTTTTCTGAAAATTCAATGATTCGGTTGCGATTTTGTTCCTTTGCAAATTCTAATGAATGTTCCAAATTGCTTAAAAGCGTATTGCAGTCACTGCCGTCTTGTGGATAAGAAACAATACCAGCCGAGACAGAGAAGCTTTTTACACCGCGCATATTGGTACAGCGGTCATTGACATTTTGGAAAAGTTCTCTCATTTTATCACTTGTGCCGTTTGGGGATAAAACAATAAATTCATCGCCTTGCAAGCGATAAATTTTGTCTTGTTTATCAGCTAATTCTCCCAAACATTCAGCAAAAATGCTTAAAACTTTATTGCCATAAATATAACCGTTTGTATTATTGATTTTGCGAAAACTGTCAATACCTAAAAGCATAAGAATACCATTGCCGTTAGAAAAATCATAGTTTTGCAATTCATAATTGGTAAGCAAATGTGTCAAAGGGTCATATTTATTTTGATTATCCAAGCGCGTCATCAATCCAGCAAAAACACTAGGCTGCCCATTTTCATCAGGTATAACGCTTCCTTTACATTCTAGCCATACATAGTCGCCATATTTATTTTTGGCACGGTATTGGCAGCTATGACGGTTAGACTGTCCTGAAAAAACAGCACTGATATCTTTTACATATAAGGAACGGTCATCCGGATGAATTTTTGCCATCCATTTGTTAGCCGTATCGGTCATATATTCAGCTTCCAAATTAAAATAATCAACAGTATTTTTTGACCACCTAGACAAAGAAGATTGCATATCACAGACATAAATGTAAATGTTATCAGAAGCGTTTGCAAAAGCTTCAAATAATTCATTTTGTAAAATGCTTTTACTCATTATATAGCCTATCCTTTCTTAAAAATTTTTAATTTTCTATTTAAAAAGTTCAATAATTTTTTGTTTTTTTGCACATAAGCAAGTTTGCTCTGCAAACTTGTATGGCTCGGCTTCGCCGAGACTATTATACCACAACAACTCTATTTTTTCCGCCCTTTTTGGCTTGGTATAAAGCGTCGTCAACACGACTGCACAATGTGTCAATCGTGTCGTCCTCTTTGGCTTGTGTTACGCCGATACTAATTGTTTGTGGGCGTACATTAGGAAAATTTGTATTTGCAAAGCACTGGCGGATAAGTTCTGCTGCAAAAGCTGCGGAAGAAAAGTCCGTGTCGCGCATAAGAAGCATAAATTCTTCACCGCCCCATCTGCCGGCAGAAAATTTTTCGGAAAATAAGGTACGATTATTCAATAAGGTACGCTCATTGTGAAGTATTTTTGCCAGTGCGATAATAACGGCATCACCTTGTTGATGTCCATATGTGTCATTGACTTGTTTGAAATTATCAATGTCCAGCATAATAATTGAAAAACGTTCCTGTTTTACGTTGGAAAGTTCTCGTTCAATTTGTGTTTGAATTTCCTTTCGGTTATACAAACCAGTCAATCCATCAATAATAGAGGCTACTTTTAATTTGTCGTTTACTTGTTCTAACTGATTATTAATATTTTCTAATTCCAGTGATGTAACACTGATAAATGTGGCAAGACGAGACACCAAAGGGACTTTGGACAATTGATGTGTGTTTGTCACAGCAGGAGCAGCAACACAAGGTTTTTTTACGCCTTCCCTCATAGCGGCTATCACAAGTGTTACATTGTGTTGATTAAGGTCGCCTGTTGTGCGCAAAAATTCGCCATGTGAAAAAAATCCCACAGAAGGAGACATTTCTTTAAATGGCATAAGTTCATAAGTAGGCTCTTGAGAAGTCCAAAAAGTGCGTCTTGCAGCGCAGGAAAAAATATGTAGTAAATCAGGTTGAAAGGTATAAATTTTTTTACTGTCTTCCTCAATATTTTCAATAATAGTTGCTGGGTCACCATAAGAGATGCGCACAACAGAACCGACGTCAATATCGGATGACATGGTAATGGAACCATCAGCATTGCTTGCCACAGGCGTGCGCAGTATGGTGGTGTTATTGTGTTCATAAAATAATGGAAATTCCAACGTATTATAAAAGAAATTTTCATCATTTTTGATATTTAAATATTTGTTGTAAACATCATAAGCTGGTATACCATCTAATTCCTGCAAAATGCTACCATTTGATTTGGTGACATGAAATTTTCGTCCTAATGGCTTCCAGCCTGTTACTTTAATAGATTCCACATAGAAATCTTCACCGCCATAAAATAGTATAATAATTGATTTGTCAGAAAATCCACCTATTTTTGAGAATACGCAAGATGCATCACTTGTGATATCGTTACTGCAAGAAACACCCCCAAAAATTTGAATATCAGGTGCAATATCCTTCATTCCATCACAAAAGCGTGTTGTGGAGGTCTCTGGAATAGTGAAATACATTTCAATAGCTTTTACCCATATGTTGGCTTTTGTCTCTTCAACAATCTGTTTTGTAATAGCATCTACCGATTGTTTAGATAAATCATATTGAAAAATTTTAAATTGTGATTGAGGTAATTCAAATATAGTGCAAATGATAGTCACAGATGAAGAAAGCTGACAGTTTACAATATTGCCGCTGGTGGAGCAGCCCATATAAGGCGCATCTGGAAAAATTTGCTCAATCGTTTTACATATAGCATTGATTGGGTCTGGTTCTAGTATCTCAGAGTAAATTTGAAACATCATTTTTGATATTTTGTTAGAATGACACCAATCTTTAAATGTTGTAAGGTTTTTTGTGAACATTTCTAAAGTTGAATATTCAATCTGAAATTGCTTCATGATTTGTTACTCCTTTTGTTGTTATAGATACATTTTTCAATTTTTAATCGATTGATTTTTGATGGGATTATTGTAACATAAATGGAATAATTTTTATAGAGATATTGATAAAATTATAACAGTTTCCTTTGATTTGGCAAAACATTTCATAAAATTCGTTGAAAAGTGGTTGTGTTTCGTTATATAAAAAGGTTATACTAGCATCATAATATTAAAACTTTTTAGTGTATAAATAAGACTTGATGCGGCAATAGAAATCGCTTTTTGCAACTGCTTTAGCAGTTTTTTCTGTTGCGCAATTCTTATGCTACGCTTCAGAATGGAGGATTAAAATGAGTGAAGATTGTACGCATGATTGTAGTAGTTGTAGTTCTAATTGTGATGAGAGGACAGAACCACAAGATAAGTCTGCCAATTATGGCGGCGTGAAAAAGGTTATCGCTGTAATGAGCGGAAAGGGTGGTGTTGGAAAATCTCTTGTGACTTCTATGCTTGCATGTAATGCTGCAAAGAAAGGACTGCAAACGGCAATTATTGATGCAGATATTACAGGACCATCTATACCTAAATCATTTGGAATAAAAGGTGAAATTTGCTGTGATAAAGAAGGCAAGGTTATGTATCCATGTAAGACAAATACAGGGATAAAGGTTATATCCATGAATCTTCTTATGGATAATGAAACAGACCCTGTTATATGGAGAGGTCCTATTATTGCAGGAGCTGTTAAGCAGTTTTGGGAAGATGTTTCTTGGGGTGATATTGATTGTATGTTTATTGATTGTCCGCCGGGAACAGGAGATGTGCCGCTTACAGTATTGCAGTCACTTCCTGTTGCAGGCATTGTGATTGTCACTTCACCGCAAGAGCTGGTTTCAATGATTGTGGCAAAAGCAGTCAAAATGGCTAAGATGATGGATATTCCAGTGCTTGGTATTGTTGAGAATATGTCTTATTTTGAATGTCCTGATTGCAAAAAGAAACATCAATTGTTTGGCGACAGCAATATTGAGGAAATAGCGGCTCAATATGGAATCGAAACAATTGTGAAATTGCCTGTTGATGCACAGATATCATTAAGCGTTGATAAAGGGGACGTTGAGAAACTTTATTTGCCGCAGTTGGATAGTATGAGTGATAAAATTATAGGATAATAGGTCATTAAAAGATATATGATAGAACAAGGTTTGTTGTGTTAGGAAAAGTCAGTATAATATATTTGCGTGTTTGATGTTAATATATGCTATATTTTATATGATTTTTGTTTGATGCAGCAGCTTTATGGAGAAAAAAATGAGCAAATGTGTTATTATGTTTAAAGGCGGTGTAGAAACACAGGAATATTTTAGCATAGAGATGGCTCAGACATTTGAAGCAAGAGGGTACGATGTATACTGGTTTGATTTGGTAGTGAGCGAATATAGTACTTCCTTGCTTCAAGCGTTTTTGGAGCAGTCTTTTAAGGATAAACGTTTTACCAATATCATTGCTTTTACATTTAATTTTAATGGGATTGCAGGGGAAGATGGATTGTATAGCGCTGCTTTTCGCAAGGGAAATATATGGGATGAATATTATATAGCGGTCTATAATATGGTGGTAGACCATCCGTTGTATTACCATAAATATCTTGGTTTGCGACCAGAAAAGTATGTTCAACTATCCATAGATAAAAATCATATTCGTTATATGAGCCGTTTTTTTCCTGAGGTCAATGCAAGCGATGCATTTTGTAAAGGAAATAAAAAATGTCGCGATGATGATAATTATTTTTTGCCATTAGGGGGGACAGGAATTAATATACATAGAGAAGTATATCCAGAGGGGCGATATATTCCTATTCAAAAAAGACCAATAGATGTTATCTTTACAGGAAATTATACTTCAATAGAACGATTTGATGTTTATCTTGCACAGATGGACTATGATTCTAAAATGTTTTTTAAGGAATTGCTAAAGGAAAGCATAAAAAATCCGGATGAATTAATTGAACATTTAGCAGAACAAAAATTGATTCGAGAAAATGTTTCATTTAATGAAATGGAATTGAAAAATCTTATGCCAAATCTGATGTATGTAGACCTTAGCGTTCGTTTTTATTATAGGGCAAAAACGATTATGCAGCTTGCGGATAGCGGCGTTAAAGTACATATATATGGTGCTGGCTGGAAGCAGTTGGAATGTAAGCATCCAGAAAATATTATTTCAGCAGGAAATGTCGATTCTCAAACATGTCTTGATAACATAAGCCAATCAAAAATATCGGTCAATGTTATGCCTTGGTTTAAGGATGGAGCGCATGACCGAATATTTAATTCAATGCTGAATGGAGCGGTTGTGTTAAGCGATACAAGCAACTATTTGAAAGCGTGTTTTGTGGATAAATCCGCCCTTTTTTTCTTTGAATTGCAGCAGATAAGTAATATAGGCGATATAGCAAGGGCTGCTTTATCAGATTTGGATAGGCTTCAAGAGATGGCAGACAGAGCATATGATATATGTATTAAAAACCATACATGGAAAAAACGCTGTGATGTTTTGATTGACCGAATAGAAAATGAAATATTTTAATTTTATAATTGACATTTAAAGGAAGATATGATATTGTAGGCTGGTACGCGGATGTGGCGGAACTGGCAGACGCGCCAGATTTAGGTTCTGGTGGGCAACCGTGCAGGTTCGATTCCTGTCATCCGCATAACAAAAGGGCTTTTGTTTTAATGATAGGTTAAGACAAAAGCCCTTTCGTTTAAGATTAAGATTTACATAAAAAGAAAGTTACATAAAAAGATGGAAAATCAATGTTACACTTATTTTAAGATTGTGGGGGATTTTAATCCGGATGCAATTACAAAAATGTTGGGCATACAGCCTGAAAAGAGCTGGAAAGCGGGAGATATACGAAAAAACGGCACGAAATATGATTTTTCTTTTTGGTCTGCTGGACGGTGTGATGATTATGATATAGAGATTGAAAATCAAATGCAAAAAACGATATCTATTTTATTGAATAAAATTGAGTTATTAAATCAAATAAAAAATGAAAATAAGGTGTCATTTTATTTACAGATTGTTCCAACGATTTATGTGGAAAATGATACGCCTTGTCTAGCACCATCTCTTGATGTGATTGATTTTTGTTATAAGACAAGGACAAAGATAGACATTGACTTATATGTAGACACGTTTGCTGATAAAATTGACATATTAGAAGACTAAGCATATAATATAATTAGGTTTTCCATTAAAATAAGTATTGAGGAAACAAAGGCAAAACTTCGTTTTTCTGTTAGAAATCGAATTTTTGTCTTTATTTTTTTGTATGTAAAAAAAGCGTAGGAATGAGGATTCATATGATACAAAGACATAAAAATGTAAATAATAATATTAATGCAAAATATATAAAAGAAGAAGAAAAACGCAAAGAACTGCGAGAGACAAAAGGTATCATGATAGTAGGATTTGTTATGGCTTTGGCGTGCATGGTTATGAGTCTTGTAAATTTTTATAAACAGTCAAACATGTTGTTTTCTACGCTTTTGGGAATGGTTAGTTTTTTGTTTGCAGGATTGTATACATGGAGAACCAAACGAAAAAATTTAAGTATCATTGTAATGGGATTGGCGGTATCCATTATTTTTAGCTGGTATGCTATTGTAGGAGGCAATGAGGGATTTGCTATCCTTTGGATATTGCTTGTGCCAAGTGTTTCTATGCTGGCATTTGGTTTTCAGGAAGGATTTATATTGTCGTTATATTTTGCATGTTTTTTGTTTGCCTTGTTTTATACACCATTAAAACAATATACGCTTTATGATTATGGTTCAGTGTTTATGATGCGATTTCCTTTATTGTATTGTGTGGATTTTATAGGCGCATGGGCAGGATTTCGATTGGTTCGTAAATTTCAGTTGGAAAATCAGCAATATAAATTAAAATTATTATCTTATAATGATGAATTAAAAAAAGAAGTAAAAAAACAGACTGTCAAGGTAGAAAACTTTTCTAAGCAGTTGATTGAAGCATTGGCAAAAACCATTGATGCAAAGGATAAATACACAAATGGACATTCTGTGCGTGTGGCAAAATATGCAAAAATGATTGCTGATAAAATGGGAAAGGATGAGGATGAGCAAAAAACAATTTTTGATATTGGTATGCTCCATGATATTGGAAAAATAGGTGTGCAGGAAGAGATTATTAATAAGACGTCAAAATTAACTGATGCGGAATATGATATTATTAAAACGCATCCTATTATTGGCGCCGATATTTTAAATACGATTTCTGAGATGCCAGAAATAGCGATAGGAGCCAGATGGCATCACGAACGATACGATGGCAAAGGGTATCCAGATAAGCTAAAAGGTGACAATATACCAGAAATAGCGCGTATTATTGCTGTGGCGGATGCTTATGATGCAATGGCGAGCAATCGAAGTTATCGTAAGGCTTTGCCGCAGGAAGTTGTGCGGGAAGAGATTGAAAAAGGAAAGGGAACACAATTTGACCCACAAATTGCAGATTTTATGCTAGAATTGATGGATGAAGATAAAGATTATCAGATGAGAGAGCTTTAAGTTTTGGAATAGCAGGAGGTATACTTGTAAGATGATGAAAATAAATTTTACGAAGATAAGCAAAAAAGCCTATGTTTTAATGATAACAGCGATATTGTTTATTGTAGTGGGTGTTATTTTAGCAGTAATATTAAATGGACAACATGGTTCATCACAAAAAGAGAATGACAAAATAAATCATTCAACAACAGCGCTTCATGAAATAGATACAAAAACACAGAATCAAACCAATAAAGAAACCAATACAAATGGTGAGACGGATACAGACAGTGAGACAGAAACAATGACAGATGATAACACCAATGCAGATGATGAAACCAATACAAATAAGGAAACGGATGCACAAGAGACGACAGCAAATCAAGGAGAAACGGTAACAGCACAAGAAGATACACTAGAGGTAAAAGTTGAAAAGATTTTAAACAAAATGACTTTAGAAGAAAAGGTCTATCAAATGTTTATTATTACACCAGAAGCACTGACAAACGGCAATAATGTGACGACTTGCAGCAGTTTTTTTCGGGAACAGTTAGAACAATATCCTGTTGGAGGAATCATTTATTTTGCAAAAAATCTTGTCAATCGTGAGCAGACAGCACAAATGCTGCAAAATGCCAGACAGTATGCTTATGAGGTAGAAGGTATGCCTTTGTTTTTATGTGTGGATGAAGAGGGGGGACGAGTTGCAAGAATTGCAAATAATCCCAATTTTGGCGTGCCAAACGTGGGCGCTATGCAGTATATTGGAAGTGCGGCGAAAGCGTATGAAGCTGGGCAGACAATCGGAGCATATTTGAGTGAATTAGGATTTAATGTAGATTTTGCACCAGATGCAGATGTGCTTACAAATGATAACAATACAGTTATTGGTGACAGGTCGTTTGGAACAGATGCAAATATTGTCACAGAATATGCCGCTGCTTATTCAAACGGACTGCACAGTCAAAATATGTGCAGTACATTTAAGCATTTTCCGGGACATGGTTCAACGGAAGGCGATACGCATGAAGGTTTTGCATATACCAATAAAACATATGAGGAATTGATGGAATCAGAGCTTGTTCCATTTGCACATGCACAAGGCAGTGGGGTTGATTTTGTTATGGTCGCTCATATATCCGTACCTAATATTGTTGGGGGCAATACACCTTGTACATTGTCGTACAAAATGATTTCAGAAATCTTGCGAAGAGATTTAAATTATAATGGATTAGTAATAACCGATGCGATGAATATGGGGGCAATTTTTAATAATTACTCTTCTGATACAGCATCTGTTTTGGCAGTTTTGGCAGGCGTTGATTTGATACTGATGCCTGGCGACTTTTTTGGTGCGGCGCAAGGCGTTATCAATGCCGTTTATAATGGACAAATCAGCGAAAGTCGTATTGATACATCTGTTAGAAGGATTATAACAAAAAAGTTACAGATGGAGTAATTATGATAGTAAAATAAAAATATATGATATATAGCAGTAAAATAAAAAATATATGATAAAAGATAAAATAAAGTGAATGAGCGCTTTGAGGCTGTGAACTGCTTGAAATAAAGTTTGTTATATACAAAAAATAGCGCAGAAATGAGGGTTAGAATGAATAACAATAACAACGCAAAATTAAAATTATTTTTACCATGTTATTTTGCATTTTTTGTAAATGGAGCGATGGTTTTGGCAGTGGGAGCAGTCTTACCCTATATTATTAAAGAAGCAGGGTTAAGTTATGGACTTGCGGGGGGATTGCTTTCAACGTTTGCTATTGGAAATTTGCTGGCAAGCTTTGTCAATCCTCTAATGGCGGCAAAATTAGGAAGAAAGGCAACGATTGTTCTGTTATCATCACTTATTCCTATAACGTGGTTTGCTATATCATTATTGCCGTCCGTTATGGTAATGTATGTTCTATTTATATTAATGGGTATTGGCAGAGGCTCCGTCAGTATTATTAACAATGCTGTTGTAAATGATAACTCAGACGGAAAACCAGCAGCATTAAACTTTTTACATATGTCTTTTGCAGTAGGTGCCTTTGTCTCACCATTTTTGACATCAGCATTTATTAGTTTAGGATTTGGATGGAGAATTATTGTATATATTATTGTTGTTGCAACTTCCCTGTCTTGTGTTGGTTATGCAAGTATGAATCTAAATAATGCAAGACCCCAAAAGGAGGATTTACAATCGAAAGAACATAGAGAAGATAAAAGGCGTAAGCCCTTTTATAAAAGTGCGGTATTTTATATTATGGGATTGCTGCTCTTTTTATATTTGGGTTTAGAAAATTGTGTAAACGGCTGGTTTGTAACATATTTTAAAAGTATGGAAATAATGAGTGATGCTTACGCTACAAATTTAGTATCAATAACATGGATAATGGTTATGTTAGGAAGACTCTTGACAGCAAAATTATCGCAAAAAATTGATAAAAATAAATTAATTATGGTATATTGCATTGCAACTGCCTTTTTCTTTGTTTTGTTAGTGGCAACAAGCAATCTTGTTATCATTACCATTGCTATTGTAGGACTTGGATTTTTCTTTGCTGGAATCTATCCGACCAGTATATCTAGTGTAGGAGCAGTTGTAAAAGGCGATGATACAGGAATGTCTATGTTTCTTGCTATGGCGGCGCTTGGCGGCATTATAACGCCGCAGATAGTAGGTATTGTAGCGGACAAAGCAGGGCTTGTAGCTGCCATTTTATTATTGTCTATTAATGCCGCAGGAATGTTTGCATTGTCTTGTGTCAATATAAAGATAGCAAAAAAGTCAAAAGTCGTCTAAAGAAATATCACCAGCATTGTCAGGAAGCAGGCACAGCATTGTATTATCTTGTTTCATTTTATTGATATTGGAAGTCCAAGAATTGGGCGATTGATAAAAGGAATTTAAAAATGCAGTGCCTTTTTCAGACAGTACCATATCAATAAAATCATTAGGAAGTTTTAATCCATATTTGGCTACATATTTCCAAGTGTCCCTGTCCCAATAGTATGTGCCGTCTGTATACCAGTAAGGACCAAGCAAATTTTGCCCTTTTTTAAAAGGGTGTTCATATATTCCAGGTGACATCATGTAAGGGTTGGGAGTCTGTAAATATAACAGCACTTTATCAGGAACCGTGTAGCCCTTTTCTACATAATCATATATACTTAAATTGCCGCCGCATAATTCCATATATGGAGTGAGGCATATATCTTTTTGATGTTCTTCTACAAAGGCTTTCCATGCTAAAAATTGTTGGTCTGCAATCATATGAGCAGCAATGCCTTCAATAATAAAAGAACCATATGTATTGTTTGTTGAATAGCAAATTTGGTTGCTTTGACTTTTGAGTTCAATAATTTCTTTTGAAACAATTGTTCCATCACAGAGAGGAATATCGACAAAATCCCCCTTTTTAATACAGTCATTTTCTTCAAGTTTGGCATAAATAACGGTTTGATTTTCGTTATGTGCTAATGAAGCAACAGAGCTGATAATCATTATAATATCCTTTTCTTTCTTCAAATTTTTTTATATGTTTTTATAGAATTATTGTAATACCATATAAAATAATAAACAAGAATTATTGCTTGTTTATTTGTTTAAAGATATAATAAGTTTTAGGAAAAATATGTTAAAATAATTATTATACAAAAAACAGTGTAGGAATGGAGAATTAAATGAATAAAAATTATGAGTATTTATCGGATGAACATGCCCATTATATAAAAAGTCTTATAAACAAAGTAGCAGAGAAGGACAAAAATTATGAAATTTTTGGAGCAAAGGTACATCAGTATGAGCTTAATGAAACAGTAAGTCTGGAATGGGTGAGGGCGTTTGAAAAGAAATATCAAGTCAAACTTCCGCAAGAGTATGTATTTTTTATAACAAAAGTAGGAAATGGCGGTGTAGGTCCTTACTATGGAATAGACCCTCTTAGTTTGGACGAGGATTATGTAAGGCATTATAATCATTTATCAAAACCAAGTATATATAATGAGGACTATTTACAATTTTACAATGAACATATCACTCTTTTTGAAAATGAGAAACGATATGAGGAACAAGAAGATGATAAAGAAGCTTTCGATAAAAAACAGGAACAAATTTATAATACGTTAGAAAATGGTACATTAAATATTAATAATCAGGGCTGTACATATGATGGATTATTAATAGTCAATGGCAACAGGGCAGGAGAGATTGTCTATATTGACTGGGAACTTGATGTAGGTTATCCTCCTATCTTAGTCAATATGACTTTTCTGGAATGGTATCAAGGATATTTTGAGGCAATTCTTGCAGGATATGATATCAAAGGCTATGGTTGGAGTGTACTTGGCGATGAAAAGGAATTGATAGCAAAGTATACAAATGCAGATTTAAAGACAAAAAGTCAAATTCTATCTAGTTTTTTAAAATTTACTTATATTGACAAAGAGACTGTTCAATTTAAAGAGGCTCTTCAATTTATTTCAAATTTTGATGGCGTCGATGATATATGCAGGCTGAAGCTTCTTTTTTCACTTGATTATAAACAAGCATTGCAGATGTTTGATACATTTTTAGAAGGTGACAGCAAAAAAATTGAAATAGCCATTGAAGTATGTATGAATATATGGAGTGAAGATAACGATACGTATTATGAAAAAATGCTTCGTTTTATTTATGGTGATTATGGCAATTTTGAAGATAGATTGAAAGAGACAGCACTCATTTTTATAGGAAGGACAAAGCGTTTATCAGCAGGTGATTTATTTGAATTTGTAAAAAATAAAAAACATTCAGAATATATAAGAAGAGTTGCCATGTATGTTATTGGCGAGGCAGAGGATGTGGAAGATTTTATTGATACATTTATCGATATTCTAAAAAATATAGACAGTGAAGTTGTATTATTGGAAACGCTTGTTACATTGAGAGGCGTAAAAAATGAAAAAATTGCCCAGACCTATAAAACATTAATGCCAAAATATAAAAAGGACACGAATCCAATGATAGCAAAAGAAATGGAGTGTTATTTAAAACGAATGAGTAGTTAAAATATGGGGGGTGAAAAATGACAAGTGAAGAGAAGAAAGCATTTTTACTTACAGCGATTGATTTTGGCAGTGGTGTAGTGCGTGATTATCCATTTGGTGCAGATGGACTTTATATTCAGTATAAAAATCAACTGTGCCTGCATATTTGGTGGTGGGAAGGCGGTTACTATCATAATTGTTATTTGAAAAAAGAAGATGCAACGATTGATTGTTATAGTTCAAGAGCAATCAACGAACAGTTTGTACAGCGGATTTGGCATTTTGTTAATGAGATTGAGCATGGCAAATATAAAAATAAAAAAAGTTTGCGGGAGATGATAACGGAGATTGTGCAGCGTCGTGGGTTGACAAGCTGTATGAACAATACAAAATGGCGTGAATTTCGTGAGGCGATGGAATATGAAATGCCATTTTGCCCTCCCTATATTTATAAAACTCTTTTTGAGGAAGAGACAGGCGAATACTTTGAATTTTCAGAAGATGTGCCTTATACAGGCGATTATGATAGGGAAAGTTTTGAGGATTACAATTATAAAGTGATTGAGTGGGTGAAAGTACGCCCTAGTTATTATGAATCAAAAGGCAGGAGATTGGTTGAACAAAAAATATTTCATGAAGCTAAGCAGGAATTTATACAAATCTTAGAAAAATATTCCATTCCGTATGATGAAGAAAATGGAACATATATTATTTATGGGTATCGATAGAAAGATTGTTAATATTAAATTTATATTGAAAAAATGATAAATACAATAATGGAAGTGATAGGAGAAATATTTGAACATTAAATTATAATGAATGTTTTGTGCAAAAGTGGCACATAAATGAGGATTTATATGGAATATAAAGAAAATATACTTGATTATAAAGATTATTTTAGATTGAGGGAAAGTGTTGGTTGGATAAATTTTTCTAAAGAGCAAGCACAGGAGGCGATTAACAATAGCTTATATACAGTAATTGCCATAGATAATAGTCAAACGGTTGGCATGGGCAGGTTAATAGGTGATGGAATGTATGGAATGATTGTTGATATTGTGGTAGAACCAAACTATCAGAAACAGGGAATTGGCAGTAAAATAGTTGATATGTTAATGGATTTTATGGATAAAAAAACACCAATTGGCGGGCGTTGCAGTATACAACTTATTGCGGAAAAAGGGGATTTTTATGAATGAAAATTATAAATATTTGTCGGATGAACATGCGGATTATATAAAAAATCTTATAAAAAAAGTGGCAGATAAGGATAAAAATTATGAGATTTTTGGAGCAAGTACGCATAAGTATCATCTGAATGAAACGGTAAGCCTTGAGTGGGTGAGGGAATTTGAAAAGAAATATCAAGTCGAGCTTCCAGAAGAATATGTATTTTTTATAACAAAGGTTGGCAATGGTGGTCCTGACCCTTTTTATGGAATAATACCGCTTAGTCTTGAAGAAAAAGAATATAAAGGATGTTATAAAAATTTATCAAAACCAAGTATATATGATGATAATTATTTACAATATTATGAGAAATGTGTAGCATTTTCTGAAAAAGAATATTCGGAAGAGGGGTCTTTAGAAGATGAAGTACGTAATATAGAAAACGATAATAATATAGAAGATAATGAGCAGGCTATCTATGAAGAACAGAATCAAATTTTTTCTGAGTTAGAAGATGGTGTACTAAATCTAAATACACATGGTTCATTGTTAATTTTAAATGGCAGCAGAAAAGGGGAAATTGCCTATATGGATTATTGTGCTTTAGAAGTAGACATTCCTCCTCGTTTAATCAATATGACTTTTCTTGAATGGTATCAAAATTTTTTTGAGGAAGTTCTTGCAGGATATGATACATATGGGTATGGTTATTATATGCTCGGTAATGAAAATGAGTTGATGGAAAAGTATACAAATGCAGATTTAGAGACAAAAAGCAATATTATATCCACTTTTTTTAAATTTAAATCCATTGATAAAAAAGCGCTGTCCTTTCTTTGTCATTTTGATGGTATTGAAAATGTGCGTAGACTTCAGCTTATTTTAAAGTTTGATGTCAAAAAAGGACTTGAATTTTTTGAATATTTTTTTAATGGTAACCGTGAGCAAATGAAAATAGCTGTTGAGGCTTGTTTAAGTATGCCAAAGGTATACAGGCAATCCTATTATGATAAAATGCTTCATTTTATCTATGGCGATTATGGCAATTTTAATGATGACCTTAAAACGACAGCTTTTCTTTTTATTAGAGATACAAAAACATTGTCCGCAGGTGATTTATTTGCATTTCTAAAAAATAAAGAAAATTCAGAAAGTATAAGAAAAACGTGTATGTATGCTATTGGAGCAGCAAAAGACAAACACAAATTTGTAGATACATTTGTTGAAATTTTAAATACGATTGACAGTGAAAAAATTTTGTTAGAAATGACTGTTACATTAAGCAATGTACAAAGTGAAAAGATTGCATGGACGTATAAAAAATTAATTCCAAAATATCAAAATAGTGATAATTTTTTGATAGTAAAAAATATGGAATATTATTTGAAACGCCTAAAAGATAGGGAGCAATATGCGTTTAAATCATTTAAAAAATAGGAATAAACGAGAATTTGTAAATTGCACTGAAAGTTAGGAAGAAATCTGTAATGGAAAATGTAAGTTTGGTTGTTCAAGGTTGTATAGGTTTAATTTTTTTGACATATGGCATTTGCTTGTTGCTTTCTAGTAGAAAAAAGGAAAGCAAGCAAGGGAATAAACTTGTGCTTTCGCTTGTTTGCTTTTTGGTAGGCATATTTTTATTGGGATTTGTTTTTATCAAATTATATAAAATTCTTGTTTGATGAATTATCAGATGAGTGAAAATTCAGTAATCACATATAAGAATCTGCCGTTTACAGCAGCCTTTAATGGATATAAAACTTATTGAATTTTTCGTTATATTTGCAATAAAGGTACAATATTATTTTTTGATTTTTTTAATTGATGTATATACTAAAACTGGAAGTGCAATAAGTTCTACGATTCCTAATATTCGGATACATATATCAGGAAGTTTTATTCCAGCAATATTAGAACCAGCATAAATCAGTGTTGCTATGCTAATACATAATAAAGCAATAGACCATAATATAGTGATAGTTTTCATATTATTCATTGTTTACCTCATTTCTGTATTTTTTAAACAAATTATTTTTTATTCACCATAATATATACTCATAATCATTTGGGCAGATTCAACCATTGTGTTGCCGCTGTCCATACTGCATTTTTGAATATATCGAAACGCCTCATTTTCGGTCATATTATTGCGTTCCATAAGAACAGCTTTTGCTGAATCAATTATTTTTTGTTCTTCTGGACTTCTTTTTTGGGGTTTAAAACGTTTCTTTTTTCTTCGTTGTAGCTGTGCCTTAAACATCATTTCAATTGTTGAGAGAAGTTCATTTATTTTTATTGGCATTGCGACACATACAATGTCATTGTCTTGGCAGTCTTCCCAATGATTACGGGAAGCAACTAAGAGCATCTCAAAGCTTTTGGGTTTATATTCGTAAAGTTCCGTATAAACCATATTATCAGAAAGTTTATATCCACAGATAATAATGCCATCAGACAAATTGTCTGCCTGATTGATTACTTGTGCGCCTGTCACACAGGCTGGCGCTACATCATAACCCTTATATAACAAGAGATTGCGAATAGCTTTTGCCTCATCCATTTTTGGGAATGCAACGATTATGGTTGCCATACTTTGCCTCCAACTTTGTCAATGTCTAATTGGTTGTATGGGATAAATGATTTAGAATTTTGCAAGGTATTCTTCTAGTTCCCATTGGGAAATATGTGTGCGGTAATCGTTCCATTCTTTTAATTTAGCATGAATATATTTTTCTGTAATATGTGAACCTAGTACTTTACATACAAATGTATCTTCTTTCATACATTGGATAGCTTCGTATAAATTAGCAGGCAAACTTTCAATTCCTGCCTGTAAGCGTTCCTTTTCGGTCATCTCAAAAATATTGCAATCGACAGCGTGAGGGACTTCTAATTGATTCTTAATACCATCAAGCCCTGCTGCCAGACAAAGTGCAAGAACAAGGTAAGGATTGGAAGAAGGGTCTGGATTTCTAAGTTCAATTCTTGTATTATGTTCCCTTGATGCAGGTATTCTTATAAGAGGGCTACGGTTTGTCGCAGACCATGCAATATATATAGGAGCTTCATAACCAGGAACCAGTCTTTTATAAGAATTGACTAAAGGGTTTGTAATAGCAGTCATTCCTTTTGCATGTTTTAATAGCCCCGCTATAAAATGATATGCTGTTTTAGATAGTCTAAGAGGGTCATTTTTATCAGTAAACACATCGTTTCCATCAATATCCGTCATAGACATATTGACGTGCATACCAGAACCATTCACGCCGTATTTTGGTTTTGGCATAAATGTTGCATATAAGCCGTGTCTTTTGGCAATCGTTTTTACTGCAAGTTTAAATGTTAAAATATTATCTGCTGTAATAAGTGCATGGTCATATTTAAAATCAATTTCATGCTGAGAAGGCGCAATTTCATGGTGTGATGATTCGATTTCAAAATCCATATCTTCCAGTGTAAGAACCATATCACGTCGTACATTTTCGCCTAAATCCATTGGACCTAAATCAAAATATCCTGCTTTTTCGTGAGACATCGTTGTTGGCTGTCCATTTTCATCCGTATGAAATAAAAAAAATTCACATTCTGGTCCAACGTCAAAAATATAACCCATTTCTTTTGCCTGTTTGAGTACATTTTTAAGAACATTTCTTGAATCGCCAACAAATGGCTTTCCATCTGGCGTATAGACGTCACATATAAGACGTGCCACTTTTCCTTGCTGTGGTCTCCAAGGGAATATTTCAAATGTATCATAATCTGGGTGTAAATACATATCTGATTCTTCAATTCGTGCAAATCCTTCTACGGATGAACCGTCAAACATACATTGATTGTCCAGCGCTTTGGCTAATTGGCTTGAAGTAATTGCCATATTTTTAAGCACGCCAAATATATCCGTAAATTGAAGTCTTATAAATTCGACATCTTCTTCTTCAACCATTCGGAATATGTCTTCTTTGGAGTATCTGCCTTCAAATTTTTTCATAAAAATCTCCATTCTGAAGCGTAGCGTAGGAATTGCGCAATAGAAAAAACTGCTAAAGCAGTTGCGGAGGCGATTTCTATTGTCGTATCAAATTCTATTTGTGACGCTTCGGCACAAATAGGTGTGTGAAAAATAAGTGTATCAGCATTATTTTTCACACTAAGTCCTTTCGTTTTTGGCAAACATAAATTTTATTCATTATAACAAACGCTTATTTTACAGTAAAGCATTTTTAAATGAAAGTATTTTTAAATAATAAATAAAAGTTTTATATTTATACATATATTTCTATTCAGAGTTAAATGCGATGTTTACGCTTTTAGATAGCGTATCTTATACTTTGTTCCTAAGTTTATACTTGAAAATGTCCATATATTTTAGTAAAATTACTGGAGTTACATATAATATAAGGAAGTCAATATTGAAACCAATGTACGAAAGGATTATTTTATGGTAACACAAAATAAAAGAAAAAGAAGAAGCTTACAAAGGAAAAAGCAAAGGCAGAAACAGCTTGCGATTATATTTGCACTGGTAGCAATTACATGTGTTTGCCTTATAGCCGTAGTAGCAGCGTTTGTCACCAAAACGAAGAAACCGGAAAATGGAGATGTAGCGCAGTCAGAACCTACGACGGAAGCTGTTACAGAGCCTCCGACAACAAAAGAACAAATCGTAAATATTGATTTGATGATGATAGGGGATATGCTGGTACATGAAGGTGTCTATAAGTCGGGTAACGACGGTGAAGGCAATTACAATTTTGACCATCTTTTTGCCAATATTGCAGATGATATTGCTGCTGCTGATATGAAGATTGTCAATCAAGAGACGATTCTTGGTGGTGTTGATATGGGACTTAGCGCTTATCCTTGCTTTAACAGTCCGCAAGAAATAGGCGATGCGGAAGTTGCAGCTGGGTTTAATATTATACTTCATGCAACCAATCATGCGATTGATAAAGGGTTAAATGGTCTTTTAGCAACCACCGAATTTTGGAATACAAAACATCCTGATATTCCTTATCTTGGTATACATGACTCAGCAGAGAGTGCAGACAAGATTTATGTATATGAAAAAGAAGGTTTTAAGGTAGCAGTACTGAATTATACGTATGGAACAAATGGTATACCAATACCTTCCTCTGCACCATATTGTGTAGATACATTTGATGATGAAGAAAAAGTCAGAAATGATATTAGACGTGCAAAAGCAATGGCAGATATGGTTATTATGTGTCCGCATTGGGGTACAGAGTATGTTTATGAAGCAACCGATTATCAAAAGTATTGGACTAATGTATTTCTTGAAGAAGGCGTTGACTTAGTACTTGGAACACATCCTCATGTTATTGAGCCTGTGGAGGAATTTACAAGGGAAGACGGTTCTAAGATGGTCGTTTATTATTCACTTGGCAATTTTGTTTCCAACCAAGACGAAATGCCTCGTATGATTGGCGGCATGGCTAAAGTTCGTCTCACAAAAAAGAATGATGAAGCTTATATTGATTCCTACTCATTTGTACCATTAGTTACACATAAACAATTTGGATATAAACTCATTACAACATATAAATTAGAAGATTACACAGAAGAGTTAGCAAGCGCGAATGCGATTCGCAATGACGGAAATCATTGTTATATAACATATGGAACATGTTATTGCGGGGCGCATCAGATGGGGCTTCCTACACATGGTTCTAGCAATTTTTCACTCCAGTACTGTAAAGATTTTGTGAAAATGGTAATGGGAGAAGATTATTAGAATGGATAGAGAGTCTATCAAAACATTCATAATAATAGAGGAATGTGTTGCAAGTTTTTTTTAATATCAAATAAAAAATGGCGTCTAGTGAAGAACTGGATGCCATTTTTGTTTGAGTTGCTTATAAGTATATGATAAAATGCAAAATATAAAAGCTTTGTAAGTTATATTAAAATATTTATTAATATAGAAAGGAGACGACATTCCTCCCATTGCCTAAAGGCAGTGGGATTTTGTGTCTGTTAAATTTTATGAATTTATTATTAGTAGAAGACAATGAATCCATTATATTGGGTTTAGAATATTTACTTCAAGAAGAAGGCTATATATATGCTGTTGCAAGAACTTTTGAGGAAGCAACTGCATTTTTTGGACAACAAAATTTTGATTTAGTGCTGCTTGATATCAAGCTTCCAGATGGAAATGGATTTGAACTTTGCAAACAATTTAAGAAAATTCAAGATATACCAATTATTTTTTTGACAGCGAAAGAGGAAGAAAAAGATGTTGTACAAGGCTTTGATATGGGGGCGGATGATTATATTCAAAAACCATTTCGCAATAGAGAGCTGATTTCACGTATTAAAAATGTTTTGCGCCGAAGCGGGAAATCACAAGATATGCTGTGCTGTAAATTTTTAAAACTGGACACGAAAACAGGCAAAGCATACAGTCATGGAGAAGAGGTTGTTCTTACAAAACTAGAATATAAAATTTTAAGCAGTATGATGAATAATCAGGGGAAATTGTTTACACGAGATGAAATTTTAGCGGGTATTTGGGATGCGGATGGAAATTTTGTAAATGATAATACACTTACTGTAACCATGAAACGGATTCGCAAAAAAATTGGAGATTTGGATGGAGAAATTATTAAAACGGTGCGTGGTATGGGATATAGAATTGAGAAAGAGTAGAGTAAAAAAGAATGTGGAGTACAAATAAATCCTTTAAAAAATATATAATGATGACAGCGGTGTTTATGATAATTATCATAACAGCGTGGAATTTTTCTATACAGCAGACAATACAAGAAATGTCCGATGGATATTATAATGTTCTTGCTGTTTTGCTGGAAAATGTAAAAGGACAATATCCTGATTTCAGGGAAGAGGAATGGATTGAAATTTTAAATAAAAATGAAGTGAAAAAAATAGATAAATCTATACTGGAACATTATGGAGTATTTCCGCAAAATATGCCGATTTTAAGTCAAGTAAGATATAAGAGAGACATTCTTGTTGCAAGTAATTTTTTGTTTGTATTTTTATGTGTGGGGGTATTGTTGTTGATTTGGCTTTATCAAAAACGACGTGACAAAAAAATTGTAGAGTTGACTTCCTATATACGAAAGATTGAGCAGGGAATATATGCTTTAGAAATGGAAGACAATAAAGAGGATGAGCTGAGTGGATTAAAAAATGAGTTGTACAAAGTTACGATTATGTTAAAGAAGGTAGCAGAACAGTCAAGCAGAGGGAAAAAAGCATTGGCAGATTCGGTATCAGATATTTCCCATCAGTTAAAAACACCTCTTACATCTTGTCTTGTTCTTTTGGATAATCTTTCGGAAAGTGAACATATGGAGGAAGCAACGCGGCGCAAATTTTTGTCTGAAATTACAAGGCAGATTACCAATGTCAATTGGCTTGTGGTAACGCTGTTAAAGTTATCACGAATGGACGCAGGCGTTATTGAATTTGAAAAAAATATCATTTACGTGGATAGTATGTTAGAAGAAGTATTTGAAAATTTGGCGCTCATGGCGGAATGGAAGCAGATTCAATTAAACAAAGAAGGAATGTGTAACGTTGTTATTTATGGTGATAAACATTGGATTAAAGAAGCTATTACCAATTTAGTAAAAAATGCGATAGAACACAGTCCAATTGATGGACAGGTAATTGTTCATGTTGATGATAATACTGTGTATACAGCTATTTCAGTGATTGATTTTGGAAAAGGAATTTCTGTTAAAGACCAAAAACATATTTTTGAGCGGTTTTATAGAAGCAGCGCTGCAAAAGAGGACAGTGTAGGGATAGGTTTAGCATTGTGCAAAGAGATTATAGAGCGGCAAAATGGATATATTACGGTATCATCAGAGAAGGACAAAAACACGACCTTTTTAATAAAATTTTTAAAATCTTAAAATGTCATCAAAATGTCATTTTGCTTTGTTATGCTGTGAGCATAAAGTAAATGAAAGGATTGATGTAAATGGAAATTTTAAGAACGAAGCATTTAACAAAAATTTATGGAGAAAAAGAAAATCAAGTTGTAGCTATCAGCGATATTAATTTATCTATTGAAAAAGGAGAATTTGTTGCGATTGTGGGAAGCTCTGGCAGCGGAAAGTCCACATTGCTTCATATACTTGGCGGGGTTGACCGCCCGACAGACGGCAGCGTTTTTATTGAAGATGAAGATATCTATCGTTTGAATGATGATAAGTTAGCAATTTTTAGAAGGCGTCAAGTTGGATTGATTTATCAATTTTTTAATTTGATTCCTGTTTTAAATGTGAAAGAAAATATTACACTTCCGACAGAATTAGATGGAAAGACACCCGATGCAGAGTTGTTAAGGGAGCTTACAGAAACACTTGGATTAAGCAAAAGATTGCGTCATTTGCCAAATGAATTGTCAGGAGGGCAGCAGCAGCGTGTGGCAATTGGAAGAGCGCTGATGAATCGTCCAGCGATTATATTGGCAGATGAACCGACAGGAAATCTTGATTCAAAGGCAAGCAAAGAGATTATAGAATTATTGAAATTATTTAACCGTAAATATATGCAGACCATCATTATGATTACCCATGACTTAGAAATTGCAAAACAAGCAGACAGAGTGCTGACGATTGAAGATGGAAAGATTGTCAGTGACCGCAGCGATAATGCAAGATTTATAAAGCAAGGCGGTCATTTAGATAACAAGGGTCAAAGTGCTATGTTCCATTTGGATAACAACGGTCAAAATGTTATTTTAAATTAGGAAAGGCAGGGAGTCAAAATGAATGTGTTAAATAAGTTGGTATTGCGTAATTTTTTTCTTAATAAAAAACGTACCATTGTTACCATTATTGGCATTTTGCTTTCAACGGCACTGATTACTGCCATTGCAAGTATGGCGGAGAGCTTTCGTGCCAGTATGGTGGAGTATGAAAAAAAATATAGCGGTGATTTCCACTATGCTTTTTATGATGTCAAGCAAGAAAATCGAAAATATTTTGAAGAAAATCGAAATATTGAATCATTAGGTTATATGTATGATATTGGATATGCCATGCTTGAGGGCAGTATAAACCCAGATAAACCTTATTTGTATATTCATGCAATGGATGAAAATGGCATGAAAGCAGCAGGAGTGGATTTGGTTGAAGGAAGATTGCCACAAAATGACCATGAGGTTATTATTTCAAAACATCTTTGGACAAATGGAGGCGTTTCGTATAAAGTAGGCGATAAATTGTCGTTAGGTGTAGGAGAGCGTCTCAGTGAAGGAGAACCATTATATCAAGATAATCCGTTTATGAGTGAAGAAGAAGAATTGCAAGTCCATCAGCAGATGGAATATACAATTGTTGGATTAATGAAACGCCCCAATAAGCATATAGAGCCGACCTTAGCACCAGGATATACGATAATAACTTTTTTATCGAATAAAGATGATGTATCGCATTTGAATATTTATGCGAAATATACAAAGTCCGCAATACAAAATCGAGATAAAGTAACTGCTTCTATTTTAGGTGTTTCGGAGGAAATTTATAATCGTTATAATCGTGGTGATGCAGATAAAGAAGTTTTTGCGCAGATGGAAAAGGTTGCTTCTTCCTATGTGTGTAATATTTGGCTGTTAAAGTGGGAACTTATGCTTTTTTCCGACAGCACAAAGAGTATGTTATATGGCATAGCAAGCATTGCTATTTTGATTGTTATTTTTACCAGTGTATTTTGTATACGAAACAGTTTTGTTATATCATTGACAGAGAAGATGAAGTTGTATGGTATGATGTCATCAATAGGCGCCACAAAAAGGCAGCGCAGACGATTGGTGCATGGGGAAGCCATACTGCTTGGTTGTATTGGTATTCCACTAGGTATTATATGCGGTACGATTGCAACTTATATTGTTGTAAAGTGTATAGGCAATCTTATGATAACCGTTTTAGGGATGGAGCTTGTTTATGTATTTTCTGTTCCAGCCGTAATAGCAGGTGTTGTGCTGGCAGTAGTTACACTTTATTTTTCAGCGGGAAAAGCGGCAAGAGAAGCAGCAAAGGTTTCGCCAATTGTTGCTATACGAGGCAATAAAATGATTCGTATTCGGGCAAAAGAACTTCGCACGCCAAAAATTTTTAATCGCTTATTTGGCGTAGGAGGAGCAATTGCATATAAAAACTTGCGCAGGGCAAGGGTAAAATATAGAACAACAGTTATTTCTATTGTGGTAAGTGTAGGTGTGTTTGTCGCTATGGTAACATTTACACAGCTTGGATTTCAAGCCTCTTCCATATATTATAAAGATGTTCCGTATCAAATTCAATTAACTGTATTTTCGGATGAAAATTTTGAAGAGGCAATTCAGATTACACAGATGGAAGGTGTCAAGCAGTATGAAATTTTAAGGAGAGGGGAAATGCTGGTAAAGATATCCGACATTCCATTTTCGGAACAATATTTACAGTATATATCAGAAATTGTAAAGGAAGATAGTAGTCTTTCATTTATGGTAGCCAGTATTGGAGATGAAGAATATAAAGCGTATTGTAAGAAATTAGGATTGTCACCAGATAAGGTCAAAGATAAAGGAATCTTGATTGCAGATTATTTAAGTTATGAAAAAGGCGGCAAACGTGCTGTGGGAATGAAATATCAATATAAATCGGGTGATATGATTCATGGTTTAACGCCAAAGATGTCAAATAATGAGTATAACAATAATAGCAATTTGTCAGCAAATTTGGATGATAATAAGCAAATGGATATTGAAATTGCCATACAGACGAGTGAGCGTCCAATGGGACTTAATGATACGAATAAAACAAGCGTAGAAGGAATTATTGTGGTAAGTGATGAATGGATGGATAGTCATCAATGTTATTCTATGCCATATAGTTCACTTTGTATTTATCTTCAATGTGACAATCCTGATGAGATACAAAAAACCTTTGAAAATGAGGCAACTTTTGTAAGATATGATTTAAATAATTTAAAACAGGCATATGAACAAAATCGTTCCACGATAGTATTGTTTTCTATATTTTTATATGGATTTATTATTGTTATATCACTGGTTGGCATTACCAATATATTTAATACTATTACTACGAATATGGAATTGCGTTCCAGAGAGTTTGCTATGTTAAAATCCATTGGTATGACAAAAAAAGAATTTACAAGAATGGTATGGCTAGAAAGTGTATTTTATGGAATAAAATCGTTATTGATTGGGATTCCAGTAGGAATTGTATTGTCGGTTTGTTTCTATAAAGCGTTTTCAGAAGGAATTGAAATGCCGTATCAATTGCCATATGGAGGCATATTGATAGCCATAGCAGCTGTATTTGTTTTATTGTTTGCAACAACACAGTATTCTATGAATAAAATTAATCGGAAAAATATTGTTGAGACAATACAGAATGAGAATATATAATATGTTATACAAATGTTATTAATGTAGATATAAATTAGTTGAAATTTTATAGTGTTGATGATATGATTATGTATGTGGCAAAAGCCAATGGAACAAAAATGTTCCAAGAAGAGTATCCATGACAGAGTGGCAACCTCCTGAACCAATACCCTAGCTAGCTGGGAGTACATAGGAAAGGAGGTGCGCGATATGACAGCATTTGAGGTTATCTCAATTTTCATTGGAATCCTAACATTGTTAGCAACCTTTGGCAGCTTGATTGTTGCGTTTCTTGCCTTTCTCACAAGAGATAAGGACAACAAGAATAAACAACGGATGTCACGCCTTGCGAGCCATCCTTATGCTAAATAAAAATGCCTCTCTGTCTGCACTACAGAGAGGCAATGTCTGTTAAGACAATCCACTTTTGTTTAGGAGCATCCACTTTGGAGTGGATGCTTTGCTTAATATTTAAGATAACATAAGAAAGAGAAAATTACAATAACTAATATATAATATTTTGTTTTTCTCAATCATCATTATTATATTATTATCATATATTATAACAATCATTTTTGATTGGAACTATTTTTATATGTTTAACCCCATGCAAAAACTTAAAAATAAAGATTCAAAAAAGGAAGAAACCAATACAAAAGCCACCCGTGCCGTATACCTTATGTCGACTGCTATTATCATAGCTGCACTTGCTATTTTTTTATATTATCATCCTCTTGATGATATTCGTACAATGCAGTCTGCTAATTCTAATAATGTAGAAAATAATGGAAATGACACAGGTCGATTGATTGCAACGTCAACAAATGCAGAATCAAATGGTACAACACCTGAAAAGTCCAACAATACAAAATCAAACGGAATTGGCGGAGGAAATATTGTCGGGGACAGCCGTGCAGGGAAGAAGGATTTGCCAATTTACTGTGTGAAAACAGATGAAAAAAAGGTTGCTTTATCGTTTGATGCTGCATGGGGTGCTGATGATACGTTAGATATTCTCAATACGCTTGACAAATATAATGTTAAGGTTACATTTTTTATGACAGGCGGCTGGGTTAAAGAATATCCAGATATGGTAAAAGAAATTTATGCACGTGGGCATGATTTAGGCAATCATAGTGAAAATCATAAACAGATGAGCAAACTGTCAGAAGCAGAACAAATACAAGAAATTTCTTCTGTGGATGCAAAAATAAAAGAAATTACAGGATATGATTGCTTTTTGTTTCGACCGCCATATGGAGATTATAATTCTACATTGATAAAAACTACATATGGAATAAACCATTATCCAATTCAGTGGGATGTTGACAGCCTTGATTGGAAAGATTATGGTGTATCTAATATTATAAAAACAGTTACACAGCACAAGGCTTTGGGGAATGGTTCCATTATTCTTATGCACAATGGGGCAAAATATACAGCACAGGCTTTAGAAAACGTTATTACAAGTCTGCAAGAACAAGGCTACACATTAGTGCCTATTTCACAACTGATTGTAAAAGAGAATTTTCATATGGATGGCACAGGCAGACAGATTGCCAATTAAAGATGTTCTTATTTTTATATAGATTTGTCAGACCGCCCATTTTATGAGCGGTCTAATTTTTTTGACATAAGGATAGCATGCTATATTTTATGAAAAACCCATAAATTTTTTATCTGTCTTTCAATATCCTCATAATCCCACTGCATGTTACTTCGTATAGTACTGTTTGGGTCATTCACGATAAGCTTTCCATTTTTAACGCCTATCAGAACAATGAAATGTCCTACTGCTGTAAAGTCTCCTGCTCGCATACTGCATATTATTGGATTCCCGTTTTCAAGTTCATTAAAAATTTTATTTTTATTGAGACTCGTTTCTGTCCCTTGTATGCCAAATGCTTTTGCTCCTTGTGTCATCATGTTCCATGCCGTTCCGACATTCGGCTGGTAGTAACCGTTGTGTTGTGCATAATCCGCTATTTTGTCCGGCGTTGCCTGAGCATTTTTTGTAAGTGCAACCGCTACCATAGAAATACAGGTTGGAGCGCACCCCGACAGTGCAATTGTATCATCTCCGTAATCTGCGTAACCCCAACGCTTATCCCACTGTATAAAAAGAGGAAATTTCTTTTGAAGCTCCTCTGATGTAAGCCCGCCACTCACCGTATGCTCTGCTGTTGGATACTCTTTGACATAATCTATCATATCTGGATTATTGCCAAGAGCCGCAAGCAGATTATTGGGGTATTTTTCTATATTGTCATATATTTCCTGAAAATTCGGATATTTTTTGCACAGTTCAGAAATTCTCGTTTTAATTTCCTCATCTTCCCGTGCTTTTGGGCGTTCAAATGAATACCTAATAATCTTTTGACTTGCAGCCGCCTGTTCATTATCAAATGTGCTTTCGGATGTTTTTATTTGTGTTTTGCTGTTATCAGATATGGTATTTTTGCCTTCCTGCAACTTCATGTTTGGGTTATTTTCTGTTGGCTTTATTACATATTGAATACACAGAATAACTGCTGCGATAAGCAGTGCCAATATGCACAACTCACACATGAGCAGTGTTATTTTCTTTCTTCTTTTATGCCTTGCAGCATTTTTTCTTCTCTTTTTTATTGTTTCAATCTCACCAGATTGAATATTCCACTCTTTATTTCTATTGCTCATATTTTCTCCTTGCTTAAACATATTTTTAATATAAAAACAAAATATCAAAATATACGCCAAAATGTACGTTCTTAAATGATACATTCTTTTTGTATGAAATATAGTATATTATGATTTTATACATGGTAAGAAATTAATATATAGTGAAATGCCAGAAGTTTGCAAAGCAAACTTTTATATCTCGGCTTTTGCCAAGATTATTATATCATAATACATTTTTAATATTTTTATTTTATATTAGTATATTATTTTGTTTTTTTAACAAATTTCTTACGAAATTCTTACCTTTAGTTTATAGGCGAATATGGGCAAGGCATAAGAGAATATATTTTTATAAAAGTTACATACTCAATGGTAAAATCGTGGGGTATCTTGTATAATAATATGTTAAGTTATAATAAACGGATTATAGATAAGATTTGGAGAATTATTGTATGGAGATAGTAAATAAATCAATTGATGATGGAAAAGCATTTGATTGGGGAAGAACGTCTGTGGATTATGCTAAATATCGAGATATTTATCCTGAAATATTTTATGAAAAAATTGTACAGAGAAATCTTTGTATCAAAGGGCAGAATGTGTTGGATTTAGGTACAGGCACAGGAGTTCTTCCTAGAAATATGTATCGTTTTGGCGCCACATGGTATGCAGTCGATATTTCTAAAAATCAGATTGCACAGGCAAAAAAATGTTCAGATAAATTGGGGATGAATATTGCGTATCAGACAGCCGCCGCAGAAGATGTTGATTTTTCTGATAATACATTTGATGTTATAACGGCTTGTCAGTGTTTTTGGTATTTTGACCATGACAAAATAATGCCAAAATTGTCGCGTATGTTAAAGAAAAATGGACGCTTGTTATTGTTGTATATGGCATGGCTTCCTTTTGAAGATGTCATTGCAGGTGCAAGTGAACATTTAGTATTAAAGTATAATCCAAAATGGACAGGAGCAAAAGAAACCATGCATCCAATACAAGTGCCAGACTGTGTGTATCAAATGTTTGAGTCTGTATACCATGAGGAATATATGGTTAATGTACCATTTACAAGACAGACATGGCACGGAAGAATGAAAGCATGTCGCGGTGTTGGCGCTTCTTTATCAAAAGAAGAAATTAAAGCATGGGAGATGGAGCATTATACACTATTGCAGAAACTTGCCCCTGATGAATTTGAAGTAAAACATTATGCGGCAATGTTGGAGTTAAAAAAGCGTTCTATTCAATAGCTTTTATTCCCATTTCTGCTAATTTTTTTAAATTGTCCTGCATATTTTTTAACATTTCGGGTGAATGTCCAGTCCAGTTAATAACTTCAGCTACAACCTTTAAAGGATGCTTTGTTCGATAGGATTTTGTTGGATTGCCAGGAAATTTTTTATCGGTTACATTGGGGTCATCTTCAAATTCCCCTGTTGGTTCTACAACATAAATACGCTGTTTTGCTTCGCCTGCCGCTAACTCAGCACCCCAAATGGCGGCATCTAAAGTTCCTGTAAAATATACATATTTTGCGATTCGGTTGTCTTCATAATTTGATTGAAAACCAGATGTCAATAAATCACCAGATTTTAAATCGGCTTTTGTTCCATGAAAAAATGAACCCAAACTAAATAAAGTACTCTCGCTCATTTTATTATCTCCTTTATCAAATTTTTTATAACTTTAGCATATGTACAGGGGTAGAACCAGTCTTGTTATTCAAAAATTCATATGTTATAATCAAAAGGGCAAAAGGAAAAATTTAGTTTTATTCAATGAAAGGGGAAGTAATATATTGAAATTTACAAAGATGCATGGCACTGGCAACGATTACATTTATGTTGATTGTACAAAAAATACGCTGGATAATCCGTCAAAAATAGCTGTAAAAGTTAGTGATAGGCATTTTGGAATAGGCTCTGATGGTCTTATTCTTATAAAAAAATCTGATAAGGCAGATTTTTTTATGGAGATGTACAATGCAGACGGTTCAGAGGGCAAAATGTGCGGCAATGGGATTCGATGCGTCGGCAAGTATGTATATGAGCATAATCTTACTCAAAAGACAGAAATGACAATAGACACGTTATCTGGTATAAAAAAGTTGAGGCTTTTTGTGGATAATAAAAAGGTGAAAAACGTGGCGGTGGATATGGGGGCTCCAATTCTTGAACCGGTAAAAGTTCCTGTAAATGTCCATTTATTTGGATTATCAAATGAAGATACAAAACCAATTTTATTAAAGTCGTTAGGGGTTGGTGACCATGAATATAAAGTATCTTGTGTTTCAATGGGAAATCCTCATGTTATTGTATATTTAGAGAACGATATGGATATTAAAGAGCTGGATATTGACAAAATTGGACCTTTGTTTGAAAAGCATAAGGCTTTTCCAGAAGGGATTAATACAGAATTTATACAAGTGGCAGATGAGAAAAATTTAAATATGCGTGTGTGGGAACGCGGTTCTGGAGAGACATTTGCCTGTGGGACAGGAGCCTGTGCCAGTGCGGTAGCAACCATTTTAAATGGAATGTGTAATGACTGTGTTACCGTTCATTTATTAGGTGGAGACCTTACAGTAACTTGGGATAGAGAAAAAAATACAGTAATAATGGAAGGGTCGGCACAGACCATATGCGAAGGAGAATACTATGAAAATGATTGATGGAAATATGAAACATTTTGTTAAGGAGCTGGGTTCTTCGGCGCCTGTTCCGGGCGGTGGCGGCGCTAGTGCGCTAGTGGCAGCTTTGGCTGTTTCTTTAGGAACTATGGTAGCAAATCTTACAACGGGAAAGAAAAAATATGCCCAATATCAAGAAGAGATAGAAAAATCAATAGAAAAGGGAGAAAAATTAGCCGAAGAACTGGCAGAATATATGGATAAAGATGCGGAATGTTTTTTGCCGTTGTCAAAGGCATATGGCTTGCCAAAAGATACGCCAGAACAGATTGAAGAGCGCAGTCAAGTGTTGGAAAAATTGCTGAAAAATGCAAGTGAGACACCTTTAGAGCTGATGACAAAAATTGTGGAGTCAATGGAATTGTTAGACAGACTGTCTATTATAGGCAGCAATCTTGCTATAAGTGATGTGGGGGTTGGGATTCAATTTGCAAAGGCGGCATTAAACGGCGCTTCGTTAAATGTATTTATTAATACCAATCTTATGAAAAACAAAGAGGTTGCTTTTGATATGAATCAAAAAGCAGACGAATTGTTAAAGAAGGGAAATGATATTGCGGATAGAGTGTACCATGTTGTTATGGAAAAGGTAAGACCATAAGGGCTTTGGAATGGAGGATACAATGGAAATTTTAAAAGGGCTGCCCGTAGCAAATGCAATTAATGAAAAGCTGATAGAGGAACAAAAAAATTTAAAAGGCGCGCTTCCGCATCTTGCTATTATTCGAGTTGGTGAAAAACCAGACGATTGTTCTTATGAGAGAGGCGCAAAAAAGAAAATGGAAAAAGTTGGTTTTCGCTGTTCTTCTTTTGTATTTGATGCGGATATTGATAATGAGACATTTCAAAAAGAATTTGATACCATCAATAATAATGATGATATAGATGGCATTCTTTTGCTTCGTCCGCTGCCAAAGCATCTTGATGAAAAATCAATAGAAAATAGGATTCATCCAAGAAAAGATTTAGATGGTATTTCCTCATTAAATCTTGCCAAAGTATTTGCAGGAGATGATACAGGGTATGCCCCATGTACAGCGGAAGCGGTTATTGAAATGCTCGATTATGCGGGGATTGATTTGAAGGGAAAACGAGTTACCGTAGTGGGGCGAAGTCTTGTTATAGGCAAGCCAGTGACAATGTTGTTGATGAAAAAAAATGCAACAGTGACCGTGTGTCATACAAAGACGAAGGATTTAATCGCCGAATGTAAAAGGGCAGAAGTGCTTGTTGCGGCAGCAGGTTCTGCAAAGATGATAAAATCAGAGCATGTTGCAAAGGATGCTATTGTTATTGATGTTGGTATCAATGTTGATGATGAAGGCAATTTGTGCGGTGATGTCGATTTTGATGGTATTACAGCGATTGCTGGAATGGCAAGTCCTGTTCCGGGAGGTGTTGGTTCTGTAACAACATCTGTTCTTGCAAAGCATTTGATGAAAGCGGCTATGTCCAGATAATGGAATTATATGTTGCAGACAAATAAATAGAATGGAAATTATATTTTAAATAATAAAGCTTGAAATTATAAGTAATATATGGTAGTATCAATTTCAAATCAGATATTAAAATGCTATGAAAGAGACTGCTTTTTATGGAACCTGACAGGAAGGCGGCGTCACCGACTGAGAGCGCACACAGGGAATTATCAAGTGGAACACTCTGGAGCAGAATAGTCGAAAGAGCTTGTTTGGATAGCAGACAGGTTTTAGTAGGTTATTACGTATACATGCGTTAAATGTTTTAGAGATAAATAAAAGAAAACCTCTTTTATTTAATTGCGGGTGGTACCGCGAATACGATTGAACAGTCAATTCGCCCCGAAGTACATCTTTTGATGTGCTTCGGTTTTTTGATGCATGAAAATGTATAGTCATATAAAAATATTTAACGCCAGTATAGGTTTAAGCAGAGTTTATATTTGATATAATAAATAAAAAAGTAAGCATTTATAGAATAAGAAGGAGGATTTATGTACAGAGATAGGACGTTAGATAAGATAAGTGAGGCAGATATTGACAGCACATTAAGAGTGGCTGGCTGGGTAGAAAATATCCGTGACCATGGCGGTGTTTCTTTTATTGATTTAAGAGATATGTATGGTATATTGCAGGTTGTTATTAGAAATGCAGAACTTTTGAAAGGAATAAAAAAAGAAGAATGTATCAGTATTGAGGGAATGATAGAAAAAAGAGATGAGGAAACCTATAATCCAAAAATACAATCGGGTACAATTGAGCTTGATGCAAAAGAGATTACAGTACTTGGACAGGTTTATACAACGCTTCCGTTTGAGGTGATGACATCAAAAGAGATTCGAGAAGATGTACGTCTGAAATATCGTTATTTGGATTTAAGAAACCAAAAAGTAAAAGATAATATTATTTTTCGTTCAAAAGTAATCGCATTTTTGCGTCAAAAGATGACGGATTTAGGGTTTATGGAAATCCAAACGCCAATTCTTTGTGCATCGTCGCCAGAAGGAGCCAGAGATTATATTGTTCCTTCAAGAAAATATAAGGGCAAATTTTACGCGCTGCCACAAGCGCCACAGCAGTATAAACAGCTTTTGATGGTTTCTGGCTTTGATAAATATTTTCAGATTGCCCCTTGTTTTCGAGATGAGGATGCAAGAGCAGACCGTTCGCCTGGAGAATTTTATCAGCTTGATTTTGAGATGAGTTTTGCAACACAAGAAGATGTATTTCGAGTGGGAGAGGAAGTTCTTACAGAAACATTTGAACAGTTTGCACCAGAAGGCTACACTGTGACAAAAGCGCCTTATCCAGTGATAAGCTATAAACAGGCTATGTTAGAGTTTGGCACGGATAAACCAGACCTTCGCAATCCGCTTAGAATTATTGATGTGACAGAGTTTTTCCAAAAATGTACGTTTAAGCCGTTTATTGGAAAGACCGTGCGCGCTGTTAAAGTTCATGCAGATATGTCCAAAGGCTTCCATGAAAAATTGTTGAAATTTGCCACAGGTATTGGCATGGGCGGACTTGGCTATCTGGAAGTGCTTGAGGATGGTTCTTACAAGGGACCAATTGATAAGTTTATTCCGGAGGATTGCAAAGAAGAATTTAAGACACTGGCAGGTCTTGAGGTTGGCGACACCATTTTCTTTATGGCAGATAAGGAAGATAGGGCAGCTTACTATGCTGGTATGATTCGTACCGAATTGGGACAAAAGCTTGGTTTGATAGAGGAAAAAGCGTATCGTTTTTGTTATATAAATGATTTTCCAATGTTTGAAAAAGATGCAGAAACCAAGCAGATTGGTTTTACACATAATCCGTTTTCAATGCCACAAGGCGGATTGGAAGCATTAAATACAAAAAATCCATTGGACATACTTGCTTATCAATATGATATTGTTTGCAATGGTATCGAATTATCGTCAGGAGCTGTGCGAAATCATGATATGCAGATTATGATTAAAGCGTTTGAAATTGCAGGATATGATGAAGAGGTATTGAAGGCTAAATTTGGTGCGCTTTATCACGCATTTCAGTTTGGCGCACCACCACATGCAGGTATGGCGCCAGGCATTGACCGAATGATTATGCTTCTTAGAAATGAGGAGAACATTCGTGAAGTTATCGCATTTCCAATGAGCGGAACAGCTCAGGATTTAATGTGCGGCGCGCCGAATGAAGTAACCGAACAACAGCTTCGAGAAGTGCATATAAAGGTTCGTGATTAAAATAAAAGATGTAAATATTCATTTTGATTTTTATTAAAGTAAATATGTTGCTTATTGAGTGAAAATTTTATGATTAAATGCAAATAGAAAGTAAGGATGAAAAATTATAAATGGAAATTTTCAATTATAGATTAATCAGGAAAGAATAAAAAGAAAGGAGTATTTATGGCTAATATTATAGATGATGCTACAATTGATTATGTAGGTATCCTTGCCAAACTAGAGCTTACAAGTGATGAAAAAGAGCAGGCAAAAAAGGATATGGCAAGTATGCTGGATTATATTGATAAGCTTGGCGAATTGGATACAACAGGAATTGAACCAATGTCCCATGTATTTCCGGTTGAGAATGTCATGCGTGAAGATATTGTTACAAATGCAGACGGAAGCAGGCAAACTCTTGCAAATGCACCAGAGAGGAATGATGACGCATTTATTGTTCCTAAGACAGTAGATTAAGGAAGAAAGGAAAAATGCTATGGAATTATTAGATATGACTGCTGTCGAGCTTGCAAAAGCCATCAAAGAGGAAAAAACAACAGCAGTAGAAGCGATGGAGGCAGTTATAGCACAAATTGAACGCACAGAGTCCGAGTATAACTGTTATGTGACATTTGATAAAGAAGCCGCCCTAAATGAAGCAAAAGAAGTCCAAAAAAAGATTGAAGCTGGCACATTAAATGGGGTATTAGCAGGTGTTCCTGTTGCCATTAAAGATAATATGTGTACAGAGGGTGTTCTTACAACATGTTCATCAAAAATATTAGAAAATTTTATTCCTCAATTTTCAAGCGAGGCTGTTATACGACTTAAAGAAGCAGGCGCAGTGATGATAGGAAAGACAAATATGGATGAGTTTGCAATGGGTTCTACAACGGAAACATCAGTTTTTGGCGTGACAAAAAATCCGCGCAACCCACAGCATGTGCCAGGTGGTTCTTCGGGCGGTTCAGCGGCAGCAGTTGCGGCAAATGAAGCCTTTTGTGCATTGGGTTCGGATACAGGCGGCTCTATAAGACAGCCGGCATCGTATTGTGGTGTTGTTGGCATGAAGCCAACGTATGGCACGGTGAGCCGATATGGTTTAATTGCGTATGGTTCTTCATTAGACCAGATAGGACCATTGACAAAAGATGTAACCGATTGCGCAACAATTATGGAAGTGATTGCAGCACATGACCCTAAAGATTCTACATCCATTCAAAGAGAAGATACGAATTTTACAGCAGCGCTTGTCAATGATGTAAAGGGAATGAAAATCGGTATTCCAAAAGATTATTTTGGGGAAGGTCTTGATTTGGAAGTAAAAGAAGCTGTTTTAAAGGCAGCCGAAGTTTTAAAAGAAAAGGGAGCGATTGTTGAAGAGTTTGATTTGAGTCTTGTAGAGTATGCGATTCCTGCATATTATACGATAGCAGCAGCAGAGGCAAGCTCCAATCTTGAGCGTTTTGACGGCGTGAAATATGGATATCGTGCTAAGGATTATGAGGGACTTCACAATATGTATAAAAAAACACGTTCAGAAGGATTTGGAGCAGAGGTAAAACGTCGAATTATGCTCGGTTCCTTTGTCCTAAGTTCAGGATATTATGATGCTTATTATTTAAAGGCATTAAGGGTTAAAGCCATGATTAAAAAGGCTTTTGATGAAGCATTTGCTAAATACGATGTGATTTTAGGACCCGTTGCGCCGACAACAGCACCAAAACTTGGCGATTCATTATCCGACCCTATCAAGATGTATCTGGGTGATATTTATACAATCAGTGTAAATCTTGCTGGACTTCCTGGAATTAGTGTTCCTTGCGGGAATGATTCTAAAGGACTTCCGATAGGCGTTCAGATGATAGGCAATAGTTTTAGCGAGAAAACATTGATTCAGGCAGCTTACACATATGAGCAGGCAAGAATGGAGGATTAGTATGGCAAAACAATATGAAACAGTCATAGGACTTGAGGTTCATGTAGAACTTGCAACAAAAACAAAAATATTTTGCGGCTGCTCAACGGAATTTGGAGGGGCGCCAAATACACATACATGTCCTGTCTGCACAGGAATGCCAGGTTCGCTCCCTGTTCTTAATAAACAGGTTGTAGAATATGCGGCGGCGGTTGGTCTTGCCACAAATTGTACAATTACACAATATTGTAAATTTGACAGAAAAAATTATTTTTATCCAGATAACCCACAAAATTATCAAATTTCACAGTTATATTTGCCAATTTGTAAAGATGGGCATGTTGATATTAAGCTGGAAGATGGAACAACAAAGGCTATCCGAATCCATGAGATTCATATGGAAGAGGATGCTGGCAAATTGGTTCACGATGATTGGGAAGATGTTTCTTTTGTCGATTTTAACCGTTCTGGTGTTCCGTTGATTGAAATTGTTTCAGAACCGGATATGAGAAGTGCAAAAGAAGTGATTGCCTATCTTGAAAAACTGCGTTTAATTATTCAATATCTTGGCGCTTCTGATTGTAAACTTCAGGAAGGTTCCATGAGGGCAGATGTCAATTTATCGGTAAGAGAGGTTGGGGCAACCGATTTTGGAACAAGAACAGAAACCAAAAATCTCAATTCTTTTTCAGCGATTGCCAGAGCTATTGAAGCAGAGCGTGACAGGCAGATTGATTTGATAGAATCAGGACAAAAAGTAATTCAAGAGACGAGAAGATGGGACGATAATAAAGCTTATTCGTATGCTATGCGCTCAAAAGAAGATGCACAGGATTATCGCTATTTTCCAGACCCAGATTTAGTGCCGCTGCATATTAGTGATGAATGGCTTGAGACGATTAAGAGTCGTCAGCCAGAATTTAAGAGTGAAAAAATGGAGCGATATGCAAAAGAGTTTGGTATTCCAGAGTATGATATTGAAATGATTACGGATTCTAAAAGGCTTGCCGATTTGTTTGAGGAGACAACAGCTCTTTGTAATCAGCCTAAAAAAGTGGCAAACTGGATTATTGGCGAAATTATGAGAATATTAAAAGATAAATCATTAGAGCCAGAAGATATTAGTTTTGATGCTTCCAATCTTGCTAAGCTGATTGCACTTGTTGATTCTGGAACCATTAACGGCAATGTTGCAAAAGATGTATTTGTTAAAATATTTGAGGAAAACGCTGACCCAGAACAGTATGTTAAGGAAAATGGACTTGGGCAGATAAGTGACGAGGGTGCGCTTCGTGCTACCGTTGAAAAAGTTATTGCCGATAACCCACAGTCCGTTGCGGATTACAGAGGCGGAAAAGACAAGGCGCTTGGATTTTTGGTAGGACAGACAATGAAGGCAATGAAAGGAAAAGCAAATCCAGGTTTAGTCAATAAGATTTTAAAAGAACTATTATAAAAATATATTAAAAATTAATAGTATCAATTTTAAAAATATTAAAAATAAAAATTTCTTAAACGTTTCAACAGATAAAATATTTTCCAAGTTTTGCTGCAACATGGATGATGAATAAAGTTCAAAGACAGTTGCAGCAAATTTTATAATTATTTGGAAAGGAGTGGTTATTTTTTGGATAAGTTAAGAAAAGGACTATGTAATATTTGTGATGTGATGGAGTTGATTATGGCAGTGTTTGTTGTTATAGCGATTGTGATAGCAGCTATTGCCATTATACCTGCCGTTGAAGAGTTTTGGAATACAAGAATGGATAAAGGAAGCCTTATTAAATTTTTAGATAATGTATTTATGGTTATTATTGGTATTGAATTTTTGAAAATGTTATGCAAACCAGACACTGGAAATATTATAGAGGTGCTTATATTTGTGTCAGCAAGGCATCTTATTATGCAGTCGCCAAACGCCATTGATACATTATTATTTATTGTAGGTATCTGTGTATTGTTTGTATTTCAAAAATTTATGGAAGAAAACAAGGATGATGAGAGTATACTAAAAAAGATAAAAGAAAAGTTGAGAAGCAATGATAAGAAAATAGATGTAAAAGAAGAATAGAATATTACATTTAATATTATTTATGAATTATTAAAATGCTAATGATTAATATTTAAAATAAAAAATTAATGATATATGTTGAAAAGGCAATAAAAAGCCTATAAAAAAGATTTATGAAAAATAGAAAAAATTATTTAAAAGCGCGTAAAAAACAATTTAAGTGGAAATTGATGGGATGGCATTCTTCATCAATATGTCCAAAATGCGGGCAGCAGACCATTTTTCAGATTGATGAATATGATTCATGGTGCTGCATAACATGCAATGAATGGCTTGATACAACTTGCGGCGACCCGAATTGCCCATTTTGCAGCAAAAGACCACAAACACCATATGAAGCCTATTATTTTATGGAAATGGAAGTTGGCAGTGCAGGCTATCGAAAAGATTGGAGACGAAGAAATTATCAGCATAAGACAGATGGTATGAGAAAACATAAAAGAAAGAGAGAATTTGCAGAAAACTCTATTTTTATTAATAAATAAATGGAATTATTTAGCAATATGGAATATAATAAGAGTTGTTAATATTTTAATTAGGAGGTATGTTATGGGATTTTTAACAGGAAAGACAGCCATTATTACAGGAGCAGGCAAGGCAACGCTCAGCAATGGCAGATGTGGTTCAATTGGATATGGTATTGCGACAGCTTATGCAAAGGAAGGGGCAAATCTTGTTATTACAGGAAGAAATATGCAGAAGCTAGAAGATGCAAAAGAAGAGCTTGAAAAAAATTATGGTATTAAAGTACTTGTAATTCAAGCGGATGTCAATCCACAAGCAGACAATGAAAAAGTGGTACAAAATGTAGTACAGCAAACAGTTGATACATTTGGCGATATCCATGTACTTATCAATAATGCACAGGCCTCTGCTTCTGGTGTAACGCTTGCAGACCACACAACAGAGCAGTTTAATCTTGCTATGTATTCTGGTCTTTATGCTACTTTTTATTATATGAAGGCATGTTATCCATATTTGGCAAAAACAAAAGGAACGGTTATCAATTTTGCTTCAGGCGCAGGACTTTTTGGTAATTTTGGACAGTGTGCATATGCAGCAGCAAAAGAAGGAATTAGAGGTCTTACAAGAGTTGCCGCTACGGAGTGGGGCAAAGATGATATTAACGTTAATATTGTTTGTCCTCTTGCATGGACAAGCCAATTAGAAAATTTTGAAAAGGCTTATCCAGAAGCATTTAAGGCAAATGTAAAGATGCCGCCTATGGGACATTATGGTGATTCTGAAGAAGAAATTGGAAGAGCTTGCGTAGCGCTAGCTTCACCAGACTTTAAATTTATGTCTGGCGAGACTATCACATTAGAGGGTGGTATGGGCTTAAGACCATAATCAAATGGCAGATAAGAATAACTAAAATTGACTAAATAATAGATATAATAATCAATATACGATAAATAGACAGTGAGGATAGAATTTCTACCCTCACTATTTAATTTTATTAGAAGAGTGTTTGATTTGCTTATTTAAAAATTTTATGTGTTCATTTTCAATCCTAACATTCTAAACAATGCAGTAAATTTTGCATTTCTGAAATGCCTTTTTTCTGAGAAGAAATAATGGAATCTAAAATAGGTTTTAACTCAGGACAAATATTAAATTGCAGTGTAATTTCAGACATTAATACAGCGCCTTCATGGTGGGGAATCATCTCCCACATAAAATTGCAGTTAATTTGGTTGGTACAGCAAGCTTTACTCATATTTGAAAACATTGTCTGCATAACTTGATTGATTTTTGTTTGATATAACTGTAATTCTTGTCTTTGATTGACAAGACAGTTACAACTTTTTTCGATAGAAAGCATATTTTCAATACTTTTGGTTTGTTCTGTGATGATATTTGAGGCAATATTTTCCACAGAATTATTAGAAGTATATTTTAAAATGTTTTCAGACATTTCAATGGCTGCTTGGTGGTGAGGAATCATTTGTACAATAAAATTATGAGAAATACTATTTGTCAATTTTGCGTTGGACATCTTGCAAATCATTTTTTGTAAAATACGGTTAAATGCTGCAAGATACAGTTCGGTTGTCCGATTAAGACAGCACGGTTTACTCATTATAGTCTCCATATGTTTTATTTTATTTAATGTATTCGATTTTACAGGAACGGTTACTTATACAAATAGGAGTGAAAGTCGAATACTCACAGCAAGCTTTAGAGTATTCAATGCTTGCGGGAATAAAGTTGGATTTTAAATGATGAGGTTTGTAAATTGTGTTACAATATAAACAGTAAAATTTAATATGAAGGATGGGTGTTTTAAAATGTATGAAACGCAAAATTTTATTAAAATTGCAAAAAGAGAAAATAATAAAAAACGGAGTTATCTTGTTGTAAATGCGTTGCAGGGAAAACATATTGCCGTAGAGCCATCAAAAGCATTTTTGATGTTTGAGGAGCTTGCTTTAAAAGTAAAAAAGCGATACCAAAATGAAAAATTACTCTTGATTGGTTTTGCTGAGACAGCAACTGCCATAGGCGCTGCTGTGGCAAGTTATTGTGATACATGGTATATGCACACCACCAGAGAAACACTTGAAAATGTAAAATATATTTATTTTTCAGAACAGCATAGTCATGCAACAGAACAAAAATTAGTTCAAGATGATATTGATAAAATAAAAGACACAGTTGATAGAATTATATTTGTGGAAGACGAGGTGACGACAGGAAAAACCATTTTAAATATTATAGATATTTTAAATAAGCGTTATCCACAGATAAAACAATATGCGGTTGCTTCCTTGCTCAATGGCATGAATGATGAGGCGATTGCTTTGTATAGGCAAAGAAAAATTGATTTAAATTATGTTGTAAAGACAAACCATGAAAATTATACGCAAATTGCGGAGCAGTATGCAGGGGATGGTACATATATAACGTTAGACCAATTAAAGGCAGTGGAAAATATACAATATAAAATGGTTTATATAAATGGTTATATGGATACAAGACGAATGGTTGATATAAAACAATATCATGAAACGATTAAAAAATTATTTTTGGATATCGAAAAAGAGATTTGTTTTGCTAAATATAAAAGTATTTTGGTGATTGGAACAGAAGAATTTATGTATCCAGCATTTATGGTAGCAAAAAAACTTGAACAAATGGCTTTGACAGTGCGATTTCATGCAACAACACGAAGTCCAATTACCGTAAGCAGTGAAAATAAGTATCCGTTACATACACGTTATGAGTTGGAAAGTCTTTATGATAAAAAACGAAAAACATTTATTTATGATTTGTGTAAGTATGATTGTGTACTTGTAATCACCGATGCTCCCGCTCCTAAAGCAGAAGGACTTGATACCCTGTTAGCAGCCCTGTCCGTCAGTGGAAATAGGGAAATTTATGTAATACAATGGCTATAAGGTGAAAAATAATAGAATCAAAAGGCGCGGAGGTAGTGTGAAAAATAAATTATTTCACACAATTTGTGTCTGCGCGTTGCTTGACACAAAGTTGTAAAAACAAAATTTAAAAAATTTTGTTTTTTGTGCAATAAAGCAGTGCAGAAATGAGGGTTAAAATGAGAAGTTCTTATAGCACAGAAGATGTGCAGTTATTACTAAAAGATATTACAGGGCAAGTAATTCCATTGCTTACGAGCGAGCGCGAACGATTGATACAGTCTGGATGTCATTATTGTGAGATGCTTCCAATAGAATATGTGCCGACAAAAGAGTATATGAATGTATATCAAGAAGCACTTGAAAATTATGCAAAAGCAACAGCGAATGCCATAGGCTGTCTGTCTGATAAAATTATAAAAAAAAGAGGCAATAATATTGTTTTAGTATCGTTGGCAAGAGCAGGAATACCAATAGGTATATTAATAAAACGATATTTGAAGTTTAAATTTAAATTAGATATTGAACATTATTCCATTTCGATTATACGTGGAAAGGGAATAGATGATAATGCAATGAGGTATCTTTTGAATAAATATCGTCCGCAGCAATTATTATTTGTTGATGGGTGGGTAGGAAAAGGTGCTATTTTTAATGAATTAAAAAATGCTATCCGTGTTTACAATCAAGTATCTTCAGATATAGCAGTGGTTGCAGACCCTGCTAATATAACAGAGCTTTGTGGAACGCATGAGGATATTTTAATTCCAAGTTCCTGTTTAAATTGTACGATATCAGGACTTATAAGCCGAACATTTTTAAGAGATGATATTATTGGTTTGAATGATTTTCATGGAGCAGTGTATTATGAAAATTTAGAAAGCGCGGATTTATCATATGCGTTTATCAGTGAAATTGAAAAGCATTTTTCATTGGAAAATGTTGAATCAACATTTTGCCAAAATGGTTATGGGATAGATGAGGTGAAAAAAATCGCACAAAAATATAAGGTGGCGGATATTAATTTGATAAAACCCGGAATCGGTGAGACAACACGTGTTTTGCTTAGAAGGGTGCCTAAAATAATATTGATAGATGAAAAATATAGAAAGAATAAAGAGTTAAAGCCCATTGTGCGCTTAGCAAAGGAAAAAGAAGTTCCCATAGAATATTGTAATTTGAATTATTATAAATGTTGTGGAATTATTAAAAATCTTACAGACATATAAATTACAATAGTAAAATGGTTTATGGAATTTTTAAAAATATGAAATATATATTATAATTAAGACATAAATTATAAGTGACTTTACCTAAAGATTATGTTATAATAACCCCAGCAAAATAATGATATAAAAATTTGCTGTACAAACAAATACTTGTCTTTACCTAAGAATATGATGTTGAAAAAAGAAAAATATGATATTTAGTATGGTATAAAAAAGTATAGGAGGAGTAGATATGGATATGTTTGAAAAGGCTGCAAAGGCAGCAAAAGAAGTTGGGGACAATGTGATTCATTCCGCTAAAAATTTAGGCGAATCGCTATATAACCTAACAAAAGAACAAAGTGAACTTGCAAGTTTGAATATTCAAAAATCGGTCGTTGAGAAGAGACTGGAATCTTCCTATGCTGAAATAGGAAAACGATATGTTGAATATGTTGAAAAGTGCAGCGGCGGTGATGCTTTTGATGTTTCAGATGTGCTGGAAAGTATTGAGCCAGAATTAGAAAAATTGGCGGATATAAAATTGCAGATTGACAAAAAGGAGACAACCATTCGGGAAGAAAATGAACAAAAGGCAAAAAAGAAGGCTGAAGATGAATTTAATGCAATCAAGCAAAAATTAGATAAGGCATTTGCGCTTGATATTCTTACAGCACAAGAATATAATGACAAATTAGAAGCTGCCCAAAAACGGTTGGATAATTATGATTTGCTTAAAAAAGTTGAAATGCAGCTGAGTATGGGTATTATTTCAAAAGCTGAATATGATGAGAAAGTAAAAAAAATATTGGAATAATTATTAAAAATATAAAAGTTTAAAAGACAGATATGCGTTAGGAGAAATGTGGCGTGTATCTGTTTTTTTGTTGGAAGAAAGAAATATGTATTGATTTGTTTAAGGGGGATACAATCCAAACGTTAATTGGTAATGAGAATAATAAATATGAAATTTATAAAACATGGTATAAGGGAGTATATAAATATACAAGAGTAAATTAAATGAATAATAATGTGTAAGTTAATAAATAGCAGAAAATCTCCGTGTTATTATTTTTTATGATATGGAGATTTTTTATTTTTATAAGAGATAATATCTTTAATAAATCTATAAAAATCGTATAAAATTAAAAAAAATTAAATGAAAAAGGTAGAAAAAAATTATTAAATTTGATATAATAATATAGGATATATATCAGTGTGTTGCCCAGATATATATCTTTTATTGACATAAAGATGTATACAATGTGACATCTATTATTGTTCTATTAAAAATAATAAAACACAGGGTTTATATAGTCCTAATTTAATTTTGGATTCCCAATGAATATCATAAAATAAATATGAAATATAATCAGAGAAAATAACATATTGGAGGTGAAATCAAATGAAGTAGAGCTTTGTGTTATATATTTATAGTGATTGCCGTTTTTTTATCTAATGTTGTGTCATAGTGGCATATAATTGCTGTGCTGTGTAATAAGGTAGCAGTTATGCTGACTGAGTTGTTTCGGTTGACTTTTTGTATATCATTCTATTTGCAGTTGAAATTGCAATGTGCGTCATTTTAGCATAAATTTTTTATAAAAGAAAAGATAAATTAAAATGTTGTTAATAAAACCTTACATTAACATAAATATACATTCCAAAATGGTTTTAAACCATTAGAAACACAAAAGTGAATTAGGATATTTTATTGTTAGGGCGACGCAGAAATGAGGATTTATATGCAAAAAGAAAAGAGCAAAAGTCTATTGAAAAAATCAAAAACTGGTAAAAATAATAGTGCGTTTGTAAGTATTGAAAAAAAGATTTCTAAGCGATTTGCACAGACAGTTATGCTTAGCTGTATTATTTTAGGTGTGATTACAGCTGTATTAAGCTGGGTTTCATCGGTAAGTGCAGTTTCAGAAACCATTAATAATACTTCTGATGTAGCGGCTGATTATGTGGCAGCATCACTTGAAAAATATAAGGCAATTGCCTATGAGACAGGAAGTATTGCACGTCTTGCAGACCCTGAAAGGTCCGTAGCTGAGAAAACTTCGATTTTAAATGAAAAAATTAAGCAGCATGGTTTTGAAAGAGGATTTCTTCTTAACAGCAGCGGTGTTGATGTTATTTCTGGAGCAAACTATTCTGATAGTTACTGTTTTAAAGAGGCAATGAAGGGAAATACATATGTTTCAACACCTGCATACAGTGAAATTACAAAATCTGTATCGTATGCTGTATCTGCTCCTTTGTGGAAAGATGGAGTTCCAGGTACAACGCCAGTTGGCGCAGTTCTTTATATTCAAAATGGTGAATCTTTAAATGATATTATGCGTTCAATTAAGGTCGGGAAAGGCGGAACAGCTTTTATGCTGGATGCAAACGGAATAACGATTGCAGATATCGATTCATCGCTTGTCGGAGTGGAAGATAGTGTAGCGCTTGGCGATACGAATCCAAAGCTAAAAAAATATAGTGCCATTTGTAAAAGGATGATTACTGGAGAAGCTGGCGTAGGTACATATTCATATGGCGGAGTGACAAAAGTTGTTGCATATTCGCCTATTCCAGGTATAAATGGCTGGAGTATTGGCGTTGCTGCTGTACGAAATGAGTTTTTAGGCATGTTCTACTTGTCTATGGTTGTTACAGTTTTATTTGTAATTGTATTTACTTTATTTGGCATTAGAAATGGTGTTCGTCTTGGGAAAAATGTTATAAAGCCAATTATGGTAGTGGTTGAACGCTTAAAGTTATTAGCAGAGGGAGACCTTCATTCAGAAGCGCCTGTACCAGAAGAAAATGATGAGACCGCAACGTTAATGAATAGTCTTGCAAGCACAATTCAAGATTTGAAGATAATTATTTCAGAGATTGACAGCAATTTGTCCGAATTGTCCAATGGTAATTTCTTAATTAAAATTGATGATGACTTTAAAGGCGATTTTGCTGAGATTAGTCAATCCTTTAGAGGAATTATTCAATCGTTAAGTGCTGCGATGCGAGATATTAACAGTAATGCAGAGAGTGTACAAAATGGAGCAATGGATTTGTCAGAAGCATCACAAGTTCTTGCAGAAGGCGCCACAGACCAAGCAAGTGCAGTGGAGGAGCTGACAGCGACTATCACAGAGATTTCAGAAAAAATAGCAGTCAATGCAAAAAATGCAGAAAAAACAAGTACTATTGTTGCAGATATGAATGCTCAGATTACAGAAAGCAATGAGCAGATGCAAAAAAATATAGATGCTATGAATAAAATTAGAGCGGCTTCTGATAAGATTGCTGAAATTATTAAGAGTATTGAAGAAATTGCAGACCAGACATCACTGCTTGCCTTAAATGCTTCCATTGAAGCAGCAAGAGCAGGAGAAAACGGAAAAGGGTTTGCTGTTGTTGCTACACAAGTTGGTATACTTGCAGAACAAAGTGCAGATGCGGCTAAGAATACAAAGAGTTTAATTCAAAATGCAATTATGGCAGTAGAAGAAGGAATACAGCTTACCAATTCCACAGCACAATCATTACTTGCCGTTGTGGATAATGCAAAGGTTGTAAATAAGTCTATGGCAGAGATTGCACAGGCTTCTGATAATCAAGCGGCAGCGGCGGCACAGATTACAGAAGGTATTAATCAGATTGCAGATGTAGTGGAATCAAATTCAGCCACTTCACAGGAGAGTGCTGCTGCCTCAGAAGAATTGTCAAGTCAGGCAGATATGTTAAAAGATTTAGTTGAAAGATTCCAATATGAAAGTTGATTTGCCTGTTTCAGTGGGAGTATAAGCTCCCACTGAAAAGCTACGATAGTAGCTAGCGGGTTTGAGCAAGTAGCGTAGCGGATTGCGAATATCCACTTAACTATCAAAAACGAAACGTTTGTAAAATGAATTTTTATATTAATCATTTCTTGTAATGCCGTAATGCTTAGCCATCAGCATTATTTTTTTTGCCCAGTTTGCGTGGGTTTTATATTCATTCATACGCACTTTTTGGGGGTCTGATGATACTAAGGTTTTAGAATTATTATCCCAGTTTAGTATCGCTTTTGCAGATTGATAATCTGTAATATGCACAGCGTATTCGGAATTTATTATAGGGATTTGTTTGGGGTGAATTACGGTTTTTCCTATAAATCCACATAGCTTGTCATCCATAATTTCTTTTTTTAATCCTTCTTCCCAGTAAGCGCCGTCAAAATATTCCCAAACAGCGCCAGAAATTACATAATCACGACCATAAATAGTATTAATATCGGAAAAGATATCTGCAATAGGTTTTATTTGATGTATTGATTCGTCCGCATGTCTTCTGTAACCAAAAACATGACATAAATCATTGCCGCCGACACGAATATTAAGAATCAATTTTTCAATCGAATCAATTTTATCTTTTAATGTATATAAAATATCATATCGAGTTCTTAAGTCTATAATAGAAGAACTTTCATAGATAGGCATCATATAAATAGGCTGTTTTGAAGCTGAATTAATTTCACACAAATTATGAATATAGGCATCGGCATTGTCCAAATCAAATTTAGGTACAATAAAGCCGCAGATAAGGTTTATTAATTTTTCAAAACGGTGATATAATCGTAGCATTTGTTCTGGATTCCGTACTCGAATAAATATTTTTGGAAGATAAAATTCTTGTGATTCATTTGCTTGCTCTATTTTTAAAAGACTGTGATAGCATAGTTCTTCTGCTTGAAGAACGAAATTATCAGGAATGGTGTCTTCCAAACAAAGCGCTAGTGAAAATGGTTTTGCAAATTTATTATGGATAATGGAATCGGATATAGTTTCATTGTTTGCAGGGCAGTATAAAAGAGCGCCCACACTGTAATAAAGTGCAGAATCTTTCATAAGGTGTTTTCCTTTCTGGGTTTTAGATATAGAGGTGATTATAACATAAAAGTAAAAAGAAACATAGAAAAAAGAGGTGTTCTATGATAAAATTTAGTCAAATACGATTTTGGTTTGTTTAAAGATACATGTAAATAAATTGAGGGTGGAGGCAAAGATGAAAATAAATTATAGACATAATGTTATGAATATTGAGTCCGTAACTACCTTTGCTAGGATTAAAGGAGGGTATAATAACGGGTGTAGAGATGTGTATTTTATCCGATTGCTTGGAGGAAATGAATCTTTAAAAAACGAAGTGGTTTATGTTGATAATATGTTATCAGAGGAAATGATTTCCAATAAATTATTATATAGAAGAATAACAAAATTGCCCTTTTGCTTACAAGACAATGAGAGCAGCTATTATATTCAATGTTATGATAATTGGATAGCGAGTGATAAAAAGAAGATGGTTATACATAGCACAGAAAATAATGAGATGTTTTCTCAAACATTAGGAGAAGCAGTTGAACAAATATGCGAAAAGTATGCTCAGTTAAAAAAAGGAATGAGTGCGTCGATACAAAAAAATTTTGTTATCAAAATGATTTGGTGGATGGATTTTGTTTTTTATAATTGGCATACAAAATGGGATGAACAGGCATATATTAAAGTGATTGCAGAAAATGTATTAAAAGTACAGGAATATTTATTTTACTATTTATTAACATTGATAGGCGCGGATGTATTATTGCTGCAAAATAGGCAGGATATCACGATTGATGAAGATTTAAAAAAGTTGTCAAGAGAGAATAGATTAGGCGATTTTGTAGAATGGTGCCTACCTGAATTTCAATATAATAAAAATAAAAATGATAGTTATAATAAAAATATAAAAAACAAAATTATAAACAATACTGTTGTAAATGATAAAGAAAAACATGAAAAAATCGTTGTACATATACCAGAACGTAAAAGACAGACACACCATGTAAATCCTGTTGCTAATGCAAAACCAGCCTGCAATACAACATCGAGTCACAATACAGATACCATTTGTGTTACAAATCAATCATCCCAGTCCAAATCCATTCCAGTGCGGGTTTCACCTAATCCCACAAACACGGCAAAAAACAGAAGAGAAAAATCCTTTGAAGAGTTAGCATTACTAGCATCCTCAATTGTAATGATTGAGGTACACAACCAATTGGGGGATGTGTTGGGAATAGGCTCAGGTATTATGATAGGGAAGGATGGTTATATTTTAACCAATCATCATGTAGTCAATAAAGGGTGGTATTATTGTGTGCGCATTGAAAATGATAAGGAAGTATATCGAACCAATGAAGTAATAAAGTATAATTCAGTAATGGATTTAGCAGTTATACGAATAGCAAAAACATTATCTCCGCTACCGATATATAAAGGCCGCAATAAGCTGGTAAGAGGACAGAAAGTGGTGGCGATAGGCAGTCCGCTTGGCTTGTTTAATTCTGTGTCAGATGGGATTATTTCAGGCTTTCGCGTGATGGACAATGTAGATGTCATACAGTTTACAGCGCCTATTTCTCATGGAAGTTCCGGCGGTGCATTATTAAATATGTACGGTGAAGTGATTGGTATAAGCAGTGCAGGTATTGATTCGGGACAAAATATTAATCTAGCTGTTCCGTATGATTGCATCAATTTATTTATACAGGGCTTTCATTAGAACACTTGTAAAATATAAATAAAAGTGATACAATTTAAAGGTACGAATAAGCTTGTGCTTGTGTAAGAATGACAAGCTATTGATAAAATATATAGGTTGAGTAAGAATGGGAGATTCATTATGAATAAGAAAAGACAACTAAAGATATCGTTTAATTCTCCAGTGATTTTAGGGTTTACACTTATTTGTTTTTTATCGCTTTTATTGGGATATTTGACAAAGGGTTCTTCAACATATACATTATTTAGCGTTTACCGTTCATCATTGCTAAATCCCTTGACCTATATAAGATTGATTGGTCATGTATTTGGTCATGCAAATTGGCAGCATTTTATAGGAAATATTATGCTGATATTAGTTGTAGGTCCGTTGCTTGAAGAAAAATATGGTTCTTCTAATATGATAGTAGTAATTTTATCAACGGCACTGGTTACAGGCATTGTCAATATTATACTATTTCCGCATATTCGATTGTTAGGAGCAAGCGGAGTTGTTTTTGCACTTATTTTGTTATCCTCTTTTACAAGTATTAAAGATGGAAGTATTCCAATGACATTTATACTGGTGGCAGTAGTATATATTGGAGGGCAGATATATAATGGTCTGTTTGTCCATGATAATGTGTCTAATTTGACACATATTATTGGAGGAATCATCGGTGCAAGTCTTGGTTATGTTATGAATAAAAATAAGATGAATCGGTATTGAAGGTGAAAAGGTATCCATGTTTAAACATCAAAAAATACATCAACTAGATGATTACTTTTTGGAATTGAGCAATAGACCGAATAAAGGCGTCTATTTTTACAGAATTAATGCCTATACACAGGAAATAGGCGATTTTATAAAAAAATATTATGAGTCTGCCCGATTGGCAGGCGTTGTCATTGAAGGCAAAATTCCAAATCCCGATGAGAAAAATTTATCTTACTATGGCGAGATTATGGGGATGAATTTTTGCATGAATGCTGAATTTATTTCTGTAAGTTTAAAAAAATGGCTGCCAAGAATGAATGATTATCAAAGAAATAATGTGGCAATGTCAATATATAATTCGTTGGAGACTTTGCAAAAAGCAGGAAAAAACGAAAATATGTTAAAAAATGCGTACATTAAATTTATGTGCTGGCTCTATTATAAATTTGAACGTATTGTAAATTTGCTTGGACAAGAGAAAGTCCCTAAGATATTGTATGAAGGCTCTATCAGCAACTATGAATTGATATTGATTTCAATACTTTGCCATGCGGGATGCGATATTGTTCTTTTGCAATATCAAGGAGACAGCGCCTATTTAAAACTAGATTCCAATTCTGCCCTCTCATATGAATTACCAATAAACCATACCGCTCCTTTTCCATCCAATTTTAATTTAAAGTGGATTCGACAGGAGATACAAAACGATTTTAATAATGCAAGGCTTTATGGGGAAAAGCCTGCGTATGTAAATTGCACCAATGCTTGGATTACAGGAGAAGTTTTAGAGGATATCAAACAAAATATAACGGTTCGAGGTGACAATCCTGCCTTTTTTTATAATTGTTTTTGTATAATGAATGGCGTTGCGGATAAAATTACATATATGAATGATTTATATCAATTACAATTAGAGTTAAAAAACAGTAAAAGAAGAATTGTAATTGTTGATGAGATGATTCCCGCTCCATCAAATGAAGAAATTGCGTCCATTCGCCGTAGAACGTATACAACATTAGACCAGATGTTATCCGATTTGGTCGTGAATATTCAATATTCCTTTAATATAGAGCTTCAGCGGTTAATGATAAAAGCATTTTTAGATGTGCTGCTAGAAGAGGCAAAAAAGCCGCAGATGAACATTAATAAAATGACAAATAAAGCAGTGTATATGCTTTGTTGGCTTAAAAGGTATCAGGCTGGATTATTTTCAAGCTGGAAGATGCCGCAAATTAGTTGTTTTATTTTGATGGGTGGGTGTAAAAGCGAAACAGAAGCCTTATTTTTAAAAATGTTGGCAAGATTACCAATAGATGTGCTTATCCTTAATCCAAATTTGAATATAAAAAGTACCATTCAAGATAAATTATTGTATGAAGTCCATTTTGAGACTTCTATGAATGTGACAAAGTTTCCAAAAGAAAATGCAGATATAAAACTAGGTACGGTTGCATATCATGCAGAGAGAGAATTAGATACAATTATGTATCAAGATTCGGGATTGTATAGAAATCAACAATATCAAAAAGCAAATGCTATCAATTTGCAGACGATGTATGAAGAGATAAAAATATTGTGGAATGAAGAATTAAAGTATCGACCAAATTTTGCAGTAACGGATGATATTGTTAATCTTCCTGTGATTTGTGCAAAAGTTTCTGGTGTGAAAAATAGTGATATTACGTCCTATTGGATATCCATAAAAGAGTTGATGACACAAGATACCTATGTGATTCAAAAGGTTCCATTTATAGAATCAACAGCGTATAATCCATTAAAGGAGCATACAACCGAATTTTTTAAAAATGGAAAGCTTCAAAAAAATAAAATTAAAAATCATGCGGACTATCAATACCGCTTTTTAAGAGAAGAAATGCAGGAACATATGCTTGAAAAGCTGCAGATTCTTATTCATCAAGCTTTAATAAAGGGAACGTTTCAAAATGGAACAGAGTATACGATTGTTGCAACTGCGTTAAATTTGCCAAAGGATATTATTCGTTTGATTCAAAAGTTTGATTTTACAAAAACGAATCCTAAGATAATTTATATTAACACAGGAGAAAAAGTAAGTTCTCTCGAAGATTCTATATTGATTGCATTTTTAAATTTAATTGGATTTGATATTTTGTCGTTTGTTCCAACAGGATATCAAAATATTGAGAACTATTTTAATAAACAATTAATGGAAGAACATCAAATAGGGGATTATATATATGATATGCAGATTCCTAACTTTGCAACGCTTTCATTAAATACACGCCCCAAATCTTGGCGTGATATTATTTTTAAGAGAAACCCATAACAAATAGGTTAAACGAGAATGGAGGATAAAGAATGGGATTGAATTTGAACAAAGTGGAACCTATGACTGCACCAGTTGAAGAAAAACAAGAAGTCGAAGTTGTTGAACAATATGATATTGTGGCAGACAGAGAACAGATGAATGAGGTTTTAGTCAATTCACCTGAAGTCGATGCGCTTGTCAGCACCATAGAAGTCAATAATTTAGATACGATTGTCTATTTTGGGGCAGAAGTTGCAGAAGAGATTTCAAAGGCTTCGGATGTTGTATTAAATAGCATGGAAATGACAAAGATTGATGAATCGAGTGAAATGTTAAATACATTATCTCAAATAATGAGTAAGTTTGATATTGACGAAGTCAAGGATAATTCGAGCTTATTTGGAAAGCTGTTTGGCAATTTAAGAAAGCAGCTTGATAAAATATTGAAAAAATATCATACGATGGGCGAGGAAATTGATAAAATTTATATTCAGTTAAAACAGTATGAGACAGAAATCAAACAGTCAAATAGAAAACTGGATTCGATGTTTGAAGCAAATGTAAATTATTACCATGAACTTGTTAAATACATATTGGCAGGTGAACAAGGAATAAGAGAGCTAGAGGATTATATTGCTCAAAGGCAGGCTGATATGCAGGCTTCAGGAGACACTTCCATTCAGTTTGAATTGACAAGTCTTAATCAGGCATTGATGATGCTTGAACAGCGAACACAAGATTTGCGTACCGCAGAGAGTGTTGCAATTCAGTCCATTCCAATGATTAAGACGATGGCTTTCAGCAATATGAATCTTATCAGAAAGATTAATTCTGCATTTATTATTACACTTCCAGTATTTAAACAGGCATTGGCGCAGGCTATTATGTTAAAGCGTCAGCGTATTCAGGCAGAGTCGATGGCGGCACTGGATGAAAAAACTAATGAGTTATTGATTAAAAACGCAAAAAATACGGTTGAACAGTCAAAGTTGGTAACAAAGTTAGCTTCGGGAAGTTCTATAAAAGTAGACACACTGGAAAAGACATGGCATACGATTGTGTCTGGAATTGACGAGACAAGAATGATTCAGGAAAATGCCAAGAAACAGCGAGTTGAAGATAAGGCTCGATTAGAGAGCATTAAAGATGAATTTAACAAAATGTATTGTGTGCCTGGAAAGAAAAAATAATTAAGGTTCTTTGATGAACACACATCTTTAAATAAATATTTTATTAGGAGGAAAAAACTATGCCAATTAATTTAACAAAGGGACAAAAAGTAGATTTAACAAAAGGAAATCCCGGATTAAAAAGCGTTATGGTAGGACTTGGCTGGGACGTTAATGCGTTCGATTCTGGTGCAGATTTTGACTTAGATGCAGCGGCATTTATGTGTGATGTTAATGGAAGATGTCCAACAGAAAAGGAATTTATCTTTTATCATAATTTGGTTCATCCAACAGAATCTGTACAGCATATGGGGGATAATTTGACTGGCGGCGGCGATGGCGATGATGAAGAAATTATGATTGACTTGGAAAAAGTGCCTGCCAATATTGAAAAAATTGCATTTACGGTTACGATTTATGATGCTGAAAAGAGACGTCAAAATTTCGGGCAGGTTTCAAATGCTTTTATTCGTATTGTAGACAGTTCAACAAATACCGAGTTGATTCGATATGATTTGGGTGAGGATTTCTCTATTGAGACAGCCGTTGTTGTAGGAGAATTGTACCGAAACAATGGAGAGTGGAAGTTCAATGCAATTGGCAGTGGTTTTCAGGGCGGTTTAGCTGCATTGTGCGGACATTATGGAATCGAAACGGTATAAGAAAGGCGTAGGAAATTTATTATGGCAATTAGTTTACAGAAAGGTCAAAAGGTAAGTCTTAAGAAAAATACCAGTGCTGGATTGGGTGAAATACATGTTAATTTAAATTGGAATGCAAAACCAAACAAAAAAGGTTTTTTTTCTAATTTATTTAGCGGACAGGGGATTGACCTTGATTTGGGGTGTTTATTTGAATTAAAAGATGGACGTTTAGGCGCTGTTCAGGCGCTTGGCAACGCTTTTGGTTCATTGACACAGCCTCCTTATATTGCTCTTGATGGCGATGATAGAACAGGTAATGCCGTAGCAGGAGAAAATCTTAGAATTAACGGAAATCAAATTGCAAATATTAAGAGAGTTCTTGTTTATACATTTATCTATGAAGGCGTTGCAAATTGGCAGCAAGCCGATGCAACCGTAACAATAAAGTGTCCGGGACAGGAAGATTTGATTGTCAAGATGGATACATACAATTCGACGAACAGAATGTGTGGTCTTGCATTATTAGAAAATGTCAATGATGAAGCATTTAGTGTTGAAAAAATTGTACAGTTTTATCCGGGACATCCTGAGTTGGACAAAGCTTTTAATTGGGGAATACGTTGGACTCCGGGAAGAAAGTAGAGGCATAAAAGATGTCTATAAGTTTGCAAAAAGGGCAGAAAGTAAATTTGTCTAAAGATAATGCGGGACTTTCAAAAGTGATTGTGGGGCTTGGCTGGGACGAAGTAAAACGTTCCAAAGGTTTTTTTTCTCGTAAAGCACAAGCGATTGACTGCGATGCTTCCGCTATTTTACTAAAGAATGGAAAGTTGTGTGCAAAGGAAGATATTATCTATTTCGGAAATTTGGCAAACCGTTCACGAACCGTAAAACATATGGGAGATAATTTGACGGGCGCCGGAGAGGGAGACGATGAGCAAATTATTGTTGATTTGGCAAATATCCCTGCGGAATATGACAAGATTGTTATTGTAGTAAATATTTATCAAGCCGTTCAGAGAAAGCAGCATTTTGGTATGATTCAAAATGCGTTTATCCGATTGGTTGATACAAATAACAATCAAGAAATGTGTAAATACAATCTCACAGAAAGTTATTCTGGCATGACGGCTATGATTTTTGGCGAAATTTACAGATATAATGGTGAGTGGAAATTTAATGCAATAGGACAAGGTACCAATGATACTAGTATAGGAGAACTTGTTCGCAGATATGAATAGTATTTTTTGATGAAGTATTCAAGGGAGGACAAAAATACTTGTTTCTCCCTTAATTTAACATCATCTTGACTAGCGTAAAAAAACGCGAAAATGAGGATTATTATGAAGGAGATAATTTATGAAGTTTAACGGACTGACAGACAAAGAGGTCGAAAAATCCAGAGAACAGTATGGTTCCAATGTGATTCCAGATTCCGAACCTACCACGTTTTGGGAGGAGTTTAAAGAAACATTTAGCGACCCAATGATACGAATATTGTTAGCAATTGCAGCATTAATGATTGTAATGTTTTGCTTTGGATACGCAGAAATCTATGAGCCATTAGGCACCATTATAGCCATTTTTATTGTGGCGTTTGTATCTGCAAAAACAGGTGTTGCAAGCGATACAAAGTATCGTGAATTAAAGGACAGCACGGAAAAAGATAAATGTAAAGTGTATCGAAATGGCGTTGTAACGGTTATTGATGTTGATGATGTCGTTGTTGGCGATAAGGTTTTATTGCAATCAGGCGATAAGATTCCAGCCGATGGAATTTTAGTAGAAGGCTCATTGAGAGTAGACAATTCTGCATTGAACGGTGAGGCTGAAGAATGCAAAAAAACACAGGCGGACGAGAGTTTTCAGTTAGCAGACGATATTACGGGCGATACTTTTGTTGACAAACATTCGCTGTTTCGCGGAGCTGTTGTATTTGATGGAGAAGGTATATTAGATGTAAGAAAAGTTGGTTTAAAGACAATGATGGGCAAGATGGCAGAAGAGATGCAAGAGAGTGAGCCAGACTCCCCATTGAAGGTAAAGCTTGCAAAATTAGCAAAACAAATTTCTACATTTGGATATATTGGCGCTATCGTTATTGCAGTATTGTATTTTGTATACTTTATTGTTAAAGCAGGCGGAATACAACCTTATTTTGCCATTGGTGCAGGAGAGGTAGTAAAGGATATTATTGAGGCGGTTTCCCTTGCGGTTGTTATTATTGTATGCGCAGTGCCAGAGGGACTCCCATTGATGATTTCGCTGGTTTTAATGCAAAATACAAGCAAGATGTTAAGTCATAATGTGTTGGTTCGTAAGGCAGAAGGAATTGAGACTGCTGGCTCATTAAATATATTATTCAGCGATAAGACAGGAACGATTACAAAAGGTAAACTGGAAGTTGTTGATTTCTTTTTAGCCGATGGAAATTCAATCAATATACCTGATTTAAGTAAGCACAGCAAAGTAAAAGGCTTGGTTGATTTGGCAATTGGCAAAAATACACAGTCTATGTTTGATTCTTCCCATAAAGTAATTGGCGGAAATGCAACCGACCAAGCATTGATGAAATTTATAGGAGAATCGACATTTCAAGCGCTTGGAGCCAATAAAGAGTATGTTGTGACGGCACAGCAAAGCTTTAATTCATCCAATAAGTTTAGTCAAGCGCGCATTGATAATCTTGGAAAGGTATTTTACAAAGGCGCACCCGAACGATTATTAGCAAAAGCGACAAAGTATTTAGATGAAAATGGTGAGGTTAAAACATTAGATAAAGCTGTATTGAACAGAAAGATTGATGAATTGGCTTCAAAAGCTATGCGTGTTTTGGCGTTTGGATACTCTGAAAAGAGTCTTGTCGAAAATACAATTAATGACGATATTGTTATTATTGGTTTTGTCGGTATCCGTGATGATGTTAGACCAGAGGCAAAAGAGGCTATCCGAGAGGTACAGGAAGCGGGTATTCAAGTTGTTATGATTACAGGCGACCGACTTGAAACAGCAATAGCAATAGCAAAAGATGCGGGACTTCTCAAAAATAATGATGAAAAAGCATTGTCATCGGCACAGTTAAATGAAATGTCTGATGATGAAGTAAAGAAAATTATTCCACAAATTCGAGTGATTGCAAGAGCGCTGCCAACCGATAAGTCAAGAATGGTTCGTCTTTGTCAGGAGATGAATTTAGTTGTCGGTATGACAGGAGATGGTGTTAATGACTCTCCAGCGTTAAAGCGTGCCGATGTCGGATTTGCTATGGGAAGCGGAACAGAAGCTGCAAAGGAAGCTGGAAAAATTGTTATTCTTGACGATAATTTTAAATCGATAAAAGATGCTATTTTATATGGAAGAACGATTTATCACAATATTTTAAAGTTTTGTAAATTTCAGTTGGTTATTAATGTGGCAGCCGTTATTGTAAGTGCAATCGCACCATTTTTTGGCGTGGAAGAACCATTGAAGGTAACGCATTTGCTGTTTGTCAATTTGGTAATGGATAGTCTAGGTGCAATTATGCTTGGAAATGAGCCAGCATTAGAAAAATATATGAAAGAAAAGCCTAGAAGAAGAGATGAGAGTATTATCAGCAAACAGATGATGACACAGATTGTTATTATGGGACTATGGCTGACAATAGTGAGCTTTGTCTACTTGAAAGCGCCGTTTATTAAAGATTTGTTCGGTAAAGGAACTGCTTATAATGAAGCACAGCATTTGACAGGATATTTTGTATTATTTATTGTAAGTGCGCTGTTTAATGGATTTAATGTGCGTGATGACGGATTTGCAATCTTTTCAAGGTTAAATGAAAATACAGGATTTTTGAAAGTATTTTTTGCCATTATTTTAATACAGGCAGTAATTGTTAATGCGGGATTGATTCCTTTGGATGTATTTACATGGATTGGCAATATGTTTAGTTGTGTTCCTTTTGGTATTGGGGGCTGGATAGCAGTTGTTCTGTTATCTGTGACGATGATTCCAGTGGATATGCTTAGAAAATTAGTTACAGGCAGCAGCAAATCAAATTAAAAATCATTCAATAATGGAAAGTGTTAAAAATAAAAGTATTGAAAAATGGCAATCGTTGAAAAATGAAATTTTTTTTACAGATTTAGATAATACGATTATTTTTTCCTATAAGCATGATATTGGTGTCGATAAAGTAAATATTGAGATATATCAAGGAAGAGAAGTCTCATATATGACTAAAAAAACTTATTGTTTACTGAAACAAGTGGCGAAAAAAATGCTGCTTGTTCCAGTGACAACAAGGACACTTGAACAATATAACCGCATTGATTTAGGGTTGGGCGTTCTCCCCTATGCGCTTGTGTGCAATGGGGGAATTATGCTGGAAAATGGAAAAGAAAATAAGCGTTGGTATCAGCAATCGTTAGCTTCCATTCAGAGTGCCAAGACAGAATTGCAAAAGGCGTTCAATCTGCTTGAGTGTGATAAACGGAGAATATTTGAACTGCGATTTATTCGCAATTTATTTGTATTTACAAAATGTGTCAAGCCTGAAGAGGTTGTGTGCAAATTAAAAAAACAGATTGATTTAAGCGTTGTTGATGTATTGAATAATCATAATAAAATTTATGTCGTTCCAAAGACACTTAGAAAAGGCGAATCGATAAAAAGATTGAGGCGTTACATAGAGGGAAAAAAGATTTTAGCTGCGGGTGATAGTGAGTTTGATATATCCATGCTGCAAGCGGCAGATATTGCATTTGCACCAAAACAATTGGCAGATAAGTACAATTTATCAAAGGATTTTATTATTATGCCTGAAAAAAGACCATTATCTGATGAAATATTAGAATATATTGTAAAATATCTGGAGTAATAGTGTGAAAAATAAATTTTTCACACAGCAATTTGTGTCTGCGCATTGCTTGACACAAAGTTGCTTATGAGCAAAAAACAGCTCAGGAATGAGGATTAAAATGAACGAAAATATTTTAGTTGTGGATGATGAAAAAGAAATTGCTGATTTAATTGAAGTGTATCTTAAAAATGATGGATATAATGTATATAAATTTTATAATGGAACGGATGCGTTGAAATGTGTTGAAAATACCCCTCTGGATTTGGCGTTGCTTGATATTATGATTCCAGATATTGATGGATTTCACATTTGCCAGAAAATAAGAGAAAAGTATTACTATCCTGTTATTATGCTTACGGCAAAGGTGGAAGATGGAGATAAAATAATGGGGCTTACACTTGGAGCAGACGATTATATAACAAAGCCATTTAATCCATTGGAAGTAGTGGCGCGGGTAAAGACACAACTGCGTCGATATACGCGATATAATAAAAGTGTTGAGAAAGAATCTGATAAAATTATAGAGTATGATATTAGAGGATTGTTGATTAATAATAAAAATCATAAATGTTGTCTGTTTGGAAAAGAACTGCAATTGACACCAATTGAGTTTTCAATTCTTTGGTATTTGTGTGAGCGTCAGGGAAATGTTGTATCTTCTGAAGAATTGTTTGAGGCAGTCTGGGGAGAAAAATATTTTAATAATAACAATACAGTGATGGCTCATATAGGGCGTTTGAGAGAAAAACTGGGAGAGCCTGCAAAAAAGCCAAAATTTATAAAAACAGTCTGGGGAGTTGGATATACCATTGAAAAATAAAAATATGGATGATAGAGATTATTTTCGTCAGTTTAAATCAAAAATCATGTTGCAGACAATTTTCATGATACTAATTTCGGTTTTATCCGTTTATTTGTTATATGCGTTGCTTTTAAAAGGAAATTTTGCCAATTGGATGGTTAAGATTTTTCAGCATATTTTTAATTTGGATTATAATAATGCCGTTTATTTTTATGATAGAACGATTCGCAATTATCAAGAATTGATTTTTGTAATAGCAATGATTTTTGTGTTTTTTATAATATTTCGCATGTATATCAATAGTTTTATCCATTATTTTATGGAAATTAATAATAGTATTGATTTGTTGGCTAAAGAAAATATTGATGATGTTGCTTTATCACCAGAGTTGTTGGTGATAGAAAAAAAGATGAATACAATTAAACATGCCATAGAAAAGCAAAAAATGGATATGCAGTTAGCAGAACAAAATAAAAATGATTTGATTGTCTATCTTGCCCATGATTTAAAAACACCGCTTGCATCGGTTATTGGATATCTAAATTTATTATATGATGAAGAACAAATATCGTCTGAACTTCAGAAAAAATATCTTGGCATTACATTAAATAAAGCGGAGCGATTGGAAGATTTAATCAATGAATTTTTTGAAATTGCACGATTTAATTTATCCAATATAACGTTACAGTATAGTAGAATTAATTTAACACGTCTGTTAGAGCAATTAGTCTATGAATTTAATCCAATACTAAAAGAGAAAAATTTAAGTTGTACATTAAATGTAAAAAATGATATGATGTTGACTTGTGATGCTGATAAAATACAGAGAGTATTTGACAATCTTTTAAGAAATGCGTATTTTTACAGCTTTAATAATTCCAATATAACAATTACATCTTTTGAGAGCAATGGAAAATTGGTAATTAAGTTTATGAATCATGGATATACGATTCCAAAGGAAAAACTAAATCAGATATTTGAGCAGTTTTATCGTTTGGATTCCGCCAGAAGCAGTGATAATGGAGGAGCGGGCTTAGGTCTTGCCATCTCAAAAAAAATAGTAGAGCTTCATCATGGAACGATTTGTGCCACGAGTGAAAATGAATGGATAGAGTTTGAGGTTATACTTCCCAATATGTAAATGACGCTTTGTAAGAAAATCGTAAGAAATTAGATAGAAAAAATAAGAAATTTAATAGAAAAACAGTGTAAAATTTTATAAGTAAATAGAGAAAAAATATTCTTGTTATTGCTACAATAATTGTGGCAATAACAAGAATATTTTTTATTGTCTAATAAAGGAAGAAAAATAATGCTAATGCGGTTATTTTTCCTACGCTACTCTTCGGAATGGAGGATTTTATGTCCAGAAAACGTTTAACACAAGTATTTCCTTTTTTGCTTCCTATAAGAAAATGGCAGAGGAAAACATTTTTTTATTTAAAAATGCACTTTGACAGAAATAAATATGCAAAGGAAATGTCAAAGAAGTTTTTACCATATAAAGTTTGTGATACAACTTCATTGTTATTAAATCAAAATAGTGGATTTGATATGAAATTTCAATTAAATAAAGTCCACAATTTAAAGTTAGCTTCCAAAACAATTAATCATATTGTGATTAAACCGAATGAAACATTTTCATTTTGGCGGCTTGTTAAATCAGCAGATAAAAAAATACCATATAAAGATGGATTGAATTTTGTTGAAGGCAAGATTGTTGGCGATTATGGAGGAGGTTTATGCCAGTTGAGCAATATGCTGTTTTGGCTGTTTCTTCACACACCAATGACCATTACAGAAAGGCATTGTCATTCAACGGTATCCTTTCCTTCAACAACGCCTGATTTGCCGGCTGGAATTGACGCGACAATAAGTGAAGGATGGCTTGACTTAAAAGTGAAAAATACAACCGATAATACATTTCAGATTAAAATTGATTTTGATGATGAATTTATGTATGGCTCTATTTTTTCTAAGAAACCAGAAGATTTTGAGTATGAAATTTACAATAAAAATGTTTCTTATTTTAGGAAAAATAAAAAAGTTTATCAGTCCGCTAGCGTATATCGTCTAAAAAAGGATAAATATTCTAAGTATACGGAAAGTGAAAAATTGTATAGCAATAAATGTGAGATTGCCTATCAATTACCAGAAGATATTTATATTGAAGAAAAATAGAAATGAGGAGTAAAATTGAAAATTAAAATTTTCAATCAACAAGTTTTTTGCTGCGCAAAAACTTGAACCATTAGCTGCTCCTAAAAATCAGTCGCAGCATGGAGGTTAAAAATGAAAAAGAGAATCGCTGTTCTTTTTGGAGGAAATTCAACAGAATATGAAGTGTCTTTACAGTCGGCATATTCGGTTTTAAAAAATATGGATAAAGAAAAGTATGAGATTATTCCTATTGGTATCACAAGAGAAGGAGAGTGGTATCACTACACAGGGGAATATAGCCATATTGAGGATAACACATGGATGAATGAGACGGAACATATTTTTCCGGTAGTCGTATCACAAAGCCGTTTGGATAAATCGTTAATACAGTTTTCCAAAGAACATTGTGAATGGATTAAGATTGATTTAGCATTTCCAGTATTACATGGAAAAAATGGAGAGGATGGAACGTTACAGGGATTGTTTGAATTGGCGGGCATACCTGTTGTGGGCTGTGGCACACTGAGTTCTGCTTTATGTATGGATAAGGACAGGGCGCATATTGTAGTGCAGGCGATGGGAATTGCCGTTCCAAAAGGCATTACATTAAAACAGTGGGAACAACAAGAAGCTTTGTTAAAGATTGATAAGGATTTAACATATCCGTTGTTTGTTAAGCCTATTCGTTCAGGTTCTTCTTTTGGCATAACCAAAGTAAGCGAAAAAGCACAGCTTGAAAAGGCTGTTGAAAATGCTTTCCAATATGATGATGAAGTGATTGTTGAAGAAGCCATTGACGGTTTTGAAGTAGGGTGCGCTGTATTGGGAAAAGATGAATTAATGGTAGGTCGTGTTGATGAAATTGAATTGTCTGGCGGATTCTTTGATTTCACTGAAAAATATACATTACAGTCATCAAAAATTCATATGCCTGCAAGAATTGACAAAGATACCCAACAGCGTATACAAGAGACGGCAAAAGTTATCTATAAAGCTTTAGATTGTTCAGGATTTGCAAGGGTGGATATGTTTCTTACAAAGAAAAATGAGATTGTGTTTAATGAGGTGAATACGATTCCAGGATTTACAACACATAGCCGTTATCCCAATATGATGAAAGGAGCAGGATTGTCTTTTGGTGATATTTTAGACAAATTGATTGGTTTATATGAGTGATAATAAACAATATGTTAAACAACACATAGTATGCTCGGTGAGTAATCCTTATAATAATAAAGATAATAATAAAGTGATATTACAAAGAGAATTGATTTACAATGGCAATTTAGTGTTGGTAAATAAACAGTATCCATTAAAGAATCCAAAGATAGAGGGATTGATATCTATTAATAATGCGTTTCCAGATATTCTTATGAAATCAACAGCTGTTCATATGTTGCAGAAAGTATTAGATAAAATTGATTCAGGCAACGATATTGTTCCTGTAAGTGGATTTCGTTCTTTGGAAGAGCAGACGATGATATATAGAGATTCTTTGCGGGATAATGGAGAAGAATTTACAAAAAAATTTGTTGCTTTGCCCAATGAGAGTGAACATCAAACGGGGTTAGCTATTGATTTGGCGTTAAATAAAGAAGATATTGATTTTATATGTCCGGATTTTCCATACGAGGGGATTTGTCAAAAATTTAGGGAGACGGCGCCTGATTTTGGATTTATTTTGCGCTATGCAAAAGAGAAAGAACAAATTACAGGCATCTCCCATGAGCCTTGGCATTTTCGATATGTGGGATATCCTCATTCTAAAATTATTGCACAAAAAAAGATGGCTTTTGAGGAATATATAGAGTTTATAAAGCAATTTAGCAGTAAGAATATGTATCTATATAAACAGGGAACGCAGACCGAAATTGCGATTTATTATGTTCCCATTGGTATCAATGAAACAATAACAATTGATTTACCGGAAGCACCTTATGAAATTTCAGGCAACAACGGGGACGGAATAATAGTAACAGTTTGGAGGAGGGCTAATGAAAAAGAGTGGGAATTATTCAGGAATTGATTGTTTTCGATTGATTGCAGCTTTGTTGATTGTTGCAATACACACATCGCCTTTGCTGTCTTTTAACGAGACAGCAGATTTTATATTGACGCGTATTATAGGGCGTGTTGCAGTTCCATTTTTCTTTATGACTTCGGGATTTTTTTTGATTTCACGATATACTTGCAATGATGAAAAGTTAAAAGCTTTTATTAAAAAGACGGCAATGATTTATGGCATTGCTATACTTATCTATATTCCAATTAATATTTATAAAGGTTATTTTTCGATGGATAATCTGCTGCCCAATATCATAAAAGATATTATTTTTGATGGTACGTTTTATCATTTATGGTATCTTCCTGCTTCGATTATTGGAGCTGCTCTTGCTTGGTATATGGTAAAACGCTTGGGATATTCAAAAGCTCTTATTGTCAGTGTTGTTTTATATATAGTTGGTTTGTTTGGCGACAGTTATTTTGGAATTGCTGAGCAAGTAGGCGTATTAAAACAATTTTATAACCTTATTTTTCAAGTATCTGATTACACAAGAAATGGTATATTTTTTGCACCGCTATTTTTTGTACTTGGAGGTATGATTGCAGATACAAATTTTAAAGGGTCTCTTCAAATAAATGGAATAGGCTTTGCAGTGAGCTTTGCACTAATGATTGGCGAGGCAATGACGCTGCATATCTTTAAAGTACAGCGCCATGACAGTATGTATATTTTTTTGCCAGTCTGTATGTTTTTTCTTTTTCAGTTATTACTGTATTGGCAGGAAAAGCGTTTTGCACAGATACGTATGGCAGCGTTAATTATTTATATTATTCATCCAATGATGATTGTTATTGTACATTTTTTGGCAAAATTTTTAGGCGATGTGATTGTTGAAAATAGTCTTGTTAATTATTTGCTTGTAAGTCTTTTATCCGTAGTATTTTCTATGATTGCAACGGTAATTATCAGCAAGTTTTCGGCAAGCAGGAAAAGTATTAAAAAAAAATGGTATTCTGAGACAGAACGAGCGTGGATAGAATTAAACTTAAATAATTTAGCGTACAATGTAAATGCTTTGCAGGAAGTGATGCCTGAAAAAAGTACATTGATGGCAGTTGTAAAAACGCAAGCTTATGGGCATGGGGCTTTTCAGATTGCTACTTATTTAAATCAAATAGGAGTTAAAGCATTTGCCGTTGCCACGATTGACGAGGGGATTCAGTTAAGAACATATGGAATTTGCGGTGAAATCTTGATTTTGGGATATACCAACCCAAACAGAGCAAAAGAGTTAAAAAAGTACGATTTGATGCAGACATTGATTGATTTTAAATATGCCAAAGCATTAAATAGACAAGGAATTGCAGTAAAAGCGCATATAAAGATAGATACAGGCATGAATCGTTTGGGGGTGTCTTTTGAGGATATAAATGCAGTGAAAATGATTTTTGCTATGAAATATATCAAAGTCTGCGGCATCTATACACATCTGTGCTGTGCGGACAGTCTTTTGCCCCAAGAGGTGGAGTTTACAAAAAATCAAATTGACAATTTTTATTATTTAACAGATAAGCTTCAAGAACGAGGCGTGCAGATACCTAAAGTGCATATTCAAAGCAGTTATGGGTTGTTAAATTATCCAGAGCTTGTATGTGATTATGTAAGGATTGGCATTGCACTCTATGGTGTTTTAAGCAAGACGGATAAAAATACAAAAGTAAAACTTGACTTGCGTCCTGTTCTTTCTCTAAAGGCAAGAGTAGTGCTGATACGCTCTGTTTCAAAGAAAGATACAGTCGGTTATGGCAGAAGTTTTCAAGCAACGCATGACAGTGTGATTGCGATTGTAGCAATTGGTTATGGGGATGGCTTTCCAAGAGATTTGTCCTGTCAAAAAGGCGGCGTTTTGATTCATGGACAATATGCGCCTATTGTCGGAAGGATTTGCATGGACCAATTGGCAGTAGATATTACGCAGATAGAGGGCGTTTCAGTTGGAAATGTGGCAACGTTGATTGGATGGGATTCAATGGATATATCTGCTCCTAATATTGCAGAGCATTTTAATAGTATCAGTAATGAATTATTGTGTAGAATGGGGGCAAGATTGCCCATTATCATGAAATAGATTGTGAAAATATAGTTATCATTTAAGGCGTTTTATGTTATAATTTAGTAAAGTTATAAAATTTTTCTTAAAAAGGTTTTTATAATTAGTATTTTTAGAGAGGAAACCTTGTACATGAAACGACGAGAACGAACATCTTATATTGTTACATTGCTTTTTACATTAATTGCATTGATTATAATGGTAGTCTATAATTTTGTCACCTTTTATTCTAATGCTGTCTCAAATATGATTGCCGTAGGAGAGAGTACGTTAGAGGAAGAAAAAATAAAATTAAATAGTTATCTGGCAAAAGGTATGGATGTTTTGCAGATAACAGCAATTACATTAGAGTATAAGATGCAGCAAGGGGATTCGCCGGAAGAGATTGAAGCTTTTTTGTTGGAGGAGTCGGAGCGGTATAAAGAAGATATTGACGAAAATTTTACAGGAATATATGGTTTGATTCAAGGTGAATATTTAGATGGCATTGGATGGGTTCCTGATGAAGATTATGTTCCGCAGGAAAGAGAGTGGTATATAACGGCGTTGAAAGGGGAAGGAAAGCCTGTTGTTGTGTCGCCTTATCTGGATGCCCAGACCAATACGATTATGATTTCTGTAAGTCAGTTATTATATGACAATGAAAGTGTCATTTCTCTTGATATTGTGTTGGATGAAGTACAGATTATCACACAAGATATTAACTTAAATAATATGGGGTATGGCTTTGTTATTGATAAAGAAGGTTTGGTAGTAGCTCATTCGGACGAAGACGAAAAAGGAAAAAATTATTTGCAGGACGATAAAATGAATTTCTTGTTGGATGGGATTTATCAGGCAAAGGGAGAAACTTTTGATACGAAAATAAACGGTGAAACATGTACTGTTTTTACAGCCAATGTAATGGATGATTGGTATGTGTCTATGATTGTCAGCAATACAAAATTGTTTCACGATATACGAGGCATATTAATACAAAATTTTATTGTTTGCGCTGTTATTTTTGCCTTTATTACGGCTTTTTGTACATTTGCATTCAAAAAAATTGGACTGCATATGAAAAATGAAGAAATCAGCAGGCAAAATGTGGAAAAATTGAATATGACCATTATGCGAACACTTGCACATACCATCGATGCAAAAGATAGGTACACAAACGGACATTCACAGAGAGTAGCAAAATATGCTGTTGAGATAGCAAGACGTATGGGGAAAAGCGAGGAGGAATTAAAAAATATTTATTATGCGGCGTTGCTGCATGATGTTGGAAAAATACATATTCCAGATGCGATTATTAATAAGCCTTCCCGTCTTAACGATGAGGAATTTGCCTATATTAAGCTGCATCCGATGGTAGGTTATTATATTTTGAGGGATATTAAGGAAAATATAATGATTGCACAAGGTGCAAGATGGCATCATGAACGGTTTGACGGCAATGGTTATCCAAATGGACTTGTGGGAAAAAATATTCCAGAAATTGCCCGAATTATCGGTGTGGCGGATGCATACGATGCAATGACGTCCAATCGAAGTTACAGACAGGTTATGTCTCAGGAAAAGGTGCGTTTAGAGATTGAAAACGGAAAGAATGTACAATTTGACCCAGAAATTGCCGATGTTATGTTAGATATGATTGATAAGGATACGGGTTACGAGATGAGGCAGCAGGATGCCATTGTGAGAAAAATATTAGTCATTGACGATGAGCCTGAAAATTTGACATTGATTGAAAATATTTTAAAGGACGAGCCTGGTTATAAAGTATATAAGGAAATTTCAGGAAGAAAAGCATTGAAAACATTACAGACTGTAAAGATGGATTTAATTTTGTTAGATATTCAGATGCCTGGTATGGATGGCTTTGAAGTGTATGATGAAATCCGAAAGACATCCGATGTTCCAATTGTATTTTTAACATCCGACAAAAATGTGGATACGATTGATAAGGCGAATACGCTGAGTGTGGAAGATTATCTTGTAAAACCATTTATGCCACAGGCACTTTTAGAAATTTTGCACAGTATTTTGCAAGAAAAGCTGGAATTGTAAGATAATCCGATACTTGACAAATGTTAATTCAAGAGTATAGTATGAAAGATAGAGAACTGGATAATAACACGGTCTTTTGAGGAAATACAAGAGCCTAAAAGTGTTAAAAATAAGAAAGGAGAAGCTGTTAGACAAGATTTTGTCCTTATTTCCAACAGCAAAAAATATGAGTACAGTAGCAGATAAGTTTGAGGAGTTGGGGGTTATTCCCGTAGTCGTATTAAATGATGTAAAGGATGCCCTTCCATTGGCAAAGGCATTGGTTGAAGGTGGTCTTCCATGTGCTGAGGTTACATTTAGAACAGAGGCAGCAGAGGAATCCATTAAGCAGATTCATGCGGCATATCCAGATATGTTGATTGCAGCAGGAACCGTTCTTACAACAGAGCAGGTTGACAGAGCAGTGGCAGCAGGTGCTTCTATTATTGTTAGTCCAGGATTTGACCCAGAAATTGTAGATTATTGTATCTCTAAAAATATCGAGGTTTGTCCAGGTATTGTAACGCCTTCTGAGTTGGCTCAGGCTGTAAAACGCGGTTTGACTAGAGTAAAGTTTTTCCCTGCTGAGGCAGCGGGTGGACTTGCAATGATTAAGGCTATGTGCGCTGCATATACAACCGTAAAGATTATGCCAACAGGCGGTATTAGCGCTAAAAATATCAAAGAATACCTTGCATGTGATAAGATATTTTGCTGTGGCGGCAGCTGGATGGTAAAAGGCGATATGATTAAAGCCGGCGAATTTGATAAGATTAAGGAAATGACAGAAGAGGCTGTTAATCTGGTAAAAGAAATTCGCAGTAAGTAAGTAGCGGATTGCGAATATCCGCTTGACTAAAGTAAAAAACTAAAATAATTACACCAAATATTGTACTATCTTGTGTTGGTTTAAAAGATGGCAGTATTTGGTGTTTTTAAATATTGTACTGCCTAATAATTTGTTTTGCAATTGTTGGTATTATCTATAAATTAATAAAAAACAGCATATGATGATTATAAAAGACAAATTGAATGATGGAGTGTTTGTTGAGAAAATTTATAATTTATGGGTTGTTTTTGTTGATTATATTGGTTATTTTATTTGATTTAAAAGCCTGGCAATCATTAAATGATGAGGAAAGACAAAAGGTAAGCAAAAAAGATATTGTGGTATGTCTTGACCCCGGACATGGAGGCGTTAAAAATGGCTGTCAATTTGTGTATGATGGCGTCAATGTGTCAGAAAAAGATATCAATTTAAAAATATCATTAAAGGTAAGAGAATATTTAAAAGAGCATGGTGGGATTCGAGTTGTTATGACAAGAGAGCAAGATGAAGATATTGACCTTAAGGACAGGGTAAAATGTGCAAAGAATGTCTATGCAGATTATCTGGTATCCATACATAATAACAGCAGCAGTAAAGATATCAATCATAAGGGGTGTCTTGCGATTGTCACGCAAAGTCATTACAATGCGCCTCGTGCAACTGTTAAAAGCGTATATCAAACCAGCGAACGTCTTGCAAAATCAATGCTTGCTCAATTGCAGAACATAGGGATTTCTATTACGACAGATTGGGAGGCTCATCAGAATGAAGGTCTGTTGAGACGAAATTGTACAGATAACAGCAAATATGCAGATGGTTCTAGTGCCGATTATTATACGATTACATATGAGGCTACTAAAATAGGACTTCCGTCTGTTCTTATAGAGACAGCATTTCTTAGCAGTGAGAGTGATTATAGGAATTTTTTGTGTGATGAAGAAAAAATTTCTGCTGTGGCAAGAGCGGTCGCTGACGGAATTATCAATCATATTTTTTAGAAAGGGTTTATCGTGATTTATCATGTTGTCCATATTTATATTTACAGTAAATGCCATTTTTCCGATTATGATTTTGATGGCATTGGGATATTTTTTGAAGAAAAGAGGGATTTTTACCAATGAATTTTTAAAGATGGCAAATAAAAGTGTGTTTTATGTTTTTTTGCCGGTGCTTTTATTTAAAAATGTCGTAGGAGTGGAAAGTATATCCGATATTCATTGGATAACGGTTATTTTTATGATAGGCGTTATTGCGATATTAGTACTGCTGGGGTTTTTGACAACAAAAATAATACCTGATTCAAAACAAAAAGGTGTTATTATGCAGTGCATTTTTCGTTCCAATTTTGCATTGATTGGCGTATCGTTGGCAGAGTTAATTGCTGGGGAGAACGGGGTGTTGGCAGCCGCAGTATTATCAGCATTTTCGATTCCCATATATAATATATTTGCTGTTGTTTCACTTTCAATATTTCGGGAAGGCAATAAAAAATTAAGCAAAACGGATATAACTGCTATTTTTGTTAAGATTGTTAAAAATCCTTTGATAATTGGCGTTGTGTTGGGTGTGATTGTACTTTTGGTAAAGCCATATGGAAGTTCGTTTATCCGTTCCTTTATTCCAGCAATTGACCATTTTACGTTTTTGGAAACGGTTATTAACTATATTGCAAGAGTGGCTTCACCGCTTGCTTTATTAGTGCTTGGCGGGCAGTTTGACTTTAAGAAAATACAAGGTTATCGCAAGCAAATTATTATTGGTGTAATGGGAAGAAATGTATTAGCGCCGCTTATTGGCGTTGGCAGTGCAGTAGTATTACATAAGGCAGGTATTGTATATTTTGACGAGGGGGTGTTTGCTTCATTTATAGCTCTTTTTGGAACACCAGTTGCAGTGGCAAGTGCAATTATGGCAGAAGAGATGGGCAGTGACGGACAATTAGCAGGGCAGCTTGTTGTATGGACAACGCTGTTTTCTATTGTAAGTATTTTTATTGAGGTGTTTGCAGTGCGGGCAATTGGTTTGATTTAAGGATAATGATTTTATGCACGAAAAGGAGGAATTTTATGGTATACGTATCAGAATTTGTAGGGAGTTTAATTTTTCTTTTGGGAGGATATTCTTATATGTGCAATATATCTCTAAAGAAAACATTGATAGGAAAATTAAGTTATATTGAACTTTGTTGGGCTTGGAGTTTATCGGTTGGATTTGGTCTTGCGATGGCTGTTATTATGGGTGGTCCCGCTTATCTTAATCCGGGTGTTGTTCTGGGAAATCTTATTTTTGGTTCTCTTGCAGTAAAAGATGCCATTCTTTTTTTGCTGATGGAATTTCTTGCAGCAGGCAGTGCTGTATGTTTGTGCATGGTATTTTTCTGGGATTCTTTTAAAGCTTCAAAAAATGAGGCTAAAAGAGGAATATTTGCGGCATATCCCGTTGAGAAAAATATACCTTTAAATTTTTTTCAGGAGCTTTTGGCAACGTTTGCCTTTCTTTTTCTCGTACTTGGTGCAATTAAGGCATGTTCTGGCGCTTCGGCAGCGCTTCAGATTGGTGTTATTGGATTTGCTGGTGTGATGATTCTTGCACTTACTCTAAATAGTACAGGATTTAGTATGAATGCTATGCGTTCGGTATTTAGCAGTATATGGTTTTCAATTTTGCCAATACCGAACAAAAATAATGAAACGGTAGACTGGACTTATCAGCTTATTGTGAACCTTGTAGGAAGCAGTGTGGGAGGTATATTGGCAGTATTTGCCGTATCCTTATTTTAATTGACATAAAGTGAGGTTAATGGTACAATAACAACAGATTTATTGTTAGAAAGTGCATAATGAAGGAAGGGGTTGTGCTATGAAAATTCAAGATTTCTGTAACATGAATAAATTTGAAGAAATAATGAGAAATTGGGCAAAATGCACAGGTTTAGCAACAGTGGCAGTAGGGCATGATGGAAAGTATATTAGTGAGTGTTATAATTTTACAGATTTTTGTATAAAGTATACAAGAGGCAGTGAAGAGGGACGCAGAAGATGTGAGAAGTGTGACCGTGAAGGAAATGGAGTATATTCATGCCATGCAGGATTAGTTGATTTTGGTATTCCGATTACGCTGGATGATGGAACGGTTTTAGGCAGTATTATTGGCGGTCAGGTTCTTCCAGAAAATCCTGATGAAGAGAAATTTAGAGGAGTGGCAAGGTCTTTAAATATTAACGAGGATGATTACATAGATGCACTTCGCAAAGTTAATGTAAAAACCAGAGACGAGATTGAGGCTTCAGCAAATCTTTTGGGAGATGTTATTAATATGTTTGTGAGAGCAAGTTATGCTACAACAATTAATAAAAAGATGCTCAGCGGACTTAGAGAAGGAATTAGCAAGGCAGCAGACCAGATTGTTGTTGCCAACGACAATACAAAGCAAATTGAAGCTTATAGTAATCGTCAAAAAATTCTTGCGCTTAATGCCAGTATTGAAGCAGCGCGTGCTGGTGAGGCAGGACGCGGTTTTAGTGTTGTTGCTGAAGAAGTACAAAAACTTGCACAGGGCATGGCGGCAACAAGTGTTAATATTAAGAAGGCTCTCGGTGAAGTTACAGAGACTATTAATAGTCTAAATAAATAGTAACAGGGCAGTGAGAAAGTACTTCAATATAGTAGAAAATGTTAAAGTATGCGCCTGCCGAAAAGTGGGCGCATTTTTTAGTTGTAAGTGGAGGCTAAATATGAAAAATAAGTTCGTACCTATAATCATTTCTTGTGCTGTAATTGTTGTTCTGATTGTAGCAGGCGTGGCATATGCTATTAATGTCAGCAAAAATTCGGACAATGGTGAAGTAGGCATTCATTTGTCGGATTCTGGAATAAAGACGACTCATATTGAAACGGATGGAACAGAAGGGGGAAGGGTGGCATCGACTGTTGAGATACAGCTTGATGACTGTGCAGTAGCAGTAGGAACATTGTTTAAAGCAATTGCCATTGTAACTCCAGCAGATACAGAGAGGTCTGTTGTGTGGACATCAAGTAATCCAGATGTTATTGATGTTGATTCACAAGGGATTATTACGGTTAAAGGTGTTGGCGTAAGTGTTATTACAGCTACCGTAGGAACAGTCTCTGATTCCGTTGCGATAGAGGGGATACAAAATGCGTCATCAGGTTCTCAAAATGGGTTTGGCGTATATGTTGCCGAATCTTTTGTTTCAGACAGGTATGGCGATTTATGGACAAATCATGATATGCCTAATATAGATAATGATGGGGAACAATATTTGAATAATCAGCAGGGTGATTTGCAATATCCGAATGATACTGCAAATAATGATGAAGGAAATGATAATTATAATCAGCCTCAAGATACACCATCTGATGAAGATAATTCAGGTGAGGATTTTGATGGAGAGAATAATTCCCCAGATGATGATACAACACAGAACAGTGGTTCTGATAATAATACATCGAGCGGAGGGGGAGACAACAGCAGTACAATAGGAGATAAGCTTGATACACAAGGGTTTTCACAGGTGATGTCCAATGTATATATTTATCAGGAAAACAACACCTATTATGGAGAGATTGTAACACAACCCAATGTGACAATCATTTATATAAAAAAAAGAGGCGACAATTTTGACGCTCAGATACAAAGTGTTTTAGCAAACTTGGTTCCAGAAGGTTATAATCAAGTTTGGAATAATTATCTTACAGCAAATACAGATAAGACCTTTATGGTTGATGATAGAAAAGTTCGTATCGTTGTAGCTCCAAATGGTGGACATTCTCAAATTGTAATATACAATTAAGGAAATATATGGTAAAATAGCCACAGCGAGGTTTAAATATAACCACGTTGTGGCATAAAAAATAATGGTGAAAGGATTTATATGTTAAATGAAAATAAAGTCAAAATGATGACTAAGATGGCAATTTATGAGAAGAATGAAGGAAAAAGAATGTTAAAGATGTCACGATATTACAAAGGGGACTTTGTGACGTTGGGCGTTCTTAAAAGCATTATTGCTTCAACATTTGCATTTGCAGTGATAGTCATTTTTTTTGCACTGTGCAATATGGAAAAAATTGTCTCTGAAGTGAATACAATGGATTATACATTGATAGCAAAAAAGCTAGGCGCTTATTATATTTTATTTTTAGTTGTGTTTTGTGTTATTGCAGGAATTGTCAATGCCTATCAATATGATAAATCAAGAGCAGGATTAAAAAAATATCTGTCAAGATTAAATAAGTTAGAACGCTTTTATAATAATCAAAATAAAAAGAGAACTTCTTAAATTACAAGTTTGCAGAGCAAATCGTAAAAGTGGATATGCTCTCTACTTATAACTTTAGAAATGGAGAATGACATGGAATTTTTATTAGAATTAAAGGAAAATATCAGGAGAATATACAGCAGATTTGATAAATTTATTGTACCAGCTATAAGATTTTTTATTGCGTTAGTATCATTTTTAATGCTCAATTCCAATATAGGATATATGGCGAAAATAAAGAATCCATTGATTGCTATTATTCTTTCAATAGTTTGTGCATTTTTACCAAGTTGGTTTACAATATTTATATTATCAATTTTTATGTTATTGCATTTATATGCTGTATCCATAGAGTTTACTATTGTTGCATTGTGTGTTATTCTGGTAATGTATCTGATGTTCTTTCGGTTTTCTTCAAAATATGGATATTTATTAATTGCAACGGTTCTTTTGTGTTGGATGAAAATTCCAGCAGCTATTCCAGTTGTGGCAGCATTGGGATTTGGAATGGTTACAATTGTTCCAGTTGCATTTGGCGTTATTATCTTTAGCATTATTGAGACGGCAAGTCAATATGAAGCGGCGATTACGAATGCTTCTGCTTCCGACAGTGTACAGCAGATATCCTATATTGCAGAAAGTTTTGTAAGTAATAAAACAGTTATTGTTATGGTAGTTGCATTTTCGGTTACAATTATAGTTGTAAACTGTATCAAAAGACTTTCTATTAATAATTCATGGCTTTATGCAATTATAGCAGGTACCGTTGTAGAGCTTTTATTTTTGATAATTGGCATTTTAGCGTTTGATGCAAAAATTAATATTCTTGTTACAGTACTTGGGGCAGTATTGGGCGTAATTGTTGGGTATATATGTAAGATGTTACTGTTTAATGTGGACTTTAAACGAACGGAATTTGTACAGTATGAAGATGATGAGTATTATTATTATGTCAAGGCAGTACCTAAAATTACCATTGCTAATACTGATGTGAAAGTAAAGCAGATTAATGCAAGAAAAACGAAGAAGTCAAGCAAAACGACGGACTCTTATAGTGATATGACCAATGATGACGATGATGATTACATAGTATAAGGATAAATGCCGAAATAGGTTATAAAGTATGTTATAATGGTTTGTGATTAGTTTGGAAAGGAGTGGTACAATGACATCAACGTTTAATAGTTTTGCAAAAAATTATCTATCAAAATTGTACCTTCCAAGACTGACATGGACGGATGTTATCGAGATAATCATTATCGCTTTTCTTTTATATAATGTTTTGGTATGGATTAAAAATACAAAAGCTTGGGCTCTTCTTAAAGGTATTATTGTTGTTATTGTTTTTGCTATCATAGCGTATATTCTTAATTTAAGAACGATTTTGTGGATTGCGGGAAAGACAATTAGCGTAGGTATTATAGCTCTCGTTATTATATTTCAGCCAGAATTGCGAAGGGCATTAGAACAGCTTGGCAGAAAAAAAATTGTATTTGGCGGACTGTTTAGTTTTGGCGACAATAAAGACAAGGGAGAGCGTTTTTCAGAGAAGACGCTGGATGCGTTGGTGCGTGCTTCCTATGAGATGGGGGCTGTAAAGACAGGCGCATTGATGGTTATTGAACAAGATATTATGTTAGAAGAATATATCCGTACAGGAATTGATGTGGATGGTTATGTGACAAGCCAGCTTCTTATCAATATCTTTGAACATAATACGCCATTGCATGATGGCGCTGTTATTATCAGAGGGGATAGGATATTATCAGCAACGTGTTATTTACCATTGTCGGACAATATTAATTTAAGTAAAGAGTTAGGAACAAGACACAGGGCAGGTGTTGGAATCAGTGAAGTGTCGGATTGTATTACCATTATAGTATCAGAGGAGACAGGGGCAGTTTCTGTTGCTGTGGGAGGAGAGTTGATACGCGATATTGATGCCAGTTCATTGCGCAATAAATTAGAATATATTAGGAAAAAAACAATTGATGTAAAGTCGTTCAGATTATGGAGGGGAAGAGTCAAACAATGAAGGAAAAGCTTTTTAATAACTTGTCTCTTAAGATTCTTTCAGTATTGTGCGCAATTGTATTGTGGGCAATTATCGTAAACATATATGATCCTACAACAGGTGTAACGATTAGTAATGTCAATGTTGAATTGATTAATACAGGTAGTTTGACTGCAAACAATTATACGTATGAAGTGGTTGAAGGAAGTAAGATATCCGTTTATATCAGTGGACCTAAAAGTGTTATAACCGATATAAAGTCCAGTGATATTGTGGCGACAGCAGATTTAAGCAAAATATCTGCGTTTGCCAGCTATGTTGATATTCATGTAAAAGTTGTAAAAGATGGAAGAGAAATTGACAATATTGAAGTGACGCCTAGAACGACAGCAGTGAAGCTGGAGATAGAAAATAGAGTGACAAAGGAATTTGATATCAAACCGATAGAAGTCGGTGCTGTAAATGATGGATATGTCATGACAGAATTAAATTGTTATCCGAATACGCTTCGTGTTACAGGACCATCTTCTCTTGTTGAATCCATTAATTCGGTTGGCGCGCAATGTGACTTAAATGGTCTTTATGCAGATTATAGCGGCACAGCAAATATTGTACTTTTCGATGCAGACGACAATGCAATTGAAAATGATGCCTTAGTTTTATCAAGGACAGAGGTTGAATATAAAGTAAAAGTAAATTTGAAAAAAACAGTTAAAGTAAAGTGTTTAGGCACGATTGGCGAAGTGCGGCAAGGGTATATATTTAAGGGGCTGGAGCTTAGCTTGGAGGAAGTGACTATTTTAGGAGAAGCACAAGCCGTCAATCAAATACAGGAGATTGTTATACCTGCCAGTGAGCTTAATATTAACGGTTGTTCTGCCAATAAAATATTTACAATTCAGTTATCTAAGTTTGTTGATTCAGCAATTTCTTTTCAAGGGGATAGTATTGTTGAAGTGACCGCATTAATCGCAGCAGAAAACAGCAAAGATATTTCGATTAATGTAAAAGATATTCAATTTAACAATGTGCTAGATGGTTATAAAGTGAGCGTTCAAGATAGAACGGAACTTTTTATCAGTGTGGTATCGGATTATAATTCACTGGAATTGATTACATCGCAGGATATTGTTGCAAGTGTAAATATGACATTATTGACAGAAGGCGTGCATACCGTTAGTGTGAATTTTGCACTTCCGCAAGGGTATCGGGTGTCTGGTTCTTATCGAATTAAGGTATTGGTAGAAAAGGAGGAGAATGAGACGACTACCACAGATACAACAGCAGATTAAGTTTATAAAAATTGTATTTTAGAATAGGAGGATAGTCATGGTTAGTAAGAATATTATTGTAAGTAGTGTGCTAGGCATACATTTGCGCCCAGCAGGAGCGATGAGTGAAGAGGCCGTAAAATATGATTCCTCTATTAATTTTGAATATGGCATTGGAAAGACAGCCAATGCAAAAAGTGTAATATCAATATTGGCATCGGGTGTAAAATGTGGTGAAGAAATTAAGCTTATATGTGAAGGCACGGACGAGGAAGAGGCACTTGAAGCCGTATCTTCTAAATTTATACAGGCTTTAGAGGATGATTAAAAAGATAATAATGTTTTATAAAGTAAATAGTTGTTGTTTATTTTTGTATTCATAAAAATATGTATGTGACATATCAATGTGTTGTTTGGTATAAAGCGTCTATCAACAATACTTATATGTTTCTGCATGATTGTGAAAATAAATAAAGAAAGAGGTAAAAAACATGGGTTACATGGAAACTTACAAGGAATGGTGTGATAATGAGTATTTTGATGAAGCTACAAGAGCTGAGTTAAAATCAATTGCAGGCAATGAAGATGAAATTCAGGACAGATTTTATAAGGAACTAGAGTTTGGTACAGGTGGTCTTCGAGGTGTCATTGGCAATGGAACGAATCGAATGAATATTTATACTGTAAGAAAAGCAACACAGGGTCTTGCTAATTTTATTATAAAACAGGGCGTTGCTGACAAAGGTGTAGCAATTGCTTATGATTCCAGAAGAATGTCTCCAGAATTTGCAGATGAAGCAGCGTTGTGTCTGGCTGCAAATGGAATTAAAGCATATGTGTTTCCTACACTGCGCCCTACGCCAGAATTGTCCTTTGCCTTAAGAGAACTGCACTGTACTGCTGGTATTGTTGTCACTGCAAGTCATAATCCACCAGAATATAATGGATATAAGGTATATTGGGAAGATGGTGCACAGGTAACAGCACCATATGATTCTTCCATTATTGGAGAAGTAAAGGCCGTTACAGATTTTAATGCGTGCAAGACAATGGACATTGATGAAGCAAGAGCATGTGGTTTGTATAACACCATTGGATTTGATATGGATGATAAATATATCGAAGCCCTCAAGAAGATGAGTATTAATGGCGATATTATAAAGCAAGTTGCAGATGATATTAAGATTGTATATACACCGTTTAATGGCACAGGTAATGTTCCTGTAAGAAGAATCCTTAAAGAGTTAGGATTTAAGCATGTGTTTGTTGTTCCAGAGCAAGAAAAGCCTGACCCAGATTTTACAACATTGGATTATCCAAACCCAGAAGACCCAAAAGCATTTACATATGCGTTAAAGCTTGCTAAAGAAAAAGATGCAGATATTGTTCTTGCAACAGACCCTGATGCAGACCGACTTGGCATCTATGCAAAGGATTCTAAAACAGGAGAGTACAAATCATTTACGGGCAATATGTCAGGTATGCTTATTGCAGAATATATCCTTTCACAGCGCAAGGAAAAAGGATTGCTTCACAATAATGGGGCATTTATTAAGACGATTGTATCAACCAATATGGCAGATGCAATTGCTGCCGAGTACAATGTAAAACTGATAGAAGTTCTTACAGGATTTAAGTTTATTGGTGAACAGATTAAATTATTTGAGCAGCAAAATAGCTATGTGTATGAATTTGGCTTTGAGGAAAGTTATGGTTGTCTTGTTGGTACACATGCAAGAGATAAGGATGCGATTGTTGCAGTGATGGCGCTTTGTGAAGCTGCTGCATATTATAAGACCAAAAATTTTACTCTTTGGGACCAGATGATTCAGATTTATGAAAAATATGGTTATTATAAAGAAAGCCAAGTTGCTATTACGATGAAGGGTGCAGAAGGCGCTGCAAAGATTGCCGAGATGATGGATAATCTTAGAAACAATACACCGTCAAAATTGGGCGATTGGGATGTTCTTGAAGCTAGGGACTATAAGAAAGATGAGTGCATTATTATGGCAACCAATGAAAAGAAAAGCACAGGACTTCCAAATTCAAATGTATTGTATTATGCTCTTTCTGACAATGCGTGGTGCTGTGCAAGACCTTCAGGAACAGAGCCAAAAATTAAGTTTTATATTGGCGTTAAAGGTTCAAGTCTTGAGGATGCAAGCGCAAAAGAAGAAGCATTGAAAAAGGCTGTAATGGAACTTGTAGGACAATAAGTGAATTTTAAAATGTTTTGGTTCAATCTTTTTTAACAATAAAAACACAATATGAACACATTTCATTGTTAGTATACAAACATACAAGCAATGAAGATGTGTTCATTTTTTATGTGAAGTTGTTGAAATGAATTGTATTATGATATGAAAGAACATATAAATGAATAGCATTAAGGAAGAATAGAAAGGAGAATTATCATGTACGATAACGAAAATAACAATATGGGAAATGGAAATGAAGAAAATAATAATACACAAAATAGTGTGATGGAAAATAAGGATGTTCAAAACAATAATGTAGAAACAAATCATATAGAAGACAGCAATATGGAAACAGACAACACTCAAAATAGTGTTACAGGAATGAATAATCAAATGGAAGAAAATGGAAATTATAGAATGACACAAGGCGACATTATTAATAATGGTGTCACAGATATTGAACATAATGATGATATAAATATGAATGCAGATAACAATAATAGCATTCATTATAGTGCAAATGTGGAAAGCACTAATAATGTAAATACCGATATAAATAATAATATAAATGGTATGGGTGCTAATAATAACATAAATAATAACCACAATAATAATATGGGTTATAATAATGCGGCGGGCAATAGCAATTATAATAACAGCTATGGCGGCAATGCAAATTATAATGGAAATATGGGTTATGGAAACAACAATATGGGTTATGGCAATAATAACTCTTCTGGCAATAATTATTCTGGAAATAATCGTTATGCAGGCAATAATAATTATTCTGGTTATAATCCATACAACAATCCGAATAATAATATAAACAACAAGAATCCTATGAATGGCAAAGCCAATAATATGAACAATAATTTGAATGCTAAAAAAGTGAAAAATAAGAGCGGAATCGGCAAAAGAATAGCTGCGGTAGCACTTTCAGCAGTGCTGTTTGGCGTTATTGCAGGCGGCACAATGTATGGTGTATATTATACAGCCAATAAGATAAAGCCTGTCAACAGCAGTTCAGGTATACAGCTTCCACTGGTATCTTCTGGGGCAGCATTGGAAGGTTCAGATAGTTTTGATAATATTAAGATTTCATCTTCAGAAGAGTTGAATGTCAAAAAAGTTGCAAGCGCTGCAATGCCTGCAATGGTAGCGTTGTCAGGAACGACACAGGTAAGCGGCGGCGGTTCATTGTTTGGCGGCTTTGGACAAAATTATCAGGCACAGACAAGCGGAACAGGAATTATTGTAGGAAAAAATGATTCAGAATTGTTAGTACTTACAAACGCACATGTGGTGGAGGATGTCAACAATTTGACTTGTACATTTATTGACAATGAGAGTGTGGAATGTACAGTAAAGGGGTCAAAGTCAAATAAGGATGTGGCTGTTGTAACCGTTCCTTTAAGCTCTATAAAAAGCAGCACTATGAATCAAATTGCGATAGCTGAATTAGGAGATTCAGACAGTGTTGTATTAGGACAGGAAGTTGTGGCAATTGGTAATGCTTTAGGAAAAGGACAGTCTGTTACATCAGGTATTATCAGTGCATTAAATCGTTCTATAACCGTAGACAATGTTACATTTGACAATTTAATTATGACGGATGCGGCAATTAACTCTGGCAATAGCGGCGGCGCATTGCTTGATGCCTCTGGCAAGGTGGTTGGCATTAACTTTGCAAAGACAAGTGCAGATGGTGTTCAGGGTATGGCTTATGCAATTCCTATTTCCAATGTAAGAGATTTAATTGATTCCCTTATGAATCGCGAGACAAGAACGAAAGTCAGTGAGAGTGAGATGGGCTATCTTGGTGTCAATTTACTTGACGTGACCAGTTCCGTAGCCGAATTGTATGGATATCCACAAGGCACAATGATACGTGCCGTTGAAGAAAATTCAGCAGCGGCTAAGGCTGGACTTGGCGTGTACGATATTATTGTAAGTTTTGACGACCAGAGCATTTCAACATCCTCTTCTTTATGGTCAACGTTACAATATTATAAGGCTGGTGAAACTGTAAAAATAGAATATTATCATATTGAAGGCAATGAGTATGTGTTAAAATCAACAGATATAACATTAGATAAGAAAAGCAACTAAAAAATTATAAAAAATTTATATTATTTATAGAAAAATCCCCCCTGTTTGTGGGGGATTTTGCTTGCTAAAATGCTTGCCAATATGTATACTAGTGCGTATAGGCATTTGTTTGTACTTGTGTCTAGTTTGGACAGACGCAAGAATGGAGGATTATATATATGAACGATTTTAGAGAAATTGATGATTCATCAAAAGAGAAGGACAATATGGATAAAAAGTCCAACAATACAGATGAATATGAAAAAGTATGTTATATATGTAGAAGAACAGAAAGCAGGGCAGGGAAAATGATATCCATGCCTAATAATATATATATATGTTCAGATTGTATGCAAAAAACAATGGATTCAATCAATAATAGCGGTATTAACTATGATGATATGATGAAAAATTTAAGTGGTTTTGGAACATTTAATTTTCAGGATATATCAGATAGTATTACCAATAAACAAAAACTGAAAAAGAAGAAAAAAGAGACCAATTATGAACCCATTGACTTAAAGAAAATTCCAGCTCCACATCAGATTAAAGAGATGCTTGACCAATATGTAGTTGGACAAGAAAAGGCAAAAAAGATTATGGCGGTTGGCGTCTATAATCACTATAAAAGAATCGCTACCAATCCAAAGGATATTGAGATTGAAAAGTCTAATATGTTAATGATTGGACCTACGGGAAGCGGCAAGACATACCTTGTTAAGACATTGGCTAAATTATTGTCTGTGCCGTTGGCTATTGCAGATGCAACTTCACTGACAGAAGCGGGGTATATAGGCGACGATATTGAGAGCGTTGTATCAAAGCTTCTTGCGGCAGCAGACAATGATGTTGAAAAGGCACAACATGGCATTATATTTATTGATGAAATTGATAAGATTGCCAAAAAGAAGGAAACTCGAAGCCGAGATGTGAGCGGAGAGTCTGTTCAGCAAGGAATGTTAAAACTATTAGAAGGAAGCGATATTGAAGTTCCAGTAGGAGCGACAAGCAAAAATGCAATGGTTCCGTTGGCTACGGTTAATACAAGCAATATACTTTTTATATGCGGCGGCGCTTTTCCAGATTTGGAAGACATTATTAAGGAGCGTCTCAACAAGCAAAGTTCCATTGGATTTAATGCTGATTTAAAGGATAAATATGATAAAGAAACAAATTTATTAGAGCAAGTTACGGTGGACGACCTTAGAAAATATGGAATGATTCCAGAGTTTCTCGGACGACTCCCAATTGTATATTCGCTGGAAAGCCTCACAAAGGAAATGCTTGTTGATATTATCCGAAAACCGAAAAATGCAATTTTAAAGCAATATAAAAAGCTTCTTGAGATTGATGAGGTAGAATTGGAATTTGACAATAGTGCATTGGAAGCCATTGCACAGAAAGCACTGGAAAAAAAGACGGGTGCAAGAGCATTGCGTTCTATTATTGAGGAATATATGCTTGATATTATGTATGAAATTCCAAAAGATGATAACATTGGCAAAGTGACAATAACAGGAGATTATATTAATAAAAAAGGCGCGCCTTTGATTCAAATGAGAGGGTATGTTGTGCCGTTGATTTCTAATAAAAATTAATTGCAGGATAAAGAAGAACATTATAATGCAATTATGAATAATTTATATAAAAGAACAGGCAAGTTCAGAGACATATACAGGTTATATGTACATGTTTGACAAGTCTGTTCTTTTTTGCTGTCCATAAACACTAAAAAATTTATCGCATATAATGAACATAAACAAATAAGCTGATTGCGGAGGTCAGAAGGCATATGGATTGCAGCGAATTTATTACATCAGAAGAATATATGGATTATATTGCACAAAGTATTCGTGTTCCAAGTGAAATTAAATGTCGTATTAATGTGGATGAAAATTGGTCTATTGTATATGGCAAAATGCCAGTAGAATTAAATATGAATATTGGAAGTTTAGAGTACCGTACAATTCCTAAATTATATGGTTTGATGGATGCAGAAGTGTTAAGAGAACAAGTGGCAAGTGCAACAATGAGTGATACATCTGCTTATGACAGTGCAGGTATAACAGCTCTTTTGAATCAGCCAACATTAGATATACGAGGACAAGGGGTTTTAATAGGTATTATTGATACGGGGGAGCGTGTGATTATAATGTTAAGTTTGTGTAGTTTGTCCTTATAATAACAATTGGAATAGGACAATCCGTTGCAATCATATATTTTTAATAGGAAAGGAGTGTGATTGATATGTTTACGGTTGAAAAATTACAGGAGATGAAAATAGCAGATATTATGGAAATAGACAGAGAAGAACTTGTTGATATAACACAGATAGAGATTGATGAGAAAAAGCCTATTGAAGAACGTATAAGGGATTATATAGAACAGGTTGGAAATCCTTATATTGTAAAAGTTGGCGAATATGTAGTACAATTTAAATATATGGATTGTAAAAAAAGTATGGAACAAAAAATGAAAGAATATATTGTAAAGTTGGCATCTATCCATTGAAAAGTTGTTAGTTATAGAAAGTAATAAGATTAAATGAACAAAGAAAAATTATATTTTGTGGCTGTTTATCTTCGATTGTCGCGAGATGATATAATATTAAAAAATGGAGATAAAGAAGAAAAAAATTGTAAAACGGAAAGCAATAGCATTTGTTTTCAGAGAGAGCTTGTATATTCTTTTATTAGAAATAATAAAGATATGAAGTTATTTGATACATATATCGATGACGGGTACTCTGGCGTGGATTTTGACAGACCAGCATTTAAGCGGATGATAAATGATATTAAAGCAGGTTTGGTAAACTGTGTTATTGTCAAAGATTTATCAAGATTTGGAAGAGATTATATTGAAACAGGACGATTTATACAAAAAATCTTTCCAGCATTAAATGTTCGATTTATTGCAATTAATGATTATTTTGATACATTGACAGCCGATTTTAATGAAACGTCAGTAGTGCTTCCAGTTAAAAATTTTGTAAATGATGCATATTGTCGTGATATTTCATGGAAAGTAAAAAGCCATCAGAAGATAAAACGTGAAAATGGTGAATTTATAGGGGCGTTTGCTGTTTATGGATACAAAAAGGACAACAAAAATAAAAATTTATTGGTGGTTGATGCGTATGCTGCAAAGGTTGTTCAAAATATATTTGCGTGGAAATTAGAGGGGTACAGTTTTCTTGCAATAGCAGAACAGTTAAATTCACAAGGGATTTTATCGCCTATGGAATATAAAAAATCTAAAGGAGAGAATTTTCAGACAGGATTTTGTACAAAAAGCATTGCAAAATGGTCGGCAATGACAGTAAAGCGGATTCTTGTCAATGAAGTATATATAGGAAATTTAGTACAAGGAAAGCATGAAAAAATTAATTATAAAGTAAAAAAAAGTATAACAAAGCCAGAAAATGAATGGGTATGTGTTGAAAATACACATGAGGCAATTATTGATGCAGAGGATTTTAAAAAGGTAAAGAAAATGCTTTCTTTCGATAGCAGAGCAATTCAAGGACAAAAAAATTCGCATATTTTTTCTGGTCTTTTGTTTTGCGGTGACTGCATGGAAACGATGACGCGAAGAACAAATCCATATCGTGGAAAAAAAACGATATATTTTATTTGTCAAAAAAATAACAAAGGACAAGGATGCAGTCGGCATAGTATTAAAGAAGAACAATTAAAAGCGGTAATTGCTGCATGTTTAAAGGTACAGGCTTTGATTATGGTGGATAACGCCAATGTATTAGATGTTGTAAAAGAATGGAGAGTTGATACGCAATTGATTGTAAGTTTTGACAACGAATGTTCTCGATTAAAGAGAGAACAAGAAAAATATCTTGCGTTAAAAGAGGGCGTATATCGAGATTGGAAAGAGGGTATCCTTTCAAAAGAGGATTTTTTAGATTTGAAAAAAATTTATAAAGAAAAATATGCAGGTTTGCAAAAGATGATTAAACAGCAAGAAAAAAAAATACAAGAACTGTTTTATAGAAGTTTAAGAATCAATGCGCAATTTAAAGAATTAAAAACGGTGGCGGCGTTGATACAAATAAATAGAGAAATGTTAATTTATTTTATAGAACGTATTATTGTATATGAAGATAAGCGATTGTGTATAGAATTTCGATACCAGGATTTATTGGATAAAATAATTTTATCTAAATATCAATAATAAATAGATGGTAATGGAAAGATGGCTAGGATTTCTAAAAAGAAAAATATTGAAAAAATAGTACAGAAAAAAATATATCATGTTGGAATTTATGCAAGACTGTCCGTAGATAATCATAATGAAAAAAATGAATCCATTGAAACACAGATTGATATTGCAAAATGGTATATAAAAGATAAACCGGAATTTGAATTGTATCATTGTTATATTGATTTGGGAAAATCAGGCGTTCATTTTGAGCGAGATGGATTTAAACAATTAATGATGGATATTAGAGAGGGAAAAGTAAACTGTGTTATTGTAAAAGATTTTTCTCGACTTGGAAGAAATTATATTGAAACAGGAAATTTTATACAAAACATATTTCCTTCTCTAAATGTTCGTTTTATTTCAGTGACCGATAGATTTGATTCCAACAATATGCAGCCCGATGATTTTTGTGTAAATTTAAAAAATCTTGTAAATGAACTGTATGCGGCAGATATCGCAATAAAAGTTAAAAGCACACGCGTAAGTCAACAGAACAATGGAAGTTATACAGGAGGTTATGCGCCTTATGGATATCGTATCTGCAAAGTAGATGGAAAAAGAGTTTTGGTAGTGGAAGAAGCGGCAGCAGGCATTGTAAGGTCATTATTTAATCAATATGAAACAGGAAATCATTACAAAGCGTTGATAAAATGGTTATATGAAAACAAGGTACATCGACCGACAGAGTATCGAAAATATAAACATATATATTGCAGGGAAGATGAGGTCTTATTGGAGTGGTCAAAATGGACACTAAAAGCCCTCTTTACAAATCCTATCTATATGGGATGTTTGATTCAAGGCACATGTCAGGCAATTGTTAGCAGGGAGCAGTTTTTAAAAATAGCTTGCCAATTTGAAAAACAATCCCTGCATTATAGGAATCATAAAAATAATGAGAATCCATCTATTTTGTTAGAAGAAGATATTTTTAACGGCATATTGTTTTGTGGAAATTGCCATTGTAAGATGAAAAGAACAGTGTTGACTAAAAATTTGAATCATAGTGAGAACAGGAGGCGTTATATTTATGACTGCCCAAACGCGGCGCGAATGGATATCCGCAAATGCTCCAGCCATCCTATTTTATTTGAGACTTTACAGGAACTTATAAAACAATCACTAAAAAAAGAGTGGTTATTTTCCAATATAAAAAAACAAGATATAATAAAATATTTAAAAAGTCAATTTCAAGTAAAGCAAAATTTCTTGTGTAAAAACAGAGAGGATTTAAAAAGGAAAATAGAGAATTGTAAGATAAGGCAAAGTGAACAATATTTGAAATATCAAAACGGCAGGATAAGTTTGCAGACATTTCAAAAAATACAAGAAGAATATAGACAGCAAACAGCGCTTTTGTCTGAAAATCTTGCAGTGATAGAAAAGCAGCAAAACGATTACAATACGATTTTTACAAATCAGAAAACAATGTTTAATTCGTTGTTAAAATGGGATATGGCAAGCATGTTGGATAGAGAATTGTTACATATATTAATTAAAGAAATAGATATTTTTTCCGATAAACGAGTTGAAATTATGTTTGATTTTCAAGAAAATTATATTATAAAAAATTAAAAAGTAAATGCTATTTAACTGCATCAAGAAAAATAAAAAGAATAAAAAATTTTTATATCATCAGAAAGGCAGTATTATAAAAAATGGTTCTTGCCCTTTATATGCGAGTTTCTAAAGAAGATGCATGTTTGCAGCAGGAGAGCAACAGTATTTATTATCAGAGAACGATGTTAAAAGAATATGTGAGCAAACATTTTAAAGAGTATCAATTAGTAGAATTTGTTGATGATGGGTATTCAGGAACACATTTGAATCGTCCAAGTGTTAAAAAATTGCTTGAGTATGTGCGTAGAAAATTAATTGATTGTATTATTGTAAAAGATTTTTCACGCTTTTCAAGAGATTATATTGAGCTTGGTTCTTATATAGAACAGATATTTCCATTAATAGGAATACGTTTTATATCTGTAAACGACCATTATGACAGTGAAAAGACACAAGGTGGTATAGGAACATTGGATATTTCTTTTAAATTTTTATTGTATGATTTGTATAGTAAAGATTTATCTGTTAAAGTAAAAGCCGCATTAAATGCTAAAAAAGAAGAAGGAATATATGTTAGTGCAAACAGTCCGTTTGGATATGAAAAGAGCAAAGAAGACAGGCATAAGCTGTCTGTTAAGGAAGATGAAGCGGTTGTTGTAAGAAGAATATTTGATATGGCGCTTTGTGGATATACTTGTGTGCAGATAGCAAGACAATTGAATAAAGAAGGTGTAAAGACACCAAAACAATTTAGGGCAAAGGATAATAAAATATTGGAGTGGCATAGCTCTGCCATATGTCATATATTAAAGAATGAGGTTTATATAGGCAATATTGTTTATGAAAAATATTATAAAAAAGAGGTTGGCGGAAAACGTTATTTAAAGCCAAGAAGCGAATGGAAAATATATCACAATCATCATGAACCTATCGTTTCACGACAAATTTTTGAGAAGGTTCAAAAAAAAGGAAAATATACAAAAATAGATGGCACGGATAAAAAACATCCATTGACAGGAAAGTTATTGTGCAATTGCGGGAAAAAGTTACAGTTGAAAAAGGGAGCAAACGCTTATTTTCGGTGTCCATATATCTATGTGACAACACATGCCAATTGTATTAGAAAAATAAGTCTGAAATTTTTGGAAGAATATATAGTGCATGAAATGCAGCGCTATATACAGACAACACATTTAAGTAAAGAATTGGTTGATGTATGGATTGATAAAATTTTAGTACATAGCGAATCGAATATAGAAATTATCTGGAATAATGAAAATAGCGAGTATAGTGAGTATTGACAAAAAATAGGTGATTTTTGGTATTTTATTAAGGATTGACAAAATAAAGAGATTGTCATATTATAAATTAAATGCCGTTGTTTTACAGGGCAAAGGTTAAAATGTATGTAAAAGAGCATTTTGAAAAAAGATAAAACCGCTGCCTCCAAGGTGGAAGCAGCGTTCTTTTAATCATGTGAATGTTTTGTTTCATACATACAATTGTCTGTTTTAAAAAAGAAAATTCTAAAGAGTGGTAGCCTCAAACATAGCGGCTATAATTAAGAAAAGTAGATGATGGGAAAGGAGAACACTCAAATGAAGATAGTACTCAAGGTATTAAAGAAAAGGGGTTGATTTAAAAATATAAAGAGAGAAAATTCTAAAGATTGGAGGAAGTATGGCAGAGGATTTTAACACAGACAGTATGCTATCCATGTTTTTATATGAAAGCAGTCAGCTTCTGGAAAAATTGGAAGGCATTATATTAGAAAAACAGGATGCTGATTGTTTTGATGATGCCGATATCAATGAAATTTTCCGTATCATGCACACTATTAAGGGTTCATCTGGAATATTGATGTATGAAAACATAACAAAAGCATCCCATAAATTAGAAGATGTATTCTACTATTTAAGAGAATCTCACCCAGAAGATGTACCACATTTAGAGTTGGTAGAAAAAGTGCTAGAAGTATCCGATTTTATTACAGGAGAGCTTGACAAAATCCAAAATGGAGGCGAACCAGATGGAGATGAAAGCGAGCTTGTAGCAGATTTAGATGAGTTTTTAGGACGAATCAAGGGAGAGATAAAAAAACAGGGAATAAGACTGCCAAAAGCCAATAAACATGAGGAGCCATCGCAGTTTTATATTACACCCGTAGCAGGAGAAGGAAGTCATTTTTATAGGTTGTGTCTGCATTATCGAAACGACTCACAAATGTGCAATATCAGGGCATATTCAGCAACCTATGCGTTAAAGGAAGTAGCAGAAGATTTATTATATACACCCGATGATATCTTGTCGAATGAATCAAGCGCCGATACGATACTGGCAGAAGGATTCCATATGCTGTTGCAGACTAAGATATCAAAAGAAGAAGTATTAGAACTAGTAGATAGTTCCGATGTAGAACAGATTGATTTTGATGAGATTACAGCGGCAGAGTATGGAAAAGGGCTGACGGAATTAGGAAAAGAAGCGCCTATTATTATCAATTTATATGAGGATAAGAAGGAAGCCAAAGAAGAAAAACAGGCGCCTCCAATGCCAGGTGACTATGTCGTTAAATCAAAAGAAGCTGGAAAAGGAAAGACACTTGCAAAACAGCAGTCGAAACAACAAAGTATTATTAGTGTCAATGTAGAGAAGATGGATGCATTGATGGATTTAATAGGAGAGTTGGTTATAGCAGAGGCAACGGTCTTACAAAATCCGGATTTGAAAGTGCCAGGACTAGACTTAACGAACTTTCAAAAAGCGGCAGCACAGTTGATGAAGAATACAACGGA
>CAMUHY010000001.1 GCA_947088865.1 uncultured Eubacterium sp. | reverse complement strand
GAAGTAGATACCATAATGGATGATGACATCGTACCGCCGCCAAAGTTGGGACATAGAGAGAGTGAACAGAGTAAATATGTTTATGGATTAGCGAGGACAGACAATACAATGAAGTTATTGTTAGACCCAGAGAAGCTAATCAAAGAAGAAGATTTAGAAGTGCTTGAGGAAGTTCAAGAAGAAGAGCAACAATCATAAAAAGGAGAGTTTACCATGAAGAAAAGATTTTCAATCAGTGACATGACAATCAAAGCAAAGATTACAATGTTTAGTATTATGATGATGGTTTTGATGATTCTTATTTCAGGTGTTGGAATATGGTCTGCAACGACTATTAATACAGCCAGAAGTAAGCGTTATAACAATTACGCTATGGGACAGTATTACTTGAGTAACGCATACAGTAATTTTGCAGATATTAAAGTACGTTTGCGCAATATTTTATATATGCGTGCAGATGACCCAGTAGCATTACAGTCCGAAATTAATGATGTAGAAACATATAAACAAACTGTAAAAGAAAACTTAGGTAAGTTTGAAGAACGATTAAATAATTTTGATTCTACTATACATAGCAATTATGATAGTGTTGATGCTGATATGAATACATACATCGAGTTTGGCGATGGGTTGATACAATTGGTTCGGAATGGCAGAATTGAACAGGCTGTGACAGAACTTTCAACAACAGGTATTACAACGGCTGCAAAAGTGGAAACAGAGTTGTTAAAACTGATAGAGAATATGGAAAAAGCTTCCGATGAAAACAATGAGAAAGTAGAATTTAATCTTACAGCAACAATGATTATTTTAGCCATCGTTTCAGCAGTAGCATTGATTATTACATTAGCATACAGTTTGATTCTTATTAAGGCTATCACAGAACCAGTTAAGAAGTTAGTTATAGCAGCAAAGAAGATGGCAGTAGGTGATGTTGATGTTGATTGTAAAAAGATACATAATGATGATATTGGAAGTTTGATGGATAATTTTAGCGATATGGCAAATGCTATTAAAGAGCAGGCAAGAGTCGCTGACGTTATTGCAAAGGGAGACTTTACGATTGAAGTTACACCACGAAGTGATAAGGATATTCTTGGAAAAGCGCTTTATCGATTAGTTGCAGATGAAAATGCTACATTAAATAGCATAAAAGAGGCAGGAGCACAGATAACCGTAGGTTCAGAGCAGGTGGCAAACGCCAGTCAGGCATTGGCACAAGGCTCAACCGAGCAGGCAAGCGCCTTAGAGCAGGTAACAGCTTCTATGGACGAGGTTACACAGCGTACAAAGGATAATGCGACAAAAGCTGGTGAGGCTAATACATTAGTAAATAATATTAAAGATATGGCAACATCTGGAAATGACCAGATGAAATCGATGATACAGGCAATGGATAGCATTAATGAGTCATCAGAAACGATTTCTAAGATTATTAAAACGATTGATGATATCGCATTCCAGACCAATATCTTGGCATTAAATGCAGCAGTTGAGGCAGCCAGAGCAGGCGTACATGGTAAAGGATTTGCCGTTGTAGCAGAGGAAGTAAGAAACCTTGCAGCAAAGAGTGCTTCAGCAGCAAGTGAAACCGCAGAGATGATAGAAGATTCTATCCGAAAGATTGCTAATGGAACAAAGCTGGCAGAAGCAACAGGAAAATCATTGGATGAAATCGTTGCTTCCATTGAGGAAATTGTGGGATTAATTAACAATATAGCAATCTCATCAAATGACCAGTCAACAGCAATTTCACAGATAGACCAAGCAATTTCACAGGTATCAACAGTAGTACAAACTAATGCAGCTACAAGCGAACAGTGTGCGGCAGCAAGCGAGCAATTGTCAAATCAGGCTGTTACATTGAAGCATTTGATTGAACAGTATAAGCTGGCTTCATCAACACATAATACATATGTTGATAATTTTGATACAACAACAACATACAGTAATAATGAGCCAGTTATATCATTAGATGGCGATTTTGGCAAGTATTAATAAAATTTAAAAACAACATAAAAACTATATATTTATGAATTATAAAGACTGTTGTAAAATAAACAAACTATATAAGGTAGGATAAAAATAGATATGGATATCTTGTATAAAAAGTTTGTTTTATGGCAGTCTTTTTATGTTGTATTAAAGTTTAAGTTCTTAGCGTTTTGTAAAAATTAGTTCTAGTATGAATGTTAAAATATGAAGAATTTACCTTTTTTGTATACCATTATACATTAACTTATGATATAATATGCCATAGTGTTCAGTGTAATGGATTGTAGAGTATCATTGACTGATACACAAAAAACACACAAAAAATGCAAAGGGGTGATAGGATTGGCGGGACAAATTTATAACATGATTCAAAAAATCGTTACAGAGAGGTCAAGGGGAAACCAAATTATTGCGAACAGCGTAAGAACAAAAATTATTCTTAAAGGAATCGCAATTGATAAATACACACCAACATCTCCTGATGATTTTGCCGTTATGCAAAAGCTGCGTGAAGTAGCAAAAGAATATGGTTTGATAATTTAGTTTATTAAAATAGTAAAGAAAAGGTGGGATAATATTGGCAATTAAAACGATTTCCATTAAGGGAACAGACAGTAAAGATATGGCTTTACAGGCAAAAGAGGCATTAAAAGGGTTTGAGACAAAGTTTTTATTATTTTTTGCTTCAAGTTATTATGAGGATTCTAATCCAGCAGCAGAATTGAGTGCAGCATTTCCAGATAGTAAGGTTATAGGTTCAACTTCTCATAGTGAGTATTGTAATTCTTCATATACAAATCATTCGGTTAGTATTATGGCGATGGATAAGGATAGTATTGAAGATGTATGCGTTAAGGTAGTAGAGAATATCCATGAAGAAATCAATATCAATGAATCTGTAAAAGATATGGAAGCTTATTTTGGCGGTAGCGAAGAAATTTTTAATAATTTTGATAAATATGTTGGTATTATTCTTTTTGAGTCAAGTGCTAAAGCAGAAGAAGTGTTTATGGACCGTCTAGGAGATGCTACCAATATATTGTTTGTGGGAGGTTCATCTTCAGCAGCAGAAAACGATGTTTCCAGAGTATATGCAGATGACAAGGTATATGAGAAAGCTGCCGTGTTAGCCGTGTTAAAGACCGTAAAAGGATATGACGTGCTTAAGACACAAAGCGCATGTGTTCTGTCTGATAGAAAGTTATTGGTAACAAAATCAAATTTGCGTGATAGAATTTTATATGAATTTGATAATAGACCTTGTGGAGAAGTATATGCAGAAGTACTTGGTGTTTCAGTGGATGAAATTAAAGATTATTTTGTATCCAATCCTTTAGGCATTGTAATTGGTGATGAAATTTTTGTACGTACCTTTGACCAAATTAAAGATGGTGGAATTACTCTTCACTGTGGACTGCCAGAAGGCGCAGAAATCAATGTATTAAAAATTGGTGATATTGTGGCTGATACAAAGCAGGCACTTGATAATATCATTACATATCAGCCAGCGGGAGTGATTAATTTCAATTGTTTATATCGTACTTTTGAGATATTAAATAAAGATTTGACACAACCTTATTGTGCGTTGTTTGGAAGATATCCTAGCATTGGCTTTTCGACGGGTGGCGAAGCCTTTTTAGGACATATTAATGAGACGTCTACGGTGTTGATTATTAAATAATAGAAAGTAAAAAATAGGGCTGTTGCATAAAAGACGAAATATATAAGAGATTGTACTATATTTTACAGTATCTTGTGTTTGATTTCCTTCATGTGACAGTCCTTTTAGCGTAACATTTATGTAACACCAGAGGGGATAGACTACACCCATGAAATGTTTAGAAACAGTGCCGGAAATAGTAAGATTGCTGTTTTGTGGGACCAGACTTTTCAGTCGAACACGGTAAAAGATGTCAATGTATTGCCAAATTCTGTGCCATATGGCGAATTGTTTTTTAAAGAGGATATTGACCGAATCTTATCAGATATTGATAAGGGAGTAGAACCACAAGAACAATATCCAGAAATTGAAAAAAGCGGACATGGCACCTATGTGGCAAGTCTTGCAATAGGAGCAGCGCCGGAGGCTGAGTTAGCAATTATACGATTAAAGCCTGCTAAACAGTATTTAAGAGACTTTTTTTTAATCAATGATTCAGCAGAAGCATTTGAAGAGTCGGACATAATGATTGGTGTAAAGTATTTGTTAGAATATTCAAGAAGTGTTGGAAAGCCTATGGTAATATTTTTAGGACTTGGAACAGGGAGCGGTCCGCGTACAGGAGCAACACCGCTTGGAAATGTATTAAATACCATAGCCACAATGAGCAATATTGTCGTTGTCACAGCAATGGGAAATGAGGCAAATACCAGAGGGCATGTAAAAGGAGTTGCAGAATCCGAGACCAATCCTTATACAATTGAGTTAAATGTGGGAAATTCGGAAAAAGGATTTGTATTAGAAATATGGGCAAATACACTGGATGTATTGTCTGTTTCTATCGTTTCACCATCGGGTGAATCCAATCCGCGAATCCCTGCAAAAGAAGGAGAGACGACTAAACTCAATTTTATTTTGGAAAAATCCAAAGTTGAAGTTAATTATCAGGTGGTAGAATCCATTTCAGGATATGAATTAATATTTATAAAATTTATTAAACCCGCAAGTGGAATATGGAAAATTAATGTATATAGTTTAACCAATATTCTTGGCAGCTTTAATGCGTGGCTTCCTATCAAAGCCTATTTGTCAGGCGATACGTATATGCTGCGTTCCATACCAGATACAACGCTTACAGAAATATCAGCAGACAGCAGAGTAATCAGTGTTGGTTCTTATAATCATGTGACGGGAGCAGTGGACATTGATTCCGGAAGAGGATATGCTGCGTTAGGGTGGGTGAAACCAGAATTAGTAGCACCAGGCATTAACGTATATGGTGCAAAGTCAGGCGGAGGCTATACTTATAGAAGCGGTACGAGTGCGGCAGCAGCTATTGTGGCTGGCGCTTCTGCATTGCTGCTATGCTGGGGTGTATATTATGAAAATGAGATATTGCTTGGAAATAATGAGGTTAAATATATATTGATAAGAGGTGCTGTCAGAAGAGACACATTGGCAACCGATACATTTGAAGAATATCCAAATCCTGTATTGGGTTATGGAAAAATGAATTTATTTAATTCATTTATACAATTAAGAGTAACATAATTAGATATAAGAATGATTTATAAAGAGTATAATACTTTTTATAAGTTATTGTGAAAGGAGCAGCAAAAATAGATGGGTATTACGAAATATAAAGCGCTTGCATTGGATTTAGATGGAACGCTGATGGATAGCAACAAGAGGTTATCAGAAGCAAATAAACAAGCAATATGGGCGGCAATTGATGCAAAAACAGCAGTCATTCTTGCGTCGGGAAGACCATTGTTTGGCGTGCAGCCAGTAGCAGAGCTGTTAGAGTTAGACAAAAGAGGCGGATTTATACTGGCTTACAATGGCGGTAATATATGGGACTGTAAAGCACGCAAACTTGTTTATAAAAAAGAGATACCATCCAATTGTATAACCAATATATGTGAAGTTGCAAACGAATTTGATGTTGCTCCTTTGACGTATTATGGAGATAAAATTATATCGGAGAAAGCTCATGATGAGTATGTTATAAAAGAAGCGTTTTGCAATAATGCAGAAGTTATGCAGATTGATGATATTCCAGCATTTGTGGATTATCCAGTAGCAAAACTTTTAATTGTGGGTGAACATAAGAAATTATTGCCTGCAAGAGATAAACTTCTTAATCTGAATGGAAATGAATTAGATATATTTTTTTCTGAAGATTATTTTCTGGAGATTGTTCCAAAAAATATTAGAAAGGATGCTTCTATTGATACGCTTTTGCTGCATTTAGGCATACGACAATCAGAGTTGATTGCCTGTGGAGACGGATTAAATGATATATCCATGTTACAGTATGCAGGACTTGGTGTTGCGATGAAAAACGCCTATCCAGAAGTTAAAGAAATTGCAGATTATATTGCGCCTTCCAACGATGAAAATGGAGTAGCACAAGTGATAAAAAAATTTATTTTATAGAGCAGCACAAATCCCCGCTTATATCTTTATGATATTGAAGCGGGGATTTTTTAATAAAGCTAAAATGATTTTAAGTTTAATTCGCTGAAGGTGTATTGTTCGTTGAGTCTTCTAAATTTTCAAGTTCTTGAACAACCTCATCCACATTAAATATTTCATCATTTTGTGTTTTTTGAATCAATTTAATGGCCATATTAACAGAATCATAGTCTGGAAGACATGCCCAGCCTGAGCCACCATATACCTGTAATGGTTTTATATAATTTGCTTCATTCATAAATGTCAATGAGTATGATTGAACATTCCAAGGCGTTGAGTCTGAAAGCTGGTCTTTGATTAATTGTTGTATAGATTCTGTTGGCATATTGGTATACATCATATCAGAAACCGCATCCAAAATGGCAGAGTAATTGGTTAAAATAGCAGGAGATGTTGCTTTTTCTATCATAGCCGATATGGCTGCCTGTTGATTTTTGCCTCGCTGCAAATCGCCTGCTAGGAAAGCTTCACGCTCCCTTACAAAAGCTAATGCTTTAGCACCATCACATTCATTGGCGCCTTTAACAAAGTGATAACGTTCAGGAGCTGCATCGGTGCCATTGATAAAGTCTACATCGGAAAAGATGGTAATACCACCCAACGCATCAATAATATTGACACAACCATCAAAATTAACTTTGAAAAAATAATCAATATCAACGCCAAAAAGGTTTGACAAAGCTTCCATCGAATATTTTGTACCCGCATTGCCAGCATGGGTAAGTTTATCAAGTCCTGTAATCATTTTGCCGGAAGAATCAGGTCTGCTGATGTTAATATAGTAATCTCTTGGTGTTGAAATTAACATGACTTGTCTTGTTTCTGGGTTGATAACTGCTAAGATATTGACATCGCTTCGACCTGTATCGCTGATAGTGCCATATTCATCATTACCAGAAATATACATTACAAAGCAGTCGCCTTTTTGTTTTACTTCACCTTTTTCTACTGCTACCTTTGTTGTAATGGTAATGGTATCTAATATACGAGTTTTGGTGCCAAAACCTTCATTTTCTTCCAAAAGTGTTTTATAGATATTGGAATTGATTGCAATTAGTTGAATTTCATTATTTTCATATAATGCAGCAGTAATTTGTTCCCAATTATCATAGGTTTTTGTATTTAATGAAATATTGTTTTCGCTGTTGATTTTTTCGATTGCTTTTACAGGAAGGTCTCCATCATGTTGACTGTTGTATCCATACGTGTAATTTAATGTGTCTGCAATAGAGGAAGCCGCATCTTCCTTTACAACAACAAGATGTATAGAATCCGTTTTTGTAATGTTAGAGGTAATTCCCTGTAAAGTCCAGTTGATTTTAGAACCTACAAGATATCCAAATACAAGCAGCATCGAAACCAATATCGATAAAAATTTACCGATGCCACGAGATTTTGTAAATTGAGAAGTAAAATTGTACAATAATAATAGTATAATAACAATAATAAACATGACTAGATATTTTAATGGGAAAATATTTAGTTTTATAATTTCGTAAGTAAAAAGTATTGAAATAATAAGTTCAATGATAACCAATAAAATTCCAATTAGTGAAGAGATACCACGTTTTTTACGTTTCAGTTGTTTTTTATTGAGTTTAGAACTGCTTTTAAAAATATATTGCATATCTCTATTGGTTCTAGAAAAAAAACCAGACATATTAAATCCTCATTTCTGTATTGTAAATTTAAGTTTATTCTCGTGAGTAACGAGTTCATTTGTAAATTATTCCAGCCAAAGATTTGCTTTGGCTATTATAACATGCTTATATAAATGGCACAAGCAAAACATTTATATTCAGTATGTGCAGTATAATGTGAATTTACATAGCATTTTTCAATTGTTTTATGTTGTTTATTTTAGTTTTTGTTTTGGAGAAGTTTATGGTTCTTAAGAAGATGTTTATTATATTTACGTAATGATTATGATAATGGTTAAAAAAATTTATTTGTTGAAGTAATAGTTAAAGAAAACTTTTAGTTTAGAAATGTAAAAATATCAGTAAAAATATATAACAACTTAATATTATTAAGTGAATTAATAAATATAAAAGAGTATATATATAAATTTTATTAAGATTATTAAAAAAATGCTTATTTATTTAAAGTAAAAAGATAAAATACTTGTGTTTAGAAAGTTTACACTTTATAATATTAAAAACAAGAGATGTCATGTTTTGCGATGCACCTTTATGTCAAGATAAATAGCACACTTCGCGCATCATCTTTATGTTGATAAAATCGCTGCGGCGTATAAAAAGAAAGGGTAAAAATCATTATGGGTTATGTTGACGAAGTATTAGAGTTGGTTTCTAAGAAAAATGAGGGTCAGTCTGAATTTTTACAGGCAGTTAATGAAGTATTAGAGTCTTTAAGACCAGTTGTTGAGGCAAATGAAGACCTTTACAGAAAAAATGCCATTCTTGAGAGAATTACAGAGCCTGACAGAGTTCTTATGTTTCGTGTGCCTTGGGTAGATGACAAGGGACAAGTACAGGTAAACAGAGGTTATCGTGTACAGTTTAACAATGCTATTGGACCATACAAGGGTGGTTTAAGATTACATCCATCTGTCAATTTAGGAATTATTAAATTTTTAGGATTTGAGCAGATTTTCAAAAATTCTCTTACAAGCCTTCCAATCGGCGGCGGTAAGGGTGGTTCGGATTTTGACCCAAAGGGTAAGTCTGATAGAGAAATTATGGCGTTTTGCCAGAGTTTTATGACAGAGCTTTGTAAATATATTGGTGCTGATGTGGATGTTCCTGCTGGTGATATTGGTACAGGTGCAAGAGAAATTGGTTTTATGTATGGTCAATACAAGAGAATCAAAGGTATGTTTGAGGGCGTTCTTACAGGAAAAGGTCTTACATATGGCGGTTCGCTTGCAAGAACAGAGGCAACAGGCTATGGACTTCTCTATATTACAGAAGAGCTTATGAAATGTCATGGCGAATCAATGGAAGGTAAAACGGTTGTTGTATCAGGCGCTGGTAATGTTGCTATTTATGCTACTCAGAAAGCACAGCAGATGGGTGCAAAGGTTGTTACTTGTTCCGATTCAACAGGCTGGATTTATGACCCAGAAGGAATTGATGTTGAACTCTTAAAGGAAGTAAAGGAAGTAAAGAGAGCAAGATTGACAGAGTATGCTGCTGTAAGAAAGAGTGCAGAGTACCATGAAGGTCGCGGCGTATGGCAGATTAAGTGTGATATTGCACTTCCTTGTGCTACACAAAATGAACTTCTTATTGACGATGCAAAGCAGTTGGTAGCAAATGGCTGTAAGGCTGTATGTGAAGGTGCAAATATGCCTACAACATTGGATGCAACAAAGTATCTTCAGGATAATGGCGTATTATTTATATGCGGCAAGGCTGCAAATGCAGGCGGCGTTGCTACATCAGCGCTTGAGATGAGTCAAAACAGCGAGAGACTTAGCTGGTCATTTGAAGAAGTTGATTCTAAGCTGAAAAATATTATGGTAAATATTTATCATAACATTGATGAAGCTGCTAAGAAATATGGCATGGAAGGCAATTATGTTGCTGGTTCTAACATTGCCGGTTTTGAGAAGGTTGTTGAAGCTATGCTTGCACAGGGTGTTTGCTAATAAATAGCTGCAATTCGCGGTAAAGTTAAATAAAAAATTTTTAAAAATAGACGGCTGCAAAATAAAGGTTTTATTTAAGGAATGAATGGATAGAGGTATCCATAATTCTTTGCTAAAATACTTGATTTTGCAGCAGTTTTTTGCATTATGGAAAATTTAATTTTTTGTAATAAGGATATTTTGTTTACATTCTATTGAATATAAATGAAAGATGTAAAATATCAATAAATATTAATTTTTTATTGTTAAGTTAGAGTTAGAACGATATAATATTAAATGAATGTAAATTGAAAATAAGGAGGGATTGTAATGGCAATGATAAAAGTTGAAATTGATGTGCCAGAAGAGATTGTTCCATATACTGTTTTGCAAAATAAAGAGGCACAGATAATAAGAAATGCAATGTTAGTATATCCTTATATAAAAAGTGGTGTAATATCTCATGGAAAAGCAGCAGAGATGTTGGAAATTGGTAAAATGGATTTGATTACTTTGTATGGAAAACTTGGTTTATCTTATTTTGATGAATCAGATGAGGAATTTGAGGAAGACTTGGCAGTGTTAAAAGCTTTAAGGAGTGTAGTAATATGATAGTTATTTCAGATACTACACCAATTATTTCATTGATAAAAGCAGGAAGGTTGGAATTATTACAAAAATTATTTAATGTTGTTTATATACCTGCAGCAGTTTATATGGAACTAACAGAAAATAAAGCATATTCAGAAGAAATAAAAATAGTACAAGAGTGTCCTTTTCTTTTTATAGAGGAAGTACAAAATGAGAAGTCTGTTATGATATTACGCAATTTTGCTGGATTAGATGCTGGAGAAAGTGAAGCAATTATTTTAGCAGATGAAAAACAGTCAGATGTATTATTGATGGATGAACATAGAGGAAGACAAGTTGCGAAAAAAATGGGAATTGTAATTACTGGTACAATTGGCATTTTAATACAAGCATTTGATGAAAAAATATTAACAAAGAAAGAGGTAGAAGAATGTATTATAAAATTAAAAGAAAATGAAATAAGGATAAGTGAGAAGTTATATCGAAAGTTGCGAGAATATATAGATAAATAATTTATTGTTAAAAATACAAGGAGAAAGTATGCAAACAGTTACATTAGATGCGCTTATTCCCAGAGAAGATTTTGATATTACTACTGATATGGGAAATTTTGGAAACACAAGAAATAAAGGTACATTGTCAATAGAGGATTTGAAGTATGACTCTTTTTTTCAGCTTTGAGAAAACCTATCTTTCAAAGAGAAACTATTGTTATAGTGTATGATTAAGCATTAAATCACACAATGAAAAGCATAGAGATTTAAATGGAGGATATATGCCATATATATTTGATGGGATTCGCTATATGAGTGATGATGAGCTAAAGATAGAGATTGCATTGTTGAAAAAGATAAATTTTGTCAATGTTGCAAAGTCGGTAGGAAACAGAGCATTAGGCACCGTAGCGGACATCACCAATTCATTGATAAAATCGTTTTCTAAAGATTCCAGCTGGGATTATAAGGCGCTTGAAGTGGCAGATATGGTAAGAAAAGAGTTTGATTTGCTCAAAAATATGTCAAGACCACTGTTAATGTTGGAATTAAAACGTCAAATAGCAGTAAAGTGCGGTGTGTCTTCTGATGAAGCAGAACTCGTCAGTGATAAATATTTATCGGTTTTGATGTGCAAGGAAGCTGCGAAATTGTACAATATTGAAAAATATTCAACAATTGCTTATAAAATTGAACAAATACGCATACAATATAATACAGATTTTTACAATTCGCTCCATTCTAAGATGGTAAACCAAGATAAAGAGCAGATACAGATTTGGGATAAAACGATGCAAAAACGATTGGATGCTATATCTATTGAGGACAAGCGTGAATTGCAAAGCAAGTTATTTCCAAAAGAATTTTCAGGCAGAGGTATTGGGAAAATCTTAAGGACAGAACGTGGAACAAAATATTTGTCAATGGCAGTACCCATAATAGGTTTAGAAGGGTTTGATTACATATCAGCATATGTGGGAGCGGCAATTCATTCTATTATGAGTTTTACAAAGATATCACAATCTGTTATGGCGCAGATTATATGGAGGGCAGCTTCGCTATATCCTGCTTGTTTTTCTGTTGATATTCATATGCTGCCGTCTTATATACCTGATGAAGAAAAGAGTTCGTCAGACACAATGGAAATTCAGTTTAGACAATTACTGAAAAAACGTGTGGCGTTGGAGAAAGAAATTGCAAAATTAAAAAGTATAACAGATAAAAATGAGGAGCAAATCAATGCGACTAATGAAAAATTATCTGTGAGTAATAAAGAATTAGAAGAGCTGCAAGAAAAATATCAAAAATTAGAAAAACAAAAAACAGAATATATCAATGGCAAACATACCGAATATGATACAAAAAGATATTATTCGGAAGTCAATGAGACAAACAGACAAATAACAAATAATGAGGCTGTTATATCAAAACAGGAACGAAAGCTTCAAGAGTTAAGAAAAAATCAAGAAGAATTAATCAAAGAATTGGAAGCAAAGAAAGCCCATTTGGTGGATATAAGAGTTCAGACGGATACAGAGCTTGTCACACTTTCAAATAAAATAAAAGAGGCATGGAATAAACTATTTACAGAGTTTATATTTTCAGATGACATATATGGACAAGTATCCATTACATTTATGCGTGATGATAGATTAAAGATTGAAGAGATGTTATATGAAATTATGTTAAATGGAGAAATTGATGCATATGACAGTAAGTCCGGTGTTGTGTTGTGTCTTGTGACCAATAATGTGATTGCTCAAATTTGCCATGAGGGAAATCATATCACATCTATTGAAAGGCATGTATAAGTGTATGAGTTTAATTGAGAAAGAATATGAAAAAGCAATTCAATATATTAATGCTATTCCACAGTTTATGAAGGATACAGGCGTTGATAGAGGACGAGCATTGCTGAAATTATTAGAAAATCCTCAAAATAAATTAAAAATAATACATGTAGCTGGAACGAATGGAAAAGGCTCTGTATGTGCTTATATGGAAGCTGTATTAAGGGGAAACGGATATTCCACAGGACTTTTTACATCACCTCACCTTTTTGATGAGAGAGAACGTATAAGAATATGTGGAGAATGGATTGATAAAGAGTCGTTTGTTCGCTGTTTTAAAAAGGTTAAGGCAGCAGATGAGATGATGGGCGGCAATGCGCTTGCTTATTTTGATTATTTTTTTGGCATTGCTATGTTAATTTACAGTGAGCTTCAGTTGGATTACTGTATAATAGAAACTGGATTAGGAGGGCGGTTAGATATAACTAATGCAGTTGAAAAACCAGTGCTTAGCGTTATAACAACAATCAGCCTTGAGCATACAGCAATACTTGGTAATAATGTTGCAGCAATTGCAAAGGAGAAGGCGGGCATTATAAAAAAAGATGTTCCTGTTGTGGTTATGGGGGATATATTAGATAATCCAATGCAGTCCTTGTATCAGTTGAATCATGAAGCATGTGCCATATTTGACAAAACGGCGGCTGGGGTAGGAACAAAATTCATTATATTTTATAACAAAGATTGTACAAATATTAAAATTGGCAGAAATTATATTGATTTTTCCATCTTTAATGAGTATTATAGAAATGATTGCGTTACAATAAAGTCCATTGCCAGATATCAAGTGAATAATTGTGGACTAGCTCTTACAGCACTTGGTGTATTGGGTGTCCAATTGGAAGACACAAAGACAAGAACAGCACTTTCTTGTACACAGTGGTCTGGAAGAATGGAGCTTATTGGCGATGATGTATATATCGATGGAGCGCATAATCCAGAAGGTATCAAAAGTCTTGTTGAGACTGTAAAGTATATGAATAAATCGTATAAAATTGTTTTATTTTCCGTTGTCAATGATAAAGATTATACAGAGATGATAAAACAGTTATGCAGCTCTGAGTTGATAGACGAATATATTATAACCAGCATAAATAGCAAAAGAAAATTGGATATGGATGTTATTAAACAGACATTTTATGAAAATGGACGTATGGTAACGGTGATAGAGGATATAAAGAGTGCTTTTCAATATGCCGTCGAGCAAAAAAAGGCGATGGATGCAGCGCTTATATGCAGCGGTTCGCTCTATCTTGTTGGAGAGATAAAAAAGATGGCTTTTATAGGTGAAAAGCAATGACAAAAAGGGGACTTTTATGATTGATTTTGATGAGGAAATTAAGAAATTCAAGCCAAATTTAGAAGTAGATGAGGTGGAAGAGGCTATATATAAAAGTGAAAATGCACCTGATATTGCTGATTTGATTAATAAGTTAGTAAACGGTGCAGCAAGTGAGGATTTATTTTAGAGTACTTTAAACTTTTGATAGATACAGCTATTTTACAGATTGGAATGGAGAAATAGAATTGATATGAGATGTTTCAAATGTGATACCACGTTTGATGTTGGTGTAAAATGCCCAAATTGCGGGAGTGATATGTCAATACTGAAATGGGTGAGAACAATATCAGATGAATATTATAATATTGGTTTGGACAAGGCTAAAGTTCGAGATTTGACAGGAGCTGTGGAAAGTCTTAAGTTTAGTGTGGCTGTTGACAAAAACAATGTACAAGCAAGAAATCTTCTCGGTTTAGTGTATTGTGAAATGGGTGATATTGTGGAGGCATTGACGCAGTGGGTGGTCAGTAAGAATATTCAGCCGACAGCAAATATTGCAGAGTCATATATCAAACAGGTTCAATCCAATCAAAATAAATTCGAGGTGGTCACTTCAACGATTAAAAAATATAATTTGTCCTTGCGGTATGTGATGGAGGGGAATTATGATATGGCTGAAATTCAGCTAAAAAAAGTTCTTTCTCAAAATTCAAAACTGATTAAGGCACAACAGTTGCTCGCCTTGTTATATATTCGGGGAAGCAATTACTCAAAGGCAAAAAAATTGCTCAATTCAATATTAGTTGTAGACCATAATAATACGCTGGCGCTTCGATATTTAAAAGAGATTAATGGGGAACTTCCAACAAAAAAGAAAGAGAATGCGCACAAGAAAAAAGTTGTTGTGGAGAGCAAGCCATTAAATGGAAATGAGGCAATTATTCCGCGTTCTTCTTACAAAGAACCGAGTAATGGCGCTATTACGGTGATTAATATTTTAGTTGGCATAGCTATTGGCGCAGCTCTTATATGGTTTTTGATTCTCCCTTCAAGAAATCAAGGCATTATGGAAGAAAAGAATCGAGAGATTCGAGAATTAAGTGAACAATTATCAAGTGGAAATGTAGAATTAAATTCGTTAGAGTCACAGTTAAAAGTAGTCACAAGCGAGCGGGATTCGCTTCAGCAGCGATTAGACCAAATTGGCGGAGCAGACGGAAATAACAGACTCTTAACAGCAGTGATTGATTCAGCCAATTACTATATTGCCAATATGAAGACAGAGGCGGCTGAGGCCATTGCGGATATTGATGTCAGTTCACTTCCTACGGAGGGAGCAAAGGCTCTGTATAATACGTTATCGGAAGAGACGATGATAAATGCGGCTACGGATTTGTATAATCAAGGAATGACAGCATATTACAGAAATGATTTTGAAAAGGCAATCGACTTTTACACACGTTCGTTTAAGTGTGATAAGACAAAAGTTGACGCAATATATTATATGGCAAAGTCCTATGTAGCTTTAGCTGATACAGAAAATGCAAAGCAATATTATAATCAAATTATAAGTGATTTTAATACAAGCAGATATGTAGCAGAGGCAGAAACATATGTCAATTCACATTGATACTTTTTTTAAATATTAAATATAATGGACACAAGAAGAATTTTATAATTACGAAAAGACAAACCTGATAGGCGTATTTTGCCTATCAGGTTTTATAATGCAAATAAATGATTAAGATTAAGCAAAAAAGGAGAATAAGTATGAAACAAGGTTTAACAAAAACAGATGAAAGAATAAAAAAAGATGTGGAATGTGAAAATGCAGATTATACAGAGGAGATTATACACACAGATTATATTTATATGGTGTCCAATAATATGCTTGTGATAAGTATGAATGCAGAGCTAGACCATCACCTTGCTGATGAGATGAGGGAGGTAATCGACCATGCGATTGATGAGAGGGGCGTTAAAAATATTATATTTGATTTTTCTAAAATTGGATTTATGGATAGCGCGGGAATCGGCTTAATTATGGGAAGATATAAACGGTTAGTCAATAAAGGTGGCATCTATGTTTCAGGAATTAATGATTCGATTGCAAGAATACTTATGATTTCAGGGCTGCATAAACTGGTAACAAGAACAAGTGATATTAATCAGGCAGTATATATTATAAATAATTCTAATTAAATGTTATTGATAGAGTGAAAGGGAAAAAAACGGCTTTTTCAATAGGTCACAGCATGGAGGTTAATAATGAAAAATAATGAAAAATATGACAAGTATGATAATTTAAGACAAGATAACGATACACATGATAATACGATGGAATTAATTATTGATTCAAAATCTGAAAATGAAAGTTTTGCTCGAGTAGTGGTAGCATCTTTTGTGGCAAGACTAGACCCTACATTAGAAGAGATAGCAGATATTAAAACCGCCGTGTCAGAGGCAGTAACAAACTGTATTATACATGGATATGAAGGGAAAAAAGGAAAAATATATATTAAATGTACTTTGGATGGAAATACATTGACATTGCTTGTAAATGATGAAGGCGTAGGAATTGAAGATATACATAAAGCAATGGAACCTATGTACACAACAAAACCACAATTGGAACGTTCTGGAATGGGATTTTCGTTTATGGAGGCATTTATGGATGAATTGGTTGTGTCATCAGAAATAAATAAGGGAACCACAATAACAATGAAAAAATTGATAGGTGTCAAAGATATATGATGAATGTTAGAGAATTGATTATAAGGGCGCACGAGGGTGATAAAAAAGCCAGAGAACAGCTTATTGTCAATAACATGGGGCTTATATGGAGCATTGTAAAACGTTTTGCAGGCAGAGGATACGAACAGGAAGATTTGTTTCAAATAGGCAGTATAGGATTGATTAAGGCTGTTGATAAATTTGATGTGAGCTATGATGTACAATTCTCGACGTATGCTGTTCCTATGATTGCAGGAGAAATTAAACGTTTTCTTCGAGATGACGGAATGGTTAAAGTCAGTCGCAGTGTTAAAGAAACTGCATATAAAGCATATCTTGCGCGGGAACAATATATTGCAAAAAATGCAAAAGAGCCAACTTTGAGTGAAATTGCTGAAAATATAGGAATTTCTAAAGAAGAGCTGGCAAGCGCTATGGAGGCAACAGGCGAAGTAGAGTCGCTCCATAAAGTGATTTATCACGGTGAAGACAGTGAAATTTCATTGATGGATAAATTGCCAGATACAAGAGATGATTTAGAGGCTGTCAATAATAAAATTATGTTAGAAAATATGTTTGCAAAATTAGATGGAAAAGAACGACAAATTATTTATCTTCGGTATTATCAGGAAAAAACGCAAACACAGATAGCGCAAATGCTTGGCATATCTCAAGTGCAAGTGTCGCGTATGGAAAAAAGAATATTAAAAAAAATGAATCAAAGCAAAAATGCGTAAATAATGTATATTTACGCATTTTTTGTTTAATATAAAGGATAACACAAAATGTAATATTAGCTGAATGATGAGAATAAGGAAAAGTCACAATATGGAGGCTGTAATATGAAAGAAACATTATATATCCAGATACAAAAGAGTGTTCATATTGATAAACCAACATTGTATGTCAGTGATATAGGAGAATTGTTTTGTCAAGATAAAACAATAGAAAATGAGATAAATCATATTGCACTAAAGAATTTAAAGGATAAAAAAGGGATAAGAATTTGTATGTCTGCCATAGAGGTTGTCAAAGAAATTCAATCAAAATATCCGGATGTTGATGTAAACAGCATTGGCGAACCTGAATTTATTGTTGAGTATGATGTGCATAAGCCAAGACCAAGAGTATTGGAGTATGCTATTGTTTTCTTTGTGGCGGCATTTACATTTTTGGGCAGTATGTATGCGATAATGGCATATAACAATGATGTAGGTACGGTTGAAATATTTGAAAATGTATATGAATTTTTAGGGTTAAGTGATTATTCCGATAACAATGTATTAGAGATAGCTTATGGTATTGGTTTAGCATTGGGAATTATTGTATTTTATAATCATTTTGGCAGCTTTAAAATTACGAAAGACCCAACGCCTATACAGGTAGAAATGGATAAATATCAAAAAGATATTGATGATACTTTAATTGATAGAACCGATGCATCAAAATAAGTTGACTGATGTTTTTATTATATTGAGAAAGTGGTGATAGATTGAGTATAAATGAGATTGGTATATTCATTTTATTGGGATTATGGGGATTAAGCGCTGGGGCATTGACTTCTGCTGGTTTGTTTGCTGTGCTTAACAGCATTGCTATGATAAACAGGGCAGCAGATGTGACAAAGACAACACAGCATTTATTATTATATGAGGATTGTATTGTAGTTGGTGCAATTCTTGGAAATAGTATGTCCTTTATGGAATTTCAACTGCATCTTTCCAATTTTATCGGATTGATTGTTATTGTTATATTTGGAACGATAGCAGGAATGTTTGTGGGGCTTTTTGTGGTAAGTCTTGCAGAGACGATGAAAGTTATTCCTATCTTTTTTAGGCGATTTAAAGTAGGTGCAGGGTTAGGAATATTGATTCTTATGATAGGTTTAGGAAAAGCAGTAGGACATATTATATATTATTTGTTTTTATATTAAAATATTAATATATGGAGGGCATTATGGCGAATGAAGCAAAAAGAAATAAACAGTATAACGATTATGTTGAAAAGGTAACACCAAAAAATAACTGTCCATTAAATTGTGTAAAAGCGTTTATAACAGGAGGTGCAATATGCACAGTAGGGCAGATAATTAGCGCTATATTAAAAAATACAGGAATGGAAAAAGATGAAGTTGCACTTTGGGTTACTGTATCTTTGGTGTTTGCAAGTATTGTCTTGACAGGATTTAATATATATCCGCTTATCACAACATGGGGCGGAGCTGGAAGTTTAGTGCCAATTACAGGATTTGCAAACAGTGTTGCCGCACCTGCAATTGAATATAGGACAGAAGGTGAAGTTTTTGGTAAGGGATGTAAAATATTTACAATAGCCGGACCCGTTATCTTATATGGTATTGTCGTCAGTTGGGTAGCAGGATTAATATACTTTATTTTGACACGAATATAATATATTAGAAATATTTTTTATTTTTAAAATATAACTCATAAAGGTAGGAGAAAAGTTGACGTACAAGTTAAAAAGAAATGGGGGTTATTATGATTGGAAAGCAAAGTGTAAAATTTGATAAAGGAATATATATTGAGGCTACTGCAACCGTTGTAAGTGAAAAAGAAAAAGAAGGACCGCTTGGCAGTTTATTTGATGTGGTTGTTGAAGACCCTATGGCTGGACAGGAAAATTGGGAAAAGGCGGAAAGCAGACTTCAAGAGATTGCAGTAGACAAGCTTTTTATGAAATCTTCATACAAAAAGGAAGATGTACGATATATATTTGCTGGCGATTTGCTAGGTCAGTTAATTGCAACTTCTTTTGGATTAAAACGATATGAGATACCAATATTTGGTCTTTATGGAGCTTGTTCAACATTTGCAGAAGGATTATCATTAGCGGCAATTACTATTAACAGCGGTGCAGCAGATAATGTTATTGCTCTTGCCTCAAGTCATTTTGCCAGTGCAGAAAAACAATTTCGTTTTCCTCTGGAATATGGCAATCAAAGACCAGAATCTTCAACTTGGACAGTGACAGGGTGTGGTGCGGCAATGGTCACCAAAAATAAAACACCAGTTCGTATAGCAGGTATAACAACCGGAAAAATTGTTGATTACGGCGTGAAGGACTCTATGAATATGGGGGCTTGCATGGCGCCAGCTGCTGCTGATTTAATAGAGACCAATCTCAAAGACTTTGGGGTTGATGTCAATTATTATGACAGAATTATCACAGGAGATTTAGGAACAGTGGGACGAACAATTTTGATTGATTTGCTGGCAGAAAAAGGAATCCGCATACAAAATAATTTTATGGATTGTGGAATTGAAATTTATGATTCTGAAACTCAAGACACAAAGGCGGGCGGAAGCGGCTGCGGCTGTTCAGCAGTAACGTTTGGTTCCTATATTATGAATCAGTTGACAACAGGTAAATGGAATAGAGTATTGTTTATTCCAACAGGCGCATTGCTGTCAACGGTTAGCTATAATGAAGGAGAGAGTGTACCCGGCGTAGCGCATGGGGTTGTCATAGAAAGGAGTTAGTTGTGGAGTTTATTAAAGCGTTTATTGTAGGTGGTATTATATGCGCCCTTGTTCAGATATTGATGGAAAAAACAAAATTAATGCCAGGAAGAATTATGGTTTTATTGGTTTCCTCAGGTGTTGTATTAGGCGCTATTGGATTATATCAGCCATTAGTAGATTTTGCAGGTGCAGGTGCAAGCGTTCCTTTACTGGGATTTGGAAATGTACTGTGGAAAGGTATTAAAGAATCCGTAGACCAGTATGGTCTGATTGGTATTTTTCGAGGAGGATTTAATTCCTGTGCCGTAGGTGTTTCAGCGGCATTGGTATTTAGTTATATTGCTTCATTGATATTTAAGCCGCGCATGAAGAAAAAATAATGATTCTTATATAACAAAAGCGGTATAGATTATAGATATAGAAATGACGTTTAATTAAAAAAGTCCCTCACTTATGCCTTAACGGCATTGAAGTGGGGACTTTCTTGTTTTAGTAGGAGCATAAACTTCCGCTAAAAAGCGGTGATAGCTTTATTTATCAAGGTTTTGTAAATAATATAGTATTAATCATCATTTGGTTTTTTCGTTGGATTCGTAGCAGTCGTATTGGAAGGTCTCGTTGTTGGGTTTGTATTTGTACCAGTTGGTGTTGTTGTACCTGCCTGTGTTGTTGGATTCGTGTTGTTTGTACCAGTTGGTGTTTTATGTTTAGTACATACCTTTGAGAGTTCTTCCTCTGTTATTGCGTATTCTTGGTCCCATGTTTTATAAGGTGTTTCTTCATCATCAGGGCTTTTTACAATGGCTGCTTTTTTGATAAGTACCTTTTCTACTGTATGTGGACAATACGTACTTGCAATTTCGTTGGAATCCTCACACAATGTAACTTTTACATGAATATCACAAGTTTCTGTCGGTACATTATCTCTTGAAAAATATTCTGTTTTAAGCTGGCTTCCTCTTGGGTCGCTATCACATAATCCTTCTACTGCTAATTTGCCAGACTGCGCACAAACTTCCATAGATACAATATCATCTGGTCTATTAAAGGAGCCAGTCTCCAATCCATCATGGATTTGTTCCATAATTTCACGCCACATTCGACTGTGATTGATAGCGCCAGATAACATTTTTGAGTTATCATCATATCCAAGCCAGATGGCACCCGTGTAATATGGAGTGTAGCCACAAAACCATTTGTCAGTCTCAGTCTGTGTTGTACCTGTTTTACCTGCTGTTGGCTGACTGTTTAGTCTGGCAGCAGTACCCGTACCACTTGAAGTAACAGATTGAAGAGCGTCTGTAAGAAGCCAAGCCGTTGACTTTTTTAGGACTTCATGCGTTTCTGGCGTTGTGTTATCCAGTATAATGTTTCCTTCGTTATCTTCTACTGTTGTATAATAAATTGGCTTTATATACGTACCTTCATTTGCAATAGTAGCATAAGCTGCACAGATATCAATATTTCTTACGCCACGCGTAAGTCCTCCAAGTGCCATTGATTGAACAACATCATGGTTTCCGTTGATGGCTTCCTTAGGTGAAACAATAGTAGATAAGCCAAATTTTGTCAAATAGTTAAAACCAACTTGTGGTGTAATTGATGTAAGCACTTTTACAGCAGGAACATTCTGTGAAATTTTTAAAGCTTCTCTTACCGATAGAAGACCTCTATATTCTCCAGTTGTATAATTTTTTACAAGATGTACATCTTCGCCTGTGTAGTAATATGGCGCATCATCAATAGTTGACGCCAGAGTGATTGCTCCAACATCAAGAGCAGGACCATAAGCGCCAATAGGCTTTATAGAAGAACCAGGCTGTCTTGCGCTGTCCGTAGCTCTGTTAAAGGTTCGGCTGCCAGATTTGTCACCTCTTCCGCCAACAAGAACCTTGACTTCCCCAGTATGTTGGTCTATCAACGAAAATGCCATTTGAGGTTGTATTGTAAAATTAGAGCTTTCCTGAACAACGGTGCCGCCGTTTGCAAGACAAGCTTCTTTGTATTCATCAATATGAGCCTGAGCATCTTCCTCACTTCTAAAAGTCAGTGTAAAATCAGAACCTTGAATATTTTTAAAATAGTCTAATAATCCATAATGAGAATAAAAATTGACTGAAGCATCGGTTTCTTTTACAGCCAGAGAGTATGTTGAAATCGAACATTCTGTTGACTGAGGATAATATCCAGGGTCGTTAATAACATTGTCTGCGATTTCTTGCATCCACATATCTTGTGTTGAGTTGATTTTTAAACCGCCTCTATAAATAAGATTGGTAGCTTGTGCTTCTGTATATCCTTTTTGTTCCATTAAATCTTTAATAATTTGGTCAATCAATGTATCCACAAAATAAGAATAGACACTATTCGTAACGTTGACTTCTTGTCCTTCTATTCTTCCATAGACATCGTCTGCTAAAGCTTCCTGATATTCTTCTTCTGAGATATATCCTTGATCACGCATATTTTGAAGCACTTTTGTCTGACGCTGCCTGTTATTATCAGGATATCGTGCAGGGTTAAGATTGGATGGAGTCTGTGTGATAGAAGCGATTACTGCACATTCACTGATAGTCAGCTCTGAGACATCTTTGCCAAAATATCCATTAGCGGCAGCTTGAACACCATAATAACCATTGCCTAAATTGATGGTATTCAAATAGTTTTCCATAATGGTATCTTTGTCCATAATCGTTTCTAATTTCAAAGCGAGATATTGTTCTTGAAGCTTTCTTTTAATTTTTTCAATACTGGTTTCATTAAAAGCATTAAAGTAATTATTTTTTAATAATTGTTGGGTGAGCGTGCTGCCTCCCTCAGACAGACGTCCCGTCTGCAATACCCTCATACCAGCTCGAAATATACCTTTTAAGTCAATGCCATTGTGTTCATAAAAACGTTCATCTTCAATGGCAACAAATGCGTGCTGAAGTATAAGGGGGATATTTTCAATATCAACGGATATACGATTAGAACCAGATGTTGCGAGAGCTTGAATTTCATTGCCTTGATTGTCGTATATCTTTGAGGCAAAGCCATCCGGTGATACATCAATCGTGTTGATATCCGGCGCACTGGCAATAATTCCTGAAACGGCACCAAACGCAAGACACGAACCTCCAACAATAACAGCAATCGCCAATATAAATACAATTTTAATACTGGCGATACTGAATTTGCTTCCCACTTTTTTACTTGTTGAATTAAGTAATCTTTTCTTGTGTTTTATACCTCTTTTTCCATAATTCATATGATAAATCCTTTCTTTTGAGTGATATAAAATAAAAACATGGAACAATATAGAATAGTCCTATTATAACAATCACCCATTTTGACATAATTTGTGCGTTTCAAGCACAAATTTGTTTGAAATTATTTATTTGTCGCCCCATTATACCATGTTTTTTTATCTTTGACAAATAAATAATAAGATGTCAAAATGTTGTATTAGTGGAATAGTTGTTCTTTGTGCAAAAGCAATACAGAAATGAGGATTGATATGAATATTGTCTATAAAATGGGAACGGGAGAAATCGTTGAAAAAAAATCAAGATTTATTGCACAGGTTTTTTATGTGAAAAATGAAGATGAAGCAATAGCATATATTAATGAAGTGAAAAAAAAATATTGGGATGCAAAGCATCATTGTTATGCGTATGTGTTAGGTTCAAACAATGATATTCAAAAATGCAGTGATGACGGAGAACCAAGCGGTACAGCGGGCAAACCCATAATGGAAGTAATAATGAGCAGAAATCTTACGGACTGTCTGATTGTAGTGACAAGATATTTTGGCGGAACGTTGTTAGGAACAGGGGGGTTAATCAGAGCATATCAAGCTGCTTCTAGTGCAGGTATTGATAATTCTTTGACAGCACAAGTAAAAGAAGGCATAAAAGGAACGATGATTGTGGATTACAGTACAATTGGCAAGTTACAATATTTGTGTGCCGAAAAGGATGCAATTATATATTCAACAGAATTTGCTGAAAATGTAAATATATGTATAATTGTTGAAAAACATACATACGATAGTTTTATAAAACAAATTGCAGACGCATTTGCCGGAAAGTTATATTTTGAACATGTAGAAAATGTCTTATATATAAATTCAAAAAATGGAGTAGAGATATTGTAAAAAAATTATAAATTACTAAAAATATCCATTAAATTTTAGCTTCATTAATAAAATTTATATTATAAAGGATAGGAACAACATTTATAAAATTATGAATAAAAAATTAACAGTAGTAAATAAGCACAAAACCATCCATAAAATGGAAAAAAATCCATTGAAAATATAATAGAAATAGAAAAAAATTACAAAAATAGACAATAAAAAACAAAAAAATGCCATAAAATTTATAATATTTACCAATATACAAAATATTCAAATACTAAAATTACATCTTAAACACATGAAAAATGAACAAATTGTAAACATGGCAAAGGCAGGAAAATACGAGATTATTAAAAAAAAACAAAAAAAAAACAAAAATTATTAAAATTTATCTTGTTAAAATAGTACAAAAATGATATTATATGTTTGTCTAAAATATGACTGAGGTATAGCCCGGTCAAACTATTAAGGAGGGTTTAGAGGTTTATGAAAAAGACAATTAAGAAGCTTGCAGCTGTAGGTCTTACTCTTACATCTGTAATGAGTCTTGTAGCATGTGGTAATGATGATGGCGGTGCAGGTAATCAAGGTGGCGGCAATAGTGGTAATGAATCAAAAGAAGTTACAAAGCCTACTGATGAAATCGAAATCATGGTTGATAACACAGTTGTAACAGAAGCAAATGGTGGTGAGGCATTCTATAAATATCTTCAAGAGTTGACAGGATTAAAGCTTAAGTTTATCCGTCCTGACCACAATGGTTATTATGATGCAGTAGCAAGTGCTTTCGCCAGTGATGCACAGCCAGATGTTGTACTTCTTTCTTCAGATTATTATGCTCTTTATGCATCAAATGGTTTCCTTTGGAACATGACTGATGCATGGGAAAATTCAGAGACAAAGAAGTCAGGAAGACTTATCGGTACAGCTGAGAATGTTCTTAGTGCTTTGAAGGTAAACGGTGAAGACGGAACAAAAGCTATGTATGGATTCTCTCCATATCGTGGTAATGGTTGCTGTACATTCATTAAGCAATCATGGCTTGAAGCATCAAATATTGATGTATCAAAAGTACAGGGTGTAACAATGGATTGGAATACATACTATGGATACTTAAAGCAGATGGCTGCTGATAAGGGTCACTATGTAATTTCAGCTCCAGACTTTGTTTCAATGGAAGCTCCATATACAAACTATTTGCCAGAGTTCTATCAGAAGGCAGAGTTTACATTCTATCAGAATGCATCAGGACAGTTTGTAGATGGTTTCTCAGAGAAGGCTATGCAGGATGCTCTTCAGAGACTTCAGGATGCTGTTAAAGATGGTGTACTTGATAAGGCTTCACTTGGTCAGAAGACTTCTGATGCACGTAATAAGTTCTTCTCAACAGATGCAGCTTCTGAGTCAGGTGTATTCACATACTGGGCTGGTACATGGGCTAATACATTAAAGCAGAACCTTGAATCTAAGAGTATGGACAGCAGATTGATTGCTATTAATCCTATTAAGGAACTTGGCACTTATGTAGAAAGAATTGCTCCAGCTTGGTGTATTACAAGTGATGCTAAGAATCCAGAAGGTATCTTTAAGTATTTCATTGATACAATGCTTGATGGCGGCGATGTTCAAACAGCTTGGGAGTACGGCGCTAAGGGTACACACTGGGATGATAAGGCTGAATCTGTAACAATTGCTAAGAAGGAAGATGATATTAAGACATATAAAGATGGTGAATTCCATTTCCTTCCATCTCCAGAAAAGCCAGATACATGGATGAGCAAGAACCATATTGATCCAATTCTTGCATTAGCTAAGTTTAAGACTGCTGATCCAGGTCAGGAAAAGATGACAGAAGTAGCTCTTAAGAATGGTGAGTGGTTTGCTACTGTTTCTAAGGTTGCAACTCCTCTTCCAATGACAGAAGTTCTTGGTCTTAATATCACAGATATTAACACAGCTAGACAAGAAGTGATTTCAAAGGTTACACTTGGTGAGTGGACAGTTGAAGAAGGTATGAATCAGTATAAGTCAAAGGTTGGTTCTAACATTGAAGCTTGTCTTAAGTCATTGAATGCACAGAAATAATTAAAATGAAATAATTTGGTAGTTTACTACCACATAGCAAGAATCCACTTCCGGGTGGTTAGAGCCTGGATGGATTCTTGTTTTTAGCTTACTTAAATGTAGATGTGTCAAAGACATTGTCAAGTTTGCAGTGCAAATATTGATAGGTGTCGTAAAATGACACCTGTCAGCATACTAGATGTAGGCTTAGAATTACTATAATAATTTAGAAAGAAGGTATGAAGATGCAATGTAAGTCTTGTAATACAGAATTACCAAAAAGCGCTAAGGTATGTCCTAAGTGTGGTGAGATAATTGATGATAAACATTCAGGAAATCTTAAGGTAATTGCTGTTATAGGTCTAGTAATTGCTCTGGTGGGCGGTTTATTACCATTTGTACAAAATACAGACGAAATCACCGATGCCTACAGTTTCATGAGTATTGATATGCCAATTTTGTGGTATATTCAAATTGTTGTTATTGTTGCGGCGATTCTGTTGCTTGTTGCCAGACGCGATATGTTGTCTATTATTCCAACTGCAATTTCAGCTATTATCTTTATTGTAGCATTTGTTGCTATGGATTTTAGACTTTATGCTAGCAGAAATTCTTATGAAGTATTCAAATTGACCGATTTATTGTCAAAGCCAGAATATACAGTAGGTGCAGGAACCTATGTATTTATACTTGGTATCATCGTTGCAATTGCAGGATGTTTTATCGATATCATGAAGTACTTTAAGAAGGACCTTGGTGTTGATAAGAGATTTCTTACAAACTCTATTAACCAAAGCATATGGAAGAAGATGTATTATTACAGAGGCTTCTATCTTATGTTTTTGCCAGTTCTTATAATGGTATTATTGTTTAACTACTGGCCAATGCTTGGTTGCCGTTACGCATTTACAAAGTATGTAATTAAGGGACCTTACTATGCTGGTCTGTATCACTTTAATCAGATGTTCACCAATGATATTTATTTTTGGCAGGCATTTAAGAATACCTTGATTCTTTCTATCATTAAATTGATATTAAATACAGGTGCTGCTGTTATTATCTCACTTCTTTTGAATGAGATTGTATCACTTGGCTTTAAGAAGACTGTACAGACAATTGTATATTTACCTCACTTTATGTCATGGGTTGTTGTTGCTTCTGTATTTAAGATGATTCTTGACCCAAACCCAACAGGTGTTGTAAATAGTTTGTTGTTGGATTGGCATCTGGTTGATGAACCAATATTCTTCTTAGGTTCAGAACAATATTGGCGTGGTACGTTCTATGTAATGAATGTATGGAAAGATACTGGTTGGGGAACTATTCTTTTCTTGGCTACACTTTCAGGAATCAGTCCAGACCTTTATGAAGCAGCCCAGATTGATGGTGCTAACAGATGGAAGAGATTGATATACATAACACTTCCTGCATTAGCAAACACAATTATTACAGTATTTATTCTTAATCTTGCTAAGGTTATGAACCTTTTTGAATCTGTATTTGTAACTATGAATAATGCGGTATTGAATGTTGCACAAGTATTGCAGACATATATTTACAATAAGACATTTAGTAGTGGTAACTCCGATTATGGTTACTCTACGGCCGTTGGTTTGTTTAAATCGTTCGTTGGTATGATTCTTGTATTAGGCTGTAACTATGCAAGTAAGAAAGTACGCGGACGTGGAATTGTATAAGGAGGGATAGATAATGAGTGATAATACAGTAGTAGTTGCTAAAAAGAAGAAGAAAATCAAAATCTTCCCGATTGTTAATGCTGTTTTGTTTATAGTAATATCGTTGGCAATTATGCTTCCAATTTGGAAGGTAATTGTAGACTCCTTTGATGCACGTTCAGCATATAGTTTTAAATGGTTGCCATCAGAATTTACTTGGGGTGGTTATAATGCTATTATTTCACGTAGTGCTTTATACAGACCATTTTATATTTCTTGTATAACAACAGTTATTGGTACATTTGTCGGATTATTACTTGTAACGCTTGGCGGTTATGTATTAATCCAATGGGAAATGCCTGGTAGAAACTTCTTTGCGTATATGTTACTTTTCACAATGATTTTTGACGGTGGTATGATTCCTAAGTACCTCGTTATGAAAAATTTGAATTTGATTAATACGATATGGGCGGTTATTTTGCCAATGGCAATTAATGTCTATAATCTGGTATTGATGCGGAACTTCTTTGAAGGTATCCCCGAGTCCTTATTTGAAGCCGCGCAGATTGATGGTTGTTCACCGATGGGTATATTCTTTAAGATTGTGCTTCCATTGTCAAAGGCAGCTCTTGCTTCTATTGGTTTGATGTTTGCCGTACAGTTCTGGAATGACTATACAAACTTTAAGATTTATATTAATAAGAACGATTTGTGGAACTTCCAAATTCGTCTTCGTGCTATGGTTATGGAATCTGATATTCCTAATGATGATACAGTTGACCCAAATACAATTTCTTCAGCAGCGGTTATTGTTGCAATTTTACCATTTGCAATTATTTATCCATTCTGCCAAAAATACTTTGTTCAAGGTGTTAACGTAGGAGCTGTTAAGGAATAATAAATACGTATCATTTAAAACCGGTTCGATTTATTCGGACCGGTTTTTTATATGTAAAAATTTTTGTTTGAGGCATTATTTATGTAGAAAAAAGATTCATGGTAAGGTATACTAAGGTTAAAAGTAAAAAATTGCAAGTGTTTATTATAAATAGTATAAGGAGGGTACATATGGATAATTTAGTAGATGCGATATATTTAGAAAATGTTGATATGGTTAAAAATATTCTTGAACATGAGCCGTCAAAAATAGATGAGGTTGATGAACATGGTGTGCTTATGGCATTACTGGCAGCTAAGACAGGCAATTTAAAGCTTGTACGGTATATTGTAGAATATTCACGCGCAAGTATGAACATATATGATAATGAACATAAGAATATATTACACTATGGTGCTATGTCAGGGAATGTTGACGTGTGTAAATATTTAGTTGAACGGGTAGGAATATCTCCTTTGACAGGGGATATTAATTTGTCCACACCAATGGATATTGCAGCAGATAATAAATACTTTAGTTTACTAGAATATTTTGAGCAGGAAATTGGTGCAAAATATAAAGATTTATATAGAAATCCTATAAGGACAGGTATGTATCCAGACCCATCTATTATTCGAGTGGAAGATACGTATTATATGGTTAATTCTTCTTTTATTTATTTTCCATGTATCCCTGTTTCAATGTCGAAAGATTTAGTGCATTGGAAGATTATAGGACATGCTATTGTTAATCCACAATGGGCGAGACTGGATAATCTTGAGGGCGGAAGAGGTTATTGGGCGCCTGATATTTCTTATTATGAAGGCAAATTTTATATTACAGCAACATATCGTTTAAACGATGATGGAACAGTTTATAGAAAGCAGATTATTGTGTCTTCAGAAACCCCAGAAGGACCATATAGCGAACCTGCTATTATTGATGAGGATGGTATTGACCCATCACTCTTTACAGATGACGATGGAAAGAGATATATGCTCTTAAATCGAGGCGCAAGGATTCTGCCAATTAATAAAGAAGCTACCAAACAAATTGGCGAGGCAAAACTTTTGTATTATGGAGATAATAAACGTGCGCCAGAAGGACCTCATTTATTAAAAAAAGATGGTTATTATTATCTATTTGAGGCAGAGGGCGGCACAGGACCAGAACATCGAATTACAGTGTCAAGAAGTAAAGAACTGATGGGAAGATATGAGCCTTGTCCTTATAATCCAATTATGAGACAAATGGATGAGGGAGCTATTATACAGCGATGTGGTCATGGAAAACCAGTACAGACACAAAATGGACAGTGGTATATGGTTTATCTGTGCGGGCGGAAAATAGGGGAAGGATACAGCCTATTGGGAAGAGAGACTGCCCTAGACCCAATTACATGGACGGCAGACGGCTGGCCAATTGTCAATAATCTTGATGGACCAAGTACTTTACAGATAAAACCAGATTTGCCTGAAATGATATGGGAAGAAAGCGATTTTGATGATTTTAAAGAGCAATGGTTAGGCACCAATTGGGTATTTCCAAGACCGCCAGAAATGGACGGTATTGTATTAAAAAATTCATATGTATATATAAAGGGAAGTAAAGAAGATTTAAGCTCGATGCATGCGCGCAATATCTTATTAAGAAGGCAGAGTGATTTTAAATTTTCGTGTGTATGCAAGATGAAGATGCCAGATATTTATCCAGGTCAAGATGTGGGAATAACATGCTATTATGATGAAAATACATTTGTTAAATTTGGCATCTTTGCAACAACAGAGGAGCAGCCAAGACTTCTTATTAAAGTGATGGAATATGTGGATGGATACATAGAAGGAAAAGAAATACAAGTAGATTGCAGTAAAAAGGATATTTATTTAAAAGTGAATGTCAATTATCTTACAAGAGCATTTTATTTTAGTTATGATGGTGAAGAATACCAACATGTAGATACATTGACAAATGTATATTATCTGTGCGATGAAGGTCTAAAGAAAGGCAAACGCTTTACAGGCGCTATGGTTGGAATGTATGCGTATGATGGTGGATTTACGTTAGATTATATCAATAAAAATGGCGGTACAGCGCCAGATACTATATATGGAGTGTTTGATTATTTTGATTATAGGAGGGATATATGAGAAATAGAAATAAGGAATTAGAAAAAAAGTTGATGGATTTGCTGGAAAAAGCAGCTCAAAATGCGAGCAATGAAGATTGTGCTATGATTGTAAATGCAGTGATTGCATTATATAAGGCAACCAGTGAGAAAGAATATGCTGACAAAGCTCAGCAAATGCTTGATAAATATGTTGTAAATGCTGCTGAATTAGTAAAAGATGATGGAATCCATAAATATTTATGGGGCAATGTATTTTATAATATAGGTGAGTATAGCCATGATTCAAAGTATGTTGATGAAGCAGTAGAGCTTGCGGCTTGTTTTGACAAGCAGCAGCGAAACAAGATAGGATATTTTTCAAGCAATAGCGAAAGCGAAGAAATTGTATTGAGTGATTTCTATTATACACAGCCATTTTATATGAATTATGACACAAAAAATGGAGGAAAGGAACATTATAATGACATTATTGCACAGTATAATGTAGCTAGTGGTGTGTTCTTTGATAGTTGTGAAAATTCTTCTGACAAATATATCAGACCTTATGATTTGTTAATGAAAAATTCAGAGGAAATCATAAAGAAAATAGAATCCGATAAATGTTTATATGAGAATCTTGTATATTATGCAGCTTCTCTGATTGATACAATGGAGCTGATGGCACAGCCATTATATGAAATTTATCGAAAATTGCAAGAATACTATAAAGCGGCAGTAACAGTATTGCTTTCATCAAAAACACAAGAAAATGTACAAGATGAGGCTGTATATGCAATGTTATCCTATGTGATATTAAAAGGCTGCCGAATGAAAGCGTTGCTTACCGAAAAATATGAGAATATTGCAGAGCAATTACTAGAAAAAATTTTTTATTCTATCAATACACAAGACCAAATGTTTGATGCAGCATATGTGGCAGCGGCTGCATTTGGATATAGCGAATGGATAAGAAACAGAGAATATCAGGATTATGGAATAAATAAAGGTGGTGTATTATGGAGTTAGTATTAGTGACAAAAACAAGCAGAAGCGTTGTTGTAGAATTAACCGATTCAGGAAAATATTATACAAAAAATTCGTATGATATCTATGTGAATGATAAAAAGTATATGGAAAGTAATAAGGTCGTTACTTCTATATATGATTTAAAGCCTGATACGGATTATAAAATTGAGGTTAAATATGATGGGGAAGAAGTCAATACAATAAATGTTCGTACCGATTATGAGTTTGTAACTTTAAATGTGCGTGAATTTGGCGCATATGGCGATGGAGTACACGATGATACCAACGCAATCCAATGTGCTATTATGTCTTGTCCACCACATTCAAGAGTACTTGTGCCAGCAGGTGAATATAAAATTTCAAGTATCTTTTTAAAAAGTAATTTGACATTGGAATTAGCAAAAGATGCAGTGCTTTCAGCGTATACGGAAAGAGAAAAATTCCCTATACTGCCAGGTGTGATAGAATCTTATGACGAGAAAGAAGAATATAATTTAGGTTCTTGGGAAGGTAATCCATTGGATACGTTTTCTGCTATTGTGTGCGGTATCAATGTTGAAAATGTTGTTATTACAGGACAGGGAACAATAGAAGGAAATACGAGTTTTGAAAATTGGTGGAAGGATTGTAAAATAAGAAATATTGCATGGCGACCAAGATTGTTTTTTATCAATCATTGCAGTAATGTGACCATGCACGGAATTACAGTTCAAAATTCACCTTCTTGGACGATTCACCCATATTTTAGCGAGCATTTAAAATTTATTGATATTAGTATTAAAAATCCGGCAAATTCACATAATACAGATGGTTTAGACCCAGAGAGTTGTACCGATGTGCTTGTACTTGGAACCTATATTTCAGTCGGTGATGACTGTATTGCTATCAAATCAGGCAAAATCTATATGGCAGAGCGTTACCAAGTGCCAACGTCCAATATGACTGTCAGACAGTGTTGTATGAGAGATGGACATGGTGCTGTAACCGTAGGAAGTGAAATTGCGGGAGGCGTTAAAGATGTTCATATTAAGGATTGTCTGTTTATGAATACCGATAGAGGATTGAGAGTAAAGACAAGAAGGGGAAGAGGAAAATTATCGGTTTTAGATGATATCTCATTTGAAGATATTGATATGGATAATGTAATGACGCCTTTTGTTGTCAATAGTTTTTATTTTTGTGACCCTGATGGAAAAACAGAATATGTGAGTACCAAAAAGGCGCTTCCAGTAGATAGCAGGACACCTTCTATTAAAAAGTTGACATTTAAAAATATAAAAGCAACCAATTGTCATGTGGCAGGAACTTATATTTGCGGTTTACCTGAAAGTAAGATAGAGCGATTGACTTTTGAAAATATTGATTTTTCGTATGCAGACGACGCCAAATCAGGTGTGGCAGCAATGATGCTTGGCTGTGAAGAGGGCTGCAAACAGGGAATGGTTGTAAGCAATATTAAAGAATTGATATTAAAAAATGTTCATGTAGTCGGTTGTGAAGGCGAGGCTATTGTTGCGGATAATGTAGATGAGATTATAAAATAGGGAATAGACAATGAATTTACATGCACCAAAAGGAGTAGATGTAGAAAACTGGTTTATTGAATGTTATAAAAGACATCAAAAACATCCACTTATTATTTTATTACGATTATACAAAGGAAATTATCACAAGTTTTTTGCAGCAGTGTTTTTCTTTTTTGTAAAGCACTGTCCAGTATGGGTCTTGCCGATTGTCACAGCCAATATTATCAATGATGTGACAACGGGAAGCTCCAATACATATAGCGATATATGGATGCAGTCGCTTATTATGGTAGGATTGATATTGTTAAATATTCCAATGAATTATATGTATACAAGATATAAATCGTTGGCGACGCGATATGCAGAGACAGGGCTTAGAAGGGCTTTAGTAAAAAAACTTCAGCAGTTGTCCATCTCGTATCATACAGAAACACAGTCGGGGCGGCTGCAATCAAAAATCATAAGAGATGTGGAAGCTGTTGAGACGTTATCGACACAAATGTTGATAAGTACCTTAAATATCGCACTCAATGTTGCTATTGCGCTTACCGTAACCATATCAAAAAGCTTGATGGTATTTGTATTTTTTCTTTTGACAACGCCAGTTGCCGCAATTACAATGGTTTTTTTTAGAAATATTATGAAAAAAAGAAACTATGAGTTTCGGCACGAGATGGAAGAGACTTCAGCGCAGGTGATGGAGATGGTTGAGATGATACCGGTCACAAGGGCTCATGCGCTTGAGGAAAAAGAAATTGATAAAATGAATATTCAGCTTTTTACGGTGGCAGAAAAAGGATATAAATTAGATGTAATTCAATCGGTGTTTGGTTCCGTTGGCTGGGCAGTGTTTCAGGTATTCCAGATAATATGCCTTGCATTTACAGGGATTCTTGCATTGAGAGGCAATATTTTAGCGGGTGATATTACATTGTATCAGAGTTATTTTGCAACGATAGTCAATCAGGTTTCAGCGTTTATTACATTAGTCCCTACCATTGCAAAAGGTATTGAATCCGTTAATTCTATTGGGGAGGTTTTGCTTTCTGATGATATTGAAAAAAATGATGGAAAGAAAGAACTGCATACGGTAACAGGAGAGTTTGACTTTAAAAACGTTAAATTTCAATATCATAACACGAATATTGATGTTTTAAAAAATCTGAATCTTCATGTAAAAGCGGGAGAAACGATTGCTTTAGTGGGAGAGTCAGGTTCTGGCAAAACAACGATATTAAATCTTGCTATTGGTTTTAATCTTGCCACGCAAGGAAATGTCCTTATTGATGGAAATGATATGAAGGAAATCAATTTGAGGAGTTATAGAAAGTACTTGGCAGTTGTGCCTCAAACTTCTATTTTGTTTTCAGGGACATTGAGAGAAAATATTACATATGGTGTGGAAAATGCAACGGAAGAAATGATATGGGAAGTTGTAAAGGCTGCCAATTTAATGGATTTAGTTAATAGTCTGCCAAAAGGATTAGACACAGATGTGGGAGAACACGGCGGAAAGCTGTCAGGCGGTCAAAGGCAGAGAGTGTCCATAGCAAGAGCGTTGATAAGAAATCCAAAGGTGATTATATTGGACGAAGCAACATCCGCTCTTGATAGTATATCCGAAAAATTGATTCAAGAAGCAGTCAATAATTTAACGAAAGATAGAACCACCTTTATTGTAGCACATCGTTTATCTACCATTCGCGATGCGGATAAAATTGCTGTAATCAATGACGGAAAATGTGTAGAATATGGGACTTTTGATGAATTGATGGCATTGAAAGGTGAATTTTATAAAATGAAAAATATTCAAAGTTAATATGTAGCCTTATTAATATTATGTATAGAAAAGGGGCTGTTGTAAAATAAATCTCTATGTAAGGTGACAAATATCATGTATGGTATTATACCTTGTAGAATGATTCATTTTGCAACAGCCTCAATTGCATCCGTTAAAAATAGGTTGTCTTACTGCTTATTCCAAATTCTAAGCGTTGAGATAAGCTTTTCTTTTGTGTCTGCATCAAGCTTTTGAACAATCTGCATAATTTCGTTGTCAAGAGCTGTATTTTGATAGTTCTTGTCAACGCTGCCAGCAAGATAGTCCAAAGAAACACCAGTTAATTCAGCATAATATGAAAGCATACGTAATGTCATCAGATTACGTCCGTTTTCAACATTGCTAATGTAACCTGGTGTAACATCGAGAGCTTTTGCGACATCCTCTTGTGTTAAACCATGAGATATTCTCAATTTTTTTACTTTTGCGCCTAAATCGCTTTCCATGCTGTATATCCCTCCAATCAAAAATGTATAATGTCAAAAAATATTATATACCATTATCGAAAAAAATAAAAGCCTTAAATAGTTATTTTTTATGGTAATCGTTTAGTTATATAATTGTCAAAGGCAAAACCAGACCTATATAGTTACTTTTTATTTGCTCTGTAACGCAGTGTAGAGTCCAGAATTTTTTTACGGATTCTTAAGCTTGATGGAGTGACTTCAAGAAGTTCATCGGTATCAATATAATCAAGTGCTTGTTCAAGACTTAAAATTTTTGGCGGTATCAAGCGCAGCGCTTCATCAGCACTTGAAGAACGTGTATTTGTAAGATGTTTTGTCTTACATACATTGACTTCAATATCTTCTGTTCGAGGACTCTCGCCAACAATCATGCCGCTGTATACTTTTTCACCAGGACCAACAAAGAGTGTTCCTCGGTCTTGGGCGTTAAAAAGTCCATAGGTGACAGTCTCGCCATCTTCGTAAGCAATAAGAGAACCTGTCTTTCGATAAGAAATATCACCCTTATAAGGTTCATATCCTTCAAATGACGTGTTGATAATGCCATTGCCTTTTGTATCGGTAAGAAATTCGCCTCGGTATCCAATTAATCCGCGTGAAGGTATAGAGAATTGCAGACGAGTGTAACCGCCGTTAATAGGAGTCATACCAAGTAATTCGCCCTTTCGTTGACTAAGCTTTTGTATGACAGAACCTGTAAATTCGTCAGGAACATCAATATAGGCAAGTTCGATAGGTTCCAGTTTATGACCTCGTTCATCATAGTGGTAGAGTACTTCTGCCTTGCTTACCGCAAATTCATAGCCTTCACGTCTCATATTTTCGATAAGAACAGAAAGATGAAGTTCGCCTCGTCCAGATACTTTAAAGGAATTTTCACTGTTTGTATTTTCTTCAACACGGAGACTGACATCGGTGTTCAGTTCTTTAAAAAGACGGTCGCGAATATGTCTGCTTGTGACATATTTTCCTTCTTTTCCAGCTAATGGACTGTCGTTAACCATAAAATCCATTGATAGTGTAGGTTCTGAAATCTTTTGAAAAGGAATAGCAACAGGATTTTCTAAAGAACATAAAGTGTCCCCGATATGAATATCAGAAATACCTGAAACAGCCACAATATCACCAATCGTAGCCTCATTTATTTCTGTTTTATTAAGACCGTGAAAGGTGTAAAGCTTTGTGACACGAACACGTTTATGGACAGAAGAGTCGTGATGATTGACAATCATTACATCCTGATTAACCTTAATATGACCATTTTCAATTTTTCCGATGCCAATTCGACCGACAAATTCATTGTAATCAATCGTTGATATTAGCATTTGTGCAGCTGCTTCAGGGTTTCCTTTTGGGGCAGGAATATTGTTAATAATACACTCAAAAAGAGGCTGCATGTCTTTTCGTTCGTCGTCAAGGTTTGCAATAGCATAGCCTGATTTAGCCGATGCATATATAAATGGACAGTCAAGTTGTTTATCATTGGCTTCCAAATCAATAAACAATTCTAAAATTTCGTCAATAACTTCGCTAGACCTGGCTTCTGGTCGGTCAATTTTATTAATACATACAATAACCGATAAATCCAATTCCAGCGCTTTTTGAAGAACAAATTTTGTCTGTGGCATAACGCCTTCAAAAGCATCTACAACAAGAACAACACCGTCTACCATTTTGAGAACACGCTCTACTTCGCCTCCAAAGTCAGCATGTCCAGGTGTATCAATAATATTAATTTTTGTATTTTTATAAGTGATAGCTGTATTTTTAGAAAGAATGGTGATGCCTCGTTCTCTTTCAATATCGTTTGAGTCCATCACGCGTTCAGCCACTTCTTGATTTTCCCTAAATGTGCCGCTTTGTTTTAACAATTCATCGACAAGGGTTGTTTTTCCGTGGTCTACGTGAGCAATAATAGCAATATTACGAATATCCTCGCGTTTAGTAATCATTAAGAATCCTCCATTTTTACGCAGCTTGCGGGTTTCAAGAACAGCTTGCTGTTTTATGTGCAAGTAACGCATTTATATATTTTAATAAAACTATTTTGCAAAGCAATTAGTTTTATTTGATGAAATTATTTTGAGAAGCAAATTAATTTCATTTGTAACTCTAATATTCTAGCATAAGAAAGGAAAAATACAAGTGAAATTTATATTGTTTGATGGTTATTTTAAAATATTTTGTGTAATTTTACGTATATTTATAATAAAAGAAAATAAAAACAATTGTTTTTAACCTCATCAAGGAAGTTCCCCACTTCAATGCTGCAAAGGCATAAGTGGGGGGGTGGGGATTTGCTTGTTTCAGTGGGAGTATAAGCTCCCACTAAAAAGCTACCATAGTAGATATGAGGTTATGAGCAAGTAGCGTAGCGGATTGCGAATATCCGCTTAACTATATAAAATACATTTATAATAATAATAAAACAATAAAAATATTCCAATTTTATTAAAAATATATTAAAATTAGAAAGTATTTATTAAATATAAGGTTTGGACACAAAAAAGTCATAAATAAATTTTATTATTTTTGTCATAAACAGCGATGTACTAGCATATAAATACTTAAGAACATTAAAAAGCACGAAGGTCAGTTTAGAGCTGGCAAAGAAGGGAGAAATACAAAATGCTTGATAAGGTTATTGAAAACAATAGGGTAACAATTATTGGAGAGGTGGTATCAGAGTTTACATTTAGTCATGAGGTATTTGGTGAAGGATTCTATCTTGTAGATGTTTCTGTTAATAGACTAAGTGATTCGGTTGATATTATTCCGTTAATGATTAGTGAGAGACTTGTTGATATTACGAAGGATTACAGAGGAATGAAAATAGAGGTTTCAGGACAGTTCAGGTCTTATAACCGACATGTAGGAGAAAAGAACAAGCTGATACTTTCTATATTCGTAAGAGAGATTGAATTTATAGAGGAAGATGAGATTCCGGAGGAACAGTCAAAGTCGAATCAAATTTTTCTTGATGGTTATGTATGTAAACCTCCTGTATATCGAAAGACGCCTCTTGGCAGAGAAATAGCAGATATATTGATTGCAGTAAACCGCCCATATGGCAAGTCGGATTACATACCATGTATTGCTTGGGGAAGAAATGCGCGTTATGCTGCAAGTATAGAGGTTGGCGGACATCTTCAGGTTCAGGGACGTGTTCAGAGTCGTGAATATACAAAGCGTATTGACGAAGAGCAGGTTGAAAAGAGAGTTGCCTATGAAGTATCAGTCAGCAAGATTGATGTGATAGAAGATGAAGATTAATGAAGATAATTTTTCATTTGTTATAGAGTTGACATTAAAATGCTCTAGTGATATATTTATATATAATTTGTAAGTTATAGATTTGTGTAGAGGTCGCGTTGCTAATCAGTATCATAATGGATGTTACGGAGGCAGATGAAGTTATGAGAAAGGTAGCAGCGCCGAAGTGAGTGTTTCCGAAAACATTTTGCTGGGCGTAAGGTTAATAGCCTTGCGACTGTCATCGTAAGATGGAGAGCTACGAAACATTTTTGCAATGCTTAGGCTGTCCATATATGGTCAGCTTTTTTTGCTTTAAAAAAGCAGTAATTTAACCCCATCAAGGAAGTCCCCCCCCACTTCAATGCTGCAAAGGCATAAGTGGGAGGACTTGTGCTACGATAGTAGCTAGCGGGTTTGAGCAAGTAGCGTAGGGGATTGAGAATATCCGCTTAACAACATTTTTAGAATATTAATATTATATAGCTGTGATATACAGCAGAAAGAAGGATAAGATGGCGATTTTTACCGGAGCAGGAGTAGCTATTATCACACCAATGAAAGCCGATGGACAGATTCATTATGAGAAGATGGGGGAATTGTTAGACTATCAGATAAATCATTCCACCGATGCGATTATTGTGTGTGGAACAACAGGAGAGGCCTCAACAATGACACATGAGGAGCATATTGAGACGATACGGTTTACAGTTGATTATGTAAAGAAAAGAGTGCCTGTTGTTGCAGGAACAGGGTCGAATTGTACAGAGACAGCCATTTATTTGTCACAGGAGGCACAAAAAGCAGGAGCCGATGCTTGTCTTGTTGTCACTCCATATTATAATAAGGCAACACAGAGCGGACTTATAGCACACTATACACAAATAGCAAAATCCGTTGATTTGCCTATTATTATGTATAATGTACCTTCAAGGACAGGGTGCAATATTTTGCCTGAAACAGCGGCGCGACTAGGAAAAGAAGTTGACAATATTGTCGGTATAAAAGCAGCGACAGGAAATATGGCACAGGAAGTGAAGACAATGATGTTAGCAGAAGGATGTCTTGATATGTATTCCGGTGAGGACGGATTGATTGTACCGCTTATGTCCATTGGCGCAAAAGGCGTTATATCGGTACTTTCTAATGTAGCACCACAGCAGACGCATGATATCTGTGCAAAATTTATGGCAGGAGATATCGAAGGCAGTGCAAAAATGCAGTTTGAAGCTTTAAATCTTGTGGATGCGCTGTTTTGCGAAGTGAATCCAATTCCTGTAAAACATGCCCTAAATTTGATGGGGATGGAAGTCGGACCGCTTAGAATGCCTCTTTCACCAATGGAAGCACCAAATTTGGAACGATTAAAAAATGCCATGATAGAATATGGAATTGATATTAAATAAATATTATTAGAATAAAAGTATGATTGATAAATAATATTATAAATATATGTAATGATTAAGGATAAAAAGATAAGCAAATAGTCATTAAAATTATTGGAAATTATGAATTAAAAAAATAATTTAGCCATAAATTTTTGATGTAAATTTACAAGAGCAGCTTGCAGATAAATTTTGTGACCTGCGGAATAGGAGTAAATGTTGATAAATATAATTATGCATGGCTGTAATGGTCATATGGGAAAAGTAATAACCGATTTAGTTGTAAAAGAGGAAGATTGTCAAATTGTTGCAGGAATTGACCCTTATGATGATGGACATAATGTGTATCCTGTATTTCCATCTATTGATAAGTGCGATGTAAAGGCTGATGTTGTGATAGATTTTGCTGCTGCCAGTGCAGTTGACGGTTTGCTTCAATATTGTGTTGACAGACAGATTCCTGTGGTTTTATGTACAACTGGATTAAGCAAAGAACAGATTGACAAAGTGCGTGACGCGGCTTGTAAAGTGGCTGTATTAAAGTCTGCCAATATGTCACTTGGAATTAATACATTATTTAAGCTGCTTAAAGAGGCAACAAAAGTATTAGCACCAGCAGGATTTGATATTGAAATTGTTGAAAAACATCATAACCAAAAGCTGGATGCGCCAAGTGGAACGGCTCTTGCTTTGGCAGATTCTATAAAAGAAGTATTGGGCGATGAATATTTTTATCAATATGACCGAAGCAGTGTAAGACAAAAGAGAGATAAAAAAGAGATAGGAATCAGTGCTGTTCGCGGCGGCACGATTGTTGGCGTGCATGATGTTATCTTTGCGGGAGAAGATGAAGTGATTGAATTTACACACACGGCATACTCAAAGTCCGTATTTGCTAAAGGTGCAATTGAGGCGGCTAAATTTCTTGCTGGAAAGCCGGCAGGAATGTATGATATGAGTGATGTGATTGATTGAATTTATAAAAAGTAAATTTAATGAAAGTTGTGAGAAAATCTCTTGTAATTAATGAAAATCACGGTATAATGAAACATATAATGTTACATAATAGAACAAAAGAGAGAAAAAATCGTGAGGTGATAGTTGTGTTAATGAGATTTTCAATATCCAATTTTATGTCATTTGGTTATAAGACTGATGAAAAAGGAGAGATTGTTCCTACTGAATATCATCTTTATGCAGGGCGTTCAGAACAGCATAAAGAACGGGTGATAGAGTATAAGGGACGAAAGGTGTTGAAATTTTCTTCTATATATGGAGCAAATGCATCAGGTAAAACAAATTTAATTAAAGCAATAGATGCAGGAAAAGAGATTGTGTTAAATACAATGGAATCTGCTGCGTATCAAGATAAATTTTGCAGGAGTAATGAATTAAATGCAAGCAACCCAACTTTATTTGAATATGAGTTTACAATAGAGAATAAATGTTTTGCATATGGATTTACAGTTAATGTAAAAAATAATATCGTTCTTTCAGAATGGCTTTATGAAATGAAGGCAGAGGAAGAACATGTTATTTTTGAGAGATTAGTAGAAGATAATCAATATTATTTTGATGAAAATATGTTTCATCAAAAAGAAAATAGAGAACAATTTGAATTTTTTATAAAAGATGCAAATCGTATTCATACTACATTATTGTTATATGAAATAAAAAGACGAGAAATGGAAGATGAATTTGAGGTTTTTAATAAAATATTTGATTGGTTTAAATATAAATTAATTGTTATTTATCCTGAAACCAAATTAGGCAAAAGCTATTTATTATTTGAAAATGATAATAAAAAATTAGTCAATGTCTTAAAATATTTAGATACAGGCATAACAGAGTATAACATGCGTATTATGAATGAGGCTGCTTTTAAGGAATATTTTTTAAATGAGAAAGTAGCAGAACGATTTTTAAAAAAACCAGATGTTGATAATATAGCAAAAGTAAAATCAATTCTTAATTTTGACGATACCTTATTTGAATTGGATTATGATGAGACAGGCGTTAAAAAGATAGCAAAATTAATGTTTCAGCATGGCATGGATGAAAGTAAGTATGAATATGGAGAAGAGTCTGATGGAACAAAAAGGCTTATTGAGTTGTTGCATGTGATTTTAAATGACGATAAAGATAAGGTGTTTATAATAGATGAATTAGACCGCAGTCTTCATCCGCAAATGACAATTAAATTTGTAGAGACATTTCTTAAACTATCAGAAAACAAAACGACACAATTAATTATTACTACACATGAATCGAATTTAATGGACTTAAATATTTTACGAAGAGATGAGATATGGTTTGCTGAAAAAGAAAAGGATAATAGCACCAATTTGTATACATTAGAAAAATTTAAAATTAGATATGATAAGGTTGTTGCTAAAGATTATCTTGCTGGCAGATATGGTGCTGTTCCTGTATTTAAAGATTTTGAGTATGTATGGGGGAAAGAATAAGTTTGAAAAAGTTAAATTTAAGAACTCCCAAAATATTTAATTATGAAAATGAAGCAGAAACAATACCGCCAAGAATCCGTTTTTATTGTGTTTCAGAAGGAGCAACAGAAGAATCTTACTTTTTTGGAGTTCGGAATAATAAAGTAGAGCTAAATATAAAAAACGATGTTTATATTGAAGTGATACAAAAGCAAGAAGGGCAAGAAACATTAAGTCATCCTATGCAGTTGATAAATGCTTGTTTAGTTCAAATGGGGCGTATTGATGAAAATGGAAATCCAATTCCAGAAAATAAATGGGAAGAAAATTGTAAATGGGATAACTTTGATGCCCAAATAGACCAAGTGTGTGTTATTTTTGATAGAGATTACAGAAAGCTTGAAGATAAATTAAACGAAATTTTTAAGTTATGCAATCAACATGGAATTAAAATAGTAATGTCTAATCCCAATTTTGAATTATGGCTGTTAATGCACTTTCCAGATATAAAACAATATGAATCACAAAAACTTCTTAAAAATGAGAAAAATTTGAAACATCATTTGTTTAAGGAGGCTTCCATTAATAAAAAATATCTTGAAATATTGGTTTCAAAAAATGCAGGCGGCTATTCAAAAGGATGCAAATTAGAATTTAAAAAGTTTTTGCCTTTTATAGATATTGCAATTGAACAGGCAAAATTATATTGTGAAGATTCACAAAAGTTAGTAGATGAGTTAGGCACTTGTGTAGGAAAGTTAATAGAAGAAATGAGAGCCTAAATATAGAAAGTATTTAATATTATTTTTACAAGATAGTTGTATTTATATAATAATAGTTTACCTGCTCACATATAGAAAAACCACAATTTTTATAAAGTTGAAACGCGGCGGGATTGGTGCTGGAAACATGTAGGATTAATGGGCGTTTTTTGTGCGACGAATTAAAATAATCCTGTATTAAATTTGTTATAAGACAAGTGCCAATTTTTTTGCCGCGTTTGTCACTATCTACATATACGCTTGATATGCAGGTATAGGATTGGAAATATTCCAATTCGCATACGGCTACGGGCGAAGAAAAATTCTTATAAAACAACATATAACAGCTTTTATCGGAATTAAAATAAGATTGATAATCGTTTTTAAAATTATTTTGTTGTTTTATATCTTTACAAATTGGTTTTGTATTGGAACAGTCGAAACCATTTAAATCATTTAATATCATTAAATAATCGCATGAATGTATTATAAGATGATGTTTTTTAGCATTTTTATCGTTGACAGTACATATAAATTGTATCGAAACATTCGTGTTGTTTTTTTTATTAAATTGTTTGGACATATTTTCTATAATTATATAAAGTTTTGATAATAAATTAGAACATATTTTTTTATGTCTATATTTTGGGTGAACCATTGCCGTAATTTCAACATAACAGATTTGCTGTTCATTCGTGATGGATAAATCGGGTGTAATGCAAGAAATAAAGCCAACTAGCCTTGTATCTAAGTATGCGGCAATATAGGTTATATAAGAGTTATCCTCCTCGTCAAAATAAGCTTCATAATGATTGCAGGAGCTGCTTAATTGTCTAAAATCAGATGGATTACAATAATTTGTATATTTCATGGGAAACTCCAAATTTGGTTGCGGTATTTATGGTAATCATGTATAATAGCCACCATAAAGCTAAAATTATTTTATATGAAATGTTTTTAAATAGCAATAAAAATAAATTGCAGTATGGAGGTCGTATGAGCAAAATAGCAATATTAACAGATAGCAACAGTGGAATTACACAATTAATGGGCAAGGAATTGGGCATTTCTGTCTTACCAATGCCTTTTTTTATTAATGGCACACAGTTTTACGAAGATATTAATTTAACACAGGAAGAATTTTATCAAAAATTAAAAGAAGATGCAGATATATCAACGTCGCAGCCATCAATAGGAGAGTTACAAGAACGATTCGACCAACTGTTAAAAGAATATGAGGAAATTGTTTTTATACCAATGTCAAGCGGATTAAGCAGTACATGTCAAACAGCTACGATGTTGTCAGAAGATTATAACGGTAAGGTTTGTGTGGTAAACAATCAACGTATTTCTGTAACTCAAAGACAGTCTGTTTTGGATGCAAAGGCACTGGCAGAAAAAGGGTATCATGCAAAGGAAATTAAAGAGATTTTGGAGCGGGATAAATTTCAGTCAAGTATTTATATTACATTGGACACATTAAAATATTTGAAAAAAGGCGGCAGAATTACGCCAGCGGCAGCAGCAATCGGAACGATGCTAAAGTTAAACCCTGTTTTGCAGATTCAGGGGGAAAAGTTGGATGCATTTGCAAAGACAAGAGGAAAAGCATCCGCTAAGAAGATTATGTTAAAGGCGATGGAAGATGATTTGAATAATCGATTTAAGGAAGCTTATAAAGAAAATAGAGTGCATATGTCTGTGGCCTATTCAGGCAATCCAGAGGAAGCAGCAGAGTGGGCTGCAATGGTGAAAGAACAATATCCACAGTTGGATTTTAATATGGACCCATTATCGTTAAGCGTGGCTTGTCATATTGGACATGGAGCGCTTGCGATTGCATGTTCTGTTTATTTGCCGGAACTATAATAAAATTGTAGTGCAAAAGTTTGTTATACAGATGTTTTAAGTGCGGGAGGTAAATAATAATGTTGTCAAGAGCCGAAATAGAACAAAACGACAAATGGCGCATTGAGGATATATATGCGAATGATACACTTTGGGAAGAAGATTATAAAAAATTTTTGAGCGCGTGTGAAAAACCTTGTAAATATAAAGGGTGTATTTGCGAGAGTGCCGACAATTTAGCGTTTGTTTTGCATGAACAAGATGAGGCGGATTTTTTGGCAGAAAAAATTTATGTCTACGCATTTATGAGATATTATGAAGATACAACTAATGTTTTATATCAGTCCATGTCTGGCAAGGCACAGATGGCAGTCACCCAATTGGCAGAAAAATATTCCTTTGTAGAACCTGAGATTTTGGCAATGGATGATGATATTATCAGCAAATATCTTCGTGAAGAGATAATAAAGCCATACCAACAGTATATAGAGGATATATTGGCAAGTAAACAGCATATATTATCCGACAAAGAAGAAAAATTGCTCGCTGCGGTGCAGAGAATGGCCGATGCGCCAAGTAAAATATTTTCAAAATTTAATAATGCAGACATTCATTTTGGATATATTACAGATGAAAAAGGCGAAGAAATAGAATTGACACATGGCAGATATAGTGCGCTTATGGAAAGTCGCGACAGACAAGTGCGCAAATCGGCGTTTGAGGCTTTATATAAACCATATAGCAGCCATATTCATACGCTTGCAGAGACTTATTATAGTGATGTAAAGAGAGCCATTTTTTATGCCAATGCAAGAAATTATACAAGTACATTAGAAATGTATTTAACACAATCGTTTATTCCTGTTCGTGTGTATGATAATCTTTTGCTGACAGTCAATGAAAATCTTGATAAGATGTACGATTATGTAGCACTAAGAAAACATGAGCTTGGTGTGGATGAACTGCATTTTTATGATATTTATGCTCCGATGGTTTCCGATTATACAATGAATGTGGATTATAAGCAGGCAAAAGAAATTGTTATACAAGCGTTGCAGCCGCTGGGAGAATCCTATGTTGCAACGGTTCGTCAAGGCTTTAACAATGGCTGGGTTGATGTATATGAAAATGTTGGCAAGCGCAATGGGGCTTTTTCTTGGGGTGTATATGGCACACACCCCTATGTATTTTTAAACTATAATGATACGTTAAATGATGTATTTACAGTTATTCATGAGATGGGTCATGCTATGCACACATATTATTCCAATCAGACACAGCCTCATATATATTCAGGATATAAAATATTTGTAGCAGAAGTAGCTTCAACATGTAATGAGACGCTTCTTATTCACTATCTGTTAAAACACTGCAAGGATGAAAAACAGCGCAAATATTTGATAAATCGCTATTTGGAGCAGTTTAAAGGGACGCTTTACAGACAGACGATGTTTGCTGAGTTTGAAAAGAAAGCGCACCATATGGCGGAACAAGGAGAAGTGCTTTGTGCAGATAATCTATGCAGCTTGTATAAAGATTTAAATGTAAAATATTTTGGTTCGGGTATTGTTATTGATAAAGAAATTACATATGAGTGGGCAAGGATTCCACATTTTTATACACCATTTTATGTCTATCAGTATGCTACTGGTTTTTCGGCTGCCATTTCCATTGCAACAAGGATTTTAGCGGGAGATAAACAGACATTGGCTGGTTATATGAAGTTTTTAAGCAGCGGCGGCAGTATGCATCCGATTGATTTGCTAAAACTTTGCGGTGTGGATATGGAACAGCCACAGGTGGTTGAAGAAGCGTTGCAGGAGTTTGGAAAATATTTAAATATGTTTAGTCAGTAAAAATAATGTTTTAACCTCATCAAGGAAGTCCCCCACTTTAATGCTATAAAGGCATAAGTGGGGGACTTCCTTTAAATCTTGCGCTTTAATATCATAGAGACATAAATGGTGCTGCTGTATAAAGCAAAAGATGTAAAAGAAAAATAGTGTCTTATATTATTCCTGCGAGCAACGAGCCAAGCGGACATGCTTGCATGTCCATTTGGCGACTGCCGCAAGGGTCAAATACCTCGTAGCTTGCTACGGGGTATTTGACTTTTCACAGCGCAGCAGCCCCACATTTTAAGTGTTTAAGATATTGGCAATATCGGAGAAATTGATAAATAAATCGTCATAAATATTAACTTTAATACTAGAATCAAAGAAATATTGAATATTTAGTATATCCTTTTCAAAATCATTAACAGTTACTATTTTTCGTCGGGAATCCACAATCCAGTACTCACGAACGCCGAAAGTTTTATAGTAATAAAGTTTGCGGATATAATCCTCTGCTGCATTGCTTGGAGAAACAATTTCAATGATAAAATCTGTCCCCACTTTTAATATAAAGATAAAATCCCTAAATTTTTCATTCTGATTATTTTTTTGTTTCTGTATGTACCTGTTGCGCCTTTTCAAGACAAGAGTTAATCCCATTTAACAGTACGCTTGTTGTGTATTTCACATCCGATGAGTAGCGTATATTGTCTGTTGAGCCGTTTTCACACACATTTTTTGCAAGCTCATTAAAATTGTCAGAAAGCATTGGATACATCGTTGTTACAGCCTCTGAGAGATTGAGCATCTCAATATCGTTAATATTATTGGCATCCAATGTGACTTTTATATCAAGCTGGTTTCCATCAAGCATAATGGATGATGTATAAACACCAGGCGTATATATATGGTCAGAAGCAGTGTTTTGCATTTGTTGTGTATCCATTTCTTGTGTCTTATTACCTTGAAATCCCATAAAAACAGCAATAGAAATAATTAACAATAAGATAATAACAGCTGCTATCAGGACAATTTTAGGGATAACAATAATTTTTGTCTTTGAATTCATATGCAAATCTCCTTTTTTTTGCTACTATATATTTATGCGTTTGATATAGAGAATATTCATTGCAGGAGGATATATGGGATTAAAAATTATAGCAGGCGGTTCAGGAGTTGGAAAATCAACGTTTGCATATCAAAAAATTATAGAGAAGTCCATTCAAAATCCAGAACGAAATTATATTATTGTAGTGCCTGAACAATATACAATGGCAACACAAAAAAAACTGGTGTATATGCATCCCAATAAAGGGATTTTAAATATTGATGTTGTCAGTTTTGAGCGTCTTGCCTATAAGGTATTTGAGGAAGTTGGCGGACAAAATCGTCCTGTATTGGACGATACAGGAAAAAATTTAATTGTACGAAAAGTGTTGGAAGAACATAAAAAAAATCTGCATTATTTTGGAAGCAGTATTAATAAAACAGGTTTTGTATCCGAATTAAAGTCGGTTATATCAGAGCTTCTTCAATATAATATCAGTGTTGACAATATTGGAGAAATTGCAATAAAATCGGCAGACAATCAGCTTTTAACTGCAAAATTGCAGGATTTAAATATCATATATGGTTCGTTTATGGACTATTTATCGGATAATTATATTACAGCAGAAGAGATATTAGATGTATTATGCCAAGTGATTGACAAATCGTCTATTATTAAAAAAAGTGAAATCGTATTTGATGGATTTACTGGTTTTACACCAATACAGTACAATCTTATGGTGCTGTTGTTACAGTTATGCCATCAAATTACAGTGACAGTGACAATCGATGCAAAAGAAAAGCTCAATGTGATGGAGGGAATGCACAATCTTTTTTTTATGAGCAAGGAAATGGTGCAAAAATTATATCGTCTTTGTGACGAGGGGCATATTGATATTTTGGAGCCTGTTCTTATGAATAAAGAGAGTAATCCTCGTTTTCAAAATAAAAGGATAGCATTTCTTGAAAAAAACTTATTTCGATATAATAAAATGTTTTATCAAAATAAAGATGACCGCGATGCAATTCATATTTATGAGGCATTGACACCAAAAGAGGAAGTCCAGTTTGCCGTGAGTGAACTATTAAAATTGACACGGTTTCATGGATACAGGTATAAAGATATTGCGATTGTTTCTGGTGAAATTGAATTGTATGGTCTGTTGGCTGGAAATATATGTAAACAAAATAATATTCCAGTGTTTGTCGATAATAAAAAGACAGTTGCCGATAATCCTTTAGTGGAATTTTTAAGGGGAGCATTGGAAGCTATTGAAAAAAATTATAGTTATGAAAGTATGCTGCGCTATCTAAGAACAGGTATGACTGGAATTGCAAGAGAAGATGTCGATTTGATTGACAATTATTGTGTTGCGACAGGTGTGCGCGCAACAATGTGGCGCAAAAAATGGACGCGAAAAGGAAGGCAGAGAGAAGGCTTCCCGCTTGAATATTTAAACGAACTGCGCGTACAGATTATGGCGCCTTTTGTGAAATTGGAAAAAAAGCTGAAAAAGAAAGATGCATTTGTTGAGGATTACGTTCGGGCAGTCTATGAATTTTTGGTTGACACAAAAGCACAGGAAAAAATTAATGATTTTGCCGATTTGCCTGATACAGGCGATGAATACCATCAAATATATGCAAAAATCATTGAATTATTTGATAAGATAGTGGAACTGTTGGGCAAACAAAAATTAAGCCTTAGTGAGTTTAATCGAATTATTGATTCGGGTATTGCTGAAATTAAGGTAGGATTGATTCCGCCTACTGCGGACTGTGTTGTCGTTGGTGATATTGAACGAACACGATTAGAAGACATTAAGGTGTTATTTTTTCTTGGCGTGAATGAGGGGATTATTCCTAAAAAAAATGAAAGTAAAGGGGTACTGTCTGAGGCAGATAGGGATTATCTTGAAGAAATGAAAGTAGAATTGTCGGATAGCTCCAGAAGAAAGGCGTTTGTACAAAAATTTTACCTGTATCTTGTGCTTACAAAGCCGTCCGATAAAATTTATATTGCCTTTTCGGCAAAAGGAACAGATGGAAAAGGGGCATTGCCGTCGTATTTGTTACAAAGTATTCGCCAAATGTTTCCTGATGTGCCTATGGATACATCAAAGGAATTAAATTCACAGTTTAAATACATAAAAATACCAAAAAGTGATTTTGTTTATAGTCCAGATGCGTATATTCAAATGTTGGGAGAAAGCCTTGCACTGAAGCTTTATAATGAACGGCTTTCGGGCAGTATATCAGCTTTTGAACAGTATTCATCCTGTCAGTTTGCCTATTTTCTCTGTCATGGGTTAGGATTGTACGGAAGAGATGAATATACGTTTGAAAGCAGTGATTTTGGAACCATTATGCACAGTGTTATTGAAAATGTATGCAGGCGTGTGGAACAAGATGGTAAACAGCTTCAAAATCTCAGCGATGAATCCAGGTTTGGTTATGTGCAGGATATATTAAGTCAAATTAGTGATGAATATTCAGATACTATTTTAAAAGACAGCGGAAGAAATAAGTTTATATTAAAAAGAATGGCAAAGCTGGCAGATAGGACACTTTGGGCAATAGGCAAACAAATTGACAGCGGAAAATTTATACCAGATGAATTTGAATTTTCATTTGTGATGGACGAGCAAGAAATTATGCTAGACAGTGGTCAGGCAAAGATGTGTATTACAGGCAAGATTGATAGAATTGATATCTATGAGGATGATGAAAATGTTTATGTAAGGGTCGTTGATTACAAAACAGGAAATTCTGATTTTAATTTAGCACAAGTCTATTATGGTTTAAAGATGCAGCTTGTTACCTATTTAAGAGCAGCAATGTTAATGGAAGAAAAGCGGCATCCGCAAAAAAATATTATTCCGGCAGGTGTATTTTATTATAATGTTAAAAATCCAATTATTGCGTTTGACAATCAAAGCGAGGAACAGCTCAATAAAGAAATTTTGGAAGAATTAATGTTAAAAGGGGCGATTAACAAAGAATATAATCTTCCAAAGCTGATGGATTCAAGCGATGCAAGCAAGTCGGTTGTGGTGCCTGTAAATTTTGATAAGGACGGCAATATCAAAGAAAAAGAAAATACATTGTCGACAGAATCATTTGATAAATTACAGCATTATGTATCCGTCAACCAAACAGATATTGGTAAGGATATATTAGAAGGGAATAATCGAATCAATCCATATAAAGACGGCATGTATACATCATGCGATTACTGTCCGTATAATGAAGTGTGCGGATTTTCTCCAAGTTTGGGCGGCAAAGGATTTCGGAAATTTGCCAATTTAAAACCAGAAGAAATTTGGGATAAAATTGATGAAAAATTAAATCAAGCAAAGGACGAGGAGGCAGACTCAGATGGCAAATCAATGGACAGATAGACAAAAAGACGCCATTTATTTAAACGGTCAAAATATACTGGTATCGGCAGCGGCAGGTTCAGGAAAAACGGCTGTTTTAGTGCAGCGAATTTTGGAAAAAATAACATCGAAAGAACATCCCGTTGATGCGGACAGGCTTGTTATTGTCACGTTTACAAGAGCGGCTGCCGCTGAGATGAAACAGCGCTTAAGAAGCGCGTTAGAAAAATTATGCGAAGAAAATCCAGACAATGAATTGCTAATAAGGCAGCAGACACTTATTAACAATGCACAGATTACAACAATTGACAGTTTTTGTTTAAATATTGTAAGAAATTATTTTGTTGATGTGGACATCGACCCTGGCTTTCGCACAGCCGATGAAGGAGAATTGAAGTTGCTGGAACATGATGTGCTTATGGCGCTTATGGAGGAGTATTACACAAAGGAAGATGAGGACTTTCAAAATCTTATCGATGCGTATGCGACGGGAAAAGATGACCGAAAAGTTATGGAGATTATAAGCAATATTTATCATTTTGCACGCAGCTGTCCATGGGAAGAACAATGGTACAATCGTTGTGAGCAAATGTATGATATAAAAGATAAGGAAGATTTTGAGAATCATTTATGTGTTGTCCGTTTGTGGGATGATATAAAACAACAGCTAAAAGATTACAGTTCTCGATATTCTCAAATGGAAGCAATTTGTCAAAGCGAGGAGGGTCCGCTTACTTATCTTGATTGCATTGAGAGTGAACATCAAGACATTAAAGAATTGTTACAGGCAAAAACATTTGGTGAATTTTTAGAGAAGATTCATCAGATTCATTTTGAACGGCTGCCAAGAGCAAAAAAAGATGTGGACGAAGAAAAAAAGGATTACGTAAAAACATGCAGAGACCGTTATAAAACGTATATTACAAAGACGATTGCAGGAAAAATATTGTCGGAAAGTTATGATACAATGTATGACAATATTGTAAAAAATGCGCCTTATGCACGTAAGATGTTAGAGTTGGCAAAAACATTTTCTACATATATGCAGAAAGAAAAAAGAGAGCGAAATATTATTGATTTTAATGATATGGAGCATATGGCATTAAATATTCTGGTTAAAATAGAAGATGGAAAAAAGGTATATACGCAAGTAGCAGACACGTTGGCACAATATTATGAGGAGATATTAATTGATGAGTATCAAGACAGCAATATGCTTCAAGAAGAGATATTGACAGCCGTTTCCAGGCAGCGGTTAAGTGATAAATCTGATAACATTTATATGGTTGGCGATGTAAAACAAAGTATCTATAAATTTAGAATGGCATGTCCAGAGTTATTTATGGATAAATATAATTGTTATAAAGAAGTGGAACAGATAAATGAAAAAAATGTTAAAGGAAATAATTTAGAAAACAGCCGCCTGCAAGAGGGAATAAAAATAGAATTGCAAGCCAATTTCAGAAGCAGAAGCAATGTGCTTTACACGGCAAACGATGTGTTTAAAAGGATTATGCACATGGATTACTGCGGCATTGAATATGATGAAAATGCACAGTTAAATCAAGGTATGGAATATCCTGCTAGTCCAGAGCAAATGGTTGTTGGAAACAGAACGTATCAAGCGGTTGGTTTTGACAAAAAACCAGAAACAGAAGTACTTGTTGTTGCTAAAAATGAAGATGAGCGGGAGAGCAGCATATTGGAAGCAACACGTGTATGCAATATGATTGAAGAGCTTGTTCACCCAGCAGATAGAACGGTTCATGTAGTGTATGATAAAACCATAACAGGGGGATACCGCCCTATTCGGTATAGTGATATTGTTATTTTATCAAAGACGATAACAGGCGTTGCAGACACGTTTGTTGATATTCTGATGAGTCAAGGAATACCTGCATACTGTGATACATCAGAAGGGTATTTTAATGTACGGGAAGTTAAATTGATATTAAGTATGCTTACAGTGATTGACAATCCTTTGCAGGATATTCCAATGGCGGCAGTATTGTTGTCTTATTTTGGAAGAATGGACACAAAAGAATTGTCGGAAATAAGAGCAGCCGATAAAAGAGTAAAATTGTATAATCAGTTAAAAGAAAGTGACAATCAAAAGGCAAAGGCGTTTTTAGAACTGCTTTGTCAATATAGAGAAAAGTCGGAATATATGTCTGTTTATGATTTGATTTGGGACGTGATGTATAATACAGGCTACTATGATTATGTAGGAACGATGCCAGCAGGCAAGAGACGCCAGGCAAATCTTGATATTTTGATGGAAAAGGCAAGAGCATATGAAAGTACAAGCTATCAGGGACTTTTTAATTTTTTAAGATATATTGAGCGGTTAAAAAAGTATAATGTGGAACTGGGCGAGGCATCGCTTCTTGGAAGTAATGATAATGTTGTGCGTATTATGAGCATTCATAAAAGCAAAGGATTGGAATTTCCAGTTGTTATCCTTACAGGTATGGGAAAAAAGTTCAATCATGCCGATGCGCTGGGCAATGTGATTGTTCATCAAGAACTGGGAATTGGAGCCGATTTGGTTGACTTAGAAAAAAGAACCATGCAGCCAACACTTATTAAAAATGCCATTTCAAAAAGCATTATTAAAGAGGATATCAGCGAGACAATGCGTGTTTTATATGTTGCTATGACAAGGGCAAAAGAAAAGTTTTTTATAACAGGAACGGTCAGCAATTTGGATACGGCATTGTTAAAATGGCAAAGAAAGGCAGAGTCTATCCGAGAAATGAATCGGTTTACCTATGCAGATGTTGCAGAATGTGCAACGATGCTTGATATGATTATGCCTGTTTTATATTTAAAAGAAGGCAATGAAGGCAAATTTATAGTACATAATGAAAATGCCTATTTATGCAGTAAAGAGGTACAGACTGAGGAAGAAGATATCAGGTCTGATGAGTCGTCTTGTGATGAGAGCGAGGCAACACAAGATTTTGGGATTCTTCCCCCATATCCGTACAAATTAGATTCTGAGACAAGGACAAAAATTACGGTTTCCGAATTAAAGAAAATGCAGTATGATGCAGATATCGACGAGAGGATGGCAATGGAAGCACATCTTTTAGAAGCGGTAGATGCCAATATAGAGGAAGAATTGATTATTCCAAAGTTTTTGGAAGATACGTCAAAACAGAAGGCTGCTGCAAACAGGGGTGTTGCTTATCACCGAATCATGGAATGTATTGATTTTGGAAACAGTGATATTGAGGCACAGCTTGACTTTTTGCTAGAGCAAGAATTTATTGATGAAGAACAAAAACAATGTATTCGCGTTATTGATATTAAGCGATTTTGTGATTCTAAGTTAGGACAAAGAGTTGCTAAAGCGGATATGGAAAAAAGATTGTGGAGGGAGCAGCCGTTTGTCTTTCTGATGGACAATGGTCCGGATATGCTGATTCAAGGTGTTATTGATTTGTATTTTATTGAAGATGGGGCTATAACGGTTATTGATTATAAGACAGACCGCGTTGCAAAGGGAAAAGAAGGCGTTGATGAATTAATAAATCGATATGCGGTTCAATTGGATTATTACAGCAAAGCATTGCAGCAGCTGACAGGTCTTCCAGTAAAAGAACGAATTATTTATTCTTTTTGTTTGGGACAGGAAATTATTGTACAAAATTTAGGTAGTTGAAGTTCGCGGCGTATTAATATATAATAGGTTCAATAACATGGATAAGTTTGCGCTAAACTCGCAGATGAGGCAAGAATGGAGGAATAGAATTTATGATAAGAACATACAGTGTGAAATTTAAGAGTAAAAGTAAGTTGTTAGACACACAAGAAAAGATAGAGGATGTAAGCAAGTCTATTTTAGAACATACAAAAGCAACCGATGTTGTCATAAAAGATGAAGGACAGATTGTTACCATTGAGGCTGATGACGAACAATTTTCAGAAGTGATGAATGGCGTTGTTAATGTATTTAGAAGAATTGATGATAAATCCGAAGTGAGTTATAAGTTTGAACTTAATAGGGCATAGTAATATAGCATATTAGGTTGATAGAGGCTGTCGCAAAATGAAATGGTTTTACAAAATGTGATAGGTTATGGTTTGACTTTGCTTTTGTATATATATTCATTTTGCAGCAGCCTTATGTTAATAAAAATTAGAAATAAAAATTATTGGCTGTATTTTTGGATTGCAGCATAAAGATTCGTATGGAGGTTCTAACGGTGAGTGAAGATACAATGGAGTTTTCCCCATTTCCTGAAGGAAGAATGATGAAAGAAGAGATTAACAAGCGCAGAACATTTGCGATTATCTCTCACCCTGATGCAGGTAAAACAACGCTTACAGAAAAGTTTTTGCTATATGGCAAAGCAATTAATCTTGCTGGTTCCGTTAAAGGGAAAAAGACGGCAAAACATGCTGTTTCAGACTGGATGGAGATAGAAAAAGAGAGAGGTATCTCTGTGACATCATCCGTATTACAGTTTAATTATGATGGTTATTGTATCAATATTTTGGATACGCCAGGACATGAGGATTTCTCAGAGGATACGTATCGAACGCTGATGGCGGCAGATTCGGCAGTTATGGTAATCGATGCATCAAAAGGTGTGGAAAAGCAGACCATTAAATTATTTAAGGTTTGTGTGATGAGACATATCCCGATTTTTACATTTATCAATAAGATGGACAGGGAAGCCAACGACCCATTTGAGCTGTTAGATGATATTGAAAAGGTGCTTGGAATCAGCACTTGTCCAATGAATTGGCCAATAGGCTGCGGAAAAGAATTTAAAGGCGTCTATGACCGAGATAAAAAAGAGGTATCGTTGTTTCAGGCTGCAATGAACGGTCAGCGTGAAGTTGATGTCAAGACTATCTCCATGTCAGATAGTGCGCTTGTATCTGAGATAGGACAAGATTTTTATGAAAAATTAAAGGATGATGTTGAATTGTTAGACGGGGCAAGTGCAGCGTATGATTTAGATACGATACAGGCAGGCAATCTCACACCTGTATTTTTTGGTTCGGCTCTTACTAATTTTGGCGTTGAGACATTTTTGCAGCATTTTTTAAGTATGACGACAGCGCCGTTGCCTAGAAATTCAAGTATTGGATTAATTGACCCTGTTGAGGCAGAATTTTCGGCATTTGTCTTTAAGATACAGGCAAATATGAACAAGGCGCACCGAGATAGAATCGCGTTTATGCGTATTTGTTCCGGACAGTTTATAGCTGGAATGGAGGCAAATCATGTACAGGGCGGGAAAAAGATACGTCTTTCGCAGCCACAGCAAATGATGGCACAGGAAAGACATATAGTAAAAGAAGCTTATGCAGGTGATATTATTGGTGTGTTTGACCCTGGTATTTTTTCGATAGGCGATACGATATGTTTATCCGATAAGAAATTTCAATATGAGGGTATACCGACATTTGCACCAGAACATTTTGCTAGAGTAAGACAAGTCGATACCATGAAAAGAAAACAATTTGTGAAAGGAATCAGTCAGATTGCACAAGAGGGCGCCATTCAGATATTTCAGGAATTTAATTCCGGCATGGAAGAAATTATTGTCGGCGTTGTTGGTGTGCTTCAATTTGAAGTGTTAGAATATCGATTAAAAAATGAGTATAATGTAGAAATTAAACTTGAAAAACTGCCATATGAGTATATTCGCTGGATTGAAGATGCAGCGCATGTTGATATGAATAAGATTGTTGGAACATCTGATATGAAAAAAATAAAAGACTTAAAAGATAATCCGCTTTTATTGTTTGTAAACAGTTGGAGTGTTAATATGGTACTGGAGAGAAATGAGGGGTTAAAACTCTCAGAGTTTGGAAGAAATAACTAGACGACATGATTAATGGAGGGGTACTGTGGAAAGATGGAAAAAAGTAATAATAAGTTTACTTCTCATATTGGTGATGATTTTTTCAGGAATCGTACTAAACACGTTTGTTTTTAATCCAGAGTATGTAAGAGCAGATGAAATCATAGGGAAAGGTGAAGTGAATGCGGATGTCACAGGATTAAGAATTAGGACAAGCACATCTACGTCAGATAATAGTAATATTATAACGACCGTTAACGGCGGTTTTGGGTTTGATATATACGATAAAGTATATACAAGCGATACATATTACTGGTATAAAATTGGTTTTGATTATAATGGCTCTTATACATATGGATATATAAGCGGTGAATTTGTCCATGAAGTCATCATATATGAGGAAGAGACTGATTTTGAAGAATATTTAGAGAAACAGCAATTTCCTGAATCCTATAAAGAAGGATTGCGAAATCTTCATGCGCGTTATCCAAAGTGGGTATTTGTGGCAGACCATGTTGGGAAAGACTGGAACGAAGTTGTTGAAAATGAAAATGCCATTGGCAGAAGTTTAATTCACGAGTCTTCTGTCAGTTCTTGGAAATCCATTGAAGAAGGATGTTATGATTGGGATGCGGACAGATGGATAGTATTTGACAGCGGCGGTTGGGTTCAAGCCTCAAGCGAGTTGGTTCAATATGCACTGGATGCAAGAAATTTCTTAAATGAGACCAATATTTTTATGTTTGAGCGTTTGTCCTATAATTCTAATTTACATATGGAAAGCGGAATTTCTAATGTTATTCGTGGCACATTTATGTCCGATTCAGAACATGACTTGTCTTATAATGGAACTCGTTATACCTATGCTTCAGGATTGTTAAAGGCAGGACAAGAGTCTGGTGTAAGCCCATATCATTTGGCTTCAAGAATTATACAGGAGCAGGGAAGTTCTGGATATGGAGGAAGTATATCCGGCACGATATCAGGGTATGAAGGCTATTACAATTATTATAATCAGGGGGCGTTTGCCGCTAATGGGCAGGGTGCTGTTGTCAATGGCTTAATCTATGCAAAGCGATATGATGAAGAGACGCTTCGTCCGTGGAATAGCAGAATGTTGTCCATTATTGGCGGCGCTAAAATTATCGGAAAAAATTATATTAATCGCGGACAAGATACCATTTATTATGAAAAATTTGATATGGTATCGCCATATTGGCATCAGTATATGACCAATATATTAGCAGCCAGAAGTGAGTCTATTACTGCATCAAAGGCTTATTCTGATGAAATCAAAGAAAATACAGCGTTAATATTTACAATACCTGTATATGAAAATATGCCAGAGTCTGCATGTCCAATACCAGAAGGTGACGGAAGTCCGAATAATCTTCTTAAAAATTTGGAGGTAGAAGGCTATACGTTGACGCCTTCTTTCAGTAAGTATACGACAGAATATACATTAGTTGTTGAAAATGATGTTGATACAATTCAAATTTGGGCGGATGCATTGGGTGATGTAGACAGCATTGAAGGTTTAGGACAAAAGGATTTAGCTGTTGGCGATAATATGTTTGATATCCATATCCATGCAGGAAATGGCACAACAAGAACCTATACCATTACAGTTGCAAGAAAGGAACAGCATAATCCACCAAGTCCACCAGAGTCGATATCATTTACTTCAGATTATACTTTTGATAAGGAAACTTATATAGTAAGTGGAATTGCTTTGGGAAGCACTATTCAAGATGTTGCTGCATCTGTACATATTGAAGGACCTGCCATTTTAAAAGTATATGATAAAAATGATGTGGAAAAGACATCAGGAATCGTTGGAACAGGTGATATTGTTAAAATTGTTTCAAATGATGGCAGTATATTTGAACAGTATACCATTCTTTTATATGGAGATGTCAACGGTGACGGTGAGATTGATTTGTTGGATATTGTTCGATTAAAAAGAAATATGTTGGGCTGGATTGATTTGTCTGATATCTATATGAAAGCAGCCGATGTCAATCGAAAGGATGGAGTAGACTTGATTGATATTGTAGCAATTAAAAATCATATACTTGGCGTAAAAACAATTGTTCAATGATTTTTATAAGCAAACAGCAAGCGGATTGTAAATATCCGCTTGACTGACAGATTTTTACGTAAAAATAGCGCAGAAATGAGGATTAAAATGAAAAAGCAGCATCCGTTTAAGATGTATATAATATATTTTTTTACTATATTTATGGTGGTAACAACTACAAAAGCATACGCGGCGGGAACAGCAAATATTTCGGTTAGTTCAGCAAGTGGAGATGTTGGAGAGCAGGTGACAGTGGATGTCAATATCACTTCTGATAGCGATATTGGAGCGACCAAAATGTATATTTCGTATGATGCCAATATGCTTGAAGCCGTTGCTGGCGGTGATAACAGAGGCGGTGGAACGGTTATGTGGATTGATACGGATACATATCAGTCAAAGACCGTGTCGCTTACATTTAAAATATTAAAGGCAGGCACTTCTTCAGTCAGTGTATCGCCAGGTTCACAGTTGGCTGATATGAGCGAAGATTATATGCAGATTACAAGAAATTCAGGAACAATAACAGGAAATGCACCTGCAAGCTACTCTGATGATAATAAGCTTTCATCTCTTGAGATAAGTCCAGGCAGATTGAGTCCAGCATTTTCGCCAGATGTTACATCGTACACAGCAACGATTGATTCCGATACGCAAAGGCTTACAGTGAGCGCACATCCAAATGATTCAAAAGCTTCTGTTTCTGTTACAGGAACAAGAATGGATTATGGTGATAATACAACAACGATTACAGTGACAGCGGAAAATGGTTCAAAAAAATCGTATATTATAAAAACATATCGACCTGAACCAAGTAATAATACAACAACGAAAACGGATGAAAACAACACAACACAGGCAGACAATCCCCCTCAAGAGGATACCAATACGGTTGTAATTGATGGGATAAAGTATGAATTTGACAATGACTTTTCGATTCATGCACTTCCAGATGGATTTACAGAAACAACGATTTTATATAATGACAAAGAGATGACTGCGGCAAAAGGGTTTGGAGAGCGAGTAACATTGATGTATTTAGAAGCGGCATCAGCAGATGGAAAATCAGGGTTTTATATCTATGACAGTGTAAGAAAATCATTTGCTCCATATGTGGAGGTGTCACAGCCGAGAAATCGAATTTGTTTTCTTCCAATTACGGACGATATGGAGATTCCATCAGGATATAAGGTTACAAAAGTTCAAATATCAGGGCAGGATACACAGATATTGATAGGAGACAGCAAAGAGTATTATTTAATTTATGGAACAGACCAAGATGGCAATGTTGGGTGGTATTGTTATGATAATAAATTTGGCACGATACAGCGATTTTTTGCTTTGCCTGATACAGTACAGACCTATACAAGACCAGATGTAACAGCAAATGCAGCGCTGCAAAACAATTCGGGCAATCGTGTTCGGGAAGTGATTGCAATTGTGGCCGTTGTGTTGGCGTTAGCATCCATTGCAGCCTGTGCATATATTGTGATAAATAATATGAAAAAAGTTGAAAAAATGAAAAGGGCTATGGCTGAAACATTAAATTTAGATAATCAAGACCCATTTTATGAGGTAGAATCCGATACAATAGAAGAGGAACCTTCACAGGTCGATTTATATGATATAGACGAAGAATAAATTTTGAAAGGACAATCTATTTTTGCGTCATAAACAATAATGCCAAACATAATGTACTATAAGTAGGTTCATTTACCACAATATAGTAGATTGTGTTTGGCATTGTCCGTTTAAACAGAAATGGGGAGTTATGAATAATCAAAAAATCGAACAGCTTTTAACAGTAAGTATGAATGTTACAGACAGTGAAAGGAGAAGCTCACCAGATTTGGAAGTTGGTGTAAGTCCGTCAGGTGAATTATGGGAAATAATTGTAAAATATAGTTCGTTATCAGGAGATTTTTACTCGGATATCACCACATCATTTCCGAATATACAAGTATATGAATTGTTGGGACAGTATGCTGTTTTAATTACACCAAAATCGTACATCAATGAAATTGCTAACAAAAAATATATTGAATTTATTGAAAAACCGAAATTAATTCAATTTGAGATTCAGGAAGAAAAAAGCGCTAGCTGTATCTCTGCTTTACAGCAAGGATTTGATAATCCCAATAAGTTATATGGCACAGGTACGATTGTTGCAGTTATTGACACAGGTATTGATGCGGCAAACAGTGAATTTCTTGATGCACAGGGAAAAACGAGGATTATATCAGCATGGGACCAAGATAAAGATGAGTATTACACAAGTGACGATATTAATCGTATGATAGAACAAGGAACTGCCAATATGGACTTTGTGGGACATGGAACACAGGTAGCGGCAATTGCCTGCGGTAATTCAGGCGTTGCGCCAAATGCTTCTATCATTGTTGTAAAAATGGGAAATAACACGAAATTAAATGATAGTCAAGCGATTCATTCCTTTCCGCGAACAACACAGTTGATGAGAGCAATTGATTATTGTATCAGGCAAGCAGGCGCACTGAATATGCCTATTGCAATCAATATTAGTTTTGGCAATAACTATGGTTCGCATAGGGGAGATTCCATTCTTGAAACGTATATTAATTCGGTGTGTGATATGTGGAAGTGCTGTATTTGTATTGGCAGTGGAAATGAGGGATTAGGAATTATCCATCATGCAGGCATTCTGCAAAATGGCAAAGAAGAGTTGGTAGAATTAGCTGTTGGCAATTATGAGACATCGGTGGGAATACAGATATGGAAAGATTATTGGGAGGATTTTCAGGTTGAAATCATTGCACCAACAGGACAAAACTTAGGCAGAATCAGCGGATTTAGCCGTATCAATCGAATGCAGATTAACAATAATTTAGTTTTGTCGTACTATGGAGAACCTTCGCCATATAGCATGAAGCAAGAAATTTATATTAATATCTTGTCGGAGAATGGCTATATTACAACAGGTATTTGGAAATTGCGGCTGATTCCGTTTCGGCTGATTAATGGGTATTATAATATTTGGCTAACCAATGAAAATGTGGTTAATTCAGGAACAGGATTTATTATACCAGACAGTTATGCAACGTTTACTATACCATCTACTGTGTCCAATGCGATAACGGTAGGTGCATATGATTCTTATCGGTATTCCTATGCGCCTTTTTCAGGCAGAGGCTGGGAAGGGATGCAGGGCAGCACATCATTTTTTAAACCAGATATTGTAGCTCCAGGTGTGGAGGTTAATCTAGGCGCAGGTACTTATGCGACAGGAACATCGTTTGCGACGCCATTTGCCACAGGAGCAGCAGCGCTTTTGATGGAGTGGGGCATTGTAAAAGGAAATGACGATTATCTTTGGGGGCAGAAGGTAAAAGCGTATCTTATCAACAGTGCAAAGCAGCTTCCAGGTTTTGGCAATGGTCACAATCCGCTTACAGGGTGGGGGACATTGTGTGTAAAAATATGATTTTTGAGAGTTAAGCGGATATTTGCAATCCGCTACGCTACTTGCTCATAATCTCATAGCTATTATCGTAGCTTTTCAGTGGGAGCTTATACTCCCTTGATGAGGTTAAAAACGTATATCACGTAAATAAATGTTGATTTATCCTTTTAATTGGGTATAATTTAATTATAAAAACATTAATTATAAAATAAGTTACAATAGGGAGGCTGATATGAAACTTTTAAAATTAACTGTGGAAGGGTTACCACATTTTGATGGTATATTTGATATCGATTTTATAGCAAGGCAAAGAGTTGGTGAAGATGATAAAGAACAACTCTATAATGTTTTTTCAAAGATTTATATCAATCAAGTTATAGCATTTGTTGGTATTAATGCTTCAGGAAAGACCACCATATTAAAAGTACTTTCATTTGTTATGAATATGTTAAAAAATGAATCAATAAATAATAGTCAATCAAAAGAAGTTTTAAATGATTTAGAAAATAATCAGAAAGTAACTGTTACATCGTATTTTTATGACAATGGTTTTGTAAATAAATTACAGACGGTTATTGCAAAGGAAATAAATATTGTAGATAACAGTGAGAAATTTATTATTGTAGATGAAAGTTTATGGTCAAAAGAAAGTAGTAGAATAAAAACAAAAAAGAGTATATTTGACTTTAAAGGTTCGGATTTAAAACAAAAAAGAAATCAAGATGAACAATATTTAATGAATGATATTAGTATTATAATCGCTATCAATAAAAAAAATAAGAAGTCTTTTTTTGTCAAGGATATGTTAGAATGGACAGACCACAATATGATAAATGTTTTAGGACAGTTTCCAAAAGAACTTTTAATCTTTTTAGACCCTAGTATAGAATATCTACAATGTCATATGGAAAAGAAAAAGTTTGATATTCGGCTGAAATTTTATGGAAAAAAAGAAGTGATTATCAATAGCCCGCATATGCTTGCAAATTATCTTTCATCAGGAACAATAAAGGGACTAGGCATATTTATGAGTGCTTGGGTTGCATTTATTGAAGGAGGATATTTAATTGTTGATGAGATAGAAAATCATTTTAATAGAGAAATTGTTGCTACGTTAATTCGGTTTTTTATGGATTCAAAAGTAAATAAAAATGGAGCAACACTTCTATTTTCAACACATTATTCAGAATTGTTAGACGAGTTTGACAGAAATGATAGTATTTATATTGTTAGAAATAAAAGTGGGATTACTGCAAAAAATTTGTCCACTATTTTAAGTAGAAATGATATTAAAAAGAGTGAAGCCTATGATAGTAATTATCTAGGAGGCACTGTTCCTGTATATGAGGCATATATGGCATTAAAAAAGGTTCTAATGAGAGTAGAGTAAGGGAGACTTTTATATGAAATATATCGCATGTATTTGTGAGGGCGGTGCTGAAAGGGCTATATTGGATTTATTGCTTGATAATCATCAATTAAAATTTGAACGTGAAGATTTGATTGAGGAAGAAGTATTAAGATGCAGAAGTGCAAAAGAATTTGAAAATAAGTATTTAAGAAAAAGCTATGAAGAAAAAATTACAATTTATAGAGTTTTAGATTCGCGCAGTGAAAAATTTAATTTAAGCAAAGCATATGCTAATCAAGTCGATGTTAAGAATGTAATTACTGCTCCAGAAATTGAGATGCTTATTATTCATAATGAAAATAAGTATAAAGAATATAAAAATGAAGAACGAAAAAATCACGATTTAAAGCCTAGCATTTATTGCAAAACAAAACTAAAATATAAAGATGTCAAGAGCTATGAATTTGTAAAAAAGTATTTTTCAGATATACAGAATTTAATAAATGTATTGGCGACATATCATAGCAAATCAAAAAGTTTTAAAGATGAAATGTCTATATGGGACTTGTTAAAATAAATGCTATAAAAACATATTTATAATTATAGATTGATATTAGCAGAATAAAAAGCGTTCTGTGTAAAAATATGATTTTTGGGAATACTATTTGTTGCATAAAAATGGTAAGTATGCTATATATTTATATAATTGTCTATGACAACAAAAAAAGTATTTAACTATTATGGGATTTGTGCCTGCGCGCTGCTTATCACAAATCTATTTATATGAAAAAGGCAGCGCAGAAATGAGGAAAAAATGAATATTACCAGTAATAATTATGAACAAGAAGTAACTAAAAGTGATAAGCCTGTCTTATTGGACTTTTGGTCTGAAGGGTGTATGCCATGCAAAATGTTTGCATCGGTATTAGAACAGTTTGAAAAAGAACATCCAGAGATTAAAGTTGGAAAGATAAATGTCAATGATGAGATGAGTCTTGCACAAAAATATAATATTGAGTTTGTTCCAACGATTGTATTTATTAAAGATGGACAGGTCGTTTCAACAGAAGTTGGATTTCGCGAGAAAGGACAATTAGAGGACTTGTGCAAGTAAAAAAGGCATTGAAAGAGCGAGGATTCTTTGCATAAAAATAGCAGAGAGATAAGGAATGATATGGCGACAAAGTTTTATGCTGTTCGTGTTGGAAAGGTTCCAGGAATATATACATCTTGGGATGATTGCAAAGCTGTTGTGCATGGCTATCCAGCAGCAGAATATAAAAGTTTTGGCAGTATGCAGGAAGCACAGGAATATATTAATTTTAATAAAAATAAAGAATTAATAAATAAAAGTGAGAATCGTGCATATGCGTATGTGGATGGTTCCTATAATCCATCAACAAATACGTATGGATATGGCGGATTTATAAAATATGCTTCTAAAATAGAGAAATTTAGCGGCAGCGGCAATGATAAAGAAATGGCGTTAATGAGAAATGTTGCAGGAGAAATTTTAGGAAGTATGGAAGCAATAAAAAGGGCAGTTGAATTAAAACTGCCCTCCATTGATATTTATTATGATTATATGGGAATTGAAAAGTGGGCAATAGGAGAGTGGAAACGCAATAAAAAAGGAACGATAGCCTACTATGATTACATACAGTCTGTAAAAGAAAAGATTGTGATAAATTTTATAAAGGTAAAAGGTCATTCAGGTGTTGAAGGAAATGAGGAGGCAGATAAACTGGCAAAATTGGCAGTAGGAATTAATGAATAACTTTGTGTCTGTGCGTTGCTGGACACAAAGTTTTAAAAACAAAATTGGAAAAATTTTGTTTGTTAATAAAGCAGCGCAGAAATGAGGATGAGAATGGAATTTACAATATTACATTGGTTTGCAAGTCTGCACAATGCAGTGCTTAATCCAATTATGTATGGATTTACTATGCTTGGCGAAGCTGGAATATTATGGATTATCTTAGCGTTATTAGGATTTACGATACTTCCTAAAAAGTATCGCAAAGTTGCGCTTACAATGACCATTGCACTTGTGTTGTCTGTGATTATGTGCAATGGCGTTATGAAAAACTTATTTCATAGGGTTCGACCATTTATACAAGACCCAACACTGGTAGAGACAGAATTGTTTGGTATCTTTTCAACCATTTATGATTGGTCGTTTCCATCAGGACATACGTCTGCTTCTTTTGCAGCGGCGCTGGCATGTTTTATGTGGTATAAAAAAGAAGGAATAACGATGATTGTTATTGCTGTGATGGTATCGTTGTCTCGATTATATCTTACGGTTCATTTTCCAACAGATGTATTGGTAAGCCTTATTCTTGGCAGTTTATATGGTGTTTTATCCTATTACATAGTAAAGTTTTTGATAAGAAAATTTCCAAAAGTAAAGGAAGTGTTTGAAGAGGGAAAGTCCTATAAAATTCTTTTTTCAAAGTCATAAATATGGTTAGAAAAAATAAGATTAAATAAATACATGGACTTGTGCGGAAGCGTCACAGTTTTCTTAGTATAAAACGCTTCAGAATGAGAGGAACTATGTTTGATGTTATTGTAGACGCGTTAATGGACAGTATAAAATTGCTGCCCTTTTTATTTTTAGCCTATCTGGTAATGGAATATTTAGAGCATAGCACAACCGATAAGACGAAAAAAATAATTAAAAATTCGGGAAAGGCAGGTCCAATTGTAGGCGCTGTTTTGGGTGCGTTTCCGCAATGTGGGTTCTCGGCTGCTGCATCGAATCTGTATGCAGGCAGAGTGATTACATTGGGTACATTAATTGCTATTTATTTATCAACGTCCGATGAGATGCTTCCTGTATTGTTATCAGAAAATGTATCCATTAAAATTATACTTGAATTAATTGCAGTCAAGATAGTAATTGGTATGGTAGCGGGATTGCTACTGGATTTATTTGCCAAAAAAGACAAGGGCAATATAACGATTTCTGAAAAAATCGGCAATATATGCGACCATGCACACTGTCATTGTGATAAAAGTATACTGAAATCATCACTGAAACATACCATTGTAATATTTGGGTATATTCTTGTGATAACACTGGTTTTAAATAGTGTTATCTTCTTTATCGGGGAGGAGACATTAGCAAATTTAATATTAAACCGACCTATTCTAGGTCCTATTATTGCATCGTTTGTCGGCTTGATTCCTAATTGTGCATCAAGCGTTGTGATTACCAAATTGTATGTAGAAGGCTTAATGTCAGCAGGCACAGTGCTTGCAGGGTTGTTATCCGGTGCGGGAGTTGGTCTTTTAGTACTGTTTAAGGAAAATAGAAAAATAAAAGAAAACATAAAGATAGTAGGGCTTTTATATGTCATAGGAGTGTTGAGTGGAATTGTAATTGATTTTATATAATCACTTTAATAAAACGACTTTACAAAAGATGGATACAATAGTATTATATAAGTATTAAAAATAGGAGGTTGATTTATTGGATATTAAGACAATTGATGATGCATGTTTTTTGCAGTATGGGCGTGTTATTACAGATGTTGATGTAAGTGAACTGATGGATAAGATGCAAAATACACCACTTCCTGATGATGTAATATATATTCCATCAGATAACGATTTGGAAAGTACAAAAGTTTGTCGTATTTTTTCAGACAGTGTCTATGGACAGATGCCTATACAGATTGGCTATTGTAATGGACATAATACAAAGCTCAATGCGCTGGAATATCATAGAAGTTCGGAAATTAATATAGCAGTTACCGATATGATATTGATATTAGGCAGACAGCAGGATATCACAAAAGATTATACATATGATACTAGTCTTGCAGAGGCATTTATGGTTCCAAAAGGAACGGTTCTTGAAGTGTATGCAACAACATTGCATTATGCGCCTTGTGGAGTTGATGGACAAGGATTTCGATGTGTTGTAGTATTGCCAAAAGGAACAAACTATGACAGGAAGCCACAGACTGCAACGAGGGAAGATAAGTTGTTAGCTGCAACAAACAAGTGGCTTATCGCACACGAGGAAGCAAATATAGAAGGTGCTTTTAATGGGCTGATAGGTGAGAATTTGTCCGTATAAAACAAATGATGTGCAATGGAGAGCTGCGCATCCATATCAAAATGAATAGGAATTAAAAAATAGTCGCAGCATGGAGGAAAAAATGAATAATATGCCAGAAATGAAGATTGGAATTGTTGCGGTGAGCCGTGATTGTTTTCCAGAAAGTTTGTCTGTCACAAGAAGACAGAATCTTGTTAAGGCTTACACACAAAAGTATGACGCTTCTGAAATTTATGAGTGTCCAGTTTGTATTGTAGAGAGTGAAATTCACATGATGCAGGCTCTTGAGGATATCAAGAGAGCTGGTTGTAATGCGCTTTGTGTATATTTAGGAAACTTTGGTCCAGAAATATCAGAGACAATGCTTGCAAAATATTTTGATGGTCCAAAGATGTTTGTAGCAGCAGCAGAAGAAACTTCTGAAAATGGTGGATTGATTCAAGGACGTGGTGATGCATACTGTGGTATGTTAAATGCAAGCTATAATCTGAAACTGAGAAATGTCAATGCGTACATACCAGATTATCCTGTTGGTACGGCAGAAGAATGTGCAGATATGATACATGAGTTTGTACCAATAGCAAAAGCAGTGTATGCTTTACAAAATTTAAAGATAATCAGCTTTGGTCCAAGACCAACCAACTTCCTTGCCTGCAATGCTCCAATTAAACAGCTTTTCAATTTAGGTGTTGAAATTGAAGAAAATTCAGAATTGGATTTATTTGAATCCTTTAATAATCATGCAAATGATGAGAGAATCCCAAGTGTTGTTGAAGATATGGCAAAAGAGCTTGGCAACGGCAATAAAAAGCCAGAGATTTTAAATAAACTTGCACAGTATGAGCTTACGCTTCTTGATTGGATTGAAGCACATCGAGGCTCAAGAAAATATGTTGCTGTTGCTGGCAAGTGCTGGCCTGCATTCCAGACACAGTTTGGCTGTGTTCCTTGTTATGTCAATTCAAGATTGACACAGATGGGTATACCTGTTTCATGTGAAGTAGATATTTATGGCGCGTTAAGTGAATTTATAGGAACCGTAATAAGTAATGATACAGTTACACTTCTTGATATTAACAATTCCGTTCCAGCGGATATATATAACAATGATATTGCCGGCAAGTTCGAGTATACACAAAAAGATACATTTATGGGCTTCCACTGCGGCAATACTGCTTCAAGCAAGCTGTCATTCTGTGAGATGAAAAACCAGATGATTATGGCAAGAAGTCTTCCAGAAGAAGTTACAAATGGTACGCTTGAAGGAGATATTATTCCAGGCGATATTACATTTTTCAGACTTCAAAGTACAGCCGACGGTGAGTTGAGAGCATATATTGCACATGGCGAGGTACTTCCAGTTCCAACAAGGTCGTTTGGTGCCATTGGTATATTTGCAATTCCTGAAATGGGACGATTTTACAGACATTGGCTGATTGAAAAGAACTTCCCACATCATGGTGCAGTTGCTTTTGGTCATTTTGGCAAAGCCTTGTTTGACTTATTTAAGTATATCGGCGTTGAGGAGATTGGATTTAACCAACCAGCAGGTATGCTTTATAAGACAGAAAATCCATTTTCATAAAAATAGGAGGATTTTATGTATTACATAGGTGTTGATTTGGGAACTTCCGCTGTGAAGCTTATTCTTATGGATAGCAGCGGAGCCGTTGTCAATACGGTTTCTAAAGAATATCCTTTGTCGTTTCCACAGCCAGGCTGGTCTGAACAAAATCCACAGGACTGGTATGAAAAGAGCGTTGAGGGTATTATCGAGCTGACAGAAGGTTTTGATAAGTCACAAATAAAAGGCATAAGTTTTGGCGGACAGATGCATGGACTCGTTATTTTGGATAAGGACGACCACATTATTCGTCCAGCGATATTGTGGAATGACGGTCGAACAACAAAAGAATGTGAATATCTTAACAATGTAATTGGCAAAGCCACATTGACAAAATATACTGCTAATATAGCGTTTGCAGGATTTACAGCTCCTAAAATTTTGTGGGTAAAGGAGAATGAACCTGAAAATTTTGCAAAGATAAGTAAGATTATGCTACCAAAGGATTTCCTTGCTTACAAGCTTTCAGGCGTTCATTGTACAGATGTTTCCGATGCGTCAGGAATGCTTTTGTTTGATGTAAAAAACAGACAATGGTCAAAGGAAATGGTAGATATATGCGGTGTTCGGGAAGATATGCTTGCGCAGGTATATGAAAGCTATGAGTGTGTGGGAACACTTCTAAAAGAGCAGGCAGAAAAGCTTGGATTATCAGAAGATGTAAAAGTGATTGCAGGCGCCGGAGATAATGCGGCAGCGGCAGTGGGAACAGGAACGGTCGGCAATGGTATGTGCAATATTTCACTTGGCACAAGCGGCACGATATTTATATCAAGTGACACGTTTGGCGTCGATGAAAATAATGCGCTGCATTCATTTGACCATGCAGATGGAAGCTATCATCTGATGGGGTGTATGCTCTCTGCTGCTTCCTGCAACAAATGGTGGATGGATGAAATTATTGGAACAAAAGATTACAGTGCCGAGCAGGAAGGTATTACCGATGACAAGCTTGGAAACAATAATGTATTCTATCTTCCATATCTTATGGGAGAGCGTTCACCGCACAATGACCCGCTTGCAAGAGCAGCATTTTGGGGAATGTCGATGGATACGACAAGACAAGATATGACACAGGCAGTATTGGAAGGCGTCGCATTTGCTATCCGAGATTCTTATGAGGTTGCAAAAAGTCTTGGAATACATATTGATAAGACAAAATTGTGCGGCGGTGGTGCAAAAAGTCCATTATGGCGCAAAATTATTGCAAACGTGCTTGGTATTAATGTTGAAATCTTAGAGACAGAGGAAGGACCAGCACTGGGCGCTGCAATGCTTGCAGGTGTAGGTGCAAAAGAGTTTGACAGTGTTGTGGCAGCAGCCGAAAAGATGGTTAAAGTAAAAGAAGTTATTGAGCCGGATGCACAGATTACAGCACGTTATGAAGAAAAATATCAAAAATTTAAAAAGTTATATCCAGCTTTGAAAAAAATGTATATGGAATAAAACTATTTTTTTACGCAGTAAGCTTGATATTGTTAATGTTGTATCAGCTTGCTGTAAAATATTGGATGAAAATTATGGTGTCTGTGCGTTGTTGGCACATAATATAAGCGTAAAATAGTTTTTTGATGATAAACAGCGCAGAATAGGAGTAAATCATGAAATTTTTTATAGATACAGCAAATGTAGAGGATATTCGCAAAGCAAATGATATGGGGGTTATATGTGGTGTTACAACCAATCCATCATTGATAGCAAAAGAGGGAAGAGACTTTAATGAAGTTATAAAAGAAATTACTTCAATAGTAGATGGACCTATCAGCGGTGAGGTAAAAGCAACAACAACCGATGCAGAGGGAATGATTGCAGAGGGAAGAGAGATTGCAAAGATTCATAAAAATATGGTTGTTAAGATTCCTATGACTGTTGAAGGATTAAAGGCAACAAAAGTGCTTTCTTCAGAGGGTATTCCTGTTAATGTGACACTTATCTTTTCCGCAAATCAGGCACTTCTTGCTGCAAAGGCAGGCGCTGCTTATGTTTCACCATTCTTGGGAAGACTTGATGATATATCACAGCCAGGTATTGGTCTTATAAGAGATATTGTTACGATATTTAAAAATTATGATATCAAGACAGAAATAATATGCGCCAGTGTCCGTAATACAGTACATGTTACAGAGTGTGCGCTTGCAGGCGGCGATATCGCAACAGTGCCATATAAAGTAATTGAGCAGATGGTTCATCACCCACTTACAGACCAAGGCATTGATAAATTCCAGAAAGATTACATTGCTGTATTTGGAGAGTAAAAATTCCTTAAAAGGACGTTGCATAGTATTAGCGTAATATTTGTTAAATTGTGACGTCCTTTGATATACATCATGGAAGGATAAATATGAAAAATGCAAAGATAACCACGACTGATGTAAAAAAAATAAACAGAAATAGGATATTGCAATATATATATTCTAACGAACATGCGTCCAGGCAGAATATTGCCGATAAACTTCAATTATCATTGCCGACGGTTCACCAAAATTTAAGATTGCTTGAAAGTGAAAATTTAATTTTGCTGGAGGGAAGTTATAAGTCAACAGGTGGAAGAAAAGCACAGGTTATATCCATCAATCCCAGTGCTAGATTTACAATTGCAGTAAATATAACAGATACCAGCTATAAAGTTTCATTAATTAACCTACGTTCTCAGATTGTGTGCAGCAGAACGTATATGGAATTGTGTACACAAAAGGATTATGTAAAACATATTATAGAAGCAATTAAAGACATCATCAATCTTAGTGGAATATCCATCTGTGAGGAGGATATTTTAGGAGTTGGAGTAACCATTCCGGGAATTGTGGACGAAGTCAATGCAGTGGCAGTCAATGCACCTACTATGGGAGTAAAAAATTATTCCTTAAAAGAACTTACTAAAAATATTAAGTTTCCATGCCGTATTATGAATGATGCTAGAGCAGCAGCATATGCGCAGCATTGGTTAAGTGGAGAAGCATTTAAAAAAACACAAAACAGCAAAGATTCCAGCATTATGTATTTAATGTTAAATGATGGAGTTGGTGGAGCAATTGTATCAGACAATAAAATTATTGCAGGAAAACATAACCGTATGGGTGAATTTGGACATATGGTTATTCGACCGAATGGAAGAAAATGCTTTTGTGGACAAAATGGATGTTTTGAGTGTTATGTCTCTGCAAGAAGATTATCAAAAGATTTGAATATATCATTAAATAGTTTTTTTTCTGAAGTAAAACATAATCAAGAATATAGATGTATTCTTGATGAATATATTACAAATTTGGCAATAGGGGTAAACAATCTTTATATTATATATGACAGTGATGTTGTTATAGGCGGTCATGTGGCAGGATATCTTGGCGAGTATAAAGAACTATTAACACAAAAGTTAATAAGCAAATGTTCCTTTGAGACAGACGGTTCTTATATGAGATTGACTTCATGCAGCAAAGAGCAGGAACAAATGGGCGCAGCATTGACATATATAGCGGATTTCATATTTGAATAAATGATTTGTTTTGATTTGTTAGATTGGAGAAAATTATTGTGATTATTTCAAATAATAAAAAATTCAATTTAAAAGCAACTATACAACACTGTGTTATAAGTTTGATTATGGCATGGTGTTGTGTTTGCTTTGTTCAGACCATAGTTACCTCAAAACAGGTAAATAATCCTATAAGTAGCTTGTTGAGCGTAAGTTATTCATGGAACACGTTAATTTTTATAGGGATTGTTTTTATAGTGGCAGCGTCCTTTTTGGCATTGTTGATAGTAACCAACAGTAAGATAATGGAGGCAGCTCTTGTTTTTATCACCACATTTCCCTATGCGGTTGTATGTGCTGCTTTTCAGAAAGAGATTGTATTTTGTCTGTTTCTTGTCATTCTTATGTTGTGTGAGCTATCTTATATATTTCGCTGTATAATGGAATCCCAAAAAGATGTAGGACAATATTTTAATAAGGAATTGGCAATGATTGTTATTATAATATTAGCCATAGCTTTTGTTTTATTTACAGGTGGATTTACCGTATATCGATATTTAACATATTCTGTCCCTAATTTTGATGGCGGTTTGTTTTCACAAATGTTTTATTATATGAAAAATCATTTTACAATGGAGACAACCTGTGAACGCGATATGTTGGTATCGCATATGAAAATTCATAGATCGCCCGTTTATTGGCTGTTGCTGCCTTTTTATTTGCTTTATCCGGGAACAGCGATATTGCAAGTTCTTCAGGCGATTGTTATAGCGCTGGGTGTTATACCGTTGGTTTTAATTGGAAAAAATCATTATATGAAGCCTATACAGATTACTTTATTGTCCGCAGTCTATTTCTTTTATCCTGTTATGAGTGCAGGCTGTTCTTATGATATACATGAAAATATGTTTCTTCCCGTAGCGATATTGTGTTTAATTTTAGCATTTGAAAAAGATTCGCTTTGGGGAATTGTCATTTCAACGATTTTTGTGCTTAGTATTAAAGAAGATGCCGCTGTATATGCAGCATTTGTTGCTCTATATATGATTTTTGCAAAAAAAATGTATAAAAAAGGGACAATCGTATTGATGGTATCGGTTATATACTTTTTTGGAGCAGTTTATTATATTAATCATTTTGGTATGGGAACGTCGTCAGACCGATTTAATAATGTGATTGCATCTGGTGATGGAAATGTGCTTGGCATTATTAAAACCGTTCTTGTAAATCCTGCTTATGTGTTTGGGCAAATGTTTTGCGGGGAAAAATTACAGTATTTTATTACAGTGATGGCTCCTTTGCTGTTTATTCCCATATGGCCAGGTAAATGGCAAAAAGTAATATTGTTAGGTCCTTTGTTATTGTTTAATCTTATGCCCGATTACGAATATTTTAGCAATATAGGATTTCAATATACGTTTGGAAGTGCAACACTGCTTTTGTATAGTGCTTTTGTTACATTAGAAGAGTTGAATAAGTCGCCTAAAACGAAATTACTTGCAATGATGGCGGTATCCTGTATTTTATTTTTTATGTCAACAATGTGGGACAAGCTTTACTATATGAGGACATATAATAAAGAATACAATCAGGTGACCTATCAGAAAATGGATGAGGCATTAGCATTGATACCAGATGATGCCAGCGTTACAGCAAGTACATTTCTGTGTGCAAAATTATCTTCCAGAGATGTTTTACATGAGATTTATTATACGGATAAGATTGATGAATATATCGCACTGGATTTAAGAGGAGCGCCGCGAGATTATGATGTCAATGATTATTTGAATAATGAAGCGTTTGAGACTATTTATTACGATGAAGTATGTATAGCAGTATTTAGAAGAAAAAATTGACAAGGATAAATCCTACAATTATAATAGTGGCAAAAAAGAGCATGAAAGGTATGGTTATTAGTGTGAAAAATAAATTATTTCACAAGTTAAATAAAATTTAACTAGCAATTTGTGTCTGCGCGTTGCTTGACACAAAGTTGTAAAAACAAAATGTTTTATTTTGTTTTTTGCGCAAGAAAGCAGCGCAGAAATGAGGATTTTTATGAGAGAATGGGAAAAAAATATAAGAAACGTAGAGCCATATATACCAGGAGAACAGCCTAAATTAGTGGGGGTCATTAAGCTAAATACTAACGAAAATCCATATCCGCCTTCACCAAAAGCCGAGTTGGCGGCAAGAGACTTTAATTTTGACCGATTAAAGCTCTATCCAGACCCAAATGCTTTTGAATTGGTGCATGGATTGGCAAAGTATTATGGGGTTTCGGACAATCAAGTTTTTGTAGGTGTTGGTTCCGATGATGTTCTTTCAATTTGTTTTTTAACTTTTTTTAATTCGGATAAGCCTATTTTATTTCCTGATATATCCTATTCATTTTATCCTGTATGGGCAAATATGTATCAGATACCATACTGTGAAATTCCTGTGGACAAGGATTTTCATATTACTGCAAGTGATTATTACAGAGAAAATGGCGGTGTTATTTTTCCAAATCCAAATGCTCCTACATCGTTATATATGGAATTGGATGAAGTAGAAAATATTGTTAAAAATAATCAAAAATCCGTTGTTATTGTCGATGAGGCCTACATAGATTTTGGGGGAAAGTCTGCTATATCTTTAATTGATAAATATGAAAATTTATTAGTTGTACAAACCTATTCAAAATCCCGTTCAATGGCTGGTATGCGAATTGGTTATGCGATTGGAAATGAACGATTGATTCAGGCAATGCAGGCGGTAAAATTTTCAATTAATTCTTATACGATGAATGTAACATCATTGGTTTATGGTTCAGCAGTTCTTGAAGATGAAGAGTATTTTAAGGAATGTGTTGAAAAGATTATCGCTACACGTGAGCGAACAAAGCGCGAGCTTACAACGTTAGGTTTTACATTTTTGGATTCAAAAACAAATTTTATTTTTGCACAGCATAAAAAAATTCATGCCGATGCTTTGTTTGAAGAATTGAAAAAGAAAAATATATATGTGCGGTATTTTAACAAGCCAAAGATTGATAATTACCTTCGTATAACAATAGGAACAGACGAACAGATGAATAAGTTGTTTGCGGCTCTCAAAGAGATTATAAATGAGGATTAAAATGTATGGCAGTACCATTTTTACAGCGAAATTTTCAAAAAGAATTGGAGCAATTGCTTGAACAATTGACAAATGAAGGGCGTGTGCCTTCTCTTTTGCTTCATAGTTGCTGTGCGCCTTGCAGCAGTTATGTGATTGAATATTTATCAAGATATTTTAATATTGTTGTTTTTTATTATAATCCCAATATATCCGCCAATGAAGAATATAAAAAAAGAGTGGAAGAACAGCAGCGTTTTATTCGTGAATTTCCGGCTGTTCATAAAGTGAATTTTATTGAGGGCGATTATGAGCCAGATTTATTTTTGGATAAAGTAAAAGGGTATGAGGATTGTTTGGAAGGCGGCGAGCGTTGTTTTATCTGTTATCGAATGAGACTTGAAAAGACTGCTCGTTTGGCAAAGCAGATGAATATGGACTATTTTACAACGACACTCACGATAAGTCCGTTAAAAAATAGTTATAAGCTCAATGAAATTGGATTAGCACTGGGAAAACAATATAAAGTTTCGTATCTTTTGTCGGATTTTAAAAAGAAGGAAGGGTATAAAAGGTCTATACAACTTTCAAGTCTATATCATTTATATAGACAAGATTATTGTGGCTGTACATTTTCCTATGAACAACGACAGCGACAAAAAAATTGATATTTTGTTTTAATTATGGTAAAATAATACATTATTATAATGTAGGAGGATTTGCGTATATGGCAAAGAAAAAATTGGCAAAAACAATCGTATGTTTGGGTGCATTGGGTGTTGCCTCAAAGGTAGCTTACAGTAAATATAAGACAGCAAAAGAAACCTATGCTCAAGAGGAAGCCGACAGTGTTGGCGAGGAAGTAAAAAAGTATAATGCTTTATTTGAAAAGAAAGTGATTGAAGTTGAGGATGAAGAATTTACTGGCTGTGAGATTAAGGCAGTTTCTTCAAATATTGTTGTCGATTTAGGGCTTGCTGCCTTTGAGAAAGATGTATATATTAACTTTACAAGCACTGCAAGCAGTCTGACAATTATTCTTCCAGAAGGAGTGAATGCTGCCTGTGATATAACAAGAACAGCAAGCGGTATGCGCAATCTTGTTGAGAATGTTGAAGAGGAAGGTATACACACCGTTTATATTATAGGAAAGGCAGTTTGCAGCAATATTGAAGTAGTGCCTGTTAATTTTTATGTGGACGATGAAGATGATTTTGAAGATATTTCAGATAATGAAGAATTTGAAGTTGTCGTTGACAATACAGTAACGCCTAAGGTAGATAAAACAGTTATCAGTGAAGAAAAAGATGATTTTGATGTGACCGTAGCCGTTGAAAAAGATGATGATGATAGTAGTGATGAGGAAGATAGCAATAACAATGATGATATTGATGTAGCCATAGCAGTAGAACCTTATGGCGCAGAGGAACTTGAAGTACAAGAGTTAGACGAATTAGACGATTAAAAAAGTGAAGAGCTGCCAACTTGATGAAAATTTTTTTCAACGAGGTTCAGGCAGCTTTTTTATGTAAATAAAAGAGTGAACATTAAAATTTTGTTTTTTGTGCAATAAAGCAGTGCAGAAATGAGAATTTTATAAATGTAGAAAATTTTTTTGTGCAGAAATGGATAAAAAGTCATAAGGGAGAAATATCGTGATACAATATGAGGATTCGTATTTTGAAGGTGAGACAAGAGAGGGCTTTTATATTGAGTCTAAAATGAAAAGAGCGTGGGCAGCACAGATAGAAGTTCTTGAAGAAATTAAGCGCGTTTGTGCTTTGCATCAAATACCATTTTTTGCTGATTGGGGGACATTGCTTGGGGCAGTAAGACATCATGGTTTTATCCCATGGGATGATGATTTGGATATTGGTATGTTACGGGGAGATTATCAAAAATTTTTGGAAGTTGCTCCGTCTGAATTAGCACAATATTTTGAGTTGAAAAGCATTTATAATGATATAAGCCATGACAATGTAAAAGCCAGAGTGATATCTGGAAGAAGTATGAATTTTGATGAGGCGTATCTTAAACGATTTCATTATTGCCCTTATGTAGTTGGTGTAGATATTTTTCCAATTGACTATATTCCAAGAGAGCAAAAAAAATCAGATTATCAAAATCAAATAATTCATTTAATTATGACAACCGCTGCAAGTATTCCTGAAAATCCGCCGTATGATAATTCGGTTATCAATATTCTTCATAAGTTGGAAGAATTGTCTGGATTTAAAATAAATAAGAAAAATCGATTGTTTCATGAGTTAAAAAAAATGGTTGATGAAGTCAGTGCATTATATACAGACAACGATGGTGATGAGGTATGTTCTATGATTGATTTTGCAATGGGATGGGATTATCATGCAAAAAAAGAATGGTATGAAAGCGCAATACAGATGCCTTTTGAACATACTACCATTCCTGTGCCTGTCGGATTTGACGGTATATTAAGAATTAAGTATTCCGATGATTATATGACGCCTATACGCGCTGACAGCTCGCATGATTATCCATTTTATAAGAAACAAGAGGTGGAGTTAGCAAAAGTTATAGAGGCTGAATTTCATATTCAATTAAAAGAAGGGGAGCTTGATAATTTAATCAATGAAAAAATATTTCTTTACAATAAAGATAGATAAGTATATACTATTCATGTGAAAAAATAAAATGAGCAGAGTAGAATGATGTGCGTTAAGTGCCTGATGAACAGGGAGTTGACATTGGGACGAAAAGTTTTCTTGCGGTACATTGTTCGCATCCCGCTGCTACATAATCTGTCTTACAAGTGTTATAATGTGTTTTTTGTGCATATTTATCATAAGCCGTATGCTTGGTATTACAGTCTTTAGCTGTTTGGTATATTGACAAGTGCGGCAAAGATTGATATCCACCAAAAACACAGAGAGTATTTGATTTGTGAACTATTTATGTAGGGCTATTGCTCATATAAATAGGTTAAGCAAATAACAATAAATATGTTTTATAAATAACATTATATTTGTTTGTTTTGCCTTAAATATCACAAAATAAATATACACAAGAAAGGCATGGTTATTTTATGAAAAAATTTATTTTACTGTTCACCTCCTCTGCTAAAGAATTTAAAAATTTAAATTCTGTTATTACTGCTGCGCTTTTAGTGGCAGTTCACACCATTTTAGCAATGGTTGTCTCTGTTCAAGTAACAACATCCCTAAGAATTTCCTTATCATTTATTACCAATGTAGTGACAGGCTGTTTATTTGGACCTGTTATAGGATTTGTCTGCGGCGGAATAGGTGATATTGTTCAGTTTATTTTAAAACCAGTGGGCGGTTATTTTCCGGGTTGGACATTAAATGCTGCGATGGCAGGCATGATTTATGGAATATTTTTTTATAATAAATTTCCTGATAAGGTAAATGTAAAAAATATATCTTCAAAAAGGTTGTCAAAAAAAGATAAAGAACAGGGCAATATAAATGGTTTAGAAGAAGACAAAACAAAAAAACAACCGTTTGATTGGGTTCTTGATATTTTTAGTTTTGTTTTGCCAAGTATAGGATTGTTGTGTCTTTGCTTTGCTCCAATGGCAACGGTTATTGACAAAGATAGCGGCAGTGTGATTGCACAGGGAAATGGATTGGATTATATGATGTCGGATTTGACTGGAAATACCAAAAATGTTGCAATCCTAGCAATTATTTTGTCCATTTTGATGGTTTGTCTGGTGGTATTGTCCATTTTTCATTTTAATATTATATCGCTTATTCTTTCAGTGTCATGTACATTTGCTGCTGTGCTTGCTATTTACACCGATAAAAAAACAACGGTAGGCAATTGGGGTTTTTATTGTGTTGTTGGATTGATGATAGCATTTGTTATTGTAAAAATGGTAATACTTCAAAGAAAACATGCCGTTGATATGAGTTATTTTATTCGAGTGGCAATATGTCTTACATTTGATACAATTCTTGTAAATATTTTGATGGGAACATATTGGGCATCGATTATGTACGGAAAAGGATTTATGTTTTATTTTACTGCAAGAATGGCAAAAAATTTAATACAACTGCCAATTAATATTGTGTTATCATATTATATTCTTAGTGCTGTTAAAGGCTTGCGAATGCGCTCGTCAAAAGGATAATATTTATTCCTGCTTGGTAGCTGAAAAAACCATATATAAAAAATAGTGTAGAAATGAGGAAAATATGAAAAAAATAATGATTGCTTCAGATATTCACGGTTCAGCATATTTTTGCAAAAAATTAATGGAACGATTTTTTGCAGAAGAAGCGGATTTACTTCTGTTATTGGGGGATATTTTGTATCATGGACCACGCAATGACCTTCCAAGAGAATATGCGCCAAAGGAAGTTATCGGGATGTTCAATTCAATAAAAAATAAAATTGTCTGTGTTCAGGGAAACTGTGATACCGAAGTAGACCAGATGGTGCTTGATTTTAATATTTTATGTCAACAAGCCCATATATATGTAAATGACAGACATCTTGTATTGGTACATGGGCATAAGCTGGATGAAAAAAATATGCCTGCTTTAGCACAAGGGGATTATCTTGTATGCGGACATACGCATGTGCCAAAATATGAGATAAAAAAAGGTTATACCTATATTAATCCAGGTTCTGTTTCAATACCAAAAGAAGGGAGTTGTCCAAGTTATATGATATTGACCGATAAATTTTATTGGAAAGATATGGAAGGTACTATTTATAATGTACTAGATTAAAATATAGAGCTTTTTCACTGCATATATATGCCAATTCATTCGTATAAATATAATAAATTTTAATAATTTTTTAATTGCATTTCATATGTGGATAGTTCATTATTATCTAAATATATTTCATAGAGTTTAAGAAGGGGAAATTATGAATAAATTTAGAGAAAAACTTACTAAATTTGCGCAGGGAAGATATGGAGTAGACCACTTTTCAAAATTATTGATGTTTATATCGCTTCTCTTACTTATCATAACTTTATTTTGGCGTAGTACTTTATTATACAGTTTAGCATTAGTTTTTTTGTTTTATTCTTATTTTAGGATTTTTTCAAAAAATATATCAAAGCGATACAGCGAAAATCAGACCTATTTAAATATACGTTATAAATTTTTAGGGCGTTTTAATCAATTTAAAGCACGATGCAAAGACCAAAAAACACACAAAATTTTTAAATGTCCAAGTTGCAGGCAAAAGATAAGAGTGCCAAGAGGCAAGGGAAAAATTGAGATAAAGTGTCCTAAGTGCCGCTTATCCTTTATAAAAAACACATAATAATAAATTTTATAGGAAAGTTTAATTTAACCTTATCAAGGAAGTTCCCCACTTCAATGCTGCAAAGGCATAAGTGGGGAACTTGCTAAAAGCTGCGATAGTAGCTAGGTGGTTTAAGCAAGCATCGTAGCGGATTGTGAGTATCCGCTTAACTAGCAAATTTATAATTCTTCTGGCATTTTCCAATTTTGTGCCTGAGTACGATATTGTGTACTGTTGTTATAGTAAATGGTTGCTAAATTTTGGCATTCTTCATTTCCTGTATCTTGATATTGTTTTGTCATGATTTCAGCTAAGATGGCATAACAGTCTGATAGCCGGTTTAGAGGGGCATCATTTCCTGAATGAATATCAAGTATGCTCGAAGTCTCTCCTTCGGCATTGATAAACCATAGGATAGCTTCCTCATAATCCTGGACTTCAAAGTAATATTCACCAATTTCCATGCAAATTTCAGAGCAGGCTTCACTTGCTATATTTTTTAAGGCATACTTAAAAAAATTATTAATATCGTTTGTGATACGGCACATTTTTGCAAGAACACAATTGACCGCTAACATACAGTCGTTATCGGTGTATTCGGTCATATATTGTAAAAATAGAGGCTTATATTGAATGAGGTCTTCATGGGTTGCCGTTATATACATTTCCTTACAAAACATCAAGACAACATATTTTTTTAATCGTTCGCCGCGTTCAAGAATTGTTGCAAATATTGAAAAGTCTCTCTTAGTATGCAGTGTTTCAGGCATATGCAGAATTTCAATATCACTGTCATAAATAACAGGTTCTAATAGTACGGTTTCGTGAATAGGAGAAATCCAAGTAAAAGTGCGCAGTCGTTTAAATAGTTTTGGACGTAGCTCCTTTTTGCAGTTATAATAGGAATTTATATTATCGATATTTATATATTTCATTTGTACCATATCAATCTCGGGCAAAAGCGCTTCTTTTAGCTGCAAAAACGCAAGGCGATTGGTATCGTCAAGAACTTCGTCAGCATCGGCGCTAAAAATATACTGACAGTTACATAGACTAAACGCATAATTTCTTGCATCGGAAAAATCGTTTATCCATTGATAATCATAAATTTTATTGGTATATTTTAAAGCAATATTTTTTGTATTATCCGTAGAACCTGTATCTACAATAATTATTTCATCAAATAACCCTGAATAAGAGTCAAGACAGCGAGATAATATTTTTTCTTCATTTTTAACAATCATACATAAAGATATCGTAATCATAAATTCCTCCTTTTGTAATTGGAATGTTGTAATTATTACATTAAAAAATAACGAAAGTTTCCAAAGCAAACTTTTATAACTCGGCTTTTGCCAAAATTATTATATCATAAATGAAGAAAGAGTCGTCAAGCAGATATTTATCTGTCACTTCACAGAATTTTTAAACAGATAAGACAAATACTTTTTTAAGAAGTGAAAAGTTCCCAGATAAGGTTAAATAATGATAAACTATGTAAAAATATACAAAAAATTAATATAAATTTTATATAAAATATAGAAAATGCACAATATCAAACATTGTTATTGATTTTATAATACATGTACGATAAATTTAAAATAGCCATTATAAAATGCTACAATGATGTTGTAGTAATATTTAAAAAGGGGGTATTAAATTATGGCTTCAAAATGCAAAAGATTGATGGCAGTTCTTATGAGTCTTATCTTTGTGCTTTCTACAATGGGGATTTTAGGAGAACAAGTCCATGCAGCAGCAGTTGCACCAGAAAGTGGTAAAATTTACTACATTAAGAACAAGAACAGCGGAATGTATCTTACGGTTGAAGGGGATTCATCAGCTAACGGTGCAAATGTATGCCAAAAAACAGGTACAGGTTCACTTGGACAAAGGTGGGTTTTGGAAAAGAATGCAAATGGCACATTCCGACTTCACCCTGCAACAGATATGACAGGTGGCGTTTCACTGGATGTAACATACGGAAATGTGGAGGGCGGAACCAATATTCAGATTTGGGAAAATAATGGTCTTTCACCACAAAATTTCGGTATTACGCCAAGTGGAGATGGTTATGCTATCACAACAGAAATTACAGAACATAAGAGTTGTCTTGATGTAACCAATGCAAGTAAAGTATCTGGCGCTAACGTAATTCAGTGGACAAACAAAGGAGCAGCAAATCAGATTTGGTATTTTGAGGAAGCACAATGGCCTTCAGGTGGTTCAGGCTCAGGCAATGTTTCTTCAGCAATCGATGCTGACGGTTATCCAGACCAACTTATGGAGTTTGTTTCTACAAGCGACGGCGCATTTGTTACAGCATCTTCTTTGAATGCTACTGTAAAATCAAATGCGACAGGTTCTGCTTCAAATAGGTGGAAGTTGGTTAAAAAAGGTGAAGATTATTATCAAATTATCAATGCAGCAAACGGTTATGCGCTTGCACCTACTGGAAATAACGCTTCAGCTGGCGCTTCTGTCGTTGTGACAGGTGTTGCTAACAACAATGCTCAGTATTGGAAGATTGTAGCAGTTAAAAACGACAGCAATGGTGATTCACTAAATTATAAGGTGGTAAACTATGCTAATACAAATCTTGCTTTGACACTCTCAAATGGAAGTTATCAATTGAGCAGTTACAGCGGTGGTGCAGCACAGAATTTTCGATTTAATGCACATGGTGCTGAAGGTTTTGCAGGTTATTGCAAGAATATGAGCAACCAAGAGAAGGCATCTGTAACAGGAGGTGTTTTAGGAACAGTTGTTTATGTATCCAATATAAGCGATTTACAAAAATATGCTTCAGGCTCTACACCTTATACGATTGTTATTAATGCAAATATTTCAGCAACAGACCTTACAAAAGTAACCGTAGGCAAAAATAAGACATTTATTGGTAAGTTTGGCTCAGGTACATTAAATAATATTCATTTTAGATGTATCAGCAGTTCAGGCAATGTGATTTTTAAGAATATTACATTTAAACATGATGCAAGTAAAAATGCGAATGATGATATTCAAATGTATATTTCTAATGGAAATAATTTTTGGGTTGACCATTGTACCTTTACTGGTCATACCAGTATGACAAGTACGGATGTAGACAAACATATGTATGTGGGACTGAAAGCAGATTATGTTTCTGTGACAGGCTGCTATTTTGGCGGACATAAATATGGATTGATTCTGGGGTATCCAGAAGAAGATGGTGTAGGTACATATGATGGTTATCCACGTATGACCATTGCGAATAATTATTTTTATAATAATTATACACGCGCGCCAGGATTGATGCGTTATGGTTATTTCCATTGCTACAACAATTATATCTATGGATTTAATCTGGGTTATACTCCATACACAGGCTGCAATATTTATTCAGAAAAGAACTATTTTGATAAAGGAAGCTATGCAGGGTGTGTGGTAGATGACCATGGCGTAGGTTCGTTTACAGATACAGATTCTGTTTTGACAAGCTCTGTGACGGATTTAAAGACAGGTCCAACTTCATGGAGACCAATCAGCAATTATGGCTATGATACAAGAAGTGCAGTGGATGCTAGGACTTGGGCACAGCAGTGTGCAGGAGCGCAAGCATCAAGAATTGTTTATGCCATTGATTAAGACGTGGTAAGTTTGTTATTTTGTTGATAAAATAAATAGGGATATTTTCGGAGGTCGTATGACTTTTGGAAATATCCCTTTATTGTTTGACAATATAAATATAAGAGTGGTATTTGTAAAAAATTATGTTATAATAGTTACAGTAAAGTGTCTTTATCAATAGATAGGCGGAGCAAAAAAGGTAGTATGAGTAATAAATACATGGATTACGATAATTTTCAGACAGCTTTAAAATATGTTACAGGTAAAAAACATCATTATAAGGGGATTGGAACGTTGTCAGAAAAGACAATGCACGGTGTTTTAAAACAGTATTTTGAACCCAATGAAGATAATCAGGAAGTTGCACTAGATGGATATTATGCAGATATTTTTAATGAATCAGGTGTTATAGAGATTCAGACAAGCCAGCTTAATAAGTTAAGAGATAAATTGAGCATATTTTTGAATCATTATCCTGTGACCATTGTGTATCCATGTCTTTATAACAAATGGATTTTATGGATGAATCCAGATACCAAAGAGGTTCGTGAAAAGCGAAAGTCACCAAAACATTATACAGAATATGATGCATTTTGTGAGTTATATAAAATTAAAATGTTTTTAAAAAGTCCAAATATAAAAATTAAGTTTGTTTTGCTAGATGTCAATGAATATAAAGTTCTCAATGGGTGGAATGATACCAAAAAAAGAGGTGCTGCTAAATATGACAAGATACCTATTGGTATTAGAAATATTGTGAGTATTGAACAACAAGAAGATTATGTACAGTTTGTTCCCTATGATATTAAGATGCCATTTACTTCAAAAGATTATGCAAAAGCAATTCATGTCTCATCAAAAACAGCAGGGGCAGTACTTCATATATTACATTATATGGGGATTGTAAAAAGAACAGGCAAGAAGGGAAACGCATATTTATATGAGCTTGACAGACAATATGATTAAAATATCCGTTCGCAATCTCGTTGAATTTATATTTAAGACAGGTGATATCAATACAGGTTTGGGCATGGGACAAGATGTCAAGGCTATGCAGGAAGGCGCTAAGATTCATCGTATGCTGCAAAAAGAAGCAGGGGAATGTTATCATGCGGAAGTGCCATTAAAAATACTGATAGAAAGGCAAACGGACAATAATATTGACTATCAAATACAACTTGAAGGCAGAGCAGACGGAATTATATATGATTGGGATAAGGAAGATGAAAGTAATAAGATGGCATCTTCCAATATTTGTATTGATGAGATAAAGACGATGCAAAGTGATATCAATATATTAAAAGAACCCATTTATGTACATAAAGCACAGGCAATGTGCTATGGGGCTATGTATATTACACAAAATCATCTTGAGAGCATCGATATAAGACTTACTTATTGCAATTCGCAGACAAGAGAAATAAAGCAATATACAGAACGTTTTACAGCTAAAGCTTTAATAGATTGGTTTAATGATGTCATAGAAAAATTTTCAAAATGGATGGATTTTTTATTGAAACATAAACAATTAAGGCAGTCATCGATTGTCCATTTACAATTTCCATATGATTACAGACCAGGACAAAGAAACCTTGTTGTGAGTGTTTATAAGACAATTGAGCAAAAAAGAAATTTATATATTCAGGCATCGACAGGGGTAGGTAAGACCTTATCGACTATTTTCCCAGCGGTTGCCGCTATGGGGCAAGGTTATGTCGATAAAATTTTTTATCTTACTTCAAAAACCATAACAAGAACCGTTGCACAAGACACCTATAAATTACTTCAAGAGAATGGTCTTTGTATTAAAACGGTGACCATAACGGCAAAAGAAAAAATTTGTTTTGGCGGAAAATGTATCTGTAATCCATCGGAATGTCCTTATGCAAAAGGACATTTTGACAGAATCAATGATGCCGTATATAATATTATTGTTGAAAATAATTTTATTGACAGGGAATGTATAGAAAAATATGCGATGAAGTATCAAGTATGCCCTTTTGAAATGGAGTTGGATATATCGAATTGGTGTGATAGCATTATTTGTGATTACAATTATGTGTTTGACCCCAGTGTAGCATTAAAGCGATATTTTAGCGATGGAGCAAAAGGGGATTATGCCTTTCTTGTCGATGAAGCACACAATCTTGTGGATAGAGCAAGGCAAATGTATAGTGCTGTTTTGGTGAAAGAGGAGTTTCTTAAAATAAAAAGAATATTAAATACGGTATCTTATGGAAAGCCTGTTGTAAAATATCTTGAAAAGTGTAATAAAGAGCTTTTAATGCTTAAAAGACAATGTGATACATATTGTATATTAAGCGGCGTGGAATCACTTGGAAGGCTTCCAGAGTATTTAAGCTGCCTTACTGCCGAATTGGCTCTGTTTTTTGAAAAATATAAGACCTATTCAGAAAAAGATACATTGCTGGAATTTTATTTTCATGTTAAATTTTTTATGTTTATTTATGATAAACTAGACAATAAATATGAGATTTATACAGAACATGATGAACATGGTGATTTTTGTATTCATCTGTTTTGTGTAGACCCATCCAATAATATTGCGCAGTGTTTGGGCATGGGAAGAAGTACCATATTTTTCTCAGCAACGCTGCTGCCAGTAAATTATTTTAAGGAGATGTTGTCTGGAGAAGTTCGTGATTATGCAGTATATGCGGAGTCATCATTTGATGATAACAATAGGTGTGTTGTAGTGGCGTCCGATGTGAGCAGCCGATATGTTAAGCGAAATCATGCGGAGTATCAAAAAATTTGCGCTTATATTTATGACACTGTAACGACACATAATGGAAAATATATGGTATATTTTCCATCTTACAGCTATATGAATGAAGTTACGATTTTGTATGAGCGTTTATATCCTGTTCATCGGCTGCAACTGGAAGAATCTCAGGAGATGAATTTGAATACAAATGGTAATGAGGATATGGCAAAAAATGCCAATCTCCATTTAGCTGTACAGGAAAACTACATGACAGAGGCACAAAAAGAGTGGTTTTTAAAATTGTTTGACAAAGGAGATTACAAAGGTTCACTGGTAGGTTTTTGTGTGATTGGAGGAGCTTTTTCTGAAGGGATTGATTTAAGAGAAGAAAGTCTGATTGGAGTTATTATTGTCGGAACAGGATTGCCAATGATTTGCAGGCAAAGAAATGTTTTGAAGGAATATTTTGACAGTATGGGGAAAGATGGATTTTCTTACGCATATTTGTATCCAGGTATGAATAAAGTGCTTCAAGCAGCAGGAAGAGTTATAAGAACGGCGAGTGATAAAGGAATCATTGAATTATTGGATAACAGACTGCTTCGCAGTGAATATCAAAATCTTTACCCAAAAGAGTGGAAGCAGGTGTATACCGTTTCTCAAAGTCGGATTAAAAATATACTATTGGAATTCTGGAAAAATGTAGTGCAATATAAAAATTTATAGAGTATAATTGTGTTATATGACAAAAGCATTGAAAGGCATGGTTCATTATGAATATGGATTCAGTTAAAGCAGCAGTAGAGGCTGCCATTAGTACAAATGATTTTAAAGGGGAACTTGCAAAAGTTGGATTTGACAGATTTCAAAGCCTAGAGATTAAAAAGGGCGTAAAGAGTGGTATAGATATCTATGTTTATGCAGATATTGATTATAATTCAGCGCAGATGAAGTCGATACGATTAGGGCTAGAGGAAGGGTTGGATTCTAAATTTTATGCAAATCCTGCATATACATATATGCAGATGGAAGAAATTAAGTTAGCGATTATAGAGCAAGCCGATATGGAACTTATATGTAATCCAGCATACGATTATACGGTTATGCGTGAGATTCGTCTGGCAGAAGGGTATCATTATGATGTCAGGGAGTATATAAATAAGGGTTGCAGCGGCGAGGCTATAAAACAGCTTAGGATAGCAGATAAAGACGGAATTGATTTGAGTTTTTACGTCAATGATGGCTATGATGATTACCAGTTAAAAGAGTTAAGAATCGGTCTGCAAAGCTGTGTGGATGTCACAAAATATATGGGGCATGAGTTTAACGCAGAACAGATGAAACAGATACGTTTGGGGCTTGAGGAAAAGGTTGATGTTGAACAATATGCAATGCCAGGATTTTCTTCGGCACAGATGGAGCAAATTCGTCTTGGGTTAAAAGACGGCGAAGACGTTACTACATACAGTGACCCATTTATTGATGCGGCACAGATGAAGCAGATGAGAACTGGTAATAAAGATGATTCGGCGCTAGAAAATATAGTGCTTGATGATTTGCAAAGCAATGAGATTCTTCTTGGATTGGCGGCAGGACTGGACGTGAGTGTTTATGCAGACCCATGTTACAGTTATCAGCAGATGGAACAGATACGATTAGGTCTGGAAGCTGGCAGCGATGTGTCAGCATTGCTTGACAACAATCTGTCATGGGAAGAAATGAAACGTATAAGAATGGGTGTTTAATTGTAAAAATGGAGTGTGATGGGCATGAATATGAATGATGATAAACAATTGAATAAGCGAATCACTGTCACCATTTCAGAGGACAACATGTCAGCTTATATTAGACTGAAAGCATTAGCCATAGGAGACTACGATTATACGATTGATGAGGTCAATGCCAGTATTGCCGAAGTTGGAGTGAAGATGGGGATAAAGAAAGATGTCCTACATGATATTCTTTCGGAAAAAAAGTTTGATATGGAAATTCTCTTTGCAGAGGGAAAAGTATCTGAAGATGGTGTTGATGGAAAGTATAATTTATTCTTTGATTCAAATAATAATGGAAAGCCAACGTTAAAAGAAGATGGTTCTGTTGATTATTATAATTTAAAATTATTTGAGGTTGTTACAGAAGGTCAAAAATTGGTAGAGTATGTTCCTCCTACAAAGGGTGTTTTTGGTTTTAATGTAAGAGGAAAACTTCTTGTTCCAAGACCTGGAAAACCAAAGCTTCCATTGAGGGGCAAGGGATTTACGACATCGGAAGATGGCAATACCTATTTTGCAGCAATAGATGGTAAAGTTGAATATCGAAATGCTGATTTAAATGTATATAATGTTCTTGAAATATCAGGTGATGTAGATTTAAATGTTGGTAATATTGATTTTAATGGTGATGTGGAAATCAAAGGAAATGTAATTAGTGGTTTAGTAATTCACGCCAAAGGTTCTATTACAATTGGCGGGCATGTTGAAGGCGCAGTGATAAAGTCGGAAAAAGATATTGTATTTCGAGATGGCGTAAATGGCAAAGGCGTGGCAAGAGTGGAAGCTAAAGGCAATGTACATGCAAATTTCCTTGAAAATACGCTTGTTGTATGCGAGGGAAATTTGAATGCCAATTATATATTAAACTGCAATGTAATTTGCAATGGTCAGGTCAATGTTCAGGGAAAGATAGGAACGATACAAGGCGGTGACGTTGCAGGTGTTTTGGGTGTCAGTGTTGGCGGAGTGGGAAATGATTCCGGCGTTATGACAGTAATTCGAGTTGGCGCCACAAAGGAATTAAAGCAAAAATATACCGATTTAATGGCAAGAATGAAAGAAATTAATTCAGAAATCGATATGTATAATTTGCTGCTTAATAAATATGAACACTTGAAAGCAGTTTCTTCAGACCGATATGACAAGGCAAAACATCAGAAGCTTTTGCAGACAAAAATTATAAAAAATTCAGAACTTTCTAAGTGTGATGCGGACAGCAAGGCGGCTTTATATCTTATGCAGCAGGCGGAAAAAGCAAGGGTTATTGTTGATAAAAATTTGCACCCTGGCGCAAAGTTATTTATTGATGGATTTGTGTATGAACCGCATGATATTGTTGCACATCTCATTATAAAGAAGGGAAAAGATAAAGTTGCCGTAGAGGGCATATGGGATTAATCTGGTGAAAATACCAGTTTTAAAACGATTACATGATATAAATGGAGGAATAATATGAGCGGCGTTAAACGAGTATTTGTTGAAAAGAAAAAGCCTTTTGCTGTAAAAGCAAAAGAGCTTTATGATGAGATTACAGGTTATTTAAATATTAAGTCTGTAACTAATGTAAGACAGCTTATTCGTTATGATATTGAAAATCTTTCACAGGACACATATGAAAAAGCATTGATTACTGTATTTTCAGAACCACCAGTAGATGATGTCTATGAGATGGAATTGGATTATCCAGAGGAAAGCTTTGTGTTTTCAGTAGAATTTCTGCCAGGTCAGTTTGACCAAAGAGCAGATTCTGCTGAACAATGTGTTAAATTTTTAAATGAGAATGAACAGCCTGTTATTAAGACAGCAGTTACATATGTGATAGAAGGCACATTGACGGATGAAGATAAAATTAAAATTAAGGAATTGTGCATTAATCCTGTGGACTCAAGAGAGGCAGACAGCAAGATACCAAATACTCTTTTTACAGAATTTAAGGCGCCAAGAGATGTTCAGATATTGGATGAATTTATCCATATGAATGAAGCTCAGTTAAAGGAACTTTATGATTCTTTAGGGCTTGCTATGACATTAAAGGATTTTAAGTTTATACAGGATTACTTTAAAAATGAGGAAAAAAGGAATCCTTCCATGACTGAAATTCGTGTGCTTGACACCTACTGGTCTGACCATTGCCGCCATACAACATTTGCAACAGAACTTGTTGACGTTCAGTTTAAAGAGGGATTTTACAAAATTCCTATGGAGCATACATATAAACAGTACCTTGATGATAGAAAAGTGTTGTATAAAGATAGAAAAGATAAATATGTCTGTCTGATGGATTTAGCGCTTATGGCAATGAAGAAGCTAAAAGCGGAAGGAAAGCTTGCAGACCAAGAGGAGTCCGACGAGATTAACGCTTGCAGTATTGTTGTTCCTGTGGAGATTGACGGAAATACACAAGAGTGGCTTGTTAATTTTAAGAATGAGACGCATAACCACCCTACGGAGATAGAGCCGTTTGGTGGCGCTGCCACTTGTCTTGGCGGAGCCATAAGAGACCCATTGTCAGGGCGTACATATGTATATCAGGCAATGCGTATAACAGGAGCGGCAGACCCTACAAAGCCTGTCCATAAGACACTGCACGGCAAGCTTCCTCAAAAAAAGCTTGTCACAGGGGCGGCACAGGGGTACAGCTCTTATGGAAATCAGATAGGTCTTGCGACGGGTTATGTCAAAGAAATTTATCACCCCGATTATGTTGCAAAGAGAATGGAGATAGGGGCTGTTATGGCAGCAGCGCCAAGAGCTGCCGTTAAGAGAGAAAATTCAGACCCCGACGATATTATTATTTTGCTTGGCGGACGGACAGGACGCGACGGCTGTGGCGGTGCAACAGGTTCTTCCAAAGTGCATACGGCAAGCTCCATTGAAACGTGCGGTGCGGAAGTACAAAAGGGAAATGCACCTACGGAGCGAAAGATGCAGCGATTGTTTAGAAGACCAGAAGTGACCCGCTTGATTAAAAAGTGTAATGACTTTGGTGCAGGCGGTGTATCGGTAGCTATTGGCGAACTTGCCGATGGACTTCGCATATCGCTTGATAAAGTTCCTAAAAAGTATGAAGGTCTTGATGGTACAGAGCTTGCTATTTCAGAGTCACAGGAACGAATGGCTGTCGTTATTGCGCCAGAAGATGTTGAAGCTTTTTTAAAGTATGCTGATGAAGAAAACCTTGAAGCTGTTGAGGTGGCTGTTGTGACAAAAGAGCCAAGACTTGTGTTAGAGTGGAGAGGAAAAGAGATTGTCAATATCTCAAGAGAATTTTTAAATACGAATGGAGCACATCAGGAAACGTCTGTGCTTGTTGATATTCCACAAAAAGATAACTGTTATCTGAAACCAAAGAAAGTGGAAGATGTAAGAGGCAAATGGCTTAAGACATTATCCGATTTAAATGAATGTTCGCAAAAAGGACTTGTTGAACGTTTTGACAGCTCTATCGGAGCGGCTTCTGTACTTATGCCATACGGCGGAAAATATCAGCTTACAGAGACACAGGCTATGGTTGCAAAACTGCCTGTGCTTGAGGGAAAATGTGATACAGTCACGATGATGTCTTATGGATTTGACCCATATCTTTCAAAGTGGAGTCCATATCATGGAGCGATGTTTGCTGTTGTTGATTCTGTTGCAAAAATTGTAGCGGCTGGCGGCGATTATACAAAAATTCGATTTACCTTTCAGGAATATTTTAGAAGAATGACTGAAGACCCATCTCGTTGGAGTCAGCCATTTGCTGCATTGCTTGGAGCATATGAGGCACAGTTAGGCTTTGGGCTTCCGTCTATTGGCGGCAAAGACAGTATGTCTGGTACGTTTGAAGATATTGACGTTCCTCCTACATTATGTTCATTTGCTGTGGATGTGGCAAAACAAGACGATATTATTACACCAGAACTGAAAAAGGAAGGCAATACACTGGTGCGATTTGATATTGAAAAAAATGAATATGATATGCCTGTATTTGAACAGATAAAAACGCTTTACAGTGCAATTCATCAATTGATTGGCGATGGCATTATCAAATCGGCTTATGTACTTGATGGAAATGGACTTGTTCCTGCATTGTCCAAGATGGCGTTTGGCAATAAGATGGGCTTTTCTATCAGTTCCGATATCAAAGAAGAAGCGTTGTTTGCACCAAGTTATGGCTGTATTGTGGCTGAAGTAGACACTTCAAGAATTTCAGAAATCAACGTGCCTTTTATAAAGGTAGGTGAAGTAAAGAAAAATGGTGTATTTACCTACAAAGAAGTTTCTATTAATATGGAGGAAGCTATCAGTGTATGGAGTGATACGTTAGAAAAGGTATTTCCTACAAAGGCAACATTTTCAAAAGATGTTATTGATATAGAACCTTATAAAACAAGCAATATCTATGTATGTAAAAATAAGGTTGCAAAGCCAACGGTATTTATTCCTGTATTTCCGGGAACAAACTGTGAATATGACAGTATGAAAGCATTTGTAAAGGCAGGGGCTGATGTCAATGTTAAGGTGTTTAGAAATATGGATGCCAATGCGATACGAGAATCGGTTGAAGAGTTTGAAAAAGCAATAGCACAAGCACAGATTATTATGTTTCCAGGTGGTTTTTCGGCAGGTGATGAGCCAGATGGTTCCGCTAAATTTTTTGCTACGGCATTTAGAAATGAAAAGATGAAAGAAGCTGTTGAAAAGCTGCTTCATGAAAGAGATGGTCTTGCGCTTGGCATCTGCAATGGTTTTCAGGCTCTTATTAAACTTGGATTGGTGCCAAATGGTTCGATTACAGGACAGGATTGTAATTCACCAACATTGACCTTTAATACCATTAATCGACATATATCAAAAATGGTTTATTTAAAAGTGATGACAAACAAGAGTCCATGGCTGTCAAAGGCGACACTTGGAGGTGTTTATTGCAATCCAGCTTCGCATGGTGAAGGTCGATTTGTCGCATCGGACGAATGGATTAAAACATTGTTTGATAATGGACAGGTTGCCACACAATATTGTGATATTAATGGAAATGTCTTAATGGACGAAGAGTGGAATGTCAATGGTTCTTATATGGCTATTGAGGGTATTACCAGTCCTGATGGCAGATGTCTTGGAAAGATGGCACATTCGGAACGACGCGGCGACGGTGTTGCAATCAATATTGACGGCGAGCAGGATATGAAGATATTTGAATCTGGTGTAGCGTATTTTAAATAAGTAAATGTAAAATTTATTCCTGTGAGCAACGAGCCAAGTCGTTATGTTTACAGATTTGGCGATTGTTGTAAAGGTCAAATATACATTATTTGCAATGTGATATTTGACCTTTATATTAATAATAGATTTTATAGTTATTGAATAAATGAAAGGATTTATATGGTTACAGTAACATTAGGAAGTACACAAATCACTGTAAATAAAAATGGCTTTGGAGCTTTGCCAATACAAAGAATAAGTAAGGAAGAGGCAAAAAAGCTGTTAATAAAAGCGTATAAAGCAGGCATCACATTTTTTGATACAGCGCGATTTTATACGGACAGTGAGGAAAAAATAGGGTATGCACTGAGCGATATAAGAGATAAAATTTATATTGCAACCAAGACAGCCGCCCAAAATGCGGATGCATTTTGGAAAGATTTAGAGGTTAGTTTACACAATTTAAAAACAGATTATATTGATATATATCAGTTTCACAACCCATCCTTTTGTCCAAAACCTGATGATAAAACAGGACTTTATGAGGCTATGCTAGAAGCGAAAGCACAGGGAAAGATAAGGCATATTGGAATTACAAACCATAGACTAAGCGTCGCTTTTGAAGCGGTTGAGTCGGGATTATATGAAACCTTACAATTTCCTTTTAGCTATCTGGCAAATAAAAAAGAGCAGGAACTTGCGACGGCTTGCAAAGAGAAGAATATGGGATTTATAGCAATGAAAGCTCTTTCAGGCGGATTAATTACAAATTCCAAAGCTGCCTATGCCTATTTGGCAGATTATGAGCATGTACTTCCAATATGGGGCGTTCAAAGAGAATCGGAACTTGATGAATTTATTGATTATATTGATAATCCGCCAGTGATGACGGATGATATAAAAATGATTATTGATAAGGATAAAAAGCAGCTTGCAGGAAATTTTTGCAGAGGCTGTGGTTACTGTGTTCCATCATGTCCCGTAGGCATAGAAATTAATAACTGTGCTAGAATGTCGCTGCTCTTGAGGCGTTCGCCTTCTGAATTGCAGCTTACACCGGAAGTTCAGGAAAAAATGCGCAAAATTGAAAAGTGTTTTAAATGTGGAAAATGTGCATCCAATTGTCCGTATGGTCTTGATACCCCAAAGCTATTGCAGGAAAATTATAAGGATTATATGGAAGTGCTTGCAGGAAAAAAGATAGAGTGATGTAAATAATATTTATTAAATGTAAAAAATGTATTATTATCAATAGAGTAAAAATAATTTTTTATATAAAAATATTTAAATTGATAATATAATTGATAAGATAAAAAAATAAAAAGCTGTTAAGATTGAAAAGATGGTATTTTCAGTCTTGGCAGCTTTATTTATAAATGTTTTTTTGATTGTGTTATAATGTTTCTGTTATTAATTATTAAAGTATAATTTTTATTGTTATATTGGAATTAGGAAATACTATTTTCATATAAAATATTTGTAAATATTTGTAAATTTTCTTCTTTGCTTTTACTACCATCAATTGTTACTACTTTAAAATTGGGACATTTTTCGGAAGTTAATCTAAATAGTGAAAGTATTTCTTTTTTGCTTGCTTCTTCATTTTTATTATCATTTTTTTCTTTATATTTTATATAAATAGTTTCTTTTAGATTTTCATTATCTTCTATATATGACTTTAAAATTGTATTTATATGATTATCGTCACAATTAATTTTATACCCTAAGATAATAAGTCGATTAGCATTCTTTAAAAATTTTAACATTTTAGAATATTCTTCTATTTGTGTTTTATCAATTACTGGTTTTATTCCACTTTGTATGAATATGTAAGGAAAATAAATGTCATTGTTGGGTAATATTTGAGATTGATTGTTTTTAAGATTTTTTTCTATTATACTGTAAATTTTTAATTCATAAGGTGATTCAAACCAACCTATTCTTCCATGTATATAAGCAATATTGTCATCATTTATTTCAGCAATTTCAGAACATAAAGGTGTATAATTGGTGGTAATAACAGTAATATTATTACTTCCTATTTTGTCTTTATAGTTTTTTAATGCTTTGTAATAGCTGTTAGTATCTTTATTTTTTTGACAGAATGTTTTGAATTTTTTTAGTACTTCTTGTGGATTATTAAGGATGGTTGTATAATATTCATTTGTTAATGTGGATTGATAATATTCATTTTCAGAATATATCTTACTTACAAGCGACAAATATGCTCTTGTATAACAGAAAATAACATCCCAAAATTTATGTGGACCAAGAGCCAAAGGACAAATAATAGTATGAAATTTTTCATCAATTAATCCCATATAACTTGTATATTTTTCAATTAGTTCATAACCACTTTTTTTAAGTTGTTTTTTACTTCTTTTTTTTATAATATGTTTTTGTAATTCTTGTTCCACTTTACTATTAAACTTTTCTTGTGTGGTAAAGTCACTATATATAAAGTCTTCTAAAAATTGCTTTTTAATTGATGATTTTAGCAATACTTTCTCGGGAAATTTTAAATGACAATTTTGTGGAGAAGGATACCATTTTTTCTTTTCATCATCTAATTGTTTTACCATATCCATGTAAAAATTTTTTACACTGGTATTCATTATGTCATTTTTTAATCCAACTACATTTTTAGCAAAATCTATGCCATTACAAAGATTAAAATCTACTTCTGTACCTGCACCAAATAAAAAGCAGGTCTTTTTAGAATCATTTTTGCTCATTTTAAGAATACTCCTTTTATATTTAGTTAAAATAAATTATTAATAATAAAGTAAATAATCTTTCATTTGTCTACAATTATGCCTATACTAAAATAAAGTTATTATCTTTAAAAATACTTTCAAAAGAGGTACGATGGCAGTAAGTGTTTTTTTGAAGTTGTGAAGGCATCAACATATTCAATTCCATATTTGCATCAACATAAGCTCCAATAGGCTTCTCTTCAGGAAATCCATCAACAATGTTTTGTTCATTGATTTTGAGATTACCATCACACATTTTGCATTTTTAAATAGCTATTTATTTTTTGCTAATCTTAAAAAGTTTTATTTTTTATGTCTTATTGTATTACTTTTGTAGAATTTTGTCAAAATTATTGATGTTAAAAAAATGATGCAAGTATTTATTAAAAGCTCAGGAAGAAGTTAGAATTATCTGTAAAAAAATGCTACAAAGTAGAAATAGGGTTATAAGCAAGTGGTAAAATGGATTGTGAATATCTACTTGACTTTTGGTTTTAATATTGTCTAAGGTTTTTGAATTTAAATGTAAAATAAAAAGTAATAAAAATTTTAACAAAGGTAAATTTTATTATAGATGTTATTTATAATTTTGTGTTATTGAATGAAGGAAAATAAGCCCCTAATATGGTACTTATAGTATAAAATCCATCTAAAGGGGCTTTAAAAATTATATATTTTATTAAAGTGTAAAAAATTTTTTACATAGATAATTTATAGATAAAGTTAAAAATTAGTTGTTATAAGATTATGAGCAAGAAGTGAAACGAATTGCAAATACCCGCTTGGTTATATTTAGTCCAGATATAATTAGTTAAGTTATTATCCATTATTTAAGATGAAGAATCTGCTGTTTTACCATTATACCCATTGCCAAAAAAGTTATTATACCATACAAGAAACATATACACAGTCCATATTTTTCTTGAATTATCTGCTTTTCCTTCTTTGTGGTCGTTTAGATAGTTCATAAGCACATTGGTATTAAAAAATGTGCTGGCAGCTTCGCTTGTAAATGCCTTTTTAATCATATTATAATATTTTTCATCTTTAATCCAAATACGAATTGGAACAGGAAATCCTAATTTTTTCTTTTCTGCAACCATATCTGGAAGATGGCGGTGTGCTGCCATTCGCATAGCATATTTTGTATTTTGTTTATTCACTTTGTACTTGGTAGGTATATGCCTTGCCACTTCAAATACTTTTTTATCCAAGAAAGGTACACGCACTTCCAAAGAGTGTGCCATACTCATTTTATCTGCCTTTAGAAGAATATCGCCAATCAGCCAAAAATTGATATCAATATATTGCATTTTTGTGACATCATCTTGATTTTTTACTTTATCATAATAAGGTTTTGTAAGCTCTGTGTGATGATATTTACCAGTCGGATTTTTTAATAGTTTGGCGCGTTCTTTTTCATTAAACATAAATGCGTTGCCAATAAATCGTTCCTCAACCGGTTTGCTGGCACGAATTAAAAAGTTTTTTCCTTTAAATTTAAACGGCAGAATTTCTGCAAACTTTGCCAATGCTTTGCGCAAAACAGAAGGTAATTTTTGAAAAGAAGCTAAATCGTGCGGTTCGTGGTATATGTTGTATCCTCCAAAAAATTCATCTGCGCCTTCGCCAGACAAGGCAACTTTAACATGGTCGGCGGCTGTTTGACTTACAAAATATAATGCAATAGCGGCAGGGTCAGCAAGGGGTTCATCCATATGATATAAAATTTTAGGGATGGCGTTCCAATATTCTTCACTTGAAACCAGTTTGCTGTAATTGTCAATTTTGATTTTATCGGAGAGTGATTTTGCATAGCTGATTTCATTATATTTGTCATAGTCAAAACCAACAGTAAATGTTTTGTCTCCATTAAAAACGGCAGCTACATAGCTAGAGTCCACGCCGCTTGAAAGAAAGGAACCTACTTCTACATCGCTTATTTTATGGTGTTCTACGGAATCAAGCATAGCGTTGTCAATCTCGTCAACCCAACAATCAAGGTCTTTAGACTCGTCCATATCAAATGTTGGTTCCCAGTATCGTTTAATATTTAATTTGCCATCATGGTAAGTCAAGCAAAAAGAAGGCATCAGTTTGTAGATTCCCTTGAAAAAAGTTTCCTCAAGTACAGAATATTGAAAGGTAAGATAATTTTCTAAAGCGACAAGATTTACTTCTTTTTTATAAGCAGGGTGTTCAAGAATACTTTTGATTTCAGATGCATATATAAAATGTCCATTGGCTATGGTATAATAAAATGGTTTAATTCCAAAAAAATCTCTGGCGGCAAAAACAGTTTCTTTTACGCTGTCCCATATAACAAATGCAAACATTCCGCGAAGTTTGCACAGCATATCCTCACCATATTCCTCATAGGCATGTATAAGAACTTCAGTGTCTGCATTGTTGGCAAATACATGTCCTTTTTCAATCAATTCCTGTCTTAATTCCTGATGATTATAAATTTCACCATTAAAAGTAATTACAATTGTTTTATCTTCATTAAACATTGGCTGACTGCCATTATCTAAATCAATAATACTTAAACGTCGAAATCCCATAGATATCTTTTCATCAATATATTGACCAGCGCTGTCAGGACCTCTATGAACAATTTTATCCATCATGTTCGTAAGAACCTCGCTGCCATTCTCTAAATAACCCGTAAATCCTGCAAATCCACACATACGAATCCTCCATTTTTGTATTATCTGCTATTTTCATTATAACCTACAACTTTCCCGATTATAGCAAAGAAAAATATGGTTTACAAGAATAACATAAAAGAATTTTATAGATAAGGCAAATTATAGTGATATAAGAAAAATGAAGAAATCGTCATTTATTTAGATTTATATGGAAAGAATAAAATTGACATTGATTAAAGTATAATGATATAATTTACTAGTAATATAAATATTTTAGATTAGTTATATTATAATAGTTATAAGTTTTATATATTATTATACTTATAAATATAAAATAGATATAAATTCGATTAAAAATATAATTGTACTATAAATTTATTTATATGAAACGGGCAAAATTTATGAAAAAGAAAAAATATATCATTATTTTTGCTGTAATGATAGCAATAGCAGCAGTTGGAGCATTAATGATAATTTCAACAAAATTAGATACAGCGTTTCTTAGAAAACCAAGTCAAGCATATGAAAATGTCTATATAATAGATGGCAATAATGGAAATTCGGTTAAAGTACTTGATAAAGAAAAAGAAGAACTGTTTGAAAAACTTAAAAATTTAGAATGGACAAGAGATTTTTTTCATAAGCCATTAACAGAATGACTGTATCATATACAATTTATAATGGAAGGGGAATTATACATTATTACGATTGTTGATGATAATTGTATCACTGTTAATGAAAATAAATTTTATAAGGCTGAAACAGAAAGATTGATTGATTTTATAAGGGAACGATTGCAGGTGCGTTTGATTTGAAAGGAGGGGGCAGAAAAATTAATATAATGAATATAAAGTGTGTTAAAGAGTAACAAATGGGGATTGTACAGTTTAAGTGAATGTGTTTTAGTGAAGCAATAAAGAAAGAAGATGTAAATAGTTTATTGCAAGTAAGATACAACACAGAAATGGGGGCATTTATGAAAAAAATCAAAAGAACAATAGCATGTGTAATGACAGTAGTTTTGTTTTTGGTAAATTCGAGTGCAGTTTTTGCGGCACAAGATGAGGCGACAGGAAATAATGTGCGTATTATTTCAATAGAAGAAGCTGAACAAGCAGCTACTACACATATTAAAAATGTAATGAGTACAAATGAAGAATCGTTATGGAATACAGGTGTAAAAATTGGTGTAAGAAAGGCAATATTTGATGATAAGAATCGGTTAGAATGCTATTATTTTGGTATAAAAGATAAGGATAATAACGATTGTGGTTATGTAATAACAGGGGCAAATACAAGTATGTATCCAATTATTGAATTTGCTGAGGAGGGCGAGTCTTTTTTAAATGTATCTATTGAGCATGTAGTAGAAAAAGTCAATGATATGGAACAGGCAGACTTAAGCAGTAAAAATTGTAAGTTATATTATATGGGTGATATGAATTATGCTGTGGAATGTAAAGTTGATAATAATGATTCTAAAATATATGATATAACTACAAGTGATATTGTTGAGATGGAAGAAGTTTGTCGAGAAGAGGAAGAAACACAGGAACAGGATTATTCAGATATGTGGGAGATGTATCTGGATATGAGTACTAGAGGAAGCAATCCGCCAGATAATAAGGAAGAATTTATAACCAATCCTAATAATTATGAAAGTGGATATCAAAATAGTAAATATTATATGGTTGATGGTGGATTTATATATTATAATGTTATGGATGACTTTAGTAATGGTAATGTATGTTCGCCAACAGCCGCAACGAATTTATGTAAATATTGGTATCTTAGAGACCCTTCTAAATATGGTGATTTATTTTTAAATTGTTCATGGAATGATGTATTTTGGGAAATGCACAATAATATGGAAACAGATGAGGAAGGAACAGATTATCATAAAATAGCAGATGCATATAGACTTTATTTTTATGATAGGGGATTAAGTTGTAGTGCATATTTATACTATGGCACAAATAATGGAATACATGTTGCCGAAGAGTTGGATAATAATAGACCTTGTCATTTAAGTTTACATGGTCATAAAAGATATGGTAATCATGGAGTATTAGCATTAGGATATTCACAGTTTACATATTCTAATGGATATTGTAGTACTTATATCAGGATAGCAGATGGAGATACAAATTATCCTTCAAGATATGTTTGGGGACATTGTGCAGGAACATGGGATTATACAGTGGTTATACCAGATTAGAGGTGTGATTATGCAAAAATATAAAAAATCAATCATACATATTGTATTGTTTTTAATTGCGATACTAATTATTTTAATTGTAATAATATGTATCTATTCAAGTAGAGCGAAGAATTTTAAGGCAACTATACGACAGGCAGAAGAAGTACGAATTATGAGCGGCAATACAGGAGAAAGTATTTTGATAACAAAGAAAGATATAGAAAAACTTGCTAATAAAATAGAAGAAACGGATTTTAAGCTTGTATTATTTCCAAAACAGTATGAAGGTTGGTCATATAGTATTTCATATACAATAAATGATATGGATTGGAGCATGTGGTTTGGAGGATATACACATATTGTATATAATGATGATACAAAAAGTTATCAATATAATCGTGCATTGAAAGAATATATAGGAATGATGTATAAGGAATTAGGTGGAAAATAGAAAATATATTTCTAAATGTTATACAAAAGGTAAGATTATCTAGTAGTTATACCAGATTAGAGGTGAAGCTTATGAAAAAACATAAAAAGTTAATGATGACTATTTTTGTATTTCTTCTTTTTGTATTAAGTGTATTTATTATAATGAAATATAATTATTTATATAGTTATTCAAGCCGAGAAAAAAATTTTAAGTCTAATATACGAATTGCGGATGAAGTTCGTATTGTAAGCGGAAATACAGGAGAATATATTTTATTATCAACAGAAAATATAGAAAAATTGGCTGATAAGGTAGATGAAATTCATTTTGAATATGTATTGAGTGTACCGCGTTCAGAACAGCGTGGAGGTTGGTCATATGAAATTTTGTATAGAGTAGATGAAAACGACTGGTGGAGTATGTGGTTTAGCGGAGGGTACACACAAATTGTACATAATGGTGATTGGAAATATTATCAGGATAATCGTGATTTAGCAGAATATGTAGGAACGATGTATAAAGAATTAGGCGGAAAGTAGACAAGATATTTCTAAATATTATACAAAAAGATAAAATTATATGGTGATTATACCAGATTAGAGGCGTTATTATGCAAAAATATAAAAAATCAATTATACATATTACATTATTTTTCAGTGTAATATTAACTATTTTAATTATAATAATATACATCTATTCAAGTAGAGCAAAAAATTTTAAAGCAACTATACGGCAGGCAGAGGAAGTACGTATTATGAGTGGAAATACAGGAGAAAGTGTTTTGATAGCAAAGGAAGATATAGAAAAACTTGCTAATAAAATAGATGAAATTAATTTTAAGCTTGTATTGTTTCCAAAACAGTATGATGGCTGGTCATATAGCATTTCATATACAATAAATAATATGGATTGGAAAATGTGGTTTGGAGGAGGACATACACATATTGTATATAATGATGATACAAAAAGTTATCAATATAATCGTGAATTAGAAGAGTATGTAGGAACGATGTATAAGGAATTAGGTGAAAAGTAGACAAATTTTGAGATATATTTTATTTATGACTGTATACTTAAGGGAGTCGGAGTAATCTGGCTCTCTTATATTATGCACAGCTTCATGCAAAGGAAGTTTGTTATTTGATAAGACTCTGATTATTTACAAAACAAAAAAAATAATATATAATTACAACAATTATGTAAAAGTTTAGGAGGATTGTACAATGGAAAAGATTAAGATGACAACGCCATTAGTTGAGATGGATGGGGATGAGATGACTAGGATTCTTTGGAAGTTGATAAAAGATGAATTATTGACACCTTATATTGACCTTCATACAGAATATTATGATTTAGGGCTTGTCCATAGAAATGAGACAGACGACCAAGTGACGATTGATTCAGCCAACGCAACCAAAAAGTATGGTGTTGCAGTAAAATGTGCAACGATCACACCAAATGCTGCGAGAATGACTGAGTATAATCTCAAAGAAATGTATAAAAGTCCTAATGGAACAATTCGTGCAATTCTTGATGGCACTGTATTTAGAGCGCCTATTATTGTCAAGGGTATTGAGCCTTATGTAAAGACATGGAAGAAACCAATTACAATTGCAAGACATGCCTATGGTGATGTATATAAGGCTTCTGAGATGAAAATTGCAGGTGCAGGCAAAGCAGAACTTGTGTTTACAGACGAGCAGGGACAAGAGACAAGAGAGTTGATACATGACTTTAAGGGAGCTGGTATTTTACAGGGAATGCACAATCTTGAGGATTCTATTGAAAGTTTTGCAAGGAGTTGTTTTAACTTTGCACTAGAGACAAAGCAAGATTTATGGTTTGCTACGAAGGATACTATTTCTAAAAAATATGACCATACATTTAAAGATATTTTTCAAGAAATATTTGACAAGGAGTATGCAGAGCAGTTTAAAGCTGCAAATATTGAGTATTTCTATACATTGATAGACGATGCCGTTGCCAGAGTTATCCGTTCAGAAGGCGGCTATATATGGGCATGTAAAAATTATGACGGAGATGTTATGAGTGATATGGTTGCCACAGCGTTTGGTTCTCTTTCTATGATGACATCTGTGCTTGTATCACCAGATGGTTACTATGAGTATGAAGCGGCACATGGCACGGTTCAGAGACATTATTACAAGCATCTTAAGGGGGAGGAGACATCAACGAATCCTCTTGCAACAATATTTGCTTGGACAGGAGCGTTGAGAAAGCGCGGAGAGCTTGATAATATATCCGAATTGAGTATATTTGCTGATAAATTGGAACAGGCTTGCATAAATACCATAGAAAGTGGTAAAATGACAAAAGATTTAGCTCTTATAACAACATTTGACAATCCTGTTACCTTAAATACAGAGAATTTTATTAAAGCCGTTCGAGAAACATTGGATACTTTGTTATAAGATAAGGTTTGTTTGAACTATTTGTATATTATGGACATCATTATTTAACATAAGGATTATTATCTATTGTTTAACATAAAGATTCTATCCGTTGTTTGGTCTTAATATTTGATAGTTTTATTCAATGTAAGAAGCGGATTCAGCGGAGGCAGATTAATGAAATTTGAATTTGAGTTTGGTGATTTGTTTAAAATACCAAATATATTATGCTATATAAGAATTTTATTGGTGCCATTGTTTTTGTATATATTTTTTACAGCTGCAGAACCAAAAGATTATTATATTGCGACATCTGTTGTTATGATTTCGGGTGCGACCGATTTTTTGGATGGACAGATAGCCAGAAAATTTAATATGGTTACAGATTTAGGGAAACTTATTGACCCAATAGCCGATAAGCTGATGCAGTTAGCAATGGTAGTGGCATTGACTTATGAGATTCCATATATGTATATATTGGTAATCTTGTTTGTATTAAAAGAGTGTGTGACGTCTGTTGTGGGATTTATTGTATTAAAGACTGTAAAGCGCAGACTCAATGGTGCAAAGTGGTACGGTAAAGTCTGCACAGCAGTTTTATATGCGGTTATGTTGATTTTAGTTGCTTTTCCACATGTGGATTTGATGCTTCAGCGTTGTCTGTTAATTGTATGTGCTGCTGCATTAATTATGGCGTTTATTATGTATGTACGGTTGTATGCAATAATGGTTTTAGATGCTGTTAAAGATAGAAATGATAAGGTATTATATTAGTTGTCTTGTGATTAAAAGTTTATTTCATGGCTAAACTATACATAGACAGTTTCAAGGACATGAATTAAAAATGAAGCAAGAATGGTGGATTGATATGAATTTAATGAATTTATCATTTCATGGCATGAATATAGGGCAGATGGTTATATGGTTTTTTATATATAGCTTTTGCGGTTGGGCTATGGAATGTGTTGTGATTAGGATACAGCTTAAAAGATGGGAAAACAGAGGTTTTGCAAAGTTGCCGTTCTGTGTTATATATGGATTTGGTGTGCTGATTGCAATGGTTCTATTTATGCCAATTAAAGATAATATCATTGCAGTATATATAGCAGGCTGTATTGGTGCAACCATATTTGAGTATTTGACGGCAATGGTTATGATAAGGCTTTTTGGAGAAGTATGGTGGAATTATGACCATCTGCGTTTTAATTACAAGGGAATACTTTGTTTGCAAAGCACGTTAGGATGGGGATTCTTGGCTGTATTTGTATTTTTTGTACTAAATAATATGATTGAAAATTTTGTAAAAATAATACCGCCAGCAATTGCTAATGTAATAGGAATGGTTTTGGTTTTATCGTATATTTTAGATTTTGTATATCATTTTGTGAAAAATATTCATGGATTTAATTCAATGGATAAAAATAACGGTGAAAGTAAATCGCTTGCACATAAGATACAAAAATAATTATTGGGGACTATTGTAAAATGAAATGTTTATGTAGGATATGAATGCTTACTTGAGTTTGGCATATCTTTAGAAATGGGTTCATTTTGCAGCAGTCCCTATTTTAACCTCATCAAGTAGCGTAGCGGATTGCGAATATCCGCTTAACTAAGAAAAATGCACATTTGTGTTTGTGATTCAAATTTGTAAGTCACAAAAGAACGTCGATATTTTTGTGGAGGGCTAAATGATAAAGGGTATTGGGACTTCTAATGGGATAGGAATTGGTCGTGCTTTATTGATAGAAAACAATATTTTCAATGTAAAAACAACGTCTGGAATTGGGATTGAAGAAGAAAAAAACCGATTTATTCAAGTAAAACAGGCATTTATTCAAGAGACTGAAAAGATGATTGAAAAATTACAAAATAAACTTGGTGAACAGGATAAAACAGCGCTGGTGCTTAAAAATCAAATTTATTTAATCAAAGATGAAGAATTGTGCAAAGAAGTAATCCATTTGATTGAAAACCAGCATATGTGCGTGGAAATGGCAGTAGAACAAACTTGTCAATTTTTTGCAGGTATGTTTGCTTCAATGAATAGCGAATTGATGAGTCAGAGGGTAGCTGATATTGAAGATTTAAAAAATCGAGTGTTATGCTTATTATCTGGGGATAAACAAGTTGATTTATCACAGTTAGAGCCCAATACGGTAATTGTTGCAAATCAACTTCATCCTTCTGTTACGGCTGGCATGGATACAGCGCATGTGGTTGGCATTATAGCGCAGAAAGGCGGAGAAACGTCCCATGCTGCAATTCTTGCAAGAGCGTTGGAAATACCGGCTGTGTTAAGTGTAAAAAATGCGACAGAGCTTATAAAAACAGGTGATTTATTGATTGTGGACGGCGAATATGGTGAAGTTTTTGTCAATCCCATTCCAAAGACGATACAAATATTTGAGAAGAAAAAAGCACGTTATAAGGAAAAGGTTAAAGAACTAAGAAAATATATTAATAAAAAGACAAAAACAGCAGATGGCAGCAGCGTTGGTCTTATGGCAAATATAGGAGACGAAAATGAAGCTGCCAAAGCGATGAAATCTGGTGCAGAAGGCGTAGGGCTGTTTCGTACAGAATTTTTATTTATGAATGGAAAATCGATGCCTACACAAGAACAGCAATTTGAAGTGTACAAAAAGGCGGCTATTTTATGCGGCGATAAACCATTGACCATAAGAACACTGGATATTGGCGGCGATAAAGATATTCCATATATGGGACTTACAAAAGAAGCCAATCCTTTTTTGGGTTACAGAGCAATCCGCTTTTGTCTTGGAAGAATTGATATTTTTACCACACAGTTAAAGGCGATTCTCCAGGCAAGTGCTTATGGCAATATAAGGATTATGCTTCCGCTGATTACCACAATTGATGAGGTTATCATAGGAAAAAAAATGATTTATGATGCAATGAAAGAGTTAGATAAATATAATATTAATTATAATAAAAATATAAAAATAGGGATAATGGTTGAAACGCCAGCAGCAGCATTTATAGCAGATGTGCTTGTAAAGGAAGCTGATTTTTTTTCAATTGGCACAAATGACCTCACACAATATATATTGGCGGTAGACCGCGGCAATGAACATGTTTCCTATTTATATTCTGTATTGAACCCCGCCGTTTTAAGAGCTATTAAACATGTCATTTCCTGTGCTAAAAATGGACATATTGAAGTGGGAATGTGCGGTGAAGCGGCAGCAAATCCCAATATGATACCATTGCTTTTAGCATTTGGATTAGATGAGTTTTCGGTGTCTGCCGCAAAGGTATTAGAGACCAGAAAAAATATTGCTTTGTGGGAAAAAGGAGAAGCAAAACAGATAGCAGATAAGGTGCTTTTGATGAATACAGAAAAAGAGATAACAACATATTTAAATCAAGTTATTTTTGACAAAAACAGTGCTGTCAACGGTGAAAAATAAATTCTTACACAGTAGAATACAGCACAGAAATGAGGAATGATGGGAAAAGTATTATCGACGCAGGATATTATAGAAAAGGTGATTCTTGTGGGTGTGCAATTGGATAATGGCGAGAATGAGGAGAGTCTTCTTGATGAGTTAGAAGAGTTGGTAAAGACGGCTGGAGGGATTGTTGTAGGAAGAATCATACAGTCCAGAGAGCAATTTCACCCTGCAACGTATATTGGAAAAGGAAAGTTAGATGAAATTCGTGTTCTTATAGATGAACTTGATGCGACAGGAATTGTGTGTGATGATGAATTAAGTCCAGCACAGTTAAAAAATTTAGAAGATGAATTAAATACAAAAGTTATGGACAGAACAATGGTTATTCTCGATATCTTTGCTGCCAGAGCAAATACAAGCGAGGGCAAAATTCAAGTTGAGATGGCACAGCTTAAATATAGAATGACAAGATTGTCTGGTTTTGGCAAGGCGTTGTCACGATTGGGCGGCGGTATAGGAACAAGGGGACCTGGTGAAAAAAAGATAGAGACGGATAGACGTATTATAAGAGAACGTATTTCAAGACTGTCCGTGCAGCTTAAAGAGATAGAACAGCACAGACAGACCATCCGAAAAAAGAGAAAGAATATATCAACACCGATTGCAGCGATTGTAGGATATACGAACGCGGGTAAGTCTACACTATTGAATAAATTGACAGATGCTGGCGTATTGTCGGAGGATAAATTATTTGCTACACTAGATCCAACGACAAGAGCATTAATTATTCCAGATGGAGAAAAAGTACTTCTTACAGATACGGTTGGATTTATACGGAAATTGCCGCATCATTTAATTGAGGCGTTTAAGAGTACATTGCAGGAGGCAAAATTTGCAGATATTATCATACATGTAGTTGACAGTTCCAATCCAGATATGGATAAACATATCAAAACGGTATATGAGATATTAGAAAGCCTTGAGGTGGGCGATAAACCAATTATAACGCTGTACAATAAAAGTGATTTGGTACAAAGCAATATATGTGGTATTGACCCTAAGGCAAAGCAGACGATTAAAATTTCTGCAAAAACAGGAGAAGGTCTTGAGGCATTTTTAAAAGAGCTTCAAAATATTATAAGGGATGGATGTCAAAAGATTGAACAATTATTTGCTTATGCAGATGCTGGAAAAATTCAATTAATAAGAGAATATGGAAAAGTTTTAAAAGAAGAGTACAGGGAAGATGGCATATATATAGAAGCATGGATGCCAAAGTAATACTAAAAATTGTATTGCAAATATGTTTGATAAGTAAAATTAAGAGGAGCATTTGGATTAAAGACATATGAATTGAGCAGGAAAGGAAGATTATGATGGGAAAAAAGGGAAAACGAAGCAAAAAAATAGTCTCTTGTATTATTGTATTATCAATTTTATTTTTATCAGTTGGCGGATATTTTGCTTATCCTACATTGGCGGATATTGTTTTGCCAAAAAGACATGTAATCAATGCGTTTATAAATTTTGGAGGCAGATTGCAGCATATGGTTGACAGTTTGTCTGAAAAAATTGAATTTATGGAAATGGAGGGAGAACTTGAGATTTGTCTTGATGCGTTTCCAACATTAAAAGAATCCTTAACAATGCAAGATGACAGTGATAATATTACAATTCGTTTTTGGCTTAAGGACAATAAAATACAGGTTCGTTCATTGCAGCTTTTTGAAGATGATATTTCGATAGAAGTTCAGCTTTCAGATATCAATCAATTAAAAGAATCCAATATAAGCGGTCAGCTACCAGCAGAATATAAGCAATATCAAGATATCTGCAAAAAGTTGGATATAATATTGCATGAAATTTCTAAAATAGATTTTAAAAAGCATAGTGATATTATATCGGCTGCAAGTAAAGATGTTGTAAAAGGATATGCATCGATGCTGCAAAATGTAGAATATGAAAAGATGGATAATTTAGATAGTGACGTTGTTTCTTATAGAATCGTTTTTCCGCAGCAGCTTGTAGAACAAGGAAATAATGCAGTTATTGATGAACTTTATTCAGATAGTAAAGTGCTTCCATATATTTCTATTTTAAAAACTTCAGCAGGGATAGGCAAAGATACTTTAAAAGAATACAGCACTAGATTTATGGAATATATAGGCGATATTGATTTTATTGTGGATATTGATGAAAAGACCGACACAATACAAAGTTTGTATGCGTATTTCATTGATAATGGCAAAGAAGCGTGTCATCTTACCTTGCATTTTTAAGCTTACTGATGGAAAAGGCTGGATAAATGCTCCCTTTTAGCAGACAAATAAAAACTTGCTGCTAGAAAGGGAGCATTTAAAATATTATGCGTACACAATATAAGTATTATATCGAAAACGTCTTAAACGCTGTTCCATTTTGATTGCGTTTGTCAAAAATTCATAAGCGCCAACTTGAACTTTATAATATCCATCTTCATACAGCAAAAATGCAGGAAAGCCCTCTACAAGCAAGGAATCTAACGTGCGGTCTGCATTTTCTTTATTATTGTAAGCGCCTACTTGAACACGATAGAGTTTTTCTGTATTGTTGTCACAAGTGCAGTTGCAGTTGTTTGAAGGTATGCGGATTCGTTCATATTCGTCTGTTTCAAAATTGGTACTCATTTCGTTATATTCTGTATTTCTTTCATTGTAAGGATTGTTCGTTGCATCATAATTATCGCTCATATCTGAGGTATTGCTCTCAGGAGTTGGAAAATAATTATTTTGTTCTTCACTTTGATTTGCTTCTGTCGTTCTGGTATCTGTATTATAAATCGTTTGAAGGATTCCATCGGCTATGCCTTGTGCAATATTAGAAAATTCTTTGTCAAATAAAGCATTGTCGGCATCGGTATTGATAAAGCCAACTTCAACTAAGACAGCAGGCATTGTCGTTCTCTTTAAAACAACCAAGTTTGGACGTTCTGTTATACCAAGATTTGTAAAACCTACCTGTTCAAGTTGTTTATTAATATTATCTGCCATTTCTGAACGAACGCCAGAATCTTTATATACAAGTGTTTCTACGCCGCTGTATTGGTTATTTTTTTCTGAAGAGTTACGATGTATAGATACAAAATAATCGGCTCCTGAATTATTGGCATCAGTAGCTTTCTTAAAAGGTGTTTCATATATGTCATTGGTTCTAGTATAAACAACATTAATACCAGCATTTTGAAGAATATTCCCAACTGCCATAGTGAGTTTAAGAACATCATCCTTTTCTTGTCTGTTGCCATATACGGCACCAGGGTCGCTTCCTCCATGACCGGCATCCAGCGCTACTGTTATGTTTGACATATCAACCTCATTTCTGCGCGTTTTGCGCATATTTCTATTAAAAATGTGCTTTTTAATAATATATTCATAAAGGACGGTTTTGTTAATAGCGAAACTAAATATTGAGTGTTTGTTATCAAGGTATGTTTATGGTATGATAATTTTGGTTAAAGCTGGGCTAGAAAAGTTTGCTTTACAAACTTTTCTATTATACAGACTTTATAGTATGATATTACTATATAGAAAATATTTTTTATTTATTTTATTTTAAAAATATAAAAAATTTATATAATATATAGATGGAGGCTTTTGCTATGAAAATGAAACAGAAATTATCCTACGTACTGGGTGGCTTTCTATTGGGTGTTATACTAACTGCTGTAATGTTGTTAAATATCAATAAAAAGTCCAGTGAAAGTCTGCCTATTGCTTCTCAAGAAAATCAAACAAAGTCTCAGATAAATCCTTCTTCTAATGGTTTAGATGAAACATCGTCTCATGTGGCAGTTGATGTGGATACAAAGAAAGTAAAAACATGGGATGCTGCCTCTGTCTATACGGGAGGCGATATTGTCAGCTATCAGGGGCGCCAGTATCGTGCAAAGTGGTGGACACAGGGCGAATTGCCAGATACAAGCGATGTGTGGGAAAATTTGGGCGTTTTAGAGGGTGAGGCAGTGCAGCCTCAGGGGACGGATAATGTTCCAATCGATGCATCGACTCCTCAGAATACAGAATTAACGGATTTTAAGGTGGTGGGCTATTATCCTGCATGGAAACCAGATAAGCTTTCTGCCATAGATTTTAGTGTAATTACTCATGTCTGTTATGCTTTTGCTATTCCTACGGCAGACGGTGGTCTGCTTGACCTGCAAAATCCAGATACTGCCCGCACGATTCTTCAATCAGCTCATGCAAATGGAGCAAAAGTGCTGTTGTCTGTGGGCGGCTGGAGTCACAATGATATACCACTGGAAAATGTGTTTATGGAGGCTACTGCTAATGAAGCCAAAATTCAGCGGTTTGCAGAAAGTATCCTGTCTATGTGTGAAGCATATGGATTTGATGGGGTGGATATGGACTGGGAGCATCCTCGCGTAGATGGTACCAGTGCAAAGCAGTATGAATCTTTGATGCTTCTTTTATCGGAAAGACTCCATGCACAGGGCAAACTTTTAACAGCTGCTGTACTTAGCGGCGCTACGGCTGATGGCAATATTTATTACGATGCTGCTGCACATACCAATGTTGTTCTTAATGCGGTGGATTTTATTAATGTGATGGCATATGATGGGGGTGATGGAGAACGGCATTCATCTTATTCGTTTGCGGTAAACTGTGGAACATACTGGAAAGATACAAGGGGTCTTCCTGCACACAAGGTCGTGATGGGAATGCCTTTTTATGCTCGACCTAGCTGGGAAAGTTATGGCGTGATTTTGGAGAGTGTGCCAAAAGCAAGCGATACCGATTGTGTATCCTATAATGGTATGGAGGTTTACTATAATGGTTTGAACACTATCACAGCAAAGACACGGTATGCCAAAGAAAATTTGGGAGGCGTGATGGTCTGGGAGTTGACGCAAGACACTTCTGACCCCGATAAAAGTCTGTTGCAAGCGATTGGACGAGTGAGCAAATAAGGATTAAAAATTTTTTAAAATTGCTTTATCTTGCGATTTTACCAGTGAAGTGCATAAATTGAAAATATCATGAATAGAAATATTGGTAAGATAATAGAGATGAGGTTCTATATGTATACAGGTTATGTTCACACGCTGGAACGTCCGCCAGAAAGCGTGGATAAGGGAAAACTAAAAATAAATGTTATTGATAAAAGAACGACAAGACCAATTATGAATGCTATTGTTGATATTTCGACAACAAGCCAGCCAGACCGAACACTTGAAGAATTGCGTACAGATGAGAGTGGAAATACAGAGGAGGTGGAATTGTCAACGCCGCCGTTAGAGTACAGTATGGAGCCGGGCGCCAATCAGCCGTTTTCGGAGTATTACTTAAGAATAAATGCACCTGGTTATGAGGAGAAGGTCATTTCTGGAAGCGATTTATTTGCTGGTCAAACCAGTTTGCAGCAAGTTGATTTAAGTGGAAATGATGAGGTGGAAACGAGTATTGTTATTCCTGTAAATACACTGTATGGCGTGTATCCGCCTAAAATACCTGAAAATGAGATTCAGCCAACCAATCAAAGCGGTGAAATTGTCCTCAGTAAAGTGGTGATACCAGAAACCGTTGTTGTACATGACGGACCACCCTCTGATTCGTCAGCTTCAAATTATTATGTGCGCTATGCGGATTATATTAAAAATGTAGCAAGCAGTGAAATTTATTCAACATGGCCAAGAGAGACAATGAAAGCAAATATTCTTGCTATTATGTCCTTTACGTTAAATCGAGTCTATACAGAGTTTTATAGAAATAAGGGCTATAATTTTACAATTACATCGTCTACGGCATATGACCATAAATGGATTTATGGTCGAAATGTTTTTGAGAGTATATCGGATGTTGTCGATGAGATATTTAATCTTTATCTGTCAAGACCCAATGTAAAGCAGCCTATTTTAACACAATACTGTGACGGCAAGCGTGTGTCTTGTCCAAATTGGCTCAGTCAGTGGGGAAGTAAATATTTAGGCGACCAAAATTATAGTGCAATTGAGATACTACGATATTATTATGGAGACAATATGTATATCAACTCGGCTGAAGAGATACAGGGAATCCCATCTTCATGGCCTGGATATAACTTGGATATCGGTTCATCGGGTTCAAAAGTTCGTCAGCTTCAAGAGCAACTCAATCTTATCGGAGAATATTACACTGCGATTCGTGTTTTGGAGCCGGATGGAATATATGGGGAAAATACAGCAAATGCTGTAAGAACATTTCAAAGAATATTTGATATGCCTCAAACAGGTATAGTAGATTTTGCTACATGGTATCAAATATCAAATAAATATGTGGCATTATCAGGTATTGCAGAATTAGTATAAATTTTTGTTGACAAATATCATTTGAAATGGTAAGATACAAAAGTTATGAAATGAAGCAGAGCATCCACTCTCACCTTAGCGCATACGGCGACTCGGGTTATGATACTTTTTTGATATTTTTATTGATAAATGTATGTATGTGGATAGTGCTGCTATCCACTTTTTTATGCGCAGGAGTGCGTAAGGAAATTTGCTGTTTTGCAGCACGCACTCCGCGCGACAAGTAGGGAAAGTACCCTTTTCTACTTGATTTTGAACATTTTTTTGGAGGTGTAAGACCATTAGCGAGTTAATGATTAATGAACAAATCAGGGATAAAGAAGTCCGTCTTATTGGAGGAAATGGGGAACAGCTAGGCATTATGTCAGCAAAGGAAGCAATGAAGCTTGCGAGAGAGGCAGAAGTTGACCTTGTTAAGATTGCACCGTCTGCTGTACCGCCTGTATGTAAACTGATTGATTATGGCAAGTATAAGTATGAGTTAATCAGAAAAGAGAAAGAAGCAAAGAAAAAACAACGAACAATCGAGACAAAAGAAGTGCGATTGTCGCCAAATATTGATGTCAACGATTTGAATACAAAGTGTAATGCAGCTAGAAAGTTTCTTGAAAAAGGCAATAAGGTGAAGGTTACATTGAGGTTTCGCGGACGTGAAATGACTCATATTGAGAATAGCAGGCATATACTTACAGATTTTGCAGAAAAGCTTAGTGATATAGCTGTGATAGAGAAGGCTCCTAAATTAGAGGGCAGGAGTATGATGATGTTTTTAACTGAAAAACGTTAAAATAGATACTATATATTTAAGGTTATTAGGAGGTTTATTATGCCAAAGGTAAAGACAAAAAAGAGCGCAGCAAAGCGTTTTAAAGTAACTGGTACAGGTAAGTTAAAGAGAATGAAGGCATACAAGAGTCATATTCTTACAAAAAAGAGCGCTAAGAGAAAGAGAAATCTTAGACAGGCAACGATTACAGATTCAACAAATGTAAAGGCAATGAAAAAGATTATGCCTTATATTTAATTGAGAGTCTAGTAAAAGGAGGAGTATCAGGTTGAAAATTAAAATTTTCAACCGCAAGATTTGTGTCTGCGCGTTGCTTGACACAAACTTGTTATGCTCATAAAGCAGCGCAGAAATGAGGGAAAAAATGGCAAGAATTAAAGGCGGTTTAAACGCAAGAAGAAAACATAATAAAGTATTAAAGCTCGCTAAAGGTTACAGAGGAGCAAGGTCAAAGCAGTACAGAGTTGCAAAACAGTCCGTTATGAGAGCGCTCACAGAGTCTTATTCTGGCAGAAAGCAAAGAAAGAGACAATTTAGAAGATTATGGATTGCCAGAATCAATGCTGCTGCAAGATTGAATGGTTTGTCATACAGCAAGTTTATGTATGGATTAAAACTTGCAAATGTAGACTTGAACAGAAAAGTATTGTCAGAGATGGCTATTCACGATGCTGAAGGGTTTGCTAAACTTGCAAGTCTTGCAAAGTCAAAAGTTGCTTAATAATTGAGACATTTGTGCTGCCGCGTATTGCGGCAGTTTTTACGTTATAAATATTTATCGTTACAGATTATTTATATATTTTTTTTAGGTTTGTGAAATTTATGTGAATATAACAAATTTATTCTATGATTTATAAGGGACATGTGATATGATACGAAGGAAATCATTTAGAATGGGGAACGATATGTTGAATAAAAGTTTAAAAAAATGGATAACTTGTGCCGTTACAGTGATAGCATTATTTAGTTTAACTGCATGTAATACAGAAATTAAAGTAGATTATGGATATAATCCTTCCGATTATGTTCAGTTAGGACAGTATAAAGGGATAGAAGTTCAGGTTGATGAAGCTGCCATTGAAAAGGGACTTATAAACAAAAGAGTGTTAAATGACCAAAAAGAAAAAACCACATATAGCAATGTAGACCGAGAAGCGATACAGGGAGATAAAGTTATTGTAACGTATACAGGCAGTATTAATGGGCAGCAGGTTAGTGGGTTTAGTAATGATGAGCAAGGATTAATACTAGGAACGGATACCTTTATTGTTGAGGGGTTTATTGATGAATTATATGGTATGAAAGCAGATGATTTTAAGATTGTTATATTGACGGTTCCAGAAAACTTTACAATGGCACAAGAATATGCAGGGAGCAAAATTGTTTTTGAAATTACAGTAAATCAGGTACAAGCACCAAATGTTCCTATGATAACCGATACTTATGTAAAAGAAAATTTTGACTGTGATACTGTGGAAGCATATGAAAATAAAATTAAAAATGAAATTCAAGAAACTATTGATGAACAGATTGAAGAGGCAAAAAAAGAGGCAGTGCTTACCAAGTTACAAGATATATGTTCAGTCACAGGATATCCAGATGCATTAATTGAAACCAAGACGGAAGAATTAAATAAAAGCATTAATTTTTATGCACTGATGCAGGATATGACACCAGATGAATATTGTCAAAATAAGTTTAATATAAGTTTTGATGAGTATGTAAAGAGAGCAGCCGCCCAAGAGTTAATATTTTATGCGATTGCTCAAAATGAAAACATTATTATAAAAGAGTATGATTATAAGGCTAATCTTCCAGGATTTGCTGAGTCAAGAGGTCATTCCGATGTACAATCGTTTACTGAAAAGTATGATAAAGATAAGATTGTAAAAGGCATGATACTACAAAATGCTCAAGATTTAGTGATGAATAATGCTGTATTTAAATAAAAGGGGCACCTTCTAGAGAAGGTGCCTAAATATTTGTGCATTTATATAAAATGGATTGTGCAAAATAACTATTCTTTCATGGGAAATCTTGTCAAGAATAGTATAGAGGTGGTATAATTACTCTGAAAATATAGTTTTATTTTTAGTTTTTCCTAGACAGTAGGACATGTAAACAAGTGATAGGTTTTATAAGAACCTAAATCTATTTAAAAGGAGGAAGTTATGAAGAAAAAAGCAATTTGTCTGATTTTAGCAATTCTTATTATTATTCCATGTTTGCAAATCGAAGCTTTTCAAAAAGAAGCAGATATACAAGCAAACGTAAATGATGAGATGTTGGCGGCAGTAAATGTAGATGAAGCTACTCCAACAGAGCCAACACAAGCGGATAATACGCAAAATCAGACGAGTTCTGCATCGACAGAGGCAGAAAACAAAGAGACGAATGGAGCTGAATCACAGACTGGCTCTGTGACAGCAGGAACACAAAATTTGGCAGTCAATACAGAAAATAAAAATGGTATTGGACAGATTGATGTGTCTATTTTATCAGCATTACTGTTGGAGAAAAGTGTTTCATTTACCGTTTCTCTTACAGGGCAAGAGGTAAAGTCTATTACCTTGCCAGGCGACAGCGATGCAGGTTTGCAGACAGTGCAGCAAGGCGTTTCTTTTGAAAACCTTGAGCCAGGCGATTATGTGTTGACCGTGTCAGCACCAGGTTTTGCAAAGTATACCCAAGAGATTACGGTGGGAAATCAAGCTTATTTTATTAAGCTGATGACAGGTTTTGTTGATGGTTACGATTATGTTAATGGTCCGCATCCAGGCGTTCTTTTAATTGGTGACGTCAATAAAGATGGCATAGTTGATGATGTTGATAAAACAACATTAATCGATGCCATTGATGCAGGTTTTGTAAATGACAGTGCCGATTTAAACGGTGATGGGGAAGTGAATCTTGTAGACTTAGAGAAGTTTGCTAAAGGATATCAGATGGAAGCAGTAAGCGCTACATTGGAAGTCGGTGTGCCAGCAAATGCAGTGGATGTAAAATGTGATTCGTCTGTAACTTCCGTAAAAGGTGATTTAAACACACTGATGACCAATGAAGGTGGCGTCGTAGCATTATCACCAGCAAAAGGTGGCGATATTTCAGGAAGCAATCCAGTTTCTTTGGATTTTGATTTTTCGGAGAATAAGGAACGCCTTGTCGGTGGTGTGACAATTAATACAGCAAACGATAATGCTATCCAAAGTATGGAAGCTGTTGTTACGTATCAGGATGCTAATGGAAAAGAGCAGAAAGTAACAGTGCCTTTGGAAGAAGGAATACACTTCTTGTTGGAAAATGAAAATATAAAGGCGATGCAAGAAGGAAATGGTGCAATTAACATTAATTTTGGTACACAGATTGCAGTGAAAAAGGTAACCTTTTTAATTAAAGGAATGAAGAAAAATGCTACACTTGCAGAGATATCAAAAGTGGAATTTTTAAATGGAATGGAAAATCGTATTCCAGAGCCTGCTTTAGATATCCCACAAAATGTGACAGCACAGCCAGGAAACAAGAAATTTACATTGACATGGGACCCATGTATAAACATTACAGGATATGAAGTGCTTATTCAGTTTGAAGGAAAAGAAGAGCTTGTTTACACAAAAGGCAATATGTTAAATGCTTCTTCTTTCAATGGTGATAAATTTGTCAACGGTGAGGAGTATACAGTTCAAGTACGTTCTGTCAATGGTACATGGAGAAGCAAATACAGCGATGTAAGCAAAGTGGTTATGAAGACCGATAAATTGCCGGATGCACCAGATTACTTAAAGGTGACAGGAACATATAAAGCAATTAAGGCTTCATGGAAAAAGATGGAAGACACAGACTCTTATAATTTATATTATAGAGAATCTGGTGCTAGTACCTTTATAAAAGTAGAAGGAATTGAACCAAATAGCTATACCATACCTGAATTAAAGGATAAAACAACATATGAAGTCTATGTGACAGGTGTCAATGAGCTTGGTGAAGGAAAGCCATCACTTACAGGAATAGCAGAGACAACCGATTTAGAGCCAGTACAGATGCCAAAGTATAAGTTGATTAATTATGCTGAAGAAGGTAAAGTCAGTGAACATATTATTAACGCATTTTATACAAATGGCAGTATGGTAAATAGTCCGCTGGATGCAGAGGGTAAAACAGCTTGGGGAACAGTGGATAATAATCCATACTCACACTTTTTATTAAATAGCTGGGATTCAGGCGGATATAATCCTTTAGGAGTCAATGGTGTCACTTATGAATTTGATGAGCCATATAAATTGCAAAATATTGCGCTCTCAGAAGTGTTGGAACAAAGCCCTGCATATGGATATGTGCGTGTACGATACTGGGATGAGAACGGAAAAGCAGTAGAGATTAACAGAATGGGCATTCAAAGGAAAGTGTCTGGAAATCACGCATATTATGTGATTCGACTTCCAGAGGCAATAACAGCAAAGAAGATTCAGTTTGGCGTGAGCCGTGCAGTGGCTTCAGGTACGATTACATTTTCTGAAGTATATTTTTATCATTATGATTCCATAGAAGATGATATTATGGCATTATATGAAGATGATCTTCATACTGTACTCAGAAGTGATGTGACACAGGCTACCATTGATGAGCTTCGCAACAGAATTAATACACCAGATGAAGTGAGTGGAGAATATCATCCAGATAAGGAAAAGTTAGAGAGAGAATTAAAGACAGCAGAGGATATTTTAAACTCTGTATTAAGCAATTCTGTACAAATTCATAATACAATCAAGACAGCTGATGTCAATCGTGGCTTTGGCGGTCTTAACGCATGGCAGCCATTAGGTATTACAGCGGCAGCAGGTGAGGAAATTACGGTTTATGTTGGACATAACACCAAGAGAACAGGAGATAATACTAATTTACAGTTGGTTGCAACACAGTATCATGCAGAAGCAGCGTCTATGTTTAAGGTGGTAGCAACATTAAAGGTAGGAAGAAATGATATTACAATTCCAAAGCTTTCATCAATAGCGGCAGAAGCAGGCGGTGCTTTGTATGTACAGTATACAGGCAATAATGCAAATGATAGATATGCAGTTCGTGTAAGCGGAGGCGTTTCTGTTCCAATTTTAGACCTTTATCAAGTGACAGACCGAAGTGAACAATTGGCAAGAGCAGAACAATATCTTAAAGAGCTTCAGTCTTATGTAGGACAGATAGAGGCAAAGCATAATGAAGCACACAAGGCTTCTACAAATGCTTCTGTTAATAAGTATGATTATCAGGCGGCAAATTGTATATTAGGCGCTTCGGATATTTTGTTAGATAAGATGTTGTTGTCATTGCCAGCACAGCAGATTTTGACAGGTACAGGAGGCAATGCAGAGACCCTTGTAAATTCGATGAATGCGATGGAAGAAATGTTAGATTTGTTCTATCAGCATAAGGGATTAAATAATACAGCAGCAGAAGCAAAGGATAGGATTCCGTTAGGACACTTAAATATTCGATATCAAAGAATGTTTGCAGGAGCATTTATGTATGCATCAGGCAATCATATTGGTATTGAGTGGAATGAGACAAAAGGCATGGTTTCAGGAAAATCTGTACAGACGGACGAAAATGGAAAACATGTAAGCGGTCAATACTTTGGATGGGGTATTGCACATGAAATTGGACATTGTATCAATCAGGGAAGTTATGCAGTTGCAGAAGTTACAAATAACTATTTCTCTTTACTTGCACAGGCAAGGGATAACAATACAAGCGTGCGATTTAAGTATGAAAATGTTTATGATAAAGTAACTTCAGGAACAAAGGGTGCAGCTCCAAATGTATTTACACAGTTGGCTATGTACTGGCAGCTTCATTTAGCGTATGACAATGGATATAATTTTAAGACTTATGAAAATCATGAAGAACAACTTGCTAATCTGTTCTTTGCAAGAGTTGATACGTATTCAAGAACGCCAGCAAAAGCGCCAGCGCCAGGTGAGGTTGCATTGTCGTTATCAGGCGATAAAGACCAGATTTTGATGCGTCTGTCTTGTGCAGCGGCAGAAAAAAATGTGTTGGAATTTTTCGAGCGTTGGGGAAAGACACCAGATGAGGGTACAATTGCATATGCCGAACAGTTTGAGAAAGAGACAAGAGCAATCTATTATGCAAATGATGAGTCTCGTGTGTATCGACTGGAAAACGCTTCAACAGGAAGCAGTCTGGGCGTCAATGGTGATGTAGAAGCAGTTGGCAGCAGTACAACAGCAGTAATCAATGCAAATTCAGCAAACCAGGTTGATATTACACTGGCTTCTGACAATAAAGACACACTTGGATATGAAATTGTACGCTGTACAATTTCTGGCGGCGAGGTTGAAAAGGAAGTTGTTGGATTTACAACACAATCAACATTTACCGATTATGTGACAACGATGAATAACCGTGTAGTGACATATGAAATTACAGTAATTGACCATTACTTGAATCGCTCTGCTACAAAGTCATTGAGTCCTTTAAAGATTGAGCATAAAGGCAATATTGATAAGACGAACTGGACTATTAGTGCAAACAATATTAAAGACACAAGTAATGAAGTTGTCGATGATGAGGATAAAGAAGATACATGTGGTTCAAGTGCTGAAGCACCAATTAAGAGCGCTATTGATAATGATGTCAATACTGTTTATACAGGTGTAGCCAGTGAAAATGCAGAGGTTATCTTAGAGTTTAATCAATACCATACTGTTACAGGTTTAGAATATAAAGTAAATCAGGGAACACCAATTGGGGATTATATAATTTATGTTCGCGAAGCAGATGGCAATTGGACAGAAGCTTCAAGTGGTGTATTTGGAGCAAGCAAAGTTGTTTACTTTGGCAAAAACGGCAATATTGCTGCTTACAATACAACAGCAGTAAAATTAGTAATCAAGAATCAATCTGGTAAAGAAATTGCAATATCAGAATTAGATGTATTTGGTATTACTGGTGATAATGTAGAATTTGAAAACACAGCAGAGAATCCATCTATTGGAGAGTTAGAAAGTGACTTTGTATATGATGACAAGGGAAATGCAATTCCGGCAGGTTCTATTGTATTTACGGGTTCTTACAAAGGAAATCCAGCATATAATGTAGTTGTTCTCTATGACCAAGATGGAAATATTGTTGCTGCAAACGATAAGGCAGAACACATTATCCTTGCAAATGTGCCAGAGACTGGAAATATTCAAGATGTAAGCGATGGCAAATGGGTTTACTGGATTGCTCCAAACAGTGAAAATCAATCAAAGATAACCAGTGTGCGTGCAGAGTTATATCGTGTCGATGATGCTTTGACAAATGAGGGACAAAGGCTTGTCAGTGATTCTTATTTTGTAGAGATGCCATCCGTTTTGCCAAAGATTACATTGACACAAAATAGCGGAAACTAAAAATAGGGCGATAAAAGGAGTAGAACATGAAAAAAAATAGTTTAGGAATCATTATGGCAGTGTTCATATTTATCGCAATGCTGCCGCAGCAGGCATTAGCCGCTGACAATGAGAATCCTTTGAAATTACAGGCTGGACAGTCGGCTTTGGTAGAGGCAGAACTTTCACAGGCAAATGGGGAGAAGATTTCTTCTCTCCAGCTCAGCCTAGAAGTTACCAGTCAAGATGGAACATCAGGCAATGCAAGTGTTTTGGAAAAGATAGAAAATTTGTCGTTTTCACCAGATGCTTCCATTACTTCAAAGGCAAAAATATGTGAACAGCGCTATCATAAAAATACAGGAGTTTTGGATATTTATATTGCAGGAACACAGCCGCTTTTTTCAGCAGAAGATAAGTTGACAGTGGGAACAGTAACAGCAACAGGCAAAGACGGCAATGGTGTAGATGTCTATATTAAAATGGTAACCGATTCTTTTAAAGTTGTAAGAGGAAATGCACTGCAAACTATTGTGGAAGATGAGGCAACTGTTCGTATTGCAGTGGCGCAAGAAGAAAAACCTACACAGCCAGAAGAGCCAGAAAAACCTACACAGCCACAAGAACCAGAGACACCAAATCCAGAAGCTCCAACTATTGATAAGACGCAATTAAATGAAGCATTGGATATAGCGGCAGGATTTGCAGAATCGGATTATACGGCAGATAGTTTTGCTCTGTTAAAAGCTGCAATAGAAAAGGCAAAGAACGTTATGAGCAATTCCGATGCTACAAAAGAAGAAATTGAATCTGTAACGGAAGAATTGTTAAATGTGATAGGCTCTCTTGTACCAGCATCAAAGAATAATGTAGATAACAATTCACAAGCAAATGGAAGTAATCAAAATCAAAATAGCACATCAGCTCAAACAGGTGATTGGAATGCTATTTGGGTATTTGTAGCGATGACTGTTTTTAGTTTGGCAGTTATTGTAATGCTTGTAGCGTGGAAAAAGTATCATAAGCAATCATAAGATGATTTGCTGAAAGATAAGTAGACAAAAAGATAAATTATAAAATATTTATTCTTGCGAGCAATGAAATGCCGCGAGAGTCAAATACCCCACTGCAAGGCAGTGGGGTATTTGATTTTATAACAGGTTTTTTATAAAAATTAGCTTGTATATCAGATAAAAAAAAGATAATTTAATTATATATATTTGTAAATATCATTATTAAAAGATAATACAGTTAAAGAGGCAATGAGTAAGTAGTAAAGCGGATTATACTATCCGCTTTGCTGCTATATAATTAACAACACACCTTCCATATCATACAAATTTTCAACCACTTGTTTCTTTAAAGAAGGTTCTTTTACTTTTATAGTAAATGTTGCCGCTTTTGTTCCTGTATTTCTTGAGTTGAGAAGTTCCAAATTTTTTAGTTCAAAATCATGAACTCTGCAATAATTAAAAAGCCCTTGAATAAAATCGGCTTGTTCATATTCAACATACAACGATAAATATTTGTTATATTTCATAAATGATTTATCTACAATTGATAACATTCTTAATGAAAATACAATAACAATGGAACAGATAATAGCGCCTGAATAAAATCCACAGCCAACAGCAACGCCAATACATGCACAACACCATAAGCCAGCGGCCGTTGTAAGACCTTTAATGTGATTAGAGCGTGTTACAAGGATAGTTCCTGCGCCAAGAAAGCCAACGCCGCTAATAACTGCGGCAGGTATTCTTGCGGAATCACTTCCACCGACAGAGACAGTTAAATAGATATTAGTTATACTTGCCAATGCAGACCCAAGACATACAACAATATATGTTCTAAATCCTGCGGGATGTTGTTTTTGTTCGCGCTCAATGCCAAGAAAGCCGCCTAGTAATAAGGCAAGCAATATTCGGAGTGCAATGGATACCGTGTTTAGTTCGCGAAGCAAAGGGATATTTTCTAAAATCATATCAAAACCTGCCTTTCTACAATATAATTTATAATATATTTATGGTTATTGCGCCTAATAGCTCATTAGGATTTATTTTCTCCCCGTAGAGCCAAATCCTCCATTTCCTCGCTCGGAATCTTCCAATGAGTCTGTTTCTATAAATGAAGCAGTTACATATGGAGTTAAGACGAGCTGTGCAATTCGGTCGCCGTGACTTACTTCTAAGGGTTGGTTGGAATGATTATACAGAGCAACCATAATTTCACCTCTGTAATCAGAATCAATTACACCAACCTTATTAGCGGGTGCAACTCCTTTTTTACAAGCCATGCCGCTTCTGGCATATATCAGACCAACCAGACCAACTGGAATTTCTAATGCAATACCTGTGTGTATAAACTGTGTCTCATTTGGGTGAATGATAATAGGATTTTCCATACATGCGTATAAGTCGGCGCCTGCTGAAAATTGAGTGCCATATGTTGGCATCATTGCCTGTGAAGATAATTTTTTAATTTTTACATCTTGTTTCATTATTGTAATCATCCTTTCTGATTTGTAGTTAAAAATTTAAAATTTCTTTTTTACTTTATAATACAGTTGCAAAGCAATGTTTTTTGTTGTAAAGTACCTTCTCTTGTTAAAAAGCACTTTTTCTTTTAAAATGGATACAGACAAATATTATCCGATTCCAACGATTCCTTAACGAGAATGGTTCGCTGATTTTCAGAACCTTTAAAAGGCAGCATCATATTAGCAAGTTCTTGTTTAAATCGTCCATCGACAAGTACGTCAATAAAAGATAGAAATTCTTTTGTTTCCTGCCATTGATTGCACATCATTTCAACAATTTCTTTATCAAATAAATATCCTGTAAAACACCAAATATTTTTGTTAGGATAAGTTGTTTTAACTGTTTTTACAAGGGGAAGAAGTCCTATTTGATTGCAATGTTCAAATGGTTCACCGCCAAGAAGAGTAAGCCCTGCTATATAATCGGGTTTTAACGAATCGACAATTGTGTTTATCGTTTCTTGTGTAAAAGGTTGTCCATAGTTAAAATCCCAAGCAACTTCATTAAAACAGCCTTTGCAGTGGTGCGTGCAGCCGCTTACAAAAAGGGATGTCCTCACACCTGGTCCATTGGCGACATCACAATATTTTATTTCAGCATAATTCATAATAATCCTCATTTCTGCGCTGCTTTTTGCGCATAAGCAACTTTGTGTCAAGCAACGCGCAGACACAAAGTGCGGTGTGAAAAATTATTTTTCACACTAATCCTCCATTTTTTTATATTATATAGCCAAATTTAAAAAGTGACAATATATCTGTAAATAACATTTTAGCACATCAAGGAAAAAGTAGTGAAGAAAAAGATAGTATGATATGATGAATGTAACAAAAAAACAAGTATAAATAGTAAGTGAGGGTTGTATATGATAGATATTTTTTTTGACAAATTGTACCGATATCCAAGAGTAAAGGAACCATGTAGCATTGCAATTCCGGTTAAAGAAGGAACATTGAACAGTATTGATAAGCTGGCGATTATACAAGAAGGCAAGACAGTGCCAATGCAGGCAAAGGTAACATCAAGACATAAGGACGGCTCAATACGCTATATTTTTGTTCGTTTTATGGCAGACCTTCCTGCGAATCAAAAAACAAAAGTTGTCTGTGATTTTAATTGTGATACGCCTTTAAAAAGTGATGATATAGATGTAAAAGATACAGAGGACGGATATATTGTCAATACAGGGAAAGTCCTATTTTCTGTGAAAAATCACAGCAGTTCTATTCTAAATTCGGTTGATGATGGTAATAAAGTATATACATCAAGTCATTTTGAAGGTCCCTATTTAAAAGATGGTTTGAATCATACATATGATATTCAAATAAACCAATGGCATATTGTGGAAACAGGAGCAGTTTGTACGATTCTTGCTGCACAGGGAAGCAATATATCATCTGATGGAAAAACGATTGATTTTGAAGTAAGAATAACAGCATTTAAAGATAAGGAATGGATAGAAGTTTCATATAGAATTATCAATACAAGCAGTGCGGAATTAAAAATTGCTTCCTTAGTGTTTTATGCAAAGGCGGATAAGGAATCAAAAGTAGATGATTTTTTGTCGGTGACAGATTTTGCCGAAAAGCCAGATTCAACAGGATGCGGCGACCAACTCTTAGATAATTCAATGGAAGAAGGTCCTATTTTTCATACAAGAGGAATCCATGAGCTTGATATGCTAGAAAAAAAAGCGCCCGTTTCACAGGTGCGGACATTGGTAGGAATATCCAATTATAAAACGGACTTTTATATTGGAAAAAATGGGCAGGAAGTGAATCGTTCGATTAGTGACCAGACTTTAATAAAAGAGGCAAATGAGCATTATGCTGAAGTGTTATATGGTACGTTTATGGCGGATAGAACCGATAGTGACGGTGGATTGTGTATAACGGTATATCAAGCGCATCAAAATTATCCAAAAGCAATGAAAGCATGTGAAGATGGAATTGCAGTGTTGTTGGTTCCAGAAGGATTCAATGATATTATTATGCAGCCTGGAATGGCAAGAGAACAGAAATTTTTAATGCACTTTCATAGTGCCAGTGAGCGCATTTTAGAGTTGGATAATAGAAGTCTTATCTATCAAATGCCCGATAGACCTTGTATTTCACCAGATGTATTTAAAAATGCTAATGTATGTATGGATGTATTTCCAGATAAATTAGATGATGATGTAGAGATTGCGCTGATATCAAAATGTGATGCACATGCAAGATGTTATGGTATGTTAAATTGGGGCGATACATGGGATTCCAATTACACTATGCAAGGACGCGGCAATGGCAGAGTAGTATGGAGCAATAATGAATATGATTTTCCGCATGCCTGTGCGTTAATATATGCAAGAACAGGTATCCGAAGATTTTTGGATTATTTGATAGTAACTGCTGCACACTGGATGGATGTTGATGTGTGCCATTACAGCGACAATCCGCTTTATATTGGCGGTCAATGGGAACATACAGCAGGACATTGTAAAAATGGGTTGATGGTTTGTTCACATGAATGGTGTGAAGGTTTGTTGGATTATTATCATTTTACAGGAGATGAACGCGGTTTAGAAACAGCAATAGGGATAGGCGACAATGTGCTGAGACTTCTTGATACGCCAATGTATGCAACGCCGGGCGAGGCTAATGCAAGGGAGACAGGATGGGCGCTTAGAACACTGACTGCGCTTTATGTGGAAACATATGATGAAAAGTGGCTGAAAAAGTCCGAGTGGATTATTGACAGTTTTAAGAAGTGGGAAGATGAATATGGAAGCTGGCTTGCACCATATACCGATAATACAACGATTCGAGTGGGATTTATGATGTCTGTTGCAATAGGCAGCGTTATGAGGTATTACAGGGTTTTTCCGCGTGAGGATATCAAGCAGATGATGATTCGACAGGTGGATGATTTGATTGAAAATAGTATGACAGATTGTGGACTGTTTTATTATAAAGAATTGCCAAGTCTTCAGCGGTTGGGCAATAATACATTGCTTTTGGAAGCACTTGTGATTGCTTATGAGCTTACAGGAGATGTTAAATATCTTAAGGCAGGTATCAAAACATTTAGCACAGTATTGCAAGTAAAATCAGCATCCATCAATGGGAGAAAACGTATTGAAGAAGATGCGGTTATCTGTGCAGGGGAGAGTACAAAAACATTTGCTCAAAGTTTTATACCATTAATTACGTACTATAAAGCTATTTCAGATAATGATATTCCATATTAATGTATAAAGAAATTGTTTTACAAGCAGCCTGAGTTGTAATGTATTTGTTTGACGAATAGGACGAAACGTAGTAAAATCATTTTTAATAACATGGAATAGTAAATTATATAAGGGATGAAAGGCAGGAGGTTGTTATGAGAATTGGTATAAGAGCGCATGATGTTAAATATGCACCATTAGAGGAGTTAATTCCAAATATCCGCAAGCAGGGATTTCACTGTATGCACATTGCTTTAAGCAAGTCTATTAAGGAGTTTAAGCCAGAGATAGAGACAATGACGCCGGGACTTGCTATGTATATGAAAGAATTATGTGCAGAGAATAAAGTGGATATAGCTGTTTTGGGATGTTATTTGAATCTTTGCAATCCAAATCCCGAACAGCACAAAAAAATTGTTGAAAAATATATGACACATATTCGATTTGCAAGTGTTTTGGGGTGCGGTGTTGTAGGGACAGAGACGGGTGCAGTGAATGAAGAGTATACGTATGAACCTGCCAATCACAGTGAAGAAGCGTTAGAGTTATTTATAAAAAATTTGAGACCGATTGTAAAATATGCGGAACAGTTTGGCGTAATTATAGCCATTGAGCCTGTTTGGAAGCATATTGTATGTACTGTGGAGAGGGCAAGAAAGGTTTTAGATGCCATTGATTCTCCAAATTTACAGATTATTTTTGACCCTGTTAATTTATTATGTGTGGAGAATTTACCGCAGCAAGATGAGATTATAGAGAAGGCATTTTCACTGTTAGGAAAAGAAATTGCTGTTGTTCATTGTAAAGATTATGTTGTTGAGGGCAGCGAATTAAAATCCATTGCCGCAGGAACAGGCGGATTAAATTATCCATTGTTACTTAAAAAAATAAAAGAACATAAACCATATGTTCATTGCACATTAGAAAATACAATACCAGAAAATGCTGTGGCGACAAGAGAGTTTATGGAACGGACGTATGCTTCAGTGTAGGAGGGTTGTATGGCAGAAAAAATAATACAAGATGATGCTTTTGACAGCAAGACAAAATCCGTAAAGGAAGATTCGGGAGATTTTATTTCACCACAAATATTATATGAAAATTTGATGAATGAGATTAAAAAATATCATCCATCTACGGATTTGTCTGCAATAGAGAAAGCATATAAGATAGCAGATAAAGCTCATAAAGGACAGAAAAGAAAATCTGGAGAACCATATATTATCCACCCGCTTTGTGTGGCTATTATTCTTGCACAGTTAGAGCTTGATAAAGAGACCATTATAGCAGGACTTCTCCATGACGTTGTAGAAGATACGGTGATGACAAGCGAAGATGTCACAAGAGAGTTTGGAGCAGAGGTTGCATTGCTTGTAGATGGCGTTACAAAGCTGACACAATTGAATTATCAGCATGATAAAATTGAAGTTCAGGCTGAAAATTTAAGAAAAATGTTTTTAGCAATGGCAAAAGATATCCGAGTTATTATGATTAAGTTAGCGGATAGACTTCATAATATGAGAACGATGCAGTTTCAAACCCCTGCAAAGCAAGTGGAAAAGTCCAGAGAGACGATGGAAATCTATGCACCAATTGCACATAGGCTTGGAATTTCTAAGATAAAGGTAGAACTGGACGATTTGTCAATGAAATATATTATGCCCGATGTGTACAATGATTTGGTGGCACAGGTTAATATCAATCGTCCTGGAAGAGAAGCATTTATAAAAAGTATTATAAAAGAAGTTGGTATGCACATAAGCAATGCAGGAATTGAAGCAGAAATTGACGGGCGTGTAAAACATTTCTTTTCCATATATAGAAAAATGGTGAATCAAAATAAGACACTAGACCAGATATTTGATATTTTTGCTGTGCGCATTAAAGTAGATACAGTAAAAGACTGTTATGCTGCACTGGGCGTTATCCATGAGATGTATAAGCCTATTCCTGGAAGATTTAAAGATTATATTGCAATGCCAAAGCCGAATATGTATCAATCGCTTCACACGACATTAATTGCATCCAACGGACAGCCTTTTGAGATACAGATAAGAACATATGAGATGCACAGAACAGCGGAGTATGGTATTGCTGCTCATTGGAAATATAAAGAAGGAAAAGGCGGTAACGATAATGAGGAGGCAAAATTAAGCTGGCTAAGACAGATGCTTGAGTGGCAGACAGAAATGTCGGATAATAAAGAATTTTTATCCTCAATTAAAAATGACCTTGATTTATTTTCAGATAATATTTATTGTTTTACGCCTTCAGGTGATGTTAAAAATCTTCCAAGCGGTTCATGTCCTGTCGATTTTGCTTATAGCATTCACAGTGCAGTTGGCAATAAGATGATTGGAGCAAGAGTAAACGGACAGCTTGTTCCTATTGATTATCGCTTAAAAAATGGCGACCGTGTTGAAATTATCACCTCGCAGAATGGAAAAGGTCCTAGCCGTGATTGGCTTAGTAAAGTTAAAAGCTCTCAAGCTAAAAATAAGATTAATCAGTGGTTTAAACAAGAGTTAAAAGAAGATAATATTTTAAAAGGCAAAGAATTAATCACTGCTTATTGTAAATCAAAAGGATATGTGTTATCCGATATAAATAAGCCCGAAGTTGTCGAAAAAACATTGCGGAAATACGGCTTTAGAGACTGGGATTCCATGATGGCTGCCATAGGACATGGCAGTTTAAAAGAAGGTCAAATTATCAATAAGTTAGTTGAAGAAACCGAAAAATTAAATAAAGAAAATATTACAGACAAACAGGTACTTGAGGATATTGTCAAAACAGAAGTGAAAAATAAAAATATTTCTTCCAAAAATAAGGGCAATATTGTTGTAAAAGGAATCCATGATGTAGCTGTACGATTCTCAAAATGCTGCAATCCTGTGCCTGGTGATGAGATTGTTGGTTTTGTGACAAGGGGAAGAGGCGTTACCATACATCGAACCGATTGTGTCAATGTGATTAATTTTCCAGAGAGTGAACGAGTGCGTTTGATAGAAGCTGAATGGGAGGAAGCTGCGAATCCATCGGAGACATACAGTGCAGAAATCAATATATTTGCTCATAACAGAACAGGGCTGATTGTGGATATTTCAAGAATTTTTACAGAGGCGAATATTGATGTTAAGATGTTAAACAGCCGTGTCAATAAAAAAGAGATTGCTACCATTAGTGTTGGTTTTGATATACATGGAAGAGATGAACTGACAAGAATGATAGAGAAACTTAAAAATATTGCAGGTGTTACAGATATTGCCAGAACAACAGGTTAATTTATCTTTGCAGGAAAGGATTACAGTAGTGAGTATTGATTTCGATTATAAAATTCTTGGGGAAATTGGAACGAATTGTTATCTTTTGTATAATAAAGACAATAGAGAAGCAGTGTTGATTGACCCTGCTGATGAGGCAAAGGTAATCAAGGAGATGATTGCATCAAAAAATTGTACATTAAAAGCAATACTTCTTACACATGGACATTATGACCATATAGGTGCTGCTGCTGAAATTAGCAAAGCTACAAAGGCGCCTATATATGCAGGTGAATATGAAAAAGAAGTGCTTGCAAATCCGGATATCAATTTAAGTGCAATGATGGCAGAACATCCTATACGTTTAATTGCTGATAAATGGCTGGCAGATGGAGAAGTCATAGAGATTGGTGGTATGGCAATACGCTGTATACACACGCCAGGTCATACAGAAGGTGGAATGAGCTATTATGTAGAAAATGCAAATATACTATTTTCTGGCGATACTTTATTTGCAGCGTCGGTTGGCAGAACAGATTTTCCTACTGGAAGTATGAGTGAATTGGTAAGAAGTATAAAGTCAAAGCTTTTGATTCTTCCGGAAAATACAAAAGTTTTTACAGGACATGGGGAGAGTACTTCTATTATATATGAAAAACAGTATAATCCATTTCTTTCATAAATATAGTGCGAAAAGTGAATTTTTTACATGCAAATTTATATGTTATTCAATACAAAACAGTAAAAAATGGTAGATTCATATATATAAAAAGCAACATAGAAATAGGAATGAATATGATATATATTAATATAGATAATCTGGATTATTATGATGATGCCAATGTGCTTGTCAAATCATTTTATCCAAGAAGTGAAGTGGAATTAAAAAAGCCGGATACCACTGTAAAAGAGGAAGATACGGTTATTTTTGCAGATACAAGTCATATTGCAGGAAGCAAAAAAGAATGTCATGAACAATTTAAACGAAAGTTATATGAACATTTAGTAAAACAGACAAAAAATGTCCTCCCATGGGGCTATCTTACTGGAGTAAGACCTAGTAAAATTGCTTATATGATGTTGGAGCAACAAAGAAGCGAAGAATGTATTATTGACGAGTTTGTAAAAAATCACAGCGTTTCGGAAAAGAAAGCAAAGCTGGCATTGCAGGTGGCATCAACTGAAAAAACAATTCTTGATAAATTGGATTATAAACATGGATACAGCTTGTATATAGGAATCCCATTTTGTCCCACAACATGTCTTTATTGTTCTTTCACATCGTATTCTATCACAGCATTTTGGTCGAAGGTAGATGATTATATCGATGCGCTTGTTAAAGAAATGTGTTATGTTGCAAAAGCAATGTCGAAAAGGCGTCTTGATACAGTGTATATTGGGGGAGGAACACCCACTTCACTTGAGCCTGTTCAGTTAGAACGGTTATTGTCAACGTTGGAATGCCATTTTGATATGAAACATATAAAAGAATTTACGGTTGAGGCAGGAAGACCAGACAGTATCACATTAGAAAAGCTTGAGGTATTAAAAAAGCATGGTGTTCAAAGGATTTCGATTAATCCACAGACAATGAATGATGAAACGTTAGCAGTTATAGGGCGCAAACATAATGTCGCTAGTGTGACAGAAGCATTTGATATGGCAAGAAACGTGGGATTTGACAATATTAATATGGATATCATTCTCGGACTTCCAGGTGAAGGAAAAAAAGAGGTTGAACAGACGCTAAAGCGTATTTATAAGCTTCATCCTGAAAGCTTGACAGTACATTCACTGGCAATAAAACGAGCGGCAGCACTGAATATAGGACGCGATAAATATGCTAATTTTAGGATTGAAAACAGTGAAGAACTAGTGAGTATGGCAGCAGATTATGCGGCAATGATGGGGCAGAAACCATATTATATGTATCGTCAGAAAAATATGGCGGGCAATTTGGAAAATGTTGGTTATGCGATTCCAGCGTATGAGTGTATATATAATATATTGATTATGGAGGAAAAACAGACCATTATAGCGGTGGGAGCAGGAGCTTCCAGCAAGGTTGTTTTGAAAGAAGAAAGCCAAATTGAGCGCGTTGAAAATGTCAAAGATGTAATGAGTTATATTGATAGAATTGATGAGATGATAGCTCGCAAAGAGCGATTTATTAAAAAGTATGGTGTTGATTTAAATGGAAGCAATGGATAGTGAATTTTTTGAAAATATGGTAAATGATTTTAAGAGTGGCATTTCACATGGTATTCTTGTGGGAAATATCTCCTATGAACTTGCAAAAAGGATGGGATATAATGAGCATGAAGCTTATGAAGTGAAATTGTCGGGTATGCTCCATGATATTGGCAAATTGTCATTGTCACAGTATTTATATGGTCGTAATGCAGAAGGAATGTCTATTGAAGAAGTGAAGTATATGCGAATGCACTCCAAGATTGGTTATGAATTTTTAAAAAAAGAGGAATTTTCTTCTAATGTACTTGAAAATGTATTAAGACACCATGAATGTTTTGATGGAAGCGGATATCCTGACAATCTTGTAGGAGAAGATATCCCCTTTGATGCAAGAATTATAAAAGTGGCGGATGAGTTTGCCGCATTGATATCAGACCGACCATACAGAAAGGCATTTGATATAGAAACAGCCGTTCAGATTATGATAGATGGAATTAAAAATCTTGATATGAAAGTGTTTATTCAATTTCAGCGGTTTATCCATGAACCGTATGCGATAGATTTAATTAACAACAGCAAGATTAATCTCGACGATTTGGATATTCAAGCTATTATATCAACAGCGTAAATAAAATATGTAAAAATATTTTTTATACAAGTACATTTTATATTTGCGTGTTTATGCTTTGGACAGTATATGGCTGAACGGTCACAAAAATATAATGGAATTGTACGATTTAAAGTTTGCCGCTTATAAAAAATTATGGTATACTTAAATGTAAGAACAACGAAATGGAGGAATTGGAAAATGGCTGAGTCAATGGTAGGCTTAAAGAGAACTCACAGATGTACAGAGGTGTCATTGTTGGATGAAGGCAAATCTGTGACCGTTATGGGATGGGTGCAGACGAGACGTAACTTCGGTGCTTTGATTTTTGTAGATTTAAGAGATAGAAGTGGTATTTTACAGATTATATTTGATGAAAATATCATAGGGAAAGAAGGATTTGACAAGGCGTACACATTAAGGAATGAATTTGTTATTGCAGTTTCAGGCAAGATTCAAAAGCGTTCTGGTGCAATCAACAAAAATCTTCAAACAGGTGATATAGAGGTGATTGCTACGGATTTAAGAATATTGTCTGAATCGGAGACACCGCCATTTCCAATTGATAAAGATAGTAATACCAAAGAGGATTTACGATTAAAGTATCGTTTTTTGGATTTGAGAAGACCAGATATTCAATCCAATATTATCATGAGAAGTAAGGTTGCAACATTGACAAGAGCATTTCTTACAAAAGAAGGATTCCTTGAGATTGAGACGCCAATGCTTACAAAAAGTACGCCGGAGGGCGCTAGAGATTATCTTGTGCCAAGCCGTATCCATCCAGGTAAGTTTTACGCATTGCCGCAGTCGCCTCAGCTTTTTAAGCAGTTGTTGATGTGTTCTGGATATGACCGATATGTGCAGATTGTACGATGTTTTCGGGATGAGGATTTAAGAGCGGACAGACAGCCAGAATTTACACAGATTGATATGGAATTGTCCTTTGTTGATGTGGATGATGTGATTGATGTAAATGAGCGACTTTTAGCATATTTATTTAAAGAAGTGTTAGATGTTGATATTGAATTGCCTATTCAGAGAATGACATGGCAGGAGGCAATGGACCGGTTTGGTTCAGACAAGCCGGATTTAAGATTTAGTATGGAACTTAAAAATGTTTCAGAGCTTGTTAGAGATTGCGGATTTAGTGTTTTTGCAAATGCAATCAGCAATGGCGGTTCAGTGAGAGGCATTAACGCTAAAGGACAAGGCGGTATGCCAAGAAAAAAGATTGATGCGTTGGTTGATTTTGCAAAAGGTTACGGCGCCAGTGGAATTGCTTATATAGCCATTCAACAGGATGGAACCGTGAAATCTTCCTTTGCAAAATTTATGACAGATGATGAGATGGCAGCATTGATTGCTGCTCTTGACGGTGAAAATGGAGATTTACTTCTTTTTGCCGCCGATAAAAATAAAGTTGTATGGAATGTGCTTGGAGCATTGCGCGTGGAACTTGCAGGTCAGATGGGACTTCTTGACAAGAGCGATTATAAATTTTTATGGGTGACAGAATTTCCACAGTTTGAATGGTCTGATGAAGAAGAACGATTTGTTGCTATGCATCATCCATTTACAATGCCTATGGACGAAGATATTGACAAATTGGAGAGTGACCCTGGTTCTGTGCGAGCAAAGGCATATGATATTGTTTTAAATGGAACAGAGATAGGAGGAGGCAGCGTTCGTATTCATCAAGCTGATATACAGGCAAGAATGTTTAAGGCTTTGGGATTGACACAGGAAGTTGCAAATGAAAAGTTTGGATTTCTTCTTGAAGCATTTAAGTATGGCGTACCTCCACATGCAGGACTTGCATATGGCTTTGACCGTCTTGTAATGCTTATGGCTAAAAGAGATAATATAAGAGATGTGATTGCTTTTCCAAAGATTAAGGATGCATCTTGTCTTCTTACCAATGCGCCAGATGTTGTCGATGATAAACAGTTAGGGGAGTTGTCTATCAAAATCAATATTTAGTGCAAGAAAACCAACATAATAAAATAACAAGATATAAGGGGGTATACTTATATGGATGATTTTGAAAATAAAGTTGTATCGGATGGGGTTGGAGAATTTATTGAGTTGATAGACGAATCGGAAAATGTAAATGGTGAAGGTGATAATGGAAAGAATACAAAAAAGAAACGTCTAAAAAAAGAGAAAGCGCCTAAAAAAGAAAAGGCTCCTAAGAAGGAGAAAGCACCAAAGAAAGAAAAGCCACCTAAAAAGGAGAGGGCGCCAAAGAAAGAAAAAGCACCTAAAAAAGAAAAAATATCAAAGAAGAGATTAAAACAAGAAGGCTCTGAAAAAGTAAAACAAAAAAGATTTTCTAAGGGTGTAAGAATCAATAAGAATAACATTGATATTAAGGATTATCTAAAGTCGGGATTGTCTATAAAGATAAAGTTAATAGGTGCATTTGTTATACCAGTTTTACTGATTATACTGTTGGGGGTTATTTCGTATAATACGGCATCAAATGCGATTACAAGCAGCTATACAGAGTCTTCTGTATCCACTGTAAAAAAGACTGCCGATTATTATACGTTAATGTTTTCAAATGTTAAATCGACTGCCAGCGAATTTGCCAGCAGTTCCGATGTAAAGTCTTATTATTCAGGCTCTTTTTCGGCAGACCCAATTACGGAAGAGAGTCGTTATAACAGTATATTTAACTCTTTAAATGCAACGGTTATGGGAAATTCTGCAATAAAGACGATTCATGTTATCAGTAATTATGGCAAGTCTATTTTTACGACTACCAACTTAATGGAGGTTACAGGGGAATATGAAAAAGTAAAGGCTTCTGAGGAAGGAAAGCAAATTGACTCAAAAAGAAGTGGATGGTTTACTTCAAGAAGTTATATTGATACAAAAGGTGTCGGTAAGTATTCTGTAAGTTATGGAAGACAGCTTCTTGGAAATTCTCAAAGAAGTGTTGGTTATATTTTTGTTGATATGCAGGCTGATTATCTTGAAGAAAACCTTTCTAATGTGGATTTGGGCAAAAATAGTATTATAGGAATTATTGCTCCTGATGGTGGTGAGATTTTGCACAGCAGTGATTTGGAGTTGTCAGAGGAACAGCAATACATATATAATCAAGAATTTTATAATGAGGCAATGACTTTGGAAGAAAAAGAAGGCAGCAAAGTTGTTTCATTTAATGGAAGTAAAAATCTTTTTGTTTACAGCATAACGGATGATGGATTTATGATATGTGCTTTGATTCCACAAGATACCATTTTATCACAGGCACATATGATTCAATATGTATCCTTAGCGGTTGTTATTCTTGCGATTATTGTTGCTATATTAATTGGTGGCGGTTTGTCTGCAAATATTGCAAGTTCTATCAAGAGAATTATGAAAAGTCTTGAGAAGGCGGCATCGGGCGACCTTACGACAGAAGTTCCAATAAAAGGAACCGATGAATTTGCAGTGCTTGGCAAGAGTACAAATGGAATGATTGGCAATGTCAAAGAGCTTATTGAAAAGACAAAAGGCGTATCGCTCAAAGTAGATGAATCTGTTGATAGCGTTTCCAACAATGCAAAACAATTGTTGGAAGGAACAAAAGATATTACAAAAGCGATTCAAGAAATTGAACATGGCGTTGTTCAACAAGCGGAAGATTCAGAAGAGTGTATCCGTCAGATGGATAATTTGTCCGATAAGATTAACAGTGTTTCTAAAAATTCCGACAAGATTGCAAGGATAGCAGATGATACTAATTTAATTGTTGACAAAGGAATGATGTCCATTGACGAATTAAAGGGGAATGCCTCAAGAACCGTTGAAATTACGGGCAATGTTATTATGGAGATTAATAACTTAAAACAGTCTTCTATGGCAATTGGCAGTATTATTATGGCGATTAATGAAATTGCAGAACAGACGAATCTGCTCTCATTGAACGCTTCTATTGAGGCAGCAAGGGCAGGCGATGCAGGAAGAGGTTTTGCAGTTGTTGCCGATGAGATAAGAAAACTTGCTGACCAATCGGTAGAGTGTGTCAATGAAATTCGTAAAATTGTTGAAGATATTAATGATAAGACAAATGATACGGTTGCTATTGCAAAAAGAGCAGAAGATGTCGTTGAAATTCAAGGACATTCTATTGAAACGGCTAAAAAAGTATTTAATCAAATACAATCACAGTTTGATGAGCTTTTAGGCAGTTTAAATGAAATTACAGAGGGAATCAATATTATAGCGGATGCCAAAACGCAGACGCTTGATTCGATACAAAATATATCAGCTGTTTCACAGCAGACAGCAGCAGCGTCAGAGGAAGTGACAGAAACCGCTAACAGACAGCTTGAACAGGTTGAAAAATTGAATTTGGCAGCAGAAAATCTCAATAGTAATTCAAGTGATTTGTCACAGGCAATAGGCGTATTTACTGTATAAAATAATAATTAAAATGGAGGATTTATCATGTATTCGTTTGATGAAGTACAAAATTATGATTCAGAGCTTGCAAAGGCTATGAATGATGAACTTGAAAGGCAGAGAAGTCATATTGAATTGATTGCATCTGAAAATCTTGTAAGCAAAACCGTTATGGCAGCTATGGGAAGCCCGCTTACCAATAAATATGCAGAAGGATATCCAGGAAAGAGATATTATGGCGGCTGTGAATATGTGGATGTTGTGGAAACACTTGCAATAGAGAGAGCAAAGAAACTGTTTGGATGCGAGTATGCAAATGTTCAGCCACATTCAGGCGCACAGGCAAATTTAGCTGCATTTTTTGCTATGGTGGAACCTGGTGATACGGTTATGGGTATGAGTTTAGATTGCGGCGGACATCTCTCACATGGTTCTCCAGTAAATATTTCTGGTAAATATTTTAATATTGTGCCTTATGGCGTTACTTCGGATGGTTTTATTGATTATGATGAGGTATTGCGCATTGCAAAAGAATGTAAGCCAAAGATGATTATTGCAGGTGCAAGTGCTTATGCAAGAACCATTGACTTTAAGAAATTTAGAGAAATATGTGATGATGTTGGAGCTTACTTAATGGTTGATATGGCACATATTGCTGGTCTTGTAGCAGGCGGGGCGCATCCTAGTCCAATACCATATGCGGATGTGGTGACAACAACAACACATAAGACGCTTCGTGGACCTAGAGGCGGTATGATTCTTTCATCCGCTGAAAGTGCAGAACAATTTAAGTTTAATAAATGTGTATTTCCTGGCATACAGGGCGGACCGCTTATGCACGTTATTGCAGCGAAGGCAGTTTGCTTAAAGGAAGCGTTAGAGCCTGATTTTAAAGTATATGCACAACATGTTGTAGACAATGCACAAGCTTTGTGCAAAGGACTTATAAATAGAGGATTTGACATTGTTTCAGGTGGTACAGACAATCATCTTATGCTTGTCAATTTGATAAGCAAAGGTGTTACTGGAAAAGAAGTTGAGAAACTTCTCGATGCAGCCAATATTACATGTAATAAAAACACGATTCCAAATGACCCTGCTTCTCCATTTGTGACAAGTGGTATTCGATTAGGTACAGCAGCCGTTACAACAAGAGGATTTAACACAGCCGATATGGATGTGGTAGCAGAGGCAATAGCGCTTCTTGTTGATGATGTTAATGCAAATAAGGAAAAAGCAGTAGAGATGGTTAAAACGCTTACTGATAAATATCCGTTATATTAAAATTGCTTGCGTCTAGTACAATAATAAACAAAATAAATCTGCCGCATTGGGCATTATGTTGATACAACATTTTACCTTATGCGGCAGATTTATTTTTGTGGACAACAAGTTAAACAGATATGCTTGTGGCATATTTGCGGCATATTTGCCTGTTCATTTAACTGTTTATATTACTTGATACTAAAATTTGATATTTACTTATTATTTTCAGCGTCCTTTAAAGCACGCACCTTTAATGAAAGACCAAAGAGATTAATAAAGCCTTCTGCATCGTGATGGTCGTAAAGGTCACCTGTTGTAAAGGAAGCAATAGATTCATTGTAAAGTGAGTAAGGCGATGTTGTGCCTGCTTTTATAATATTGCCTTTGTAAAGCTTAAATTTAACCTCACCTGTAACTTTTTCTTGTGTCTTTTCGATAAATGCTTGAACAGCCTCACGCAAAGGCGTTTCCCATTTTCCCTCATAGACGATTTGAGCAAATTTATTGCCCATATCAAGCTTCATAGTTGAAGTATCACGGTCGAGAACAAGCTCTTCAAGCTGCTGATGTGCTTCATAGAGGATTGTTCCGCCAGGTGTCTCATAAACACCACGAGATTTCATACCAACAACACGGTTTTCTACAATATCAATAATACCAATGCCATGTTTTCCGCCAAGACGATTTAGTTCACGAATAATATCCGAAACTTTCATAGCCTTTCCATTAACGGTTTTTGGAACGCCTTTTTCAAAGGTTATAGTAACATATTCGCCTTCATCTGGCGCTTTTTCAGGTGTTGTGCCAAGCACAAGCAAATGTTCATAATTTGGCTCGTTGGCAGGGTCTTCCAATTCCAATCCCTCATGGCTGATATGCCATATATTGCGGTCACGGCTATAACTGGTATCAGCTGAAAATGGAAGATGGATACCATGCTGTTTGCAGTATTCAATCTCATCTTCACGGGACTGCATTGTCCATTTTTCATTTCTCCATGCAGCAATAATCTTGATATCTGGTGCAAGTGCTTTGATAGTCAACTCAAAACGAATTTGGTCGTTTCCCTTGCCCGTAGCGCCATGACATATAGCAGTAGCGCCTTCTTTGCGGGCAATCTCAACAAGTCTTTTTGCAATTAAAGGTCTTGCCATTGATGTGCCAAGAAGATATTTATTTTCATATACAGCATGAGCTTGTACACAAGGTACGATATAGTCATCACAAAATTCATCGGTAAGGTCTTCTATGTAGAGCTTAGAAGCGCCGCAAGAAATTGCTCGTTCCTCAAGTCCATCTAATTCTTCTTCTTGTCCACAGTCTGCACACACACAGATAACTTCGTAATCAAAATTTTCCTTTAGCCAAGGAATAATTGCAGTGGTGTCAAGACCACCAGAGTAAGCTAAAATAACTTTTTCTTTCATGAATATTTCCTCCTGTTTTTTATTCGCGTGAGCAATAAGCCAAGTACCGTGCTTGCACGAGCATAAAGTCAGCAAGCTGACTTGGCGAATGCCGCGAGGGTCAAATACCTCGTTGCTTGCAGCGGGATATTTGATTCAATAAGCTGGTTTAACAGCATTTAATTGAATATAAGGACGTCTTATAAAGGCGTCGTCCATTATTGTACCTATCATAATCCAATTAGAAAAAAAAATCAATAGCCAAAAATGTATATTTATTCATTGAATATTCAATTTATTTAACCTCATCAAGGAAGTCCCCCACTTCAATGACATAGGTATAAGTGGGTGTGGGGACTTGCTTGTTTCAGTGGGAGTACAAGCTCCCACTGAAAAGCTGCGATAGCAGCTATGAGATTATGAGCAAGTAGCGTAGCGGATTGCGAATATCTGCTTGACTATTATGCAATAAATATTGCATAAAAATAAAAAATTATGCAATTGGTACTTTACATAGAAAAAAAAGTTGTTATAATAATGAACAAAGAAAATGAAAGGTGCAAAGAGTAACGCACAGAAAAGAGGGAGTATGATAAGGGTTGGAATTATTGGTGCGACAGGTTATGCAGGCAATGAGCTTGTAAGAATTTTGTTAGGTCATAAAGAGGCAGAGATTGTTTGGTATGGCTCAAGAAGTTATATTGATGAAAATTATGCAGATATATATAGAAATATGTTTCAGCTTGTCGATGCAAAATGTATGGATGACAACATGGAGTTATTGGCAAATCAGGTTGATGTAATATTTACAGCAACGCCGCAGGGGTTATGTGCTTCGCTTATCAATGAGGAGATATTAAACAAGGTTAAAATTATTGATTTGAGCGCTGATTTCCGACTGAAAAATGTGCATATTTATGAAGATTGGTATAAGATTGAGCATAAAGCGCCACAGTATATTGACGAGGCTGTATATGGATTATGTGAAATGAATAGAAATCAAATTGATGAAAATACAAGAATTATAGCAAATCCAGGCTGTTACACAACGACTTCTATATTGGCTTTATATCCTATGATAAAGGAAGGAATCATTAATCCATATTCCATTATTATTGATGCAAAGAGCGGTACATCAGGAGCAGGACGCGGTGCGAAAGTGCAAAATTTATTCTGTGAAGTCAATGAAAATATGAAAGCATATAGTGTAGGTACACACAGACATACGCCAGAAATAGAAGAACAGTTAGGATATGCTTGTGCTAAAGATGATATTAAATTAATCTTTACCCCACATTTAGTTCCAATGAACAGAGGTATTCTTGTCACAGCTTACGCAGATTTGGCAAAAGATGTCGTTTATGAAGAGGTAAAACAAATCTATGATGCCTATTATCAAGATGAGTATTTTATCCGTGTTTTAAATAAAGACGTATGTCCGGAGACAAGATGGGTAGAGGGCAGCAATTTTGTTGATATAAACTTTAGAATTGAGCCACGAACACATCGCTTGATTATGATGGGGGCATTGGATAATCTAGTGAAAGGTGCGGCAGGGCAAGCTGTGCAAAATATGAATTTGATGTTTGGGTTCAAAGAAAATGAAGGGCTTACGATGGCGCCATTGTTCCCATAAAACTTGCGCTGTGATAGCAGCTAGTTGGTTTAAGAAAGCAGCCAAGCGGATTGCGAATATCCGCTTGACTATTGTTATAATAAATAAACAAGAAAGGAAAAACTGTTAAAAATTTTAATAGTATGATAAATATATGAATGATATAAAAATAATAGAGGGTGGCGTTACTGCTGCAAAAGGATTTAAGGCGGCGGCAGTTCAAGCGGGCATCAAAAATAATACCAAAAAAGATATGGCTATGATATATTCGGAAAAGCCTTGTGTAACAGCAGGAACATTTACATTAAATAAAGTTTTTGCAGCACCTGTAAAATGGGATAAAAATATAGTAAATAATAGTGCATTTTCACAAGCGGTTGTTATTAATAGTGGTATTGCCAATGCGTGTACAGGCAATGATGGAGATAGTGCTTGTAAAAAAGAGGCAGAAACCGTTTCAAAGCTGCTTTCTATACCAGAAGATTCGGTTCTTTTGGGTTCAACTGGAGTGATAGGAATGCAGCTTCCAATGGATAAAATTCTTCATGGAATCAAATTGCTTGTGCCATCCTTGTCAGATACATTAGAAGCAGGAACCGATGCGGCAAAGGCGATTATGACAACCGATACAAGGGATAAGCAGGTTGCTGTTTCGGTAGAAATCGGCGGAAAGACAGTTACTGTCGGCGGAATGTGCAAAGGCGCTGGTATGATACACCCTAATATGGCAACAATGTTATGTTTTATTACTTCCGATGCAGTTATAGAGCAATCTGCATTAAAGAAAATGACACGTGAGATTGTTGAGGACTCCTTTAATATGATATCGGTTGACGGCGATACATCAACCAATGATACCGTTCTTGTAATGGCAAATGGTATGGCTAAAAATCAAGCAATAACAATAGAAAATCAAGCTGATTATGAATTGTATTATCAAGCGCTTTGCTATGTACTCACAGAGTTGTCAAAAATGATAGCAGGAGACGGCGAGGGCTGTACATGTCTTTTTGAGGTTCAAGTAATCAATGCAAAGACGAAAGAGCAGGCAAAAGTACTGGCAAAGTCTGTGGTGACTTCAAACCTTACAAAATGCGCCATATTTGGACACGATGCCAACTGGGGAAGAATGTTGTGTGCTATGGGATATTCAGGAGCCGATTTTGACCCTGAAAAGGTCGGTATTTATTTTGAGAGCGAGGCAGGAAAAATTAAGATTGTTGAAAATGGGTTAGCAGCCAATTACAGTGAAGAGAAAGCAACCGAAATTTTATCCAAAAATCCAATTACAGCAATTGTGGATATACAGTCAGGAAATGAGAAAGCGACGGCATGGGGGTGTGATTTAACATTTGATTATATAAAAATTAATGCCGATTATCGTTCTTAATAAATAGATGGATTGTAATAGAGAATTTGCTTGTTGTAACAATGGAAATTATTTTTGCAGATGCTTTAGCATTTTTTTCTATTGCGCAATTTTTACACTACGTTTTAGAAATGAGGATTAATATGAATTTAGATGAAGAATTAAAGAAGGCATCCATTTTGGTGGAAGCCCTCCCATATATACAAAAATTTAATCGAAAAATTATTGTGGTAAAGTACGGCGGAAGTGCTATGGTGGATGAGGCTTTAAAAAGAAAGGTGATTCAAGATGTAGTCTTGTTAAAACTAGTTGGATTTAAGCCTATTATTGTGCATGGCGGCGGAAAAGAAATTAGCAAGTGGGTTGAAAAATCAGGTATGGAGCCTCGATTTGTCAATGGACTTCGTGTGACCGATGAGGCAACAATGGAAATAGCAGAGATGGTGCTTAATAAAGTCAATAAAAGCCTTGTATCGCTTATCAGCGAGCTGGGCGTTAAGGCTTGTGGTATAAGCGGCAAAGATGGCGGTATGCTAAAGGTTGAGAAAAAGTATTCCGATGGTGAGGATATTGGATATGTCGGAGAAGTTAAAGAGGTTGATTCAACCATTATACATTCTTTATTAAAAGATGATTTTCTTCCAGTAATATGTCCAATAGGTTATGATGAGAGTTTTCATTCTTATAATATCAATGCAGATGATGCCGCCTGTGCAATTGCAAGGGCAGTTCATGCAGAAAAGCTGGCATTTTTGACCGATATTGAGGGTGTGTACCGTGATTACAACGATAAAGAAACATTGATTTCAGAGCTTTCAACGTCTGAGGCAAGGGGACTTTTATCAGGAGGAACGATAGGAGGCGGTATGCTTCCAAAATTAAACAATTGTATTGATGCCATAGAACATGGCGTTTCCAGAGTGCATATACTCGATGGACGTATTCCTCATTGTCTTTTGCTTGAAATATTTACCAATAAGGGTATTGGTACAGCTATTTTAAGCGATAATGCAGAAAGGTTCTTTACAACTAATATTTAAATTTAGTATTATAGAAATAGTATCCAATGAACAAATAGTAAAACAAGTTTGGATTTGTGCTGTTTCTAAGCTTGTTTTATGCAGTAACAGCACAGAAAAGAGGTGTATATGCAAACAGAAGAAGTAATGCAATTAGCAGAAGAAAAATTGATTCATACATATAATCGTTATCCAATTGTATTGGAAAAAGGAAATGGCATACGATTATATGATACCGACGGCAACCGCTATCTTGATTTTGGAGCAGGAATTGCCGTGTTTGCACTTGGGTATAATAATAAAGAGTACAATAACGCACTGAAAAATCAGATTGATAAAATGATTCACACATCAAATTATTTTTACAATGAACCAGCGGTTCTTGCAGCAAAAGCGATTACTGCTGCCTCTGGCATGGACAGGGTATTTTTTACGAACAGTGGTACAGAAGCCATTGAAGGGGCAATTAAGCTTGCAAAAAAATATGCCTATTTAAAGGATAATTCCACAGACCATGAAATTATTGCTATGGAACATTCGTTTCATGGAAGAAGTATGGGTGCGCTTGCTGTAACAGGCAATTATCATTATCAGGAGGCATTTGGACCAATGCTTTCTGGCGTTAAATTTGCACGATTTAATGATTTAAACAGTGTAAAAGAATTGGTTAATGATAAAACATGCGCTATCATTTTTGAGACGATTCAAGGCGAAGGCGGAATATATCCAGCTACAAAAGAGTTTATGGAAGGCGTTAAACAGATTTGTGATGAAAAAGGCATTTTGTTAATTCTTGATGAAATACAGTGCGGTATGGGCAGAAGTGGCTCTATGTTTGCATATCAGCAATATGGCGTGGAACCAGATATTCTTACATGTGCAAAGGCTTTAGGATGTGGAATACCAATAGGAGCATTTCTTGCAAAAGAAGAAGTTGCAAAGGCATTTGTGCCTGGCGACCATGGCTCAACGTATGGAGGAAATCCGCTTGCCTGTGCGGCAGCCGTTGAAGTGTTTAATCAATTTAATAAATTTAATGTCATTGAAAATGTTAAGACCGTTGGAGTGTACCTTACAGAACGTTTAAATCAGGTGGTTCATGACTATGAAATTGTGCGGGAGCGCAGAGGAATGGGATTGATACAAGGTATAGAGCTTACCGTTAATCCAAAAGATGTCATTGCAAAATGCTTGGATAATGGATTGATATTATTTGCAGCAGGAACAAATGTGATACGTTTTGTTCCACCGCTTGTTATAACGACGGGTGATGTTGATGAAATGATAGAAAAACTTAGGAAGGTTCTTGATGAATTTATTTAAGAAGAAAAAAGCTATAAATTGGACAAGAAAAATCGCTGCAATAATCATAATGATTATATTTTGTATTTCTTTAGCAGGTTGTGGCGAAAATGCAGATAAAACAGCGAAAAGCATACAATTAGAAACACTGAAACAAGTTACCGTGTGGTATACTGATGATAAATATGCGCCATATCTTGAGTACGTTGCACAGCAGGTACATGAGGCAAATGATTTAATTGAGATAAAACCGCAGCTTATGGATTCAGAAAATTATTTAGAGAATATTTATAATAATAGTATTCATGGAAATGATGCGCCAGATGTCTATATTATGTCTGCTGACCAGCTTGAAAAAGCAAATATGATGGGACTTGCGTTAAAAAATAACACCTATGCCTCCTATTATAATGAGAAAAATTTTAGTAAAGCAGCAATAGAAGCGGCGACATTTGACAATGAATTATATGGATATCCGCTGTCTTTTAATATTCCTTTTATGGTGTATAACAAAGATGTAGCACAAAAGGTTTCTACATTTGATGAATTATATCAATATTCTATTCATTATAAGATAGATGATAAAAATGCTAATATTAAACAGATTTTTGACTGGGATGTTTCCAATATGTTTATAAACTATTGTTTTTCTTGTGACAGTATTGATATTGGCAGTGAAACAGGAGATGATATATCCTCATTAAGTGTCAATAAAGAGATACTAAAAAAGGCGATGGAGCAATATGTTAAGCAAAAAGAACAGTTTGGAATTGTAAGAGGGACCAATGTTATTGATGATACTTCAATAAAATTTGCAGAGGGGACAATGGCGTATACAATTACAGATGTCAATCATTTAAAAGAAATTGACTCATCTTCTGTAAATTATGAGATTATCAAAGTGCCAAAGCTGGCAGAAGGTCTTGAGACTTCTTTAATGTCTGAAAATGTGGATGTTTTTGTAAGTCCATATGCGGATGATATTGAAGTGGCAAAGGCTGTGGCGCACTGTTTAAGCTATGATTATGCCAGTACAATGTTTGAAAAGTCCGGTCTTTTATGTGCAAAAAGTAGTGTGTCAAACAATAAAAATGCAAAAGACAGCAATACGAAAGATGTTGTATATCAGCTTTTTAAGGATTCTAAATGTCAGGCACAGTTTATGGGACAGATGTATTATTATTCAAGATATGAGATTATGATTCATAAGGTGTGGGACGGAGAAGATATAACAACAGCGGTGGATGCATTTGCAGCCGATTTTGTTCCTCAAAAGTAAGTTAAGCGGATATTCGCAATCCGTTACGCCACTTGCTTGATGAGGTTAAATGAAAAAAAAGCACTTTTTGAATTACATGGTAAAAATTGCACATACTATATATAAGAACGGCAATTTGTCGTGGTATGGAAATATATAGTAAAGTGTGGGAGGATTAAAGTGATAGGTTTTTTAATAGCCATGTTATCAGGTGCTTTGATGAGTATTCAAGGCGTGTTTAATACCAATGTTACAAAATCCAGCAGCATTTGGGTTGCTGCTGGATTTGTGCAAATAACAGCGTTTGTCACTTGCGTTATTATGTGGATTATAGACGGCAGACCAGAAATTGCTGGAATTTGGGGTGTAAATCCTAAAATTTCGCTGTTGGGTGGTGTGATAGGCGCCTTTATTACCTTTACCGTCATTAAGTCCATGAGTTCATTAGGCGTTGCAAAGGCAGAGATAACCATTGTTGTCACTCAAATTGCAGTAGCTTATATTATTGAGTTGTTTGGCTTGTTTGGAAGCAAAAAATCAGATTTTTCATGGATGAAGTTATTGGGCATTGCTGTTGCAATAGCAGGCGTAGTGATATTTAGCTTATGCGGCAATAAAGAGTAAATTGTCATTTTATACGTCCCTTGTCATAAGAATAAATGTTTGATATGATGATAAAAAAAGGGGTGTGATTGAAATGGAAGCAGCAAGACAAATGCAATATTATACAATAGATGATATTGAGGCTTTGCCAGAGGGACAACGGGCAGAATTAATAGATGGGCAAATTTATATGATGGCTACACCTAGCATGATACATCAAAGAATTGTAATGGAATTGTCTTATCAAATAAAGGATTATATTCGTTCTCATAATGGGGATTGTGAGGTATTTCCAGCTCCATTTGCTGTATTTTTAAATGCAGATGACAAAACGTATGTAGAACCTGATATTTCTGTTATTTGTGATAACAATAAATTAAATGATAAGGGCTGTAACGGCGCGCCCGATTGGATTGTTGAGGTAGTTTCTCCAAGCAGCCGTTCTATGGATTTTTATAAAAAATTATTGGAGTATCGTACAGCAGGTGTTCGGGAATATTGGATTGTAGATTATGAAAAAAAACAAATTATGGTCTATCATTTTGAGAGTGATGAAATGACCTATTATACATTTGATAATAAAGTAAAAGCAGGTATATATAAAGATTTTGAGGTTGATTTTTCGGAAATAAAGTTAGAATAAAACAAAAGAAAGTTATATTAAAAGATAAAATAAAGAGGCTGTTGCAAAAAGATTTTTCAGTACCCAATGTAGTTATAATTCACTTAGCCAATTACTACATTCAGTATGAAATTTCTATTTTGCAACAGCCCTTTTGTTTTTAGCCTCATCTTAGCTAAAACGATTGATTATTTAATTTGTATCTCATCAACCGTAGTAATCACTCCTGTGGTAGGTACTCTATACAACGATATCTTATCTTCATAGTACTGGAAAAAGGTATATTGTGAAGTACAGTGAATACTAGCGATATTTCCTGCGGCTATAAATTCAAGCTGTGTTCCGTCCGTATTAATGCGATATAATCCAGGTTGTTCGCCACCTTCTAATTGGAAAAATATCTTAGAGCCATATCGGTTATAATTAATAACTTTTGCATCGGAAGCTGAAAATAATTGTTCAAGTGTCTTTGTTGAGGTATTCAGCCTTACAAGTGAATAGTTTTTATCCAAATCAATATAATAGATATAATCAGTAGCCGCATCAACCAGATATGAACCTGCGGGATAAAATGCAGAGATAGAATTGGTGTTTAAATCCATCACACTGATTCGATTATTGTTGTATGTATCTGTAAAATACATCTTTCCATTTAATAAACTAGAAGGATTGTATATCTTGTCTGAAAGTTTTGTCTCTTCCGTTCCATCAATTTTTATCTTGTAAAAAGTCATTCCCTCCTCATCGGTGTAATGCTGATAGTATAGGTAGTTGCCGTGTAATGAGGCAATACCTGATTTTGTCTGATACAGCATCTGTGCCTCTTCACCTTTTAGATTGGTGCGGTACACGCCAAATAATTGTGCGCGTGTTCCTGTTGCAATGGTGGTTCTTGAAAAATTATTGCGCACATAGTAAATATAATTGCCGCATACATTGAGTGATGAAACGGTGTCTGCGTTTAAAGCCTGCGCTTTGGTACAGTCGGAATTCATCACATATAAATGACCGCTGTCATAAGGATTTGAAAAATAAATTTTTCCGTCATATTCACAAAACTTACCGCCGTTATTGAGATTACCAGCAGTATTGCCCACAGAATTGTCATTATTTAATTGGATTTTAGAACTGAAATAATAGTAGACTCCGCCACCGATAGCAGCTAAAATCAATACAATTATAATCGTAATTTTAATCGGTTTTTTCATCGTAATAACCTGCCTTTCTTTCAGTCTTCAACTATTTTTATTATAATGCGTATAGTTCTGAAAAGCAATGATAAATGCTTTCTTGCATCATAAAACTTACCATAAATTAACTTGACAAATCAATGGTATTTATATAGACTGTAAAAATATAAAGTGTTTGATTATACAAAATGAGCGGTTATTAGTTTAAGAGTATAAAAATACAGGTACAAATATATTTTGTCATGAAAATAAAATTGATTTTGTAAAATTGCAGTTATTTATATAAAACAGTTCAAATAAAATTTATAAAATCGTGAAGAAACATAAGAAATGGGGATTGATTATGAAATGTATTCATTGTGGATATGAAAATGAAACAGCGAATGACTTTTGCAGTCATTGTGGAAAAAAGTTGCAGGAATCAGTTGACAATAAGCAAGATAATTTAAATCAGACAGCTAGTCAGGCAAACTTTAATGGACAGCCGGCAAATGGCTATACCAACCAGCCAAACGGCTATGGACAACAGGGGAATGGCTATATGAATCAGCCAAACGGATATGGACAGCAGCCGAATGGCTATGGTAATCAACCAAATGGCTATGGACAGCAGGGGAATGGTTATACTAACCAACCAAATGGCTATGGACAGCCGGCAAATGGCTATACCAACCAGCCAAACGGCTATGGACAGCAGGGGAATGGTTATACCAATCAACCAAACGGATATGGACAGCAGCCGAATGGTTATGCGAATCCGTCCAATGGTTATGGACAACAGGCTGCGCAAAATCAGCCATGGGGCATAATGCCAGAAAAGGAATTTTACCAACGATTTGCATCAAAAGGCACAAAGGGTTGGGCAGTAGCGATGATTGTCCTTTGTTTTTTAAGTGCGGCAGTGGGGATTATACAGATAAGTTTAAATGCACATGAACTTAGACTTGCTATGATGTTTAGCCGTGCAGCAACATTGTTGGTTATGATTTCAGTGGTAGAGATTGTTTATTATATTATAATGGGCGTTTTGTTATTGGCGAAAAAAAAGTGGTTTTTTACATTGATTATAGCAATTGTTGAAGTTATAACAAGGGTAGCTATAATCATGATTTCTGAAACATTTACTTATCAAGGCGTATTCTTTTTAGTCGTTGCAATTGTATGCACCATAGTATTAAAAAAAGTAAACGATGCATATAGAGTGTATAAAAATACAGGGAATGTACCTGAAAGACCAATTTAACCTCATCATTGTATCAATAAAACTGTAATTGGATAAGAATATCCTTTTACAGTTTTTTGTTATACTATCCTAGTGTCAAAAGACTTGAAAGTTTTGAAAATAGAAGGTATAATTATTTGCTATATATGGAAATTATTTAAAATAACAAAAAAGGAAGGTCTTTATTATGAAAAAAATTTTTACCCAGCGGCTTTTTTGCTATATGTTGGTGGCACTTTTTTTGACAATTATAGCTATTTTTGTATTACAGACGGTTGTTAGTCAAAATAATAATGCAACACTTAGTCAAAATAAGTTGGAAGATGTCAAGGCAAAGTTAGCCAACAATAAATTAAATATCGAACAGCTTACCCAAAACCTTAGTCAAGATAATCTTGCTAAAACAAGAGCATTTGCAGATATGCTTGCCACAGACCCATCCATTTTTGGCGATATGAATAGGCTTAATAAAATTAAAGATAGATTAATGGTTAATGAATTACATATTATTGATGAAAACGGAATTATTACGAGCAGTACAATTCCATCTTATATTGGATTTGATATGAAAAGCGGCGAGCAGTCCAATGCCTTTATGGTGATTGTAAAAGACCCTTCGATTGAAATTGCACAAGAGCCTCAGGTAAATGTGGCAGAGGGCGTTGTTATGCAGTATATTGGTGTGGCAAGAACCGATGCAAAAGGTCTTGTTCAGGTAGGTGTGCGTCCGGAAGTGCTGGAAAAAACACTTGCAGGAACAGAACTTTCCGTTGTTTTAAAAGACATTGACTTTGGCGAAAATGGATATATCTATGCCATTGATGCGGACAATGGACAGCTTTTGGCACATAGAAATTCAAGTTTAATCGGTACATCTGCTGCCGATGCAGGATTTCCAGCGGCATTAACAGGGAAAGGAAAAGCAGTTGTTGACGGTGTCAAAGGCTATTATATGGCACAGGAATACGAAGGTCAAATTATTGGAACATTTATGCCTTCAAGCGAATATTATGAAGGACGTTTTAATCAGACGATTGTGGTATCTTTAAGTATGTTGATTATTTTTGGCATATTGCTGTTAATGATTAATCGTATGGTTGACAGTAAAATTGTACAGGGAATTAATCGCATTTCGGATTCGATGAGTAAAATAGCAGCAGGAAATTTTGAAATCACTGTAAATGAACAGGGGAATCCTGAATTTACAATGCTTTCTAATAACATCAATAAAATGGTTGAGGGTATCTGTCAAAATATCAAAGAAAATGAGCAATTGATAGAAAAACAAAATCAGGATATGGAACAAAATCAGCGTTTGATTCAAAATGTAAAAGATGCCTGTATGGAGTTAAATCAAGTATCAGGGGAAACGTTAGTCCATGCAGATAATATTTTTAATGGTACAGGAGAACAGGAAAAGGCAGTAGAAGACTTAAAGCATACAATGAGTCAGTTGACACAGGAACTCAATAACAGTGTCAACGTTGCTGTGGATGTTACAGCAGCAACAGGGAAGACTTCAGACGAAATTTTGCAAACGCAGTCTCGTATGGAGCTGTTAAAAGATTCTATGCAAAAAATTAGTGATATGTCTAAGGCAATTGAGACTATTATTGGTGAGATTAACTCCATCGCACAACAGACGAATATGCTTTCCTTAAATGCTTCGATTGAGGCGGCAAGAGCTGGCGATATGGGAAAAGGATTTGCCGTTGTGGCAACACAGGTTGGAGAGCTTGCAGCTAGAAGCGCACAGGCAGCAAAAGAAACCAATGAGTTGATTATGAATTCCATCAAGGCAGTGGAGAGCGGACAGCAAATTACGGATGAGACGGCTGAAGCTTTTGGCATTGTTGTGAAAAATATAGAAAAGACAGACCATGATATGGAAGAAATTGCTAATATGGTTCGAGAAAATGTCAATACGGTATCACATGCGGTTAGCCAAATTGAGCGTATTTCACATGTTGTTGAAGAAAATGTAGAGATTTCTCACAGTACAAAGCAAGTTTCTTCAAATATGGCAGATATTACAGGTAAACTTCTGGAAATGGTAGAATAATTTTGGTAAAAAAGTTAGAAGAATATTTTTGGAAAGAACTTGTGAAAGGAGTAGTTTATGCTGGATTTAGGCGAGATAAGAAGGAAGATAGACGGCATTGATAAGCAGTTGATTGAATTGTTTGAGGAAAGAATGGAATTGTGTGAGAAAGTTGCACAGTATAAAATAGAGACGGGCAAAAAAGTCCTTGATGAAGAACGGGAAAAGGCAAAACTGGAAGCTGTGCGGGCGATGGTTCAAAAGCCGTCCAATATACATGCCATAGATGATTTATTTTCACAGATAATGGCAAATTCAAGAAAGATGCAGTATCGGCTATTAGAGGAGACAACACAGACGTTAAGAGAGCCTTATGAAGCAATTGATGCGATAGATAAAGAAAATTGCACAGTTGTATATCAAGGGGTGCCAGGCGCTTACAGTTATATAGCTATGAAACGGTTTTTTGGCAAGCAGGTTAATCATTTTGCGGTGGCGACATGGCGCGATGCGATGGACGCAGTAAAGGAGGAAAAGGCAGATTATGCGGTTTTGCCTATTGAAAATTCAACAGCAGGTATTGTCGCAGATGTCTATGACCTTCTTCAGGAATATAATAATTATATTATAGCAGAGACTTATGTCAAAGTAGAACATGCACTTTTGGGACTTCCAGGAACAAATTTGGATAAGGTGACAACCGTGTATTCTCACCCACAGGGATTAATGCAGTGTGAGGGATTTCTTATGCAGCACAAAAATTGGCAGCAGATTAGTCAATCCAATACAGCAGGAAGCGCCAAAAAGATACTGGAGGAAAAAGACCAGACCCATGTTGCGATTGCAAGTGAAGAGGCAGCAGAAGTTTATGGACTTGAAGTGTTGAAAAATAAAATTAATGATTTTGATAATAATACAACACGGTTTGTTATTGTTACAAAAAACAGAAAATTTGTAAAAGATGCGCAAAAGATGAGCATTGTATTTGAGACTGCAAATAAAACAGGAACCCTTTATAATTTGTTAAGCCATATCATATATAATGGATTAAATATGAATAAAATAGAGTCCAGACCAATTGAGGGCAGAACATGGGAGTTTCGATTTTTTGTAGATTTTGAGGGCAATATAGATGATGCATCCGTTATGAATGCACTTAGAGGCATTGAAGAAGAAGCTGTGTCAATAAAATTGCTTGGAAATTATTAGTTTATTATTTGCAATAAAAATGGAGGAAACATATGAAATTAATTGCAGAAGAATTATCAGGTTGTACATATCCTGGAAGAGGTATTATTATTGGAAAGTCCGAAGATGGCAAAAAGGCGGTCTGTGCTTATTTTATTATGGGCAGAAGCGAAAACAGCAGAAATAGGGTGTTTGTTGAAGATGGGCAGGGTATCCGTACCCAAGCTTTTGATCCTTCCAAGCTTTTAGACCCAAGTCTTATTATCTATGCGCCTGTTCGTGTTTTGGGCAATAAGACGATTGTCACAAACGGAGACCAAACCGATACGGTTTATGAATTGATGAGTCAAGAGTATACATTTGAACAGGCGTTGCAGACAAGAGAATTTGAGCCAGATGCACCAAACTATACGCCTAGAATTTCAGGGATTATGAATATAGATAACGGCGCGTATTCTTATAAGATGTCTATATTAAAGAGCAATCAGGGTAATCCTTGCTGTTGTAACCGATATACTTTTTCATATAGCAATCCAATAGACGGTGAAGGACATTATATTCATACATATATGGGAGACGGGAATCCACTTCCAAGTTTTGAGGGAGAACCGACATCGGTTACTATATCAGGAGATATCCATACTTTTACAGAAACAATTTGGGAAAATTTAAATGTGGATAACAAGGTTTCACTGTTTGTGCGATACATTGATATAGTTACAGGCAAGTATGAAACAATAATTATCAATAAAAATAAATAGTAATTATTAGAAAGTAAAAGTGGATAATATTATAAAAACAAATTTTTAGATTAATAAGAATGGAGAGTAAAATGAAAGAATTTGAATTAAAGTATGGCTGTAATCCAAATCAAAAACCGTCAAGAATATTTATGGCGGATGGAAGTGAGCTTCCAATAGAAGTATTAAATGGAAAACCAGGATATATTAATTTTTTGGATGCATTTAATGGCTATCAGCTTGTAAAGGAATTAAAACAGGCGACAGGATATCCAGCAGCAACTTCTTTTAAGCATGTGTCACCAGCAGGCGCAGCAGTGGGAAAAGAACTTTCGGAAGTGGAGAAAAAAATATATTGGGTAGATGAGTCTATTGGTAAACTTTCACCTTTAGCATGTGCGTATGCAAGAGCAAGAGGCGCTGATAGAATGTCGTCTTTTGGTGATTTTATAGCACTTTCGGACGTGTGTGATGTAACGACAGCCAAGCTGATACAGCATGAAGTTTCAGATGGTATTATAGCGCCTGGTTACGATGCCGATGCGCTGGAAATTTTAAAGTCGAAAAAGAAGGGTAATTATAATATTATTCAAATAAATCCAGAATATAAACCAGAGCCTATCGAGAAAAAACAGGTATATGGCGTTACATTTGAACAGGGCAGAAATGATTTTAAAATTGATGAGGAGCTTTTGAATCATATTGTAACAGAACATAAAGAATTGACAGAGCAGGCAAAAATTGATTTGATTATTGCGCTTATTACATTAAAGTATACACAGTCAAATTCTGTATGTTATGCAAAAAATGGACAGGCTATTGGTATTGGTGCAGGTCAGCAGTCAAGAATACACTGTACAAGACTTGCTGGACAAAAGGCAGATAACTGGTATTTGCGCCAAAATCCAAAGGTTTTAAATTTGCCGTTTAAAGAGGGAATAGGAAGAGCAGACAGAGATAATGCCATTGATTTGTATATTGGTGAGGAATATATGGATATTCTTGCAGATGGACAATGGGAGCGTGTATTTACAGAGAAACCAGAAGTATTTACGGCACAAGAAAAAAGAGAATGGCTTGATGGCAACACAGATGTTGCATTAGGTTCCGATGCCTTTTTCCCATTTGGAGATAATATTGAGAGAGCTTATAAAAGCGGCGTAAAATATATTGCGCAGCCAGGTGGTTCTATAAGAGATGACAATGTTATTGAGGCTTGCAATAAGCGTGGTATAACGATGTGCTTTACTCAGATGCGATTATTCCATCACTAAAATAAATCAAGCACTAAAATAAATGAAGCAAAAAATTGAAAAGGACTGTTGCAAAATAGAAATTTAACCTTATCAAGGAAGTCGCGTAGCGGATTGCGGCTATCCGCTTAACTTATATATTGTAGTTATAATGGTAAAATAAAACGATATATAGTACTTAAAATTCTTTTTGTAGCAGTCTCTTTTTGCTATGATTTGTAATGTATGGAATAACCTCTTTTTATTTTTTTAATTTTTCAAGGACTTCATAAGGGACAAACAGTTTTCCTGTTCCTGTGCCAAGCTCAATATGAGGTTTGTTTGCACCGTGATAGTCTGAACCGCCAGAAATTAAAAGATGGTAGCGGTTTGCTAGATTTTGCATCTGGATTTGGTCGCTCATAGAATAGGTTGAATAGATAGCTTCTAATCCATCAATTCCACATTCACACAGATAATCCATCAGTTTTGTCATTTGTTCATTGCCAAGATGATATAATATAGGGTGAGCAAGAATAGCAACGCCGCCCGCCATTTTAATAAGTTCTATGGCACGTTTTGGAAGCATTTTATCGCGCTCAACAAAACAAGGCTTGCCATCGCCAATATAGCGGCTAAAAGCCTCATTTCGGTCATGCACATATCCTTTTTTTAGAAGATAGTCCGCAAAATGCGCTCTTGTGATAACCGAGTGAGCATACCATTGTAACATTTCATCATAAGAGACAGGAATACCAAATTCTTCTAATTTTTTACACATTTTGATATTTTTTTCCTCACGGCTTTTGCGCTGTGTGATAAGTTCGTTGTTAAACGCTTCGTTTGTATGGTCGATAAATAAACCGACAATGTGTATTTCTTTTTTTTCAAAAAAGGTACTAAATTCAATACCTGAAATCAATTCAAAGGATTTGGTTTTGGCATATTCAAGGGCTTCTGGAATACCATCAATAGTATCATGGTCTGTAATTGCCATTGCGGCAAGTCCTGTGTCAATCGCTTTGTCAATGAGCTGGGATGGTGTAAGTGTCCCATCAGAATAAATCGAATGTACATGTAAATCAATACGTTTCATCAATAAAATCCTTTCAGTAAAATATAGGTCATACAAAATTAATTTTTTTTAGCGTATCATTTTTATTGTAAAATTACAATAAAAATAATATAATATTTTATGGATTGGCACGATTGGAGGGAATGGGATGGAATTTTTTGAACCGGCAGATATTGTTGTTTATATACAAGGCAGGGGTATGGTATTAAAAGAAAAGTCGCTTCTGGCAGTTGATATTGTAAGTAAAAAAATAGTAGCATTTGGAGATGAAGCTGAACGTATGGTTGAACATCCAACCGATAATATCAACATTATATCTCCGCTACGAAGAGGTGTCATTGCAGATTATGTGGCGACAGTACAATTGTTTAAATATTTTTTAATGAAAGCATGGGGAAAGAAGATACTTTTTAAAGTGCCGATTGCTATATGTGTTCCAAAAGGGCTTACAGAGGTTGAAAAAAAAGCGGTAGAAGATGTCATGTACCAGATTGGCGCAAAAGAGACTTTTATTGCAGATATTCCCATAGAACGATTGTTAAAAGAATTGCCAGCTGCTAAGAACTGGCAAAAGATAAAAGTTTTTATTGGGATTACAAAAGACGAACCCAAAAACTATATTACAGAACAGCTTTCAGATATTCTAAACTATGCAAAGCAGGAAAATATATCGGTTGAAGAAGTAAAAGAACTGTTTTAAAGTTGGCAAATTTTTAGTACTGGGTATCAAGCACTAAAATTCTTCGGTAGCAGTCATAGTCTTCATTGAGTCCATCCTCCAAACATTCTTGCATCTGCATACGTTGGTTTTCGTCAGAGATGTCCCACTCTATATAGTGAGGGGAGCAAATAAGGTCATTTAATACATTTAAATCGCCGTAACATTCCAAGACGCCGCCGTCACCGCCACGATATGGCCATAAACTGTCTTTGACAATTTCTTGTGCATAAGAGTCAAAGGCAATTGTAAGACCAAAAAAGTTGGGCTGTTCCCATTCTTCATTACAAAATTCCAGAGTGTCTCCCCATACGAAAAGTGTTTGACAGCCACCGCCGCATAAGTATTCCCATTGGTCGCCGTTTGGCAGAGTAAAGCCTTGTGTTTCTAAATGTTTTTGAAGGTCGTCAACAGTAGATGGAACAAGAATTTCTGCTATGATGGAACCCTCCCTTTTTTTGGTGAGACGCAGCTTAGGATTACCTAATTGAAACGTATCAAAAGTGATTTGATAGCTGCAAGGATTCGCTTTCCAGTTTTCAATAGATTGCTGCTGTTGTTCGCTTAATGTCAATTCCTCAAGATTGACAGGTTGACTACATGTAAAATCAATCGGTTTTTGTTCAACAAGCATAGGTGGAATAATGGCTTGACGCAGGGGTGTTGTGAGGTGTTTTAAAATCTCTTCTGTTTGAAATTGACCGCCCCAATATTCTAAAACGTCCTCGTCCAAAGCCGCTTTGAATTTAGAAAAATCAGGATGGTCTGTATCTGAAAAGCCATCCCATCCTAAAGTCACAGTGTCGCCTGGAATAAAGACAAAATTGCTGTCTTTTAGGGTATAGATTGCCGTTTCTAAAGATTGTCCCCATAGGGAAAATGTTTGCATCTTTTTCCATACAGCGCCTGTGCAAACAGCAATTTTTTGTGTAAGCTCCTGTTTTTCTTTGGAAGAAAGAGCGTTGTATTCTGTCCGATTAGGTATAATAAAAGATTCCATAAAAAAACCTACCTTCCTACTTATAGGATTAAAGTATAATTTTTTACGTTTGGTTGTCAAGTTATTTTATACAAAAATAGGATTGTAAGCAAAAACAATTTTTGCAGTTAAATCTTATTGATAGTTTAGTTATTTGCTTTATTGTATGATTATAAGGATTTATTTTACAAAAAAATTAAAAAAATATAAAAAATTATAAAAAGATAGTAAAAGAAAGATGGATTTTAAATGTAACAAAAATTTTTTTGTTGTAATTTTTCTTGATAAAGGTTAAAATAGAGTTAGTACGTTATAACTAGAGCCTTTTAGGCAAAATAAATTTTTTTAATTAGAGTTAAGGAGCAGTATGAGAAAGAAATCACATGTTTCACTATCGCTTTATTTGATAAAAAATATTGATAATCAGTTGCTTTCCGACCATAAGAAAGCCTTTGTAATGGGAAGTATTCTTCCGGATTGCAAGCCGTCGTTTGTTACTACAAAGCATAATATAGAAGAAACGTTTGAGATGGTTACAGAGTTTATATCAAAATTAACGGTTGATTCCGATGATTTTAAGAAGATATCAACATCGTATTGTCGTAAGCTTGGCGAAGTGACACATTATCTTGCAGATTATTTTACATTTCCACATAATGGTGAGTTTGACGGAAATATGAAAGACCATTGCATGTATGAAAAATATTTAAAATTTGCGCTTAAAGATTATATACACAGCGAGGAAGTTTATATTAACAGTCAGATTGCATCAACATTTAATACACCGGAAGAATTGTGCCAGTTTGTAATGTGGCTCCATGACAGTTATATCAATAGCCATGAATCTATGGATAGCAATAAGAATATGGGAAGTTCTGAGTCCGTTCGCAGAGACTGTAAGTATATTGTTACAATGACCCATATTGTTACGGCAGGGATTCTCCATCTTATGGAAATCAATAGAAATTTGGAGGAGGGTTATATTGAGAGAGAGAAAGCTGGTAATTGGAGGATTTTACAGACATTTCAAGGGAAATTTATATCAGATAAGATGTATAGCATACCATTCCGAAAACAACGAAAGAATGGTCGTGTATCAAGCTCTTTATGGTAAGTATTCCATATATGTAATGCCTTATGATAGATTTATAGAAAGAGTTGACTCTATTCAATATCCTGATGTAAAACAGTCCTATTGTTTTGAGGAAGTACAGTTTGAGGAAAGTCAGCCCGTTGACAATCAAGATAGTGAAAGTCAATATATAGCAGAGAATATAGAAAAATATTCTGAGCAGTCAGAAGTTCAAGTATGTTCAAAAATTCAATCTAATATGGAAGAATCCGATACAGACGGTGTAGATTCACGTCTTCTTATGTTTCTTGATGCCAGAACGTATGAAGAAAAGTTAAACGTTTTGTCCTATTTAAGAAACAGTCTTGATGATAAACTTATAGATGTAATAGCCGTATCACTTGATGTAGAAGTACCAGAAGGAAATATTGATGCTAGGTATATGTCTCTTAGAAGATGTATCATGGCACATGCAAAATACGAAGGGGCTAGACTTCGTTAAACGATGAATAAAAATAATTTGCGCAGTGTTGGTATGCGTTATTTTGCAAAATGTGGAAAAACCGGATGATGCATAGACCATCATCCGGTTTCTAAAGTTAAGTCTATGCAATAAACAGGTATTTATGTAAACATAGCTGATTGGTTTATGTTTGCTGAAATAAAAAATATAATAAGTAGCACAACATTGAAAGGAGAAATTGCTTATGGGGTTAGAAAAAAAGAGCTTTTCAAAAGTTACTACGGAGGTGGAAAAGCTGGCATTAAAATGTCAGGAGAACAGCAATATTGACAAAAGTTTGTATGACAAGTATGAAGTAAAAAGAGGATTGAGAGATTTAAATGGTAAGGGCGTGCTTACAGGACTTACAGAGATTTCGGAGGTAAAAGCTTCTGAAGTAGATGAAAATGGCGTTTCTCATCCATGTGACGGAAAATTATATTATCGTGGAATTGATGTTGAGGATATTATTACAGGGATTGCAAAAGATAAACGTTTTGGATTTGAGGAAGTTACATATTTGTTGTTGTTTGGCGAGATGCCAGACAAAGAACAGCTTGACCATTTTACGCAGATTTTAGGGGAGTATCGATGCATTCCACGCAACTTTGTAAGAGATGTTATTATGAAAAAGCCAAGCTGTGATATTATGAATGCGTTGGCAAGAAGTGTTCTTATGTTGTATTCTTATGACCCAAAAGCAGATGATGTCAGCATTCCGAATGTGGTAAGGCAATCCTTACAGCTGATATCGGAATTTCCACTGTTGGTAGTATATAGTTATCAGGCATATTTACATGCGCATAAGGGTGGCAGTTTTATTATACATGAACCAGAGCCAAAGCTGTCCACAGCAGAAAATATATTACATTTATTAAGACCCGACAGTAAATATACACCGCTTGAGGCACAATTATTAGATATCGCATTAGTACTTCATGCAGAACATGGAGGCGGCAATAACTCAACATTTACGACTCATGTTGTCACTTCATCAGGAACCGATACATATTCTGCTGTGGTGTCTTCGCTTGGTTCTTTAAAAGGTCCAAAACATGGCGGTGCCAATTTGAAAGTGGTGCAAATGTTTGACAATATTAAAGAAAATGTACATAACTGGAATGACGATGACGAGCTTCGAGAGTATTTGAAAAAAATGCTCCATAAACAAGCATTTGATAATACAGGATTGGTTTATGGAATGGGTCATGCCGTTTATTCGTTATCAGACCCAAGAGCAAGAGTATTTAAGAGTTTTGTTGAAAAGTTATCCATTGAAAAAGAAAAACATGATGAGTATCAGCTTATGGCAAATGTGGAGAGAATTGCAGCCGAGCTTATTGCCAGTGAGCGAAAGATATATAAAGGTGTAAGCGCCAATGTTGATTTTTATAGTGGATTTGTGTACAGCATGTTGGGGCTGCCTACGGAATTGTTTACTCCAATCTTTGCTATTGCAAGAATTTCTGGGTGGTGTGCGCATAGAATTGAAGAGCTAATCAATTGTGGAAAGATAATCCGACCAGCATATCGCAATGTGTGTGAAAGGAAAGATTATGTTCCGTTAGACGAAAGATAATGGAGGTAGTGTGAAAAATAATGCTGATACACTTATTATTTCACAAACAAACCAGTTTGTTACCTATTTGTGCCGAAGCGTCATAAATAAGGCTTGATGCGACAATAGAAATCGCCTACGCAACTGCTTTAGCAGTTTTTTCTATTACGCAATTCCTACGCTACGCTTCGGAATGGAGGATTTTTATGAAAAAGTATAGAGTAGCGTTATCCATTTTTATGGTTATAATGGCTGTCTGCATAATTACAGGATGTGGTGAAAAAGCAACACTTACTGGTAAGTGGAGTAGCGTTGACGGCGGCAGTACAATATATGAGTTTAATGAAGATGGTACAGGTATTGAGAAAAAAGGCAATGAAATTTCTATGAATATTACATATACAACAAATGGCAACACCATTACCATCACAAAGGAAATTTTAGGGCAAAAGCAAAGCGAAGATTATATCTATGAGCTTGAATTAAAAAAGTTAAAGCTGACAAGAAATTCAAATACAATGGAATTTGACAAGCAATAAAAGATATTGGATTTTATTCAGTGATAAGACATTGTGAAAATAAATAAAAAACTAAAATTTTAGAGGTTTTGGCTGTGGATAAATATGAAGTGTTAAAAAAGTATTATGGATATCACTCATTTAGAACAGGACAGGAAATATTGATTGAAGGCATCCTTTGCGGAAGGGATGCCTTTGGTATTATGCCTACGGGAGCGGGAAAATCAATTTGTTATCAAGTTCCGGCTCTGATGATGTCTGGCATAACGATTGTAGTGTCTCCATTGATTTCATTGATGAAAGACCAAGTTCGGGCATTAAATGAGGCAGGAGTACATGCCGCTTATATCAATAGTTCGCTGACGGAAAATCAGATTGTCAAAGCGCTTGCAAACGCTAAAAATGGACGGTATAAGATAGTCTATGCGGCGCCAGAACGGCTGCTTACGCCAAGATTTTTAGACTTTGCAAGGAATGTTCCAATTTCCATGATTACAGTGGATGAGGCGCATTGTATATCACAGTGGGGACAGGATTTTAGACCAAGTTATCAAAGTATTTTGGATTTGGTAGAACAACTGCCACAAAGACCCGTTGTCAGTGCATTTACAGCGACGGCAACGGACGTTGTTCAGTCGGATATTATGAATATTTTACAATTAAGAAATCCTGTGCATATCGTGACGGGGTATGACAGAAAAAATTTATATTTTGAAGTAGTGCAGAGCAATAAAAAAGATTGGTTGATGGTAGATTATATAAAAAAACATGAAGATGAAAGCGGAATAATCTATTGTTCAACAAGAAAAAATGTAGAGAAAGTATATGATATTCTTGTTCGTCAAGGAATCAGTGTCACAAAATATCATGCAGGATTAGATGGAGAGATAAGAAAAAAGAATCAAGATGATTTTATATATGATGAAAAAAAGATTGTAGTGGCGACCAATGCGTTTGGAATGGGAATTGATAAATCCAATGTTCGCTATGTTTTGCACTATAATATGCCTCAAAGTATGGAAAATTACTATCAGGAGGCAGGGCGTGCCGGACGAGATGGGGAAGCGGCAGAGTGTATCTTATTTTATTCGCCGCAAGATGTTGTAATTAATCGCTTTCTGATTGATAATCGAGAAGTGCGAGCCGATTTGACGCCACAAGAAGATGCAAGATTAAAAGAACGAGACCATGAGCGATTAAAACAGATGGCTTTTTATGCCAAAGGAAAATACTGTCTTAGACGTAATATATTATTTTATTTTGGAGAACAAGCCCCATATAAATGTGATAATTGCAGTAACTGTCTTTCAAGTCATGTTGTCAATATGGATTATGAAGACCAATATAGAACAAATGTGTTTACGATTTATGAAGATAACAGTAAAAGCGATTCTTATTTTTCGTATACAGCAAAAGGCAGTCAAAGTAATAAATCATCCAAGTCAAAAGCGTTATCCATTCAAGTTCCACAAGGAGAAAAGAAAGTTTTATATGATGATTTAAGAAAACTTCGATTAAAACTTGCCAGAACAAAAGGCGTGCCACCTTATATTATTTTTTCGGATAAAACACTAGCCGATATGTGCGAAAAACTTCCGTCAAATAAGGCTGAGATGATGGAAGTTGTCGGTGTTGGTGAAAATAAGTATAATATGTATGGTGAAAAATTTTTAAAAGTGATAAAGCAATATAGTTGAAAATGGATAGACAAAACGGCAGCTCCCAATCAGGAAGCTGCCATATTTATGCCATTGTACAAAAACAGATTTTTATCATCAAAAGTAATAGAAATTTTTTTAGTGAAGTTATCAACACCTGGCGCTTCCTCAATAATAAAACTAAAACTATATTTTTGACAGACCGATATTGTATTATAAAGACCAATTCCACTGCCGCCGTCATTTGAATGAGAGGTGGCTTTATTTTTGCCTAATTTATGTATAATTTCAGTGTTAAAAGGAACCCCTGTATCATAAATATTCATAAAAAACACATTATCTTTTGAATCAATACAAAATAGTATCTTTTTATTTTCTTGATTTTTCGTTGCATAGATTGCATTTTCAATTAAATCTGCAATGATTGTATCTAATTCACGTTCGTTGATAAAGTTCATCAATTGGTTGATATTAATATTAAATAAAGCCTGAAATTGAATTTGAAATAAAATACAACGCTGATAAAGATAGCTAATAAGCGAATCAAGACGCATAAAGTTGGATTTTGGCAATTCATATAAATGCTGTTCAGTTTCTATCATAATGCCTTTGCGTTCTTTTGAAATCTCTTCCAATTCTTCTAACAATTTTGCAGATTTTATTTTTAATTTCGATATATCCTTTAATGAAGTGTTGTCCAGTTCAATACTCATTTCCAATAATTCTTTAACAGACAGTACCATTGCAGGTATTAATTTATTATCTTTGTGAATGATTTTTGAAAGATTATCATTATCTCGTTTTAAATTCATAATTTCCGTTTCCAGTGCAGCAATTTGGTTTTTATGCACGGCATTCCAATAGGCTTTATTTAAATTATGTCTCCACCAGATAACAATGGTTATACATAGTAATATGGAGGTAAACATAAGGACAACAAATAAAGTATTTGGCTCAGAAAAAGAGTAGTAGAGCGTTGTAATTATTAGTACAAATATACTGACTATCAATCCTGTATCATTGCAGGTACGCTGGCTTAAAAACGGCATACCGCTTTTAAGCCGTTTAATTTTAAAAGCGCCAATAGATAGAAGGATTTGTATAATGCTTGCAAGCAATATTAATAAAGATAATCTTAAAGATTCATTTTTAATAAGAAGAGTGAAAGGATAAAACAAAGGGATTAATAATAAGGTAGATAAAATATAGCAAAAATGGCTTAAGGCAATAGAAATACATACAATAGTTAAATTTAATTTAGTAGAAAGATGAAATGTGAATTTAACATAAAAATATATACAAAAAAATAAAAATGGAATTAATAATATTGAGATATTTTTTAATAAGAAACAAGATAAAAAAGTAATTACACAAGAATATAATATTTGTGCTTTTAATGGAAATGATTTTTTCATTAATTTTTTTGCAAAATAAAAAGAACAGTTTGTAATAATAAAATATTTTATCAATGAACTTAACATTTTTTATCTCCTAAAACTAAATAAAACTAACATAAACCAACTATGACAACAAATATTAATATAACCGCACTTTTACTATGATAAGCCCAGAAAAGTTAAGGAGGATATGTGCTATGTCATGGTGGGAAACGGTTTTAGATACGTTATTTAAATTAATTGTTATGTAATAATATTTGTTAATTGAAATATGAATTTTGAAAGGTCCTCCCTCCTTTTAAAATTCATATTTTAATTTATTGGCATAATAACATATAAATTCTGTTATTGTTGGACATCCTTTTTCAGAGTTGACCTTAGCGGTGTAATGTTTCAACAAATCTTCAATATCTGTTTTTTTCCAAGCGCGATGAATGGCGTTTTGCATAGCTCGCTCAACGCTCGATTCACTTTTTCCATAGAGTTCACCAATTTTATTGCATAAAAATAAAATGTTATCTTCACTGTACATGTAGATAGCATCAATTAAATACTTATAACCAACGGCTTTGGGACTAATTCCTATCGCATCAAGTTCAGAAGTAATCCAGCGTATCATTCGTTTTTCTTTCTGTTTGGGTGTTTCTTTATTAATAATTTCTTTTGTAGAATTTTGCTTTGCAAATATCAAACTTTTCATCATAGCTATAAAATTTAAAACTTTCGTTTCGGAGTAATTGTCTTGATGTTTTGACATAATAAAATCAGCTCCGAGTGTTCTTGCATAATCAAAAGTAATCTGGCTGGAATTGTTTGTTGTTATTAGGATATATGGTTTTGTTGGCAATTGTATTTGTTTTAAGCCCATTAGCACATCTAATCCAGTTCCGCTGCCATAGTGCAATTCTAAATCTAAAATAATCACATCAGGTTGATAGTCATGTATATCTTCAATAGCTTTTGAGGCACTATTTGTCAAACTTACAATAGATACTTCTTCAATTTCGCTTGCACATTGTACAAAGCGGTCGCAAGCGGCAGCGTCGTCTTCAACAACTATAATTGATAAGTCTCTCATAGCTTTTATCCTTTTTTGTTTTAATTTGATATAAGAATGATTTGTGAAGCGCAACATTCGTTGTTTATTATATAACAGAAACCAACAATTTACAACAAAAAGCAACAATATATTTTAACAGAAATCTTTGTCCATTTGATTTATAATAGAGAAAAAAATCAAAAAACAAAATAGGATTGTATAAAAATAAAAAATGTTTTATATAAATCCAACAAAAAGTAACAACTATATTGTTTTATTGAGAAGAAAGAAGGAATTATTATGAGTAAATTAGTTGATGAAGCATTAGAAACATTAAGAATTGCCAATGATAAAATGGCGCAATTATCGGATGCATTCTGTGAAAATGTAAAAACAGAACCACTGGGCAAGCCTTATCTGGCATATGAGATTTCAACGTTACTGCAAATGTATCTATCACAAATGTCTGGGGAAGAAAAAGTTTATGAAGGACCTTGCATCGTTGATGAACAAAATAAGAAGGTAACGATTCAAGGCTTTGAAATACGTGGAAATCTTCAGTTTGAGGTCAATATTGATGGGGAATGGGTTAAAGGACACAGAGGCAATTCGCAGTATGGACAAATATTTTGTGCAAGAGAAAAAGGCACATTTATTTTGACGTCAAATTACATAGGAAGAGTTAAATTGCCATTGAGAATGGACAACAATAATATATAATTCATTCCAAGTATTTGTTAAGATATATTGCCAATTTTTTTCATATGTTTAATAAACTAAAAATATAAAAAGAAAAAGAAAAAGAAGAAAATTTATTGCATTTTTCATAGGTCATAATAGTTTTTTAATGTTTTTGATAGAATGACCGATGTTATAGTTGATAAATTATAACATTTTTTATGTTAAAAGTTGGTATATATATACAAAAGATAATTTTTTATCTTAATTTAAGTGATGGAAAGGGCGTGATAGAGTAGAAAAATGATAATAGGAGACTGTTGCATTAAGAAAAATAGCTGAAAATAAGATTATTGTATTTTAACCTCATCAAGGAAGTCCCCCACTTCAATATTGCAAAGGCATAAGTGGGGGTGGGGACTTGCTTGTTTCAGTGGGAGCTTATACTCCCACTGAAAAGCTACGATAGTAGCTATGAGGTTATGAGCAAGTAGCGTAGCGGATTGCGAATATCCGCTTAACATTATTAATGTGACAGTCGTTTTTAAGATTTTATTCTTGAGGTATTAGTCAAGTGCTGTAATAATAAAGGTATTTGATAATATCTCAACAGTTGATTTTTATATAAAAATAACAAACGATTTTAAATAAACGGCAAAGGAGAAAACTATGATTAAAGTTTATTATTGTACAAAATGTAAAAGAGAAATTTATTCAACGCATCTATATAAGAACTGTAAAATTTGTGATACATCATTATATAGATTACCAGCTCTTTATGAGGATTTCACAGTACTTAATGAAGAGGAGAGAATGGAGTATATTGAAAAGAGTATTGAGGAAATAAAAATTAAGGAAGAAAGAAAAGCGCAAAGAAAAAAGAAACAGGAGGAGAATAGGAGACAAAAAGAGGGGAAGTAGTATTTTCACGTTTTTTATAATATTAGAAAGCAGCACAAATTTTAATCCCTCAAAAATTTGTGCTGCTTTCTTTTGATTAAAAATTTGGTATTATATAAAAATATGAAATTATATATGTAATGAAGAAAAAAGTTTATTAGTACAAAGTAAATTTGATTTATTAAAATATATAAATAAAAATATACAAAAATAATTATTATATTTACATATATTTAATAATATGATATAATTTTTATAAATTAAATTGTTGTATTTAAAAAATAATATAAGTATAGAAAACAAGGCTTTACATATATAAGAGCTAAATGTTGTTGATTTGTATAGTAATATAGTCTTAATTATCATGATGGTAGGTAAAAGGAAAGGAGGAAAATTAAAAAATACCATTTAAAGCATATTAAAAAATTTATTAGCAGGAGGTTTATTATAATGAAGAAAAATTTTATAAGTAAGGTTATTACAGGCACCTTAATAGCGATGGCAGCAGTTAGCATAAGCTCAGCAGCAGTAAATGTTGCAATGGCAAATAATAGTGGTGATACTTCATTCAATTTTAGTTTTGATTATGGTTCATCTGATGAAACAGGAGTTAGACAAAAAGAAGATAGAAGTGCTTCTTATATGAAATGTACATATTGTGATGGCACAGATTATGGTTATAGTGCAACAGTATATGGGTGTGATGGTTACGATAAAAATGGAAGTATGAAGTGTAGTAATCCTTATAATTATTATGAAGGAACAACAAGATATCATAGTAATACAGTAAAATCAAATGGAAAGGGTTATGCCTATTTTAGAGCTTCATTAAATGTATATGATGTTGCCGCATATCAAGGTTGGTGGAGTCCAGATAATGTTAATTGTTATGACTAAGGCAATGATATTTTAAAAGATAATGGCTGTATTTGCTTTAAAGGTAATTGCAGCCATTTATTCTTTGGAGGGAAGATGTATAAAAGGATATTATGTACGATTTTAATTTTTAATTTATTTTTATTAGCAGGTTGTGAAAAACAAAGCATTAATGACATTAACACAGAACCAGAGACAACATCTATTGTATCAACAGAAGCAGTAATTACAAATAAAGTTCATGTTAATGAAGATGAGAACAATAACAAATATACTAGTATTATGAATGAAGTTGATAAGGTTGAGTTGGGGGAAAGTATATTTGTGGATTATAGTAAAACAACAGTTTTTACAGCATGTGTTAAAGATACTTTTATAACCGATAATATATATAATTGTTCAGAGATGATGAGTAATGATAATGTAAATAATATATACAATTTTTACACAACATTTGAAAGTAGCCATATTTTAAATGAAGATGGAACATTAACTGTTGATAAATTTGGTAATGAGCGAGTATTTTTACTTGTGAAATTATTAATTAAAAATGAGATGGATAGAGAATATATATTTAATTCAATGAATTTTAAAATATTTGATATAAAATCAGATAAAAATAAACTGTTATCATATTGCTTACGAGCAGAAGGTTTTCGTTTTATAGATATTGGTGATGATTATCAAACACAAGTTAATCATCTAACACTTCAGCCAGGAGAGGAAAAAGAGATTGTTATGGGAACATCAATTTCTACGAAATTGGTAAAAGAGTATGACCATTATAACGAAGGTGGAAGTACACATTATGAAAATGTTATTACTGGAGGAAATGCGTTAAATGATATCTATATGGTTTATTCAGAAAGAGCAAATGCTTTTCCAGCGGGAGCAAAAGTGTTTAAATTGAATGTTGAGAATAATGAGGTGGTAAAGTGATATATTTTTTGTAATAAAAATAAACTAAAAAGTTATAAAAAACTATTATTACAGGAGGTTTATAATGAAGAAAGATTTAATAAGTAAATGTATTACAAGTGTTTTAATAATAATGGCTATAGTTAGTATAAGTTCAGCAACAGTCAATATTGCAAAAGCAAATAACTATACAGATAGTCCATTCAGTTTTAGTTTTGATTACGGTTCGTTTGATGAAACAAGTGTGAGACAGAAAGAAGATAGTAGTGCTTCTTATATGAAATGTACGTATTGTGATGGCACAGATTATGGTTATAGTGCAACAGTATATGGATGTGATGGTTATGCTAAAAATGGAAGAATAAGTTGCAGTAATCCTTATAATTATTATGAAGGAACAACAAGATATCATAGTAATACAGTAAAATTGAATGGAAAAGATTATGCGTTTTTTAGAGTATCATTAAATAGATATGAAATTGTTGGATATGAAGGAGTATGGAGTCCAGATAGTTATGGGGGATAAAATAGATATATTTGGAATATGCTGCTTATAATTGTTTTTTAAAATAATTACAACTATCCATTTTCAAATGAATATATAAAAATAATGTTATTTTATTTTGTTTTTATAAATTTTTAAAATTATCAAATTAATAATATTAATATACAATCTCAAGTAAGATTAGTTATATTGATAAAAATAATAATTATAATATTATTTTTATATTATTAGGAGGATAAAATCGTGAAAAAAATGATTAAAATAGAATTAGAGCGAGCGTTTAGCAGTACAGGTCTAAAACTTTCATTAATTATCGGCATGATTATAACGATAGAACATTATATTAGAAATGTAATTCCTACGGCGATAGCTCCGCTTCAATTTTATGAATATAATAATGCAGCAAGTATGCCATTAAGTGTTTTTAATTGTTGGATAGGCGGAGGCGTTAATTTTGAAAATGAATTGTTTGTAAGAATTATTCCGCTTTTGGCGGCAATTCCTTATGCAATTACATATTGTTCAGATATTCGTACTGGCATTGTAAAAAATTATTATATAAGAACAAAGAAAATACATTATTTATTTTCAAAGTATCTAGCCGTTTTTTTAACAGGCGGAACAGCTGTTACAGTGCCATTATTAATTAATTTTTTAGCTACGGCAGCAGTCTTGCCTTCTATTGTTTGGCCAATAGGTTCATTTCCTATTAATGCAAATGGTATGTGGTCGTCTATTTTTTATTCCAATCCTTATCTTTATATAATCATGTATTTTTGTCTGCAATTTATCTGTGGGGGATTGTTGGCAACGTTGGCATTGATTATTTCAAGCTGGATTAATAATATTTTTATGGCTCTTTTATCGCCGTATATTATATGTGAATTTTTAAATGCTGTTACACGTTTGGCAAAAACAGCATGGGGAAAAGGGTTAGCGCCATACAGAATGTTTAGCATATGTCAGGTTGCTCCAAACTATGCGGTTTGTTATATTCTTTTTATGATTGTTATTTTGTGTATGGGAGTACTTTTTTATTTTGTAAAGGGGGTTCGTGATGAAACATTTTAAACATAAAAAAAGAATGATTGTATGTTTGATAACAGCAGTGCTTGTTGTGTTGTTTATCATAGGACTTATTGATGTTAATTCACGGTTTCCTCAGCCACAGGAGGAATTGCATTCTATTAATGAATGGGTCTCATGGAATGATGATATTCAGATTAGGGCGAAAAGTATAGATTATTGCAGTACCAGTGAACTAACGCAAAAATATGGAGTAAACGGAGGGAATAATGACAAGATTTTTTATGTTGTAACTAAACTTGAGGTAAATAATACATCAGATAAAGATATCAATTTTGAGCATATATTTGAAAAATTTAATCTTGTTATGTATCCCATAGGATATGAAAATCAGGGAATGATTTTTACAGATTCACCAGTAATTGCTGCAAATTCGACAGAGCAAAAAATTGCGTGTTTTACAGTTTCTGAAGGCTTAATACGAAGTGAGAGAAGAGAAGCGGCACTTCAAAATGATATTTATTTGTGTTTAAAAGCATATCCAGTAAGACAAGCCATTGTATTTAAGGGGGGTCAATGAAAAAAATAAAAGCCTTATTAAATATTAATGAAATTACATTTTCAATAGTAATACTGCTTCTTATAGCCATCGCAATACCAACAGAGTTGATATTGCGATTGACATCACCTTCTATTGTATCGACAAAAGGCGTGCCTTGTGTTTATGATGCATTTATCATTGTTTCTTTATATTCCGTGTGGCTGTATATTTTAGCATTTATTTTATTTTATATTCTTTACATAGAAAAATATCAATTAAACCCTGCATTAATTCTTAGAAAAAGAACAATAAAAAAAGTTTGGAAAGATGTTCTTTCAGATTTGTTAATAATGGATTTGCTGTTTTCTTTATATATAACAATAGTAACATTAACAGCAGGATTTTTGATGACAGGCATCATGTGTAATTGGGAAAAACGTGAGAGCAGAGCTTACAGAGTTGCAGGATATATGATAGAAAATCCACCAAATGCAGGATTGATAATAATAATATTTTTTATTATCGTATTTACACTTATTTTTGTGGCAGGCAGTATGATGTTATATGTTTGGTGGATTACAAATTGGCAGTGGGCAGGTTTTGTGGCAGCCATAGTGATTATTAGTACAGAGAGTGCGTTAAAAAATGGTTTTTTATGGGTAATTTACAGACTGAGTGATAAGGTATATATCAATGGAATAAATATAGGTTGGCAGATTGTTTATCCTATTGTTTTATGTGTAAGTATATATTTTTTAACAATATTAGCAGTTCAAAGAAAGGATTTTTTGAAATAGCATGAAGATAATGTTCTTTCAGTTAAAATATGACTGTGTTCATGGCATCTTGTATCAATGGAAAAAATTTGCATTGTTGGCGGTCGTCTATGCTGTACTTATAATTGATTTTATAATTCGCTGTTCAAATAAGGGGCTTGTAGGTATATATTCAATAGGAGATATGGTGTTATGGCTTTTTAAAGGGACAAAAGAATTTGATATTACTGCTAACAATATTTTAGACATACCAACAGCTTATATATTGCCTAATATTTTAATTGCATTTATTGTGGGAAATTATCCATTTAAGGATTTGAATGGTTTTGGAACTGCAGTTTTGGTGCGAACAAGAAAAAAGATGGTATGGTGGATAAGTAAATGTGTGTGGTGTATGTTATCCATAGTAACAGCTTATGTGATATTAATAGCAGAGCTTTTTTTTGTTGGTATTGGTTCAAAAAATATTTCTTTTATCCCTACTATGCAGGTTTGTACAAAAATATTAGGTTTTGATAAGGTATTGATAGAACATTCTGCAAATTTTAATGAGTTGGCAATATATATGTTGATAGGCGCAGTATTGACATCAATAGCAATTTCCATGCTTCAAGTAAGTTTATCACAAATCTTGTCACCAATAATTGGGTATATTTCGGTTGTAGCATTGTTGATTGCAGGCGTATTTTTTAGCTTTGAAGCAGTTGTCACAAATGGATTTATGACAGTAAGAAATGGAATGTATCTGTCAGGAGGTTATGATTATACGATGATTATATTTATTGATATATTGATAATTATAGTTGCAATAATAGTGGGATTGATACATTTTGTTAAAACGGATATTTTTAATAAGAGTGAGTGGAGGGGTTAACAGTGAAGATTAAACTTACAAATGTTTCTAAGGTTATAAAAAAAGCGAGAGTATTAGACCATATTAATCTTGAGTTTGAGAGTGGGAAAGTGTATGGGCTTAAAGGCAAAAACGGTTCAGGAAAGACTATGCTTATGCGAGTTGTATGTGGATTAATTAGCGCTACGGAAGGAACAGTAGAAATTGATGGGAAAATTTTAGGCAAGGATATGTCATTTCCAGAGAGTGTGGGAATGCTTATAGAAAATCCTGCATTTATTAATAATTATACAGGTTTTAAAAATTTACAGGTGTTGGCATCCATTCAAAATAGAATTGGCGATAAAGAGATTCGAGATGCACTTTTACAAGTTGGTTTAGAACCAGATGATAAGCGAACTTTTCGTAAATATTCACTTGGCATGAAGCAAAAACTTGGAATTGCGGCGGCGTTTATGGAACAGCCAGATATTATTATATTGGATGAACCTATTAATGCTTTAGATGAAGCTGGTGCAAATCAGGTACATATGATATTAAAGGAACAAAAAGAGAGAGGCGCGCTGATTATTATTGCCTGCCATGATAAAGAAGAGCTTGAAATGTTATCGGATGAGATTATAGAAATATATGAGGGCAAGATTGTGGCATAATATTTAACCTCATCAAGGAAGTCACCCACTTCAGTGCTGTAAAAGCATAAGTGGGTGACTTCCTTGTTTCAGTGGGAGTATAAGCTCCCGCTGAAAAGCTACAATAGTTGCTATGAGGGTTTGAGCAAGCAGCGTAGCGGATTGCGAATATCCGCTTAACATTAGAAAATGAATTAAGAAATAGTGGATTCTGTTGTAAAATAAAGAACTTTTACAAAATATAGTATTGAATGTATATCTATGTTTTTTATAAGCAGCGCTATAAAATATGACTGAAAAGAAATGAACAATTTAAACACAATTCAATTTTTTTGATAATTTTTACATTGGAATCACAAAAAAAATTTAAGAAAAACACACAATATTTTAAGAAAAACAGGATAAATTATATTTTTATCAAATAAAATTCTATAAGTTATCTGATAGTTTTATTTATAATATTATAATTATCAAATAATCAGACTATATTTGAAAATTTCCTATTTACAACATTGGAAAATAAGCGTATAGTATTACTTAAGAAAAATAAGTCAATTTAATAAAAATAATAACAAATCCAAGTTTTTTAATTATTTTCATTAAATAATAAGGAAAGGAAGATGTATTTATGGAAAAAGAAATGTACAATGGACAGTTTGGACTGTACAGTCCAGCTTTTGAACATGATAACTGCGGTATTGGTGCAGTTGTAAGTATCAAAGGAGTAAAGACACATCAAACTGTATCCGATGCGCTTAGTATTGTTGAAAATCTGGAGCATAGAGCAGGTAAAGATGCAGAGGGAAAAACAGGTGATGGTGTTGGGATATTGCTTCAGATTTCACATAAATTTTTTAAAAAGGTATTGCAGTCTTTAGGGATTGATATTGGCAATGAGAGAGAGTATGGCGTTGGCATGTTCTTTTTTCCGCAAGATGAGCTGAAGAGAAACAGAGCAAAAAAAATGTTTGAAATTATTGTAGAAAAGGAAGGGCTTGAATTTTTAGGTTGGCGAGATGTTCCTACGGTTCCAGATGTACTTGGAAAAAAGGCGGTGGATTGTATGCCTTCGATTATGCAGGCGTTTGTAAAAAAGCCCGCTCACGTAAAAAAAGGAATTGATTTTGACAGAAAATTATATGTGGCAAGGAGAGTGTTTGAACAGACCAATGAAGATACATTTGTGGTTTCCTTTTCAAGCAGAACAATTATCTATAAAGGAATGTTTCTTGTCGGACAACTGCGAACATTTTTTAGAGACCTTGAAGATGCGGATTATGAGTCTGCAATTGCACTTGTACATAGCCGATTTTCTACAAATACTAATCCTAGCTGGGAGAGAGCGCATCCATATAGACTTTTGTGCCATAATGGCGAAATTAACACTATTAAGGGCAATGCAGACCGAATGTTATCAAGGGAGGAAACGATGGTTTCCGATTATCTTGAAGATGAGATGACAAAGATTATGCCCGTTGTCAATACGAGCGGTTCCGATTCTTCTATGTTAGACAATACTTTAGAGTTTCTTATGATGAACGGAATGCCGCTTCCTTTGGCGTTGATGATATGTATTCCTGAGCCATGGGCAAATGATAAGTCGATGTCACAGGAAAAGAAAGATTTTTATCAATATTATGCGACGATGATGGAACCTTGGGACGGTCCGGCTTCTATCCTTTTTACAGACGGTGATGTGATGGGAGCGGTGCTTGATAGAAATGGTCTTCGTCCATCACGTTATTATGTGACAAATGACGGCTACCTTATTCTTTCATCGGAAGTAGGCGTTCTGCCAATTGAGGAGAGCAGAATTTTGTCAAAAGATAGGCTTCGTCCTGGCAAAATGCTTCTTGTAGATACGGTGGAAGGAACATTGATTGATGATGACAAATTAAAATCACAGTATGCGAGCAGTCAGCCATATGGTGAATGGCTTGACAACAATCTGGTACAGCTTCACGATTTAAAAATACCAAATAAAAAAGTAGAAACGCATACAAAGGATGAGATAGCAAAGCTTCAAAAGGCATTTGGCTATACCTATGAAGATTTTAAGACGTCTATATTGCCAATGGCGTTAAATGGCTCAGAAGCTATTGGGGCTATGGGAATTGATACACCGCTTGCAGTTTTGTCAAATAAGCATCAGCCTTTGTTTAATTATTTTAAACAGCTTTTTGCACAAGTGACGAATCCGCCAATTGATTCAATCCGTGAAAAGGTTGTGACAAGCACGGCGGTATATCTTGGCTCCGATGGAAATCTTCTTGAGGAAAAGGAGGAAAATTGTAAGGTACTTCGGATAAATGACCCCATTCTTACCAATACAGACCTTCTTAAAATTAAAAATATGAAGGTAGATGGTTTTAAAGTAGAGACCATTCCTATTATTTTTTATAAAAATACCTCATTGGAAAAAGCTATTGACCATCTGTATGTGGAAGTTGACAGAGCATACAGGGAAGGCGCTAATATTATTATACTTTCGGACAGAGGCGTGGATGAAAATCATGTTGCAATTCCTTCACTGCTTGCGGTTTCAGCACTTCAGCAATATTTGGTGCAGACGAAAAAAAGAACAAAGATGGCAGTGATATTAGAAAGCGGTGAGCCAAGAGATGTGCATCATTTTGCAACGCTTTTAGGATATGGTGCATCGGCTATCAATCCTTATCTTGCACAGGAAAGTATACAGGAATTGATTGATTTAAATATGTTGGATAAAGATTATTATGCCGCTGTTGATGATTACAATGCCGCAATACTTGGAGGTATCGTAAAGATTGCCGCAAAGATGGGCATATCAACCATTCAATCGTATCAGGGAGCGAAAATTTTTGAGGCTATTGGTATTAATTCCGATGTGATTAACAAGTATTTTACAGGAACCGTAAGTCGAATCGAGGGAATTGGTTTAAAAGATATTCAAGAAGATGTGGAGTCACTTCACAATAAAGCATTTGACCCGTTGGGATTGCCAACGGAAACAACGCTGGACAGCTTGGGGGCGCATAAGTTAAGGAGCGGCAATGAAGAACATCTTTACAATCCTCAGACGATACATTTATTACAGCTTGCAACAAGAACGGGCGATTATAATACATTTAAAGAATATACAAGTTATATCAATAAAGAAACGAATGCTATGAATTTAAGAGGACTGATGGATATTAAGTTTCCAAAGAAAGGCATCAAACTGGAAGAAGTTGAAAGTGTTGATTCGATTGTCAAACGATTTAAGACAGGAGCAATGTCGTATGGTTCGATATCCAAAGAAGCCCATGAGACGATGGCAATTGCAATGAATATGCTGCATGGCAAGTCTAACAGTGGTGAAGGCGGCGAGGACGAGGAACGTCTAACAGTCGGAAAAGATGGATTGAATAAATGTTCTGCTATCAAGCAGGTAGCTTCCGGCAGATTTGGCGTAACATCAAGATATCTTGTCAGCGCTAAGGAAATTCAAATTAAGATGGCACAGGGAGCAAAGCCGGGAGAAGGCGGACATTTGCCAGGCGCAAAGGTGTATCCATGGATTGCAAAAACAAGACTTTCAACACCGGGTGTATCGCTGATATCACCTCCGCCACACCATGATATTTATTCGATTGAGGATTTGGCAGAATTGATATTTGATTTAAAAAATGCAAATAAAGATGCAAGAATTTCTGTAAAACTCGTTTCGGAGGGCGGTGTTGGCACGGTTGCCTGTGGTGTTGCAAAGGCTGGCGCACAGGTAATTCTTATATCGGGATATGACGGAGGCACAGGAGCTGCGCCTAGAAGCTCCATCCATAATGCAGGGCTTCCTTGGGAACTTGGTCTTGCAGAAGTGCATCAGACGCTTACAATGAATGGACTTCGCAATAAAGTTATTATTGAGACGGACGGAAAGTTGATGAGTGGACGCGATGTAGCGATTGCAGCTATGCTTGGCGCGGAGGAATTTGGTTTTGCAACCGCTCCTTTGGTAACGATGGGTTGTGTGATGATGCGAGTGTGCAATTTAGATACATGTCCTGTTGGAATAGCTACACAAAATCCAGAACTTAGAAAGAGGTTTGCAGGAAAGCCAGAGTATGTTGTGAATTTTATGCGGTTTATAGCAGAAGAACTCCGCGAATATATGGCAAAATTAGGTGTGAAAAGCGTTGATGAACTGGTTGGCAGAACAGACTTTTTGCAGCAGATGGACATACCAGAGAGCGGACGTTCAGGGAAGGTGGATTTGTCAAGAATTATCAATAATCCATATATGAAAGAAGAGGGAAAAATTTGTTATAACAAAAAGAATGTCTACGATTTTGAACTTGAAAAGACAGTTGATGAAAAAACGCTTATCAAAAAATTTGCCACAGCGCTTGAAAGCGGTGAAAAGAAAAGTGTTGTGATTGATGTAATCAATACGGACAGAGCGGTTGGCACTTTGCTTGGAGCAGAAATTACAAGAAGGTTTGGCGAAACGCTTGATGAGGATACCTATACGATAAAGTGCAATGGCGCCGGAGGTCAAAGTTTTGGTGCATTTATTCCAAAAGGATTGACTTTGGAATTAATTGGCGACAGCAATGATTATTTTGGCAAGGGGCTTTCTGGCGGAAAGCTTGTAATTTATCCGCCAAGAAGCGCTGCTTATAAAGAAGATGAAAATATTATTATAGGAAATGTGGCATTGTACGGTGCAACAAGCGGCAAAGCATTTATCAACGGCATTGCAGGAGAGCGTTTTTGCGTGCGAAATTCAGGTGCGACAGCAGTTGTCGAGGGGTGCGGAGACCATGGCTGTGAGTATATGACAGGCGGTCGCGTGGTGGTACTTGGAAGGACTGGAAAGAATTTTGCCGCTGGTATGAGCGGTGGTATTGCGTATGTGTTAGATGAAGATACAACGCTTTATAAACGCTTAAATAAGCAATTGGTGTCTATGGTATCTGTGACAGAAAAATATGATGTGCTTGAACTAAAATCAATTATTACAGAACATGTCGCATATACGAACTCTGAAAAAGGAAAACATATATTGGATAATTTTGCGCAGTATTTGCCAAAGTTTAAAAAGATTATTCCGCATGACTATGAAAATATGTTAAAGGCAATTGTTCAGATGGAAGAAAAAGGATTGAGCAGCGAGCAGGCGCAAATTGAAGCATTTTATGCAGTGACAAGGTAGGGAGGTTCGATATGGGAAAACCAACAGGATTTTTAGAGTATGATAGAAAAGAGGCAAAAGCTGTTTTGCCAAAAGAGCGAATTACGCATTTTAACGAATTTCATATACCTTTGACAGAGGAAGAACAACGCTGTCAAGGAGGGCGCTGCATGGATTGCGGCGTACCATTTTGTCAATCTGGAATGACCATTAAAGGAATGACATCAGGGTGTCCGCTAAACAATCTGATTCCAGAGTGGAACGACCTTATTTATACAGGCAACTGGGAACAGGCTTATTATAGATTGCGCAAGACCAGTAATTTTCCAGAATTTACAAGTCGCGTATGTCCCGCTTTATGTGAGAAGGCATGTACTTGCGGACTGGACGGTGAACCTGTATGCACAAAAGAAAATGAAAAAGCTATTATTGAGCGTGCATATGAAAATGGGTGGGCAGCGCCAAGACCACCAAAAGTGCGTACAGGAAAAAAGATTGCCGTCATTGGTTCTGGACCTGCCGGACTTGCTGTTGCAGACCAGCTAAACAGCAGAGGACATCAAGTTGTTGTATATGAGCGAGCAGACCGAATTGGCGGTTTACTGCGATATGGTATACCGAATATGAAACTGGAAAAGCATATTATTGACCGAAAGCTTGATGTAATGAAAGCAGAAGGAATCCAATTTATTACAAATACCGATGTAGGAACAACTGTTAAAGCAAAGGAATTGTTAAAAGATTACGATGCCATTGTCTTGGCTTGCGGCGCTTCTAATCCAAGAGATATCAAGGCGGAGGGCAGAGATGCGCAAGGTATCTATTTTGCAGTGGATTTTCTTGCTTCAACAACAAAAAGTCTTTTGGATTGCAATCTTAAAGAGGGTACATATATTTCTGCAAAAAATAAAAATGTTTTGGTTATTGGTGGAGGAGATACGGGCAATGACTGTGTTGGTACTTGTATTCGACATGGCTGTAAATCGGTTGTACAATTGGAGATGATGCCAAAAGCGCCCAATGAAAGAGCAGATACCAATCCATGGCCGCAGTGGCCGATTGTATGCAAAACGGATTACGGTCAAGAAGAGGCGATTGCAGTATTTGGGCAAGACCCAAGAATATATACAACGACGGTCAAAGAGTTTAAAAAGGATAAAAAAGGAAAGCTGACTAGTGTTGTAACAGTTCAACTGGAGTCACAAATTGATGAAAAAACAGGCAGAAAGATGATGGTGCCTGTGGCTGGAACGGAAAAAGAATTGCCTTGCGAGATGGTGTTAATTGCCGCCGGATTTTTGGGAACACAAAAATATGTAACGGATTCGTTTGGTGTCGAGTTAAACGAGAGAACGAATGTTAAGACTAAAACAGACCATTTTGCAACGAATGTAAAAGGCGTATTTGCAGCAGGAGACTGTCACACAGGTCAATCGCTAGTAGTAAAAGCAATAAGACAGGGAAGAGACTGTGCAAGAGAAGTTGACGAGTATTTAATGGGCTATACCAATGTGTGATTATTTTTGTTTAACCTCATCAAGGAAGTCCCTCACTTTAATGCTGCAAAGGCATAAGTGGAGGTGGGGACTTGCTGGCTACAATAGTAGCTAGCGGGTTTGAGCAAGTAGCATAGCGGATTGCGAATATCCACTTAACTCTTGTCAAGAAAGCATCCGCTTCGATTTAAACAGAATATATATATAGTGGCGGCACAATATAGATTGTGCCGCTATTTTATGTTTTTAGCAATATAAATTTTTAAGTATAGATTTAAATAAAAAATAGCATTTAAAAAATCAAATAGATATAATAAATATAAATTAATGTATGTATGTGTAAAGCATACATTATAAAGGTGTTTTGTTAATATCAGAATTTTATGTAAACAAATAAAGGATATTTTTTGAGAATTTATAATTGTAAAATAATTATATGAGAGGATAGAATAAAATGTTTAAGTTGGAAGAGAACAAAAAAATAGGAGTGCATTTATCTAAATTAATTGATGAAAAATTTGATTCTAAACGGCAGTTTTGTATCGCATATATTAAAGTAGATGGAAGAATAATAAATAATGTAAAAAATCATTTTATGTTGATTTTTAATAGATAATGTCGTATAATGTTGTATGCTTTTGTGTGACCGTTTATTACAAGAGCAACAGATAAGCACATTTGGAGGAACAATATGTTTACAGTAAGCATTTTGTTAGATTCAGTGGAGAAGGTACAAAGGTTTGTAAGTATAGTGAGTAAATATCCTTGTTCTTTTGATATTGAATTGGGAAATAGTTGTGTTGATGCAAAATCTTTAGTGGGACTGTTTAGTTTGGATATCAGTAAACCGCTGCATCTTACAATTCAGGATGACGGTGTGCAGCTTGAGGACATTCTTATAGATATCAGAGAATTTATGTAATCTTGGTATTTTAGGGATTGACAGATACGATATCTTTGTTTACAATTAGTCTGTTCTGTAAAGTGTATACCACAATATGTAAAAAGCGGAAGTGTCGGAATGGCAGACGAGCAAGATTCAGGTTCTTGTGTGGGTTACCACGTGTGGGTTCAAGTCCCATCTTCCGCATTGGCAAAAAAAGGAAGTCTATATAAAGACTTCCTTTTTTTGCTGTGTTTGTTTTATAGAAAGTCTATATAAAGTTTGTAAAAGCCTTTTTGGATTCTTAATAGAAATCCGCTTGTTTCATGTGCAAAAATATGTTAAAGTATAAATATAATGTGCGTGAATGTGTAAAATTAATGATAGGTATTGATTTATACAATAGTTGACAGGAGGAGATTATTATATGTTTGGACAGCTTTTTGGAAAATATCTTGTAAAAGAAAAAATAATTAATGAGGCTGCTCTTGAAAGCATTTTAAGTGAACAGACCAAAATACGTGTAAAGCTTGGTATGATTGCAGTAGCAGATAAAATAATTACACAAGAACAAGCAGAAGAGATTAATAAGATTCAGTTAGAACAGGATAAACGATTCGGTGATATAGCAATAGAACAAGGATATCTTACAGAATCACAGGTTAAGGATTTATTGAATGAGCAGGGCAGTCCTTATATGCAGTTTTTACAGGTTCTTGTTGAAAAAACGGACATAAAAGTGTCAAAGATAGATGAATACCTGGAAGGGTTCCAAAAAGAACAAGGATTTGATGACAAAGAAATGGAAGCCTTAAAAAGAGATGATGTTGATACATTGCTTCCAATTTTTGCATATGCTTCTAAGAAATATGTTACAGATATTGTTGGGCTTGTTATTCGCAATATCACGCGTTTTGTGACAAATAATTATTATATTGGACATATACAGTCCATTGAAAGCCTTGAATATCGGTGTATGGTAACTCAGAGAAGTATGGGAGATGTTGACATATGTATAGGATTTGCAATGGTTGGGGAAAATCCTTCCTTTAATAAGATTGCGAACGGCTATATTGGTGAACGCTTAGATGGGCGCAATTCTGATATTTATGATGCCGTTGGTGAATTTATTAACTGCATTAGTGGTTTGATGGCGACATTTCTTGCACATAATAATGTTAATGTTGATATAAAGCCACAAATATGTTATGAAAATCAGATAGCAAAAGGAGCAGCACATATTATACCAATATACATAGAAGGTTATGAGTTCAAGCTGTATATAGCCGTAGATAGTGCTGTAACAGTTGGTACAATGCCGATGATAAGCAAAAAAGGAGTGATTCTTTCAGAGGAAGTAAAAGAAAACTCAAAAGGACGGGTGCTTGTTGTTGATGATTCGGGTATGTCACGTAAGATGTTAAAGAATATACTTGAAGAGGAAGGATATAGTGTAATTGCAGAAGCTTCAGATGGGGCAGAGGGTGTGCTTGCATATAAACAGTGCAGTCCAGATTTGGTGACGCTTGATATTACGATGCCCAATATGGATGGCACACAGGCTTTAAGACAGATTATGGATTTTGATGAGGATGCAAAAGTCATTATGATAACGGCAGCAGGACAGCAACATAAGATTATTGAAGCACTAAAAGCGGGAGCTGAAAAGTTTGTAACCAAGCCTTTTGAAAAAGAAGAAGTGTTAAAAGCCGTTCGAGAAACGATGGCAAAATAAAATCTTGTAAAAATCTTGTAAAAAAATGTTGACAAATAACAAAGTTAATGGTAATATAATTGAGTGCTGAAAAGCACGAGATAACGCAGTCGTGGCGGAATTGGCATACGCGCTAGACTAAGGATCTAGTCCATATTGCTTGGGTGCGGGTTCAAGTCCCGCCGACTGCATTGTAAAAGCTCTTGAGTATTCAAGAGCTTTTTTGCTTTTTATGCGCAGGGCGCGTAAGGAAAAAGGGGGATTAGTGTGAAAAATAATGCTGCTGCACTTATTTTTTACACGCCTATTTGTGCCGAAGCGTCACAAATAGGGCTTGATGCGACAATAGAAATCGCCTCTGCGAATTTCTATTGCGCAATTCCTACGCTACGCTTCGGAAATGAGGAGTTTTATGGATATAAAAAAAGTATTGACAATTGCAGGTAGTGATTGCAGCGGCGGCGCTGGAATACAGGCAGATTTAAAAACAATTGCGGCACATAAATTGTATGGAATGAGTGCGATAACATCATTGACCGCTCAAAATACAACAGGTGTTTATGGGATAAGTGATGTTGCCCCTGAATTTTTAGAGAAACAACTTGACTGTATTTTTGTCGATATTGTTCCCGATGCGGTTAAGATTGGAATGGTATCAAATAAAGAACTGATAGAGGTGATTGCAAGAAAGCTTCAGCAGTATCATGCAAAAAATATTGTTCTTGACCCTGTTATGGTATCGACAAGCGGCAGTAATCTGCTGCAAGAAGAAGCAGTAAAAGCGCTTGTAGAAAAATTGATGCCTATTGCTGACATAGTTACACCCAATATACCAGAAGCTGAGGTGTTGTCAGGCAATGCAATACGTGAAAAAAAGGATGTGTTAGAAGCCGTTAAAATGATATCAGATACATTAAAAGAAGCATGTAAAAATACAGAGGATGCTCTTGTATTAAGCAAAAAACAAGCTGTTTTGTTAAAAGGTGGACATCATGCCAATACTGCCGATGATATGCTTTATTATAATGGAAAACATATATGGTTTCGAGGCGAAAAAATAAAAAATCCAAACACACATGGAACAGGCTGTACATTATCGTCTGCCATTGCATGTAATCTGGCAATGGGATATACGATGGAGCAGGCAGTTGGGGCAGCGAAACAATATATAGCAGGTGCGCTTCGGGCTGATTTAAATATAGGAAAAGGAAAAGGACCACTGAATCATATGTATAATGTTAATGTGGTAAGAGAGCATGGATAGTTTTATATATAGTATTCATTCAACCATTCCTATTTTTTTAGTAATGATTGTAGGATGGATTATTAAAAAATGTCAGATTATTGATGATAATTTTGTAAGGAAAGCCAATAAATATGTCTTTCATGTTGCGCTTCCTGTTTTATTGTATAAGGATTTATCTAAAGCCGATTTTGTGTCACAGTTTGATATTACGTTTGTTTTATTTTGTGTTCTTGTTACAACTATTATGTTTTTAGGTGTTTGGGGCTTAACTGAACTTTTTATGAAAGAGGATACAATGAAGGGAGCGTTTGTGCAGGCAAGTTGTCGAAGCAGCGCTGCCATCTTGGGCATTGCTTTTATACAAAATATGTATTCGGATGCTGGAATGGCTCCATTAATGATATTAGCTGCCGTTCCGCTGTTTAATATATTTTCTGTTGTGATACTTACTTTTAAAGCACATGAGGAAGTGTTTAATCATTCAATAGATAATACTTCTTATATAAATAAAAAATCAAACAATAATAAAAAAGCGATGTTACAATCATGTATGAATATAGTAAAGAATCCCATTATTATAGGTATCTTTATAGGATTTATAGCTTCATTAGCACATATAAAGCTTCCCGTTGTTTTTGACAAAGCGGTGGAAAGCATTGCACAGACGGCAACACCGATGGCTTTAATATGTATTGGAGCAGGATTTGAGGGAAGAAAGGCAATTAAAAAGATAAGACCAACATTGATTGCCGCTTTTATAAAAATTATAGGATTGGCGGTATTATTTTTGCCTGTGGCTGTGTGGATGGGATTTAGAAATCAAGAACTTGTTGCTATACTTATTATGTTGGCATCCCCAACAACAGTAACCGCATATATTATGGCTAAAAATATGTACAATGATGAAGTTCTTACGTCAAGCGTTGTTGTTGTCACAACATTTTTATCCAGTATAACGCTTACAGGCTGGATTTATATATTAAGAACTTTTAACTTGATATGATAGAAATCTTATGATATAATGCAACGTAGTTTTGAAATTTTATCATTATTAAAGGAGGAATTGTCGTGAAACATATTAAGACAATCAGTAATGGTGCATTAAAGGATACAATGAAGCATGGCGGTTGTGGCGAGTGTCAGACATCTTGTCAGTCAGCATGTAAGACATCTTGTACAGTTGGCAATCAGAGCTGTGAGAATAAGAATAAATAATTTTATGAAGATATGGGGTGGAGTGTGAGAGCGTGCTTAAAGCGTATAGGCACGCTCTTATTCCTGCGAGCAACGAGCCAAGCGGACATGCTTGCATGTCTATTTGACTTATGACAGCTAAAGGCAGTAAGAGCCTTCTATCACTTCACAGATGTTGAGAAAGGCATGGTCATTTATGGTACATCAGTTTAAAAATAATGGCTACAATATTGTTCTTGATACAAACAGCGGGGCTGTTCATGTAGTGGACGAGCTTGTGTATGATATTATAGCATTGTTTGAACAGTATTCACTTGATGAAATTTTAGATATGCTTGAAGAAAAGTATCACGAAGATGATATTAGCGAGGCATATTATGAGATTAGGGAGTTAAAGGATGCTGGTCAGCTATTTACAAAAGATATATATGAACCTTACATAAATTCATTTAAAGACAGACCCATTATTGTTAAGGCTTTATGTCTTCATATTGCGCATGACTGCAATCTTGCCTGTAAGTATTGCTTTGCAGGCGAAGGGGAGTATCATGGCGACAAAGCGCTTATGAGCTTTGAGGTTGGCAAAAAAGCACTTGATTTTTTAGTGGCTCATTCTGGTGCAAACAAAAATCTGGAAGTTGATTTTTTTGGCGGCGAGCCTACTATGAATTTTGATGTGGTAAAAAGAATTGTAGTGTATGGACGAAGCATTGAAGAAGCAAATCAAAAAAAGTTTCGATTTACATTGACAACAAATGGTATACTTCTTGATGATGATATGATAGAATTTGCCAATAAAGAGATGAGCAATATTGTTCTTAGCATAGACGGACGTAAAGAGGTCAATGACAAGATGCGTCCTACAAGAAATAATCAAGGCAGTTCATATGATATTATTGTTCCAAAATTTAAAAAGGTGGCAGAAAGCAGAAATCAAAATAATTATTATGTGAGAGGAACATTTACACATCATAATCTTGATTTTTGCGAGGATGTTCTTCATCTTGCCGATTTGGGGTTTGAACAGATATCCATAGAACCTGTTGTAGCACCAAAGGAAATGGATTATGCCATTAAAGAAGAGGATTTGCCAATGATATGTGAACAGTATGATAAACTTGCGAAAGAATTGGCAAAAAGAAAAAAAGAAGGAAAAGGTTTTAATTTCTTTCATTTTATGATAGATTTAGATGGCGGACCTTGTGTTGCTAAAAGGTTATCAGGTTGTGGTTCTGGCTGTGAGTATTTGGCAGTTACACCTTGGGGTGATTTTTATCCATGTCATCAGTTTGTCGGCAATAAGGATTTTCTGATGGGCAATGTCGATGAGGGAATTACAAGAACTGATATACAAACAATGTTTAAAGACAGCAATGTATATACAAAAGAACAATGTAAAAATTGTTTTGCAAAATTTTATTGCAGCGGCGGATGTGCCGCAAACGCATACAACTTTCACGGCAATATTAATGACACATATGATATTGGCTGTACTATGCAAAAGAAAAGAGTAGAGTGTGCTATTATGATTAAAGCAGCACTTGCAAACAACAAATGAATTATATAACAAAAAATGAAGGGAGTTTTTACTACAATGAAGTACAAAAAAGGTAAAATAATTACCTATTCATTGATTATTGTAGCATTGCTTGCAGTTATAACAGTAGCTGTGACAGTAGGTTTAGGCAATGGATATGGTAGTGCCAGCAATATCAATCTTGGTCTTGATTTAGCTGGCGGTGTAAGTATCACATATGAGATACAAGAAGACAATCCAACACAGCAAGATATAAGAGATACAATTGCTAAATTGGAAAAGCGTATTGAGGGAAAGAGTACAGAATCTCAAGTGTATGAGGCAGGCAGCAATAGAATTACGGTTGAAATTCCAGGTGTAACCGATGCCAATGCAATCTTAGAAGAATTAGGTACGCCAGGTTCCCTTGAATTTCTTGATAATACACAATATCAGGCTAAGGTAAATGGAAATTCATATACGCCAATTCTTACAGGTTCGGATGTCAAGAGTGCGCAGGCTTACACAGATAATAACTCAACATCATCAACACCATATGGTGTACAGCTTACATTTACAGAGGAAGGCGCTACAAAATTTGAGACCGCAACACAACAGAATTTAGGAAGTGCAATTTATATTGTATATGATAATAAAGTGGTTAGTTCGCCAACAGTAAAATCTGTTATTTCAGGCGGCGTTGCTTCTATTACAGATATGGAATCCTATGAATCCGCAGACAACTTGGCAGTTTATATAAGAGTTGGTTCAATTCCGCTTACTCTGAATGAAGTAAGTTCCAATATTGTCGGTGCGCAGTTGGGAAAAGATGCCATTAATACCAGTTTGATTGCTGCTATTATTGGTCTTGCTGCACTGTGTATCTTTATGATTGTTATTTACAGAATACCAGGCGTTGTTGCAACAATTGCTCTTTGGTTGTATTCTGTGCTTATACTGTTCTTGGTAAGCGTGTATGATTTAACGCTCACACTTCCAGGACTTGCAGGTATTATTCTCGGTATTGGTATGGCAGTGGATGCAAATGTTGTTATCTACTCACGTATCAGGGAAGAAATTGGAAACGGCAAAAATGTAGAGGGAGCAATTCTTTCTGGTTACAGTAAGGCTACATCAGCAATTGTCGATGGAAATGTCACAACATTGATAGCTGCTGCTGTGTTATATATGTTTGGTACAGGTCCAATAAAGGGCTTTGCAATGACACTTGCACTTGGTATTGTTGTTTCGATGTTTACAGCATTGGTTATAACAAAAGTGATTATGAAACTGTTTTATAACTTTGGATTACAAGATGCAAAGTGGTATGGTAAGACCATTCACAATAAAAAAGTGGACATACTTGGCAAGCGCAATATATTCTTTATAGCTTCCGTAGCAGTGATTATTGCTGGTTTTATAGGAATGGGTGTATTTAATACAACAAGTGGTTATTCATTTAATTACAGTCTTGAATTTGTAGGCGGTACAACAGCTACTTATACATTCCAAGAAGAGCTTAGCCAAGAAAAGATTGAGGATGAAATTATCCCTCTGATTAAAGAGGCGACAGGCGTAGCCGAAGTACAGCAGCAAAAAGTAAAGGATTCAACAAAGGTTACTTTTAAGACGCCTGTTTTGAATCTTGAACAAAGAGAAGCAGCAGAAAAGGCTGTTTGCGAAAAGTTCCCAATCCAAGAGGGTACCGTTGTTGAATCGGATAGTATTGGCGCTGCTGTGAGTTCATCAATGAAGCAAAGTGCGATTATATCCGTTATTATTGCTACAATATGTATGTTGATTTATATCTTTATCCGATTTAGAGATATTAAATTTGCTTTGGCGGCTGTTATTGCACTGCTGCATGATGTGTTGGTTGTACTTGCATTTTACGCATTTTCAAGAGTTCAGGTCGGTACGACATTTATTGCATGTATGTTGACAATTGTAGGTTATTCAATCAACAGTACAATTATTATATTTGATAGAATTAGAGAATTGTTAAAGGATGCCAACAAGAAAACAAATATTACAGAATTAGTAAATAGTGCAATTAACCATACATTTACTAGAACAATGAATTCATCCCTTACAACATTTATTATGTTGCTTGCCCTATTTATATTAGGTGTGGCATCGGTTAAAGAATTTGCTCTTCCGCTTATGGTAGGTGTTGTTGTAGGTGCATATTCATCTGTATGTATAACAAGTGCTTTGTGGTACGTTTTTGGCGGAAAGAAAAGGGGCGTTACGACAGAAGCACAAAAGGAAAAGAAAATAGTTAATGCAGACGGTTCACAGGTATAGTTCGTTAATTAAAAATTTTCTGGTTTAAGGGGCTGTTGCAAAATGAGCAATTTTATAAGATGTGATATCATATCCATTTGTGGATTTCATATTTTGTATAAAAATTCATTTTGCAGCAGCTTTTATTGTTGTCAAATAAGTTTATAAAATATATTTATTGTTGGTTGACAAAGGATGATTTGTAAATGTTGGAGGCTTATATATGAGCAATTGGAGAGTGTATTGCAAGAAAGCAGATTTTGTTGAAATTGGCAAAGAATATGGGGTAGACCAAGTTATTGCCAGAATAGCAAGGAATAGAAATATATGTACAAAAGAAGAGTTGGACGCCTATTTTTCAGCTTCGTATCAATCCCTTCACAATCCAAGACAGATGAAGGATTTGGTAAAAGCAGTTGAGATTATTGACAAAAAAATAGAAGATGGCGTTAAAATTAGAGTAGTGGGCGATTATGACGTCGATGGGATATGTTCTACAACTATTCTTGTAAAGGCAATTAAAGCTTGTGGAGGAATGGTTGATTATAGTGTGCCAGACCGGGTAAATGATGGATATGGAATTAATATAGCCATTATTGATAAAGCGCTGCGAGATGGTATTGACACCATTGTTACTTGCGATAATGGAATTGCTGCGATTGAGCAGATTAATTATGCAAAGTCAAAGGGAATGACGGTAGTGGTAACAGACCACCATGAAATTCCTTTTGATGAACATCATGGAGAAAAACATTATATGTATTCTAAAGCCGATGCCATTGTTGACCCTAAACAGGAATCTTGTGAATACCCCTTTAAAATGCTGTGCGGAGCAGGCATTGCTTATGAGATGATGCAAATTTTATATGAGTATAGAAGGTCGCAGAAATTAAAAGAACTTGAGGAGTATAAACAATTAGCAGCGATTGCCTCCATATGTGATTTGGTTGATTTGGTTGACGAGAACCGAATTCTTGTGCGATTCGGATTAGATACCATGAAAGATACAAGAAATAAAGGAATACGCGCATTGGCAGATATATGTGCCATTGATTTATCAGAAATTTCTTCTTATCATGTTGGTTTTGTGCTAGGACCTTGTTTAAATGCCAGCGGTCGCTTGGAAAAGGCAGATATTGCAATACGTTTATTGATGACGGAGGATACAAATGAGGCAAAAGAGCTTGCACAGCATGTAAAGATGCTAAATGAAACACGAAAAGAGATGACAGAGGAAGAGACGCAAAAGGCAATTGACATGGTAAATAACAGCGATTTAAAAAATGATACAGTATTGCTGATATATTTGCCTTCATGCCATGAGAGCATTGCGGGGATTATTGCAGGAAGGGTAAAAGAACATTTCTATAAACCAACCTTTGTTATAACAAAGTCCGTTGAGGGCGTAAAAGGTTCTGGAAGGTCTATCGAAAAGTACAACATGTATGAAGAGATTAATAAATGTAAAAATCTGCTCACAAAATTTGGCGGGCATCCAATGGCGGCAGGCTTATCTTTTCCAGAGGAACATATAGAACTTTTAAGAAAAATGCTGAACCAAAATCAGACATTGACAGAAAATGATTTAATTCCTGTTCATTGGGTAGATGTTGCTATGCCATTATGGTATGTGACAATGGAATTGATTAATCAGTTTAAAAGATTAGAACCTTTTGGAACAGGCAATGAAAAGCCTTTATTTGCCGATTCTAATCTTCTTGTAAAAAGTGTGGATATTATTGGGAAAAACAAGAATGTTGCAAAATTTGTTTTGGAAGATGCCGATGGTCGAATGTTTGACGGCATTATGTTTAAGATAAGTGAAGAAAATTTGCCAATAAAAGGACAAATAATATCCATATTGTATTATCCGTCCATTAATGAGTATAATGGAAGAAAGAAAATCCAATTTGTTATTGAAGAAATAAAGGTGAAAGTTAAATAAAAAATAGAAAGGAATGGTTTAATTAAAAATGAAAAAATGGATAAAAAGAATCGTTATGGCAATGATTTGTGTAACCATGTTTGCCATAACAGCATGTCAGACAAACAGCACTGCAAACAATGATGGCACAACAAATCAGCCTACAACAGAGGGCAATGCGACAACAAATGCCACGCTTGACTATGTATCGCAACATGTTAAAGTGGCAGCTTTAAAAGGTCCAACAGCGATTGGTATGGTAAAATTGATGAAAGACAGCAAAGAGGGGCAGGCTGCCAATGATTATGAGTTTACGATTGCAGCCGCAGCCGATGAATTTACATCTCTTTTAATTAAGGGAGATATTCAGCTTGCAGCTCTGCCATGCAATGCGGCGGCTACATTGTATAATAAGAGCGAGGGAAAGATTCAATTATTAGGTATTAATACGTTGGGCGTATTATATATTCTTGAAAATGGCAATACGATTCAATCTGTTGCCGATTTAAAAGGAAAAACGATTTATACGACAGGAAAAGGAACAACGCCAGAATATACATTGCGCCATCTTTTAAAGAGTGCAGGAATAGACCCTGATAACGATGTTGTAATAGAGTTTAAGTCAGAGGCAGCAGAGGTTGCACAGACCATGATGGCAGCAGGAAATGGCGCGGTGGCTATGCTTCCTCAGCCATATGTCACAACCCTACAAAATAATAACGCCGATATAAGGATTGCCTTAGATGTGACAAAAGAATGGGAAGCCGTTACAAAAGATGGCAGTACTGTTGTAACAGGCGTTATTGCAGTGAATACAAAGTACTATGAGAATAATAAGCAGACTGTTGATAAATTTATGGAAGAGTATCAGTCGTCGGTTTCTTATGTCAATGCCAATGTTGAGGCAGCGGCAAATCTTGTAGAAGAATTTGATATTTTTAAGGCGGCTGTGGCAAAAAAAGCAATTCCTTACTGTAATATTACATTTATTACAGGAGAAGAGTGCAAAAATAAGGTATCAAAATATCTTACGGTATTATTTAATGAAAATGCAGCGGCAGTAGGCGGCAAAATGCCAGATGAAAAATTTTATATTCAGTAGAATTTTTACTTAGCAGAGTCTCCTATTTTTATTGTATGTTGAAATTTGATTCTTAATATAATTTAACCTCATCAAGGAAGTCCCCCACTTCAATGTTGCAAAGACATAAGTGGGGGAACTTGCTTGTTTCAGTGGGAGTATAAGCTCCCACTGAAAAGCTGTGATAGCAGCTATGAGGGTTCGAGCAAGTAGCATGAAGCAGAATGTAAATATTTATTTGTCAAATGTTAATGTAAAATATGTAGAATTTTTTTATAAAAGTAAAGGCGATAAATGTACATATTGCATAAAAAATAGGGGGGTATGTCGAAAAAGGAGAAATAAAAGTAGTTTTATAAAAAGACATTGCAAAAGTTTAAATTGATATTTTATAATAATTTTATAAAAAATTAGACATGAATAAAATATTTTGAATTTGTAATGATTATTTAGCATTTTGAAAAAAATATATAAAATCATAGAAGTTCTTACGGTATTAAGATGTATTCATGGCTATTTAAAAAATGGATAGGAGGATTTATATGAGAATGAAACCTAAAAAAGGCATAGTTTATACCTTAACGGCATGTATTGCCATAGGTCTATTTTCTAGTGTGTTAAGCGGCTCAATGAAAGCCAAAGCGAAAGATGATAACACGTTAAATGTGACAGCCTATGCCACAGCAGAGCAATTGAAGGATAACACAAATTTTGATCTGTCTGCATCGTATAGTGGGACAGCAAAAAAGGTGGCATTTGGACAAGATGGTTCTGGTAATACACAGTATTGGTATATTGCAGGAGCAGACCCTGATACACAAACAAATAAAGGACTTGTACTGCTGGCAGAGACACCGCTTGCAAAAGAAAAGTTCCAAACCATAGCAAGTACTATTTATAATGAAAAAATAGAAGGAACGTATGAGGGGGGTAAAAACTCAGGCTGTTTTTCCAAATCACTATGGTTCTAGTAATGTCCGTGATATATTGCAAGGCTTGGAAAAAGACAGCAAGTATTTTTCAGCAGCAGAACAGGATTTGATGCAAGAAACGACTGTATTTACATATGATAGAAAGAATAATAGTACATACAGCACAACAGATAAACTGTATCTTGCATATGGTGTTGCTAATGATAACTATATTACAGTTGGTTCCAATTCTTCACAAGATTTGGGCAAAGGATTAAAAATTGATACGTATAAACCATATATTAACAATAATTTAAGTTTTTGGCTTCGTTCAACACGCAGCAATGGTCAAAAAGATGTCTGTATGGCACAGATAGGTTTTGTTGTGAGTGGTCAATGGGATGTTATTATAAAACATGATGTTTTACCAGCTTTTAGCTTGAATTTATCGTCTGTTCTTTTTGCATCGGCAGTTCCAGCATCGGCTGCTGGTTCAGAAACAATTAAGGCAGAGGATGCATTTATAATGAGAGCAGATGGAAGTACAAAGTTAAGTGGAAGTGCTGCAAGTTATACAGCAAGTGAAGCAACGGTTAAGCCTGCGGCAAATACAACTGTAACTTTTATTGTTCAGGGAAATGACAAAACAAATGATTGGTATTATGCTGAATCTGTAAGCAGTGAAAAAACAGTGTCTGCAAGTGCCATTCAACGTGCCTTAGATTTAGCGATTGAGCCAGACATGAATGACTGTGAAATCTGGATTGAAACAACACAAGATAATATAACTTATGCAGTGAAGGCTATAAAAAATGGCGAAACAGAGAAAAAAGAAATTAAGAATGTTGAAATAACAGGCATTGATACGCCAGTGGCAGGAACAGCACTAGATACTTCGGCGGTTTCTGACACAGTAGGAATCGGCACAGTATCAGTAGTTGCATGGACACCAAATGATGAGACAGCAGACTATAATACAGCATATACAGCAAGTATAACATTGACACCTTCGGCAGGTTATGTATTTACTGCATCAAGTACAGCATTTGTAAATGGCAATGCTGCAACAAGTGTTAAGTTCAATGATGACAAAACATTAACTGTAACATATCAGTTTGCTGCAACAGCAGATAAAGAACCAGTGCCAACATACAATGTTCAAGTTGAAAATGATGGTAATGGTATCGCTCGTGCTGATATCAATAGTGCGGCGGCAGGTACAACCGTTACACTTACAGCCGTGCCAAATAAGGGATATAAATTCAAAGAATGGCAGGTTATTTCTGGTGAAGTTACTATCAATGACAATTGTTTTGTGATGCCATCAAATGATGTTGTTGTAAAAGCAGTTTTTGAAGAGGAAACAACAGAGGGTAAGATTGATGTAGATATTGTTGTGGGTGAGAAAGCACCAGCTATGACAATATCAAATACAAAGGAAGAACTTGTTGATAAAATATCATGGACAGCAGATGAACAACAATTGATAACAGCAGGTAATGATATTAAGATTTCACTAGAGGTTACGGATTTAAGCAGTACTGTAAATGATGAGGATAAAAAGGCAATTGGTGATGTACTGAGTGATAAGATGGTGGGTCAGTATGTAGATATTTCTGTATTTAAGCAGGTTGGAAATTTAGAAAAAACACCTGTTAAGGAAACGAATGGTAAGATTAAAATTACAGTAACATTGCCAGAAACACTTAAAGTTGATGCAGCAAAGGCAAGAATATATCAAATGGTTTGTGTACATAATGGCAAGGCTGCTATATTGGATGCAGAGTATAATGCGGCAAATAGCACGCTGACATTTGAATCCGATATGTTTTCAACGTATGCTATTATTTATAAAGATATGACAGAAGAAAAACCAACAGTGGAAGAATCAACACAACAACCAACAACGAAAGATAATAATGCAGCCACAGACACACCAGGAACTGGTGATGATGCGCCAATTAGCTGGTTATTTGCATTTATCTTTATATCAGGAATAGTTGTTGTAGTAACTGGATTAAAATTAAAAAGAAATGAAAAGAAATAAAAAAGGAGGTGCTTAGCGTGAAAAGCAGTGCAGAAATGAAGATTTCTATGAAATTAAAAAAATCTCTTGCAGTGATTTTGTCTGTTTTAATGGCATTGTCTTGTATGGTATTTCCACCACAATTGTTCGTTTTAGCAGCAGGAGATTATGGCATAGTTACTACAAATTCTGATAAATCAATAACCTTCTCTTTCGGTGAGGATAGTATCACCCAAAGCGGCGGCGGCACACTTATTGAGGATACGGTTAATGGGGGGTTATAAAAGACCAGATAATTTAAAAACGAATAAAGACGGCGCAGCTGTTTTGACTTTACAAAGTGTGGAGCTTCAAAATTCCGGCTATGATAGAATTGATTTGTATGCAGGATGTAAGACAGATGTTGCTGTCACGATTAAGGTTGGCAGCACAACGGTGGCAACATTTAATAATATCAATACTGGTTCGTGGAGTAAATATCAAATCAATACAGCAAATCTTATAACAACAGAGGCGAGTGGAAATGTCACACTCAACATAAGCGGCGAAAAATCAGCATATTGTGGAAATTATGTTTATGTAAAGATATACAATAGCAAAATCGGTGAAGATGGAAAAGAATTGTCATATCTTGACACATCACTCTCATTTGAAGAACGTGCGGCTGACCTTGTATCGAGAATGACTCTTGAGGAGAAAGTATCACAGCTTGGCTATAGGGCAGCAGCGATTGAAAGATTGGGCGTATCTGCTTACAATTATTGGAGAGAGGCGCTCCATGGCGTTGCAAGACAGGGACAAGCTACAAGCTTCCCTGTACCGCTTGCTATGTCAAATACATGGAATAGAAGTCTTATATATAAACTTGCAGATATTACTTCAACAGAGGCACGAGCAAAGAATAGTAAGTATGATCTTTCATATTGGAGTCCAACAGTCAATATGGCACGTGACCCTCGTTGGGGAAGAAATGAAGAGACAATGGGTGAAGACCCATATCTTACAGGACAGCTTGGTTCTGAGTTTGTCAAAGGTATGCAGGGAAATGATGAAACATATTTGAAAACCATTTCAACATTAAAGCATTTTGCAGCCAATAATAATGAAAAGAACCGCAGCAACGGCTCTTCGTTAATGACTGAATTTAACTTTAGAAATTACTATACAAAAGTATTTAAAAACATTACAGAGCAGGCTAATCCTACATCCGTAATGACCTCATACAATGCGACAACTATCACCAGAAATGGTGAATATATTTACAATTTTATACCATCTCTTTCCAACTCTTATCTGCTTCAGGATTTACTTCGACGCAATTGGGGTTTTAGCGGATATGTGACAAGTGACTGTGGTGCTGGTGCTTATTTGTTAGCAAGCAATGCTTTTAAGACAGGGATATTAGGCAGTGATTCACTTCCTGATGAACAGTATATTGCAGAAGCCTACAAGTCTGGATTAAATCTTGAATGTTATCAGAGCGGTAATAACAAATCCGGATTACATGGTGTTGCTGCTGTTGAGAATGGTTACTTGAGTGAATTAGAATTAGGACGTGTTGTATATGAGCTGTTCTTACAAAGATTTAGAACAGGCGAATTTGATCTTGATTGTACTTATAGAAATATTACTTCAAGTGTAATTGAGACCGATGAAAATGTTGCTGTGGCAGAAGAAGTTGCAGAAGAATCATGGGTACTTCTTAAAAATGATGACAATACGCTTCCTCTTAAAAAAGATGTGACAAAGGTTGCTGTTGTCGGCAATATGGCAAATACACTTGCATTAGGAGATTACTCAAGTACACCGACAAAGACAGTAAACCCTATACAAGGTATCAGAAAAGAATTGACAAATGCCAATGCCAATGTTGAAGTCAATCATCTTGGTGTTGTGTCGGATGACGAATCTTTGTTTAATGTGAAGAGTATCACGCTTGTATTAAAAAATGGTTCAACAAGAGCTGTTGATTTGTCAAAGGCAACAGGCGTATCCGGAATGACTGTTTCCAATGGCACATTTATAGATGTTACGCCAATAGCAAAGGCGGTCATATCCAATGTTAATTTTGATAGTGTAGCAAGTGTACAAGTAGAGATGGCTACAGGCAGCAGAAAGGGTGGTTCGATTAATATTGCTTATGGCAATGGCGGACCTACCGTTGCTTCTGTTTCTTCACAGACAACAGCAAATGCAGATACATATGTGGCATGTACAGGTGAATATACAGGCGAAGATGGAGGATATAACGGCACAGCGGATATGTATATTTCAGCAAGTGTTGCTGTTGAACCATTTTCAGTAGCAGCATATCAAGCACAGCTTGATGCAGCCGATGTTATTATTGCCTATGCTGGTACCGTGCCAAAGCAGGCTGGATTTGGCGATGCAGACTCATCAGAGTCAAAGGACAGAGCTACAATAGACCTTCCTGAATCACAGTCTCATGTTAATGAAATTACAAAAGCATATCCTGATAAGACAATTGTTGTTATGCAGACCGTTGGACAGATTAATGTTGAGCCCTTTATGGATAACTGTAAAGCGATTTTGTGGACATCATATAATGGACAAACACAGGGTACAGCACTTGGCAAGGTATTGACAGGTGAAGTGAATCCATCAGGTAAACTTACTACAACATGGTATAAAAATGATGATGTAAAGAAGATGGAGCTTGCCGGAACAACAAAGACGATTGAAGATATTAGTGGTGTGTATACCAATTATAATATTCAAGCAGATGGAGATAATCCAGGACATACATATCAGTATTATAGTAAAACGCCAGTTTATCCATTTGGTTATGGCTTAAGCTATACCAATTTTGAGTATTCCAATATGACAATGGATAAGACAAGCGTGGATGCAAATGGAACGCTAAATTTTACAGTTGATGTGAAAAATACAGGTTCTGTGGCAGGTAAAGAGGTTATTCAGCTCTATGTTGCGGCTCCAAATTCAGGTGTTGGAACAACTCCTACAAAACAGCTTAAAGGTTTTGAAAAGGTTGAACTTCAGCCAAATGAGACAAAGACCGTTTCATTTAGTTTGGATATTAAAGAGTTGTATTTATTTGACGAAGCAGCACAAAAAGATATTGTCACAACAGGTACATATACAGCATATATAGCAAAAAATGCAAATGATACTGCATTGTCAAAGCAATTTGAAGTGACAGGTACACTTGAATCGATATTAAAGACTGTTAAGGCAATACCAAGCGGTATTTTAGTAAAAGGACTTGTCTATGAAGATGGCACAGGACTTACATCTGGTACAACAATCAGTTCTAACGTATCAGCAATCATGTCTGATGAAGCATGGGCTGATTTAGACAGCAGTAGTACAACGGTTGTTTATACAAGTGATAATACAGATGTTGCATCGGTAGATGAAAATGGTATTGTTACATCAGGAGCAAAAGAAGGCGTTACAACGATTCATATTTCTGTAACAATAAATGATAAAACAGTTTCAACTTCATATCCTGTAGTTAATCAGATTGAGATTAAACCATCTCCAGAAGAGGTTGAGGCAGCAAAAGCAGAATTGACAGAAAGTTATAACAAACTTCCAAAAGCTGCTTATTCGGATAAAAATTATGCAGAGCTTACAGCAATTTATCAGCAGGGATTAGCCAGCTTAGATGCTGTTATGATAAAAACAGAATTAAATACTGTGCTTGCAAAGGCAATCAATGACTTAAATTCTATTGAGATGGATAAGCTTACAGTTGGTTACAGTGTGGAATCAGTCAATCCAGAACATATCAAAGCAGGCATGATTGATTACCGTGATGGCGGTATTCCTATGTATAATGGAGCAACAGGTACAATTACAAATATAAATCCATATAAGGGAATAGCACTTAAAGTACTTGATAAAGACGGAAATCCTATTGATAATTCAAAATTGACATGGAATGTCCGCAAGTTTGACAATTCGGTTCGTAAGGTCGCAGATATTGATAAAGATGGCAATCTGATTGTATATGGAAATGGTATTATCCAGATTACGGCTTCAGATATTGAAAATATGGTCTGCGGAAAAATTATGGTACATGTTAATATGCAGATTGAGGCAGAATATGCAGATGCTGGAAATGGAGCGAATTTGTCCGATGCTCAAAACGGTTCCAGCGGCGGTCACGATGCAGGAAGCACAGGCAACGCATGGATGGAATATAAATCGGTTAAGCTATCAAATCTTGATAGTATTGTAGCAAGATATGCAGGTAAAAATGCGAATGTAATTAATATCAGCCTAGATAAGAATACTACATCAAGCAATTTAATCGCCACAGCTTCTGTCTCAGCAACAGGTGCATGGAGTACATGGGCAGATGTAACGCTTACATTGAATACAGAAAGCTTGAAAAATGCTCAAATAAATGGATTACTTGATGAATATGGATGTGCTACAATTTATGTTCAAACCAACGGGGTAAATCTTGACTATTTCAGATTGAACTATATTGAGAACAATGATGATGTACCATATGTTATTGAAAATGCACTCAATAGAACAAATGGTAAAATCAAAGCCGCATTGAAATATCGTGGAAGTACACTCGCAGAGACTGTAAAGCTTGTTGCAGAGGTCCTTAATGCAGATGGAAGTGTTAAAAATACAGTAAGTACAGATGTAAAGGGAACAGGAGAATTTGAGATAGAAACAGGTGCCACGGGTGGTGAAACAGTAAGGTTGACGGTTCGTGATGCGAATAATAATTCATTGTCCGAGGCATTTGAGAAAGTTTATATTATTCCAGAAGATGGTAATATTGTCGTTTATTCACTTGACAGCAAAGATTTTGATTACACACCATTGACAGGCGGAACAGATAGGGTTGCATACGTGAGTACGATAAATGGTTTGAGCGGTTATGGGGATTGGACAGTGGCAAATAAGAAAGGAAACTATACATATACAGATGTAAATGGCAAAACGTATGATTATAGCTTTACAAAGGCATGGCAGGCTGGTTCTGGCGGACAGAGCAGACGTAGTTTATACTTTACACCAGAAGCACCATGTAAAGTGACAGCAGTGTTCTTAGGTGGTGAGCCTGAACGCAGCATGACTATATATCAGAGTGATGAAAACAGTGCTACACAGCCAGGTACAGGTTCAATCGCTTCAGTTAGTCTTGAAGTTACAGATACAACGAAACCAGTATATATTTATGGTGGTAGCAGCAATAAGCAATTGTTTGCCGTTATTGTTGAATATTATGTCAATTCAGCTCAGACAATGTCTACATCATATCTTAGTGTGACACCACAAGAGGAGGCAATTGACCGTCCTGTACAATTTGTTACATGGGGAAATCGTGATGTTGTATTGACAAAGCATGATACATCGGGCGAAACCAAAGTATGGATGCAGACAGTAAGTGGTTCAAAAGTACAGTTTAATACCAATTATTTCTATGAAGCAGATGTTCCTTACAACTATGATGATACATACACAATCAATATGCTTGCAGTATATAAAGATAGACTTTATGCTGGATGTGACAATGGACTTGTCATTGTATTTACCGATTGCGAAAAATGTTATAAGCTGAAAAAAGTCAGCGATATTGATATTAAAGAAATGAGCATTGTTGATGGCGTGATGTATGCAGGTGATGGTCAAACGGATATTGAAGTCAATATGAGTGATATTGGCGGAGATTCGATTGAGGTTGACGAAGCAAGAGTTTTGATGTCAGGAGGAGCAGTGCTTATAGATGTCAGAAGCGAGACAGAATTTGCAGAACAACCAATAGAAGATGCTGTCAATATTCCAATGGACAGATTAGAAGAAGGTCTTGCGGCATATGATACAAATACTGTTTTAGTGTTTGGATGTGCATCTGGCGTAAGGTCAGCAAAGGCAATACAGATGGCAGCACAGTTTGGTTTTACCAATGTATATAATCTTGGAAGTATCAATAAATTAAATTAATTATTGCAAATAAGCAAGGAATTGTTTATAATTATTTTAGGAATAATCAAAGGATGTTTGTTTGTCTGATGATTGCCACCAGAAACGAATAAACAATGTTTAAGAACTATAATAGGCTATCTTCTGGGTGTAGGAGATAGCCATTTTATTTTTTATGGTGATTGTCTATGTAAGTTTATAATAGAATTGTTTATTGACAGCTCGTTAAAAAATTATAGCAATTAGTCCCAGCATCCACAGTTGACCATAAGCATATGGTTGTCTTTTATTGCTAGATATTCAGAATCACCGTGATATGCTCCGCCAATTTCAATAACAGCAGCATTTTCAAATTGTTCTATATAAGGTTTTTGTTTGGAAAAAGGAATGTTGTTTATCTGTGCAAAATTGTTTATTTCATTGGCGAGATAGTTCCAGTCTCGTTTAATGAATCGTAATTGTTTTGGAATAGCATAGCTTTTATAAAACGCACTTCCTTCTTCCAGATAGAATGTTCTTTCCATTTGTGGTATATTCCAAAAATCATTGTCCCATTCTTCGTCAAATGCTATACGGGAAAAAAGCGCTCGGACGTATGCTTGTGCAGGGTGATTTTGTATATATTCTTGTGGAAACTCAAAGGTATAAAGGTACATGCCTAATGCACAATAAAACCAATCATCATAGTGCGGTTTAATAGAAATCCATTCAATATTTTTTGCAACCGAGCAAAAGGCGTCGTAATTGGATACAATATCTTTTAAAGCAACTATATAATCCATAGGAATCCTCCATTCTGAAATATAATTTTTATATTATTTTTATGAAAATGATTTGTTTGTAAAAAATAAATATATAATAGCATATTTTAGTTTTTTATACAAAAAATAAGATAATCATAAAAAATAAATAGAAGTTTTTACATGCTCTATGGTAAAGCAAACGAAAGTTCTAAAAATGGATGCTAAAGTATTTGTATGTTTATTATACTTTAGCATCCATTTTTTTGGAAAAAGTATAAAAAATCCTTGAAATAAGTCAATATAATGGTATAATTATATGAAAAGTGTCCAATAAATTGGAAAATATGTTGCATAAAATGGAGATAAAAGCGATGCATTATTCGGCAACTGAAATGGCAAAAAAATTAGACATATCAAGGTCATATCTTTATTATTTAAAAAAGAATAACGTGGTGGAAATTCAAGAAAATGAACAAGGTCATCCCATTTGGAATGATGCTGTATATGAAAAATTATATCATTATATAAGAAAAAATCATATAAACAATAAAGTTTGTACACAAAAGCCACAATATAAAACCACAAAGATTAATAACAGGCGATATCTGGGGAACAAATATAAATTGCTGCCTTTTATAACAAGAATTGTTGACAAAGAATGTACAGGAATTTCAACAGTAGCAGATATATTTGCCGGTACAGGGGCAGTGTCGTCTGCTTTTACAGATAAAAAGCTGATTACAAATGATATTATGTACAGCAATTATATTTGCCATTTGGCATGGTTTAGTCCAGAGCGTTATTCAGAAGAAAAAATAATTGATATGATTGTTGATTACAATAAAAAGAAAGTCCTTGAAGATAATTATATGAGCGAACATTTTGCAGATACTTATTTTTCGTTGGAGGATTGCAGAAAGATTGGTTACATTAGACAAGATATAGAAAACCAATACAACAAAGGCAGAATTAATCAAAGAGAACGCGCATTGCTGATTACTTCTTTGCTTTATGCGATGGATAAGATTGCAAATACATGCGGACATTATGATGCTTACAGACAGGGAACCACGTTTGAAAAACATTTAGAACTGTATGTGCCAGTGCCAGATACGAATTTAAATGAAAATAATGTGTGTTATAATATGGACATTAATGATATTGCCTCTGCTATTGAGGCTGATTTAGTATATATTGACCCGCCTTATAATTCAAGGCAGTATTGCGATGCGTATCATTTATTAGAAAATGTGGCAAGATGGGAAAAGCCAGAAGTGTTTGGCGTGGCAAAGAAAATGGATAGAACGGCTCTAAAGAGTGCATATTGTACACAGAAAGCTGTAAAAGTATTTGAACAGTTGATTGATTCTATTCATGCAAAGTATATCTTATTGTCTTATAACAATATGGCAGAAAAGGGAAATGAACGCTCCAATGCGAAGATAAGCGATGAGGATATTATAAGAATCTTAAGCAAAAAAGGAACTGTTCAAGTATTTTCAGAGAACTATAAGACGTTTTCCACAGGAAAATCTGATATACAAGAAAATCAAGAACGCTTATTTTTATGTACTTGTAATACAGATAAAAAATCCATTATTCCATCGGCATTAAATTATACAGGCGGAAAATATAAATTGCTGCCCCAGATATTGCCTTATTTTCCAAAAGATGCAGATAAGGTTGTTGATTTATTTTGCGGAGGATGCAATGTAGGAATTAATGTTGACTGCAATAAAGTGTTATTTAACGATTCTAATACACATCTGATTGGATTGCTTAATACGTTTCGGAAGTTGTCAAAAAAAGAAATTTTAAAGTGGATGTTTGATACTATCAATCATTATCAATTATCTTTAGTCAGCCAGTTTGGATATGAATATTATGGATGTGATAGTTCGTCGGGCGTGGGTTCTTACAATAAAGCAGGATATAATAAATTGCGTGATGATTTTAATGCAAAAAATAAGATGGATAGCGAATATTATTTAATGCTGTATTTATTGATTGTGTACTCTTTTAATAATCAACTTCGATTTAATCAAAAAGGAGAATTTAATCTTCCTGTGGGAAAACGTGATTTTAACAGTAAAATGCAGGAAAAGTTAGGTGCTTTTATTGATAGAATCAAAAGCAGTGACTATCAATTTACAAATCAAGATTTTCGGCAGATTGATGTGGATAGCTATTCAGAAAAAAGCTTTTTTTATGCAGACCCACCGTATTTGATTACATGTGCCAGTTATAATGAGCAGAATGGATGGACAAAAAAAGATGAAGAAGATTTACTTGCATTTTTGGAACAATTGGATAAAAAAGGAATCCGATTTGCACTTTCTAACGTGCTGGAAAGCAAGGGGAAAAAGAACGAGATATTAAGCAAGTGGATTTTAAAACATAAACAATTTAAAGTAATTCCATTAAATTATAATTATTCCAATTCCAATTATCATACAAAAGGGCGTAATGAAATTACAAAAGAAGTGTTGATTGTAAATTACAAAGTCGAAAATCTATAAAAAATATAATGAAAATTTAGTTTTTGGTGCAAAAGCGGTGCAGAAATGAGGGAACGATGGCGCATAATATCCATTTTAAAAGTTATTGTTGGTCTGTTGGGACAACAAGTTATCGAACTGATAATTTTAATATGAATATTGAAAGGCAGCTTGCTTTGATGAAAGAATTTAGAGAGCTGTCCCAAAACTGCAATCAAGTATGGACAGGAAATAATGCGTTTCAAAAACAGTATTATGATTTTTTAAAATCAAAAAATTTTGTGGCAGGCGATGCAAAAAGACCTGATAAAGATGCCAGAGAAAAAACATCAGGGCTTCGTGATATAGGGCTGATGGACGATGAGAGAAGGATTACACCAGCGGGCAATAAACTGCTTCAAATCGCGGCTTCGCACAATTATAAATCGGATAATTTATTAGAAATACCAAGTGATAGTTTTGTCTATTTTAAACAGTTATTAAAGACATGCAATGATGTAGATGGCAAAAAGGTAAGACCATTTTTGGTATTTTTGTATGTTGTAAGTAAGTTGAACTATTTGACTTATGATGAATTTACCTACTTGCTGCCATTGTGTGTTGATAGGACAACGACCGATAAAATTATTGCATGTATTCTTGATTCGCGTAAAGGTAGCACCAATTATGAGGAAATTATTATATCGGTATTGTTCGATATGGATAATTATAAGGAGGCGCTGCATTTATTGCAGACACAGCCTTTGTCTGAAGAGTTAATTTGTGATATAGGCATCAACCGCAAAAGCTCAAAATATGATAAACCATATTATCAGCTATATTTAATTTTGTTAAAGATTGTATTTTATAAAGAAGAGGCTGCTCTGGAATTATATGAAGCAACAAAAAAATTGACAAACAGTAAAGTGGGCGGAAGCTGGCGAAAATATTTTTTTAGCAGTCTTGTAAGAAGTGTTATTGTCAAAAAAGGACGCAAGGTATTGCAGAATGTTCCAATATTAATGGCAGAAGATATGGAAACATTTAATAAAGAGTTTTTTAAGGTAATGCATCTATTTAAGGCAAAAGCAACATTGTCTGATTATTTTGACTTAAATAGAAGATATTTTAAAATAACCGATATGGTTCTCTTTGAAGATAATAAAGTACAGCTCGATATGCTGCCGCGATGTTATATAGAAGATATTGCAGATAAATTGATTGAATTTGCTTTTTTAGAAAGCCCTTTACTGAATGAAGATGTCCCACTTGAAGCAATCGCAGCTTGTTTTGAGATAAAGGAAGATGTACTTTATAAAAAATTAAGTCAGCTGCTTGGCATTGCCGTTACCGATAAGACAGGAGCAAAAAAGGTTATTCAGGACGAGCGTTATGTACGGTTTAATAAATTGATTGATGAAAAATTTTCAACGGATATACTGATAAGTTTGTTTACCTTTTTTGAAAATAGAGAAGATAATAATATTAGAGTTTTAGTGACTGATAATGCAGATATACCTACGATATTTGAATATGTGTTAGGAATTGCATGGTATGTTATCAGTGGGCGCAAAGGAAAGGTTTTAGAGTATATGAATCTTTCACTGGAAGCGGATTTGCTTCCTAAGACACATGCTGGCGGCGGGGAGGCGGACATTGTGTGGAAGTATGATAGACAGCAAGATTATCCAGCACACACATTGCTTATCGAGGCAACGCTTGCCGATGGCAGCAATCAGCGCAGAATGGAAATGGAACCTGTCTCAAGGCATCTGGGTGAATATTGCTTAACAAATCCAGATAATGAGGCTTATTGTGTATTTATTACAACCAATCTTAATAACAATGTGATTTCGGATTTTAGAGCAAGGAAAAATATGGAATATTATAATCATTCAGGGACGGCATTTATTACAGGAATGAAAATACTACCATTGCAAACATCTGAGTTGAAGGATATATTGCGGCTGGAAATTCGTTATCCACAGATATATCAATTATTGGACAGCGCGTATCATAGCGGTGGCGCGCCAAAAGAATGGTATGAGGAATGTATTGTGAAGGGGATTTTGGGAATGGAATAATACCATAATAAAAGTAAAATGTATATGGTTTATTAATAGTATATCTTAAAAATGAAAAAATAGAATAGATTGGAAATATATAAGTAGAAAATAATTTAATATTAAAATAAAATTGTGTTTTATAGATGCAATAACAAAAGGCGTGTGGAATAACGATATGAATCATACGCCTAAATTTTTTTGCTATTTGTTGATTTATCTTAAAAGAAGGAATATAAAGAGAGATACAATATGATATAAGAAAAAGATATTTTGCTTGAATTTGTGTAGAACTATTAATTCATAAAAAAATCAAAAAAACCTAGTATAATATAACAATTTTCTTTGATTTTATAACTATTTCTTTGAAAATTTATGACAAGATAAAAGAAAGTTTTTCTAATTGTGTCCTTTTTAATTTTATAGAGGAATGAACATAAATATTTAATATTATTGATACATTAGAATGTCCTAATATTTCATTTAATATATCTATGTGTAGTAAATGTATGTCGTAAAATATGGTAATTGATAGTAAATATCTAACATAAATCAAGAATACAATGAAATTTATATTTATATATAGGACGATTCATAGATTTATTTGTATTGAAAAACATAAATAGATTGAATAGATGACTGCATTGAAATAACCATAGGTGTTGAATTTGATGAAATTAGAATATCTTTTAATAATGATTTTATTTTAGATGTATTAACGACAAGCATTGTAATAAAAGTATTATTAATGTTTATTCACTTACAATATAGTCCGATGTTTTTGTAATTATTAACATTATACTGCGAATATATGAACAAAATAATTATTTCTTGCTTAATTACTTAAAATAACTGGTATTATACTTGATAGTTTCATTTTACCAAATTCTGAAATAATATTTTTTTCTATTAAATTTTCATGGTTTACTTCTGTTAAAATTTTATGTTTAATTTTATTTTGACTCTATTTTGGTATCAATTAATTAAAAATTATTTTATTTTTATTGTATTAATAAATAATTTACAATGTTGATTTTTTAAGGAACAAATGATATAATGAATAAAATTAGTAAACTTAATTCTATGTTATGAATTAATAGTTCTACACAAGGTATATTCATATTTTTTATTATTATTTCTAAATTACTGGATAAGTTATAATAAAAAATTGACTTTATTGTTGCACAAGCAATTTGTGTTTGTGTGTTGCTTGACACAAATTTTGATTTTTGCGTAATAAAGCAACATAGAAATGGAGGTCTTATGAAAGAATTAAGAAAAATTTTAGCAATTTTGATGTTTTGTATAGTAATATTTCAGATATTAACAGAAAATACAATGTTTAAAAACAATGTTATAGAAGCTCAGGCAGGATGGCGTGAAAATAATGGAATAGAACATAATGGTTGGTGGGATATTTGGATTGATATTAATTCAAATCCATATACAACATATTCAAATCAATCAATGGGACAATATGCATACGGTGAATATGGTTGTGCATGGTTTGCTTCTGCCAGAGCGTGTCAAATAACAAATTCATGGGGAGAGATTCATAGTGGTACAAGTTGGTTTTATAATTATTATAATCAAAATGGAGCAGTAGGCAGAGGACAAAAAATTTCATCAAAAGCATTAGCTTGTTGGGAAAATCATGTAGCAGTGGTAGAAGCAGTAAATGGCGATACAGCTATAATTAGTGAGGGTGGTCAAAGTTATTATTCAAATTATGAACATGGTTTTTGTGTTATTAGGAGTGTAAATATTTCAACCCATTTTAAATATGATGTTTATGGAGGTGGAAATTTTTTAGGATTTGTATATTTGAAAGAATATAATCCTAATCCTCAAGTAGATTACATGCAACTTTATGTGGATGCTCCAATGGACGGAGATGTTGTAAAAGGAAAACAATTAGAAGTATGGGGATGGAGTCAATACAAAAAATATCAAAATGATACCTTTATTGGTGCTAATGTAACTGCCAATATAAATGGTAAAACATATAATTTGCCACCAGTAGAACACTTACTTGAAGATAAGCTCCCAAGATTTTGGACATTCTTGCCAGAAACTGCAATTAAAGGCGGTAAAAATACGATTACTGTAACAGCTTCTTATAATGGAATTACACAATCTCAAACAAAAACATTCACAGTTACGACACCAACTATTTTAAGTGCAAAAGCTCCTTTAGCAACATCAACGAATCCATATTATACAGTTATTTGTGATGTGTCAGATGATACAGAAGTGGCATATGTAGATTTTAAAATATGGACAGAAGCAAATGGAGAAGATGATGTAGAATGGCAAAAAGTAAAAGTTAATGCAAAAACGGGAACTGTGACAGGTAAAATATATAAAGATAAACATAAAAATGAGAAGGGTAATTATAAAGTAACGGTTTATGTTCATCGAACAGAAACAATATATTATGAAAAGACATATAATCTTTCTTCATTATTTATTTTTCCTTTAGAAAATATTAGTTTAAATAAAACAGCAATGACTATAAATACTGGTAAGACTGAAAATTTATCAGTAAATTATAATCCTTCTTATACAACAGATAATAAAGCTGTTACATGGAGTAGTAATAAGCCACAAATAGCAACGGTTAGTAATACAGGACAGGTTATAGCAAAAGCAAAAGGTACTGCTATAATAACAGCAAAAGTTGGAAATTACAGCGCCTATTGTACTGTGACAGTCAATGATATCATACCAACGGGTATTAATCTTGATAAAACGAATATAACATTAACTAGTAAAAATGAAACAGCAACATTAACAGCTACAATAAAACCAGATAATGCAAAAGATAAATTAATAAAATGGAATACAGATAATCCAGCGGTAGCAACAGTAGATGGAAATGGAAAAGTAACTGCAGTAGGAAATGGAGTTGCAACAATAACGGCAACGACAAATAGTGGAGCAAAAAGTGCTAAATGTATAGTAACAGTTGATATCCAAAATAAAATAATATTGGGAGATGTAAATAATGATGGTTCTATCAATATACAAGATGCTGTAATTTTAAAGAAACATTTGGCTGGAGGTTTGAGTTTAAATATTAATAAAATAGCAAGTGATATTAATAATGATGGTAAAATAGATATTTCGGATGCTGTTATCTTATTAAAACATTTGGCAGGGATAGCTGTATAATTTGAATAATCAATATAATGATTTGGATTATTGTTTTAGAAAATGCAAGATATCCGCAGAAATGCTGATTATTTCACTGTATCAGACAATATAATTGTTTCACTTTCTCCAGTATTAAGTCCGGTAGAACGCTTAAGAAGTTCTACCGGATTTAACATCTTTAATGATAACTGTTTTAATAAAAGGACACTCTTTAATTTGTTGGATTTCATCTGGAAATTTAGTATTATATATAAGTTCATTAAAAACAGCATTTGGAATTTGAAAAAATAGCTACCGCAATCCCACTGGCTTTAGACGATGGGTCAAGGTAGCCAAAAGTGGTGGTCTGTGTTATACTTGTGTCATGGGAGCATGGAAATCAAAAAACAGGCACAAGTATTTATTACAATATCACATTATATTTATCTGCAAATATAGGAAGAAATTACTGGCTTCACAACCAATATCAGGTGGTATAAAGTAGTGTTCTTATGAGATATGTCAAAGACATAAAGTTATTATCAGATATATGGAAACGGATAAAGAACATATCTATTATATGATAGAAACAGAACCGACAATGTCTATTCGTAAGATTGTAAATCTAATGAAAAGTTATACGACATATCATATATGGGAAAAATATCCAAATTATTTGCGAAAACAGTTTTGGAAAGAACATACATTTTGGACAGACGGGTATTTTGCTTGTAGTGTAGAAAATGTATCAGAAGAAATGTTAAAAAAGTATATAGAAAATCAAGGCTAAGAAAGAAGGTGACAGTAAATGTTAAAAGCATATAAATATAGAATATATCCTAATAATGAGCAGAAAGTACAGATAGCAAAAACATTTGGCTGTTGCCGTTTTGTGTACAATCATACACTTGCATATCGGAAAGAAAAATATGAAAAAGAGAAAAAATCGGTCAGTAAAACAGATTGTAATAATTATTGCAACAGGGAATTAAAGAAAGAATATGAATGGCTGAAAGAAGTTGATAAGTTTGCCTTAACAAATGCAATTTATAACATGGATTGTGCATATCAGAAATTTTTCAAGGAACACGCAGGTTATCCAAAGTTTAAGAGTAAGCATGACAGCCATCAATCATATACAACAAATTTTACGAATGACAATATAATGGTAGATTTTACGAATGGCAAAGTAAAACTGCCGAAGCTAAAGGAAGTAAAAGCAAAACTGCATAGACACTTCAGCGGACAGATAAAGTCTGTAACTGTATCACAGGTGTCAAGCGGAAAGTACTATGTGTCAATACTGGTGGAAACGGAGTACGAAAAACTGGGACATGCTAATCATAATGTTGGGGTAGATTTAGGTATTAAAGATTTATGTATTACATCGGATGGGAAGAAATACGAAAATCCAAAAGCCATCAAGAAATATGAGAAGAAACTGGCAAAGTTACAAAGACAGTTAGCACATCAAGAAAAAAGGAGTCAAAATTACAACAAAACAAGGAAAAAGATAGCATTATGCCATGAGAAAATAACAAATACTAGAAAAGATTATCTGCATAAGATATCCCATGAAATTATTAGTGAAAACCAAGTGATCGTTTTAGAGAATCTAGCGATAAAAAATATGGTAAAAAATCACCATCTGGCAAAATCAATAAGTGATGCATCATGGTACGAACTGACAAGGCAATTGGAATACAAGGCAAAATGGAATGGAAGGAAATATATCAAAATAGATACATTTTATGCCAGCAGCCAGTTGTGTTCAGCTTGTGGATATAAAAACATAGCAACAAAAGATTTGTCAGTAAGGGAATGGATATGTCCTGTCTGTGGTGCAAAACATGACAGGGATATGAATGCAGCAAAAAATATACTGGCAGAAGGATTAAGACAACTAGCATAAGAAGAACAAATATATAGGGCAGGGACTGCCCGAATTTACGCCTGTGGAGATAGTAGATTACGAGGTTTATGAAGCAGGAAGCCCATTGGCTTTAGACAATGGGTAGTTCACTTTCTCCAAATAATTGATTTATTAAATCAAGATGACCAATTTTCATAAGGGAAATTAATGGTGTGGTATCTGCAATAACTATCATATTTGCTCTCTCATTTTTTCCCAATTTGCAACATCTTCTTCAGCTTCTGATATGTCCATAGAAAGATATGCAAGTCCTATATTATTATAAAGAGAAATTAAATCATATTTGGAAATGCCTAAAATTTCAGCAGCTTTTCCATGTGAGATAGTTTTATCATTTATATAAGGATATAACAATAATGCGTTTCGTTCCAATTCAGCCTGCATATTTTGTGGTTTTAAATACATGGTCATGCCTTCAGGTACTTTGATACTTACATTTGTAAATGTCATAAAAATCACTCCTTTACAAAATATAAAATAGTATATTATTTATATTATATATTGTAGTAATTTTTTTAACAACCATATTTTCTAAATAGTCAGCAAAATTACATTTTGTAACAGTTTTTTAGTATATGTTATTACATATTTTATAAAATGAAAAATATTAATGCGTTTTTTTATTAACATACTCCGTCTTATATTTTGAATATATAATTTTTTGACTATTGTATAAGCTGTAATATCCTGAAAGCAGATATCCAATAGCAATACAGAGCATACAAAATTTGATGCTGTCACCGCCAAACATTTCTATTGACAGAATCAGTGAGGTGAGAGGGCAATTAGTTACTCCGCAAAATACCGTTACCATACCGCAGGCAGCGCATAGTCCAATTGGAAGACCAAATACAGGACCTAAAAAGCTTCCAAGTGTTGCACCGACAAATAACGTTGGGACAATTTCGCCGCCTTTAAACCCACCGCCAAGCGTAACAGCAGTAAATAGTATTTTTAATAAAAAGGCACACCAGATACTTTGCGTTACAAAACTTTTGGCGATAATATCGGTTCCTGCACCAAGATAGTCCGAACTGCCACATAAGAAACGCAGTATAATAACAAAGATGCCTGCCATCGCTGCTCGTATATATTGGTTTTCCAAATATTTTGAATAGAGAGCATGGGCTTTGTGAAGTGTTATACATAAGATAATACTTGCAAGTGCAAACAGTGCGGACATAGGTATCATTTTTGAGGCATTTCCTAAGGAAAAATCAGGTATGATGCCAATGTCAAAATGTGTTCCAGATATTCCAAATACAGAGGAAATACCGCTTCCTATAAGCGCTGAAATGGTACATGGAACAAGTGCCGCATAGTACATAATACCAACGCTGATAACTTCCATTGAAAAGATGGCAGCAGCGATAGGCGTGCCAAAAAGAGCGCCAAAACATGCACTCATACCACACATAATTAATATTCGAGTGTCTTTTTCGTCAAAATCAAAAAATTTGGCAAGTTCATTGCCAATGGAACCGCCTATTTGAAGAGCAGCGCCTTCACGTCCGGCAGAGCCGCCGCACGCATGTGTCAACAATGTTGAAATCATAATAAGCGGAGCCATTTTTCCGGGTACTTCTTCGTTTGACTGAATAGCTGTTATAACTAAATTCGTGCCGCGACTTTTTGCGGCATGGGCAGTATGATAAATAGCAGTTATCAGTATTCCGGCTATTGGAAGAAGAAAGAGCATCCACCAGTGAGTTTGACGAAATTCGGTGACATGTTCGAGAAGAATATGAAAAATGGTGCCGATAAAACCGATTACCACACCTGCAAAACAAGAACAGGCTACCCATTTAAAAAATGTAAAGAGAGATAATTTTAATCGTTGTTTTGTAATACGATAGTGTTCACTTTTAAAAATGGATTTCATAATGTACCTTTCAAATGTTTTTTTCCGTTTTATTTAATTTTTTCTGGCTCATATGGCTGTTGTGATAAGCTTTTTCATGGGTGACGTCTTTTGTAAGCCAACTTGGCGGTATATAGGAATTGGCTTCCTCAATGGAATCAAATTCCACTTCCGCAAAAATGGTTCCTTCAAATAGTCCGTCAAAAATATCTAACTCAATCGTTTTTCCTGTTCCATCAGGTATTTCATATCGATGCTTTGTGATAATGTTTCCATCAGCTTTTTTGATTAAGTGTTCATATGATTCTTTGGTAAGTGGAAGATTGTATTCTTCACGTGCCATCATTCCTCCGCCTTTGTAAGTAAGCCAGTATGAATCATTATCTTTTCTTACACGCACAACAGGCTTTGTTGAAAGATATCCCTGTTCAATAAGATGGCATTTATATTGTGTCAAATCTGACGGAATATCAGAGACAAGAAATTTACGTTCGATTTCCATATTAAAATCCTCATTTCTGTGTTGCTAAAAAATGGTTGTTTTTTTTAAGCCTTTCAATTTAAAATTATATAAGTTTTTTAGAATCTTTATGTCAAGCAACACACAGACACAAAAGAATGATTGTCTTATCATAAGGAAGAAAAAGAGACTGCCGCATGACAGCCTCTTAAACGTTTCGCATCTACACGTACCAAAAATGTGAACATTACTTTTTTTTGTTTACGATTTCTTTTAGAGCCTTACCAGCCTTAAACTTAGGTGCCTTGCAAGCAGCAATATTGATTGCTTTACCAGTTTGAGGATTCTTTCCAGTTCTTGCAGCTCTGTCGACAACTTCAAATGTACCAAAGCCAACAAGTTGTATTTTTTCACCCTTCTTTAACTGCTCAGAAACGGTTTCAGTAAAAGCTTTGAGCACTTTTTCTGTATCTTTTTTTGACAATTCACACTTTTCAGCCATTGCTGCAACTAATTCTGTCTTGTTCATAAAAAAAACACCCTCCTTATATGAGTTGATAATTATAAGCTATATATACTACTTAATATTACATTTGTCAACAAAAAACGTCATTGATAACAAAAGAGTTAAAAACGTCTTTTTTTATATTGTTATTGTAGATAATTCTTCCCATTGTTCGTACAGTTTATCAAGTTCTTCTGATAAGAGTACTTTTTCATTGTGTAGTTTTGTTAATTTTTCTGTGTTGCTAGAAATTTCAGGCTGCATATATTCTTTATCAATATTTTTTATTCGTTCTTCTAATTCATTAATTTTTTCTTCTACATTTTGAAGTTTACTTTTTATTTTTTTTAGTTTTGCCTGTTCTTCTTTTGATTGTTGCCATAATTCTTTAGAATTTTTGGCTTCCTCAGAAAGCTTTATTTCTTTTAAATGGTTAGGCTCCATTGTCGATACGTTTTCTATTTTAGAATTTATATTTTTGGTATGATTGCCAAACGCTTTATTCGTTAGTATATCACGTTTATTCAAATAATAATCATAATTTCCTATATAATTTACAATGGACTTATCCGTTAATTCAATAATCCTTGTTGCCGTTGTGTTGATAAAGTAGCGGTCATGTGATACATACAACACCGTTCCTGTATAATGGTTTAATGCATCCTCAAGAATTTCTTTTGACACCATATCAAGATGGTTAGTCGGCTCGTCAAGTATCAGAAAATTGGCGTTGGATAACATCAGTTTAGCAAGCGATAATCGACCTCGTTCGCCGCCGCTTAACTCACGGATATATCGAAATACATCAAGACCTGTAAATAAAAAGGCAGCTAATGTATTGCGGATTTTTGTGTGATTAAGGTCTGGATAGGCATCTTGAATTTCCTCAAATAATGTTTTTTCAAGGTCTAGCACATGATGTTCTTGGTCGTAATAACCAATTGTTACTTTTGCTCCAAGCTGTATTTCACCACAATTAGCAGGAATAAGATGGTTAATAATTTTTAGCAGTGTTGTCTTTCCTGTACCATTATTGCCGATAAGTGCAACGCGTTCGCCGCGCTTTATCTCAAAGCTGATATCGTTAAATAATATGTTATCGTCAAATGATTTGGATAAGTTTTTGACAGAAAGAACATCATTGCCGCTTATCACTTCTGGTTCCAATTGGATATTCATTTTATTATTGACTTCGACGGGCTTTTCTACACGCTCCATTTTATTGAGCATTTTTTCGCGACTCTCAGCACGTTTAATTGATTTTTCGCGGTTAAACTGTTTTAGTTTTGCAATAACTTCCTCTTGATGTTTGATATTTTGTTGTTGATTGAGATATTCTTTTAACTGCATATTGCGAAGTACCGATTTTTTTGCAGCATAATCCGTATAATTGCCTGAAAAGCAAGTGACTTTAGAACAATCAATCTCAATAATTTTTGTTACAATTTTATCAAGAAAATAGCGGTCATGCGCAACGATAATAACACTGCCATTATAGGAAGCTAAATAGTTTTCTAGCCATGTAATGGATTCCATATCTAAATGGTTGGTCGGTTCGTCCAAAAGAATGATATCAGGGGAAGACAGAAGCAATTTACTTAATGCGACCCTTGTTTTCTGTCCGCCCGAAAGGGTGTCAACTTTAAGAGTAAAATCATCTTCCATAAATCCTAAGCCTTTTAGAACACCGACAACTTCACTGCGGTAAGAATATCCATTGAACAATTCAAACTGGTGGGTGAGCGCAGTATATTTGGTTAAGAGCGTTTCAAGTTCATCGCCCGAAAGATGATTCATCTGTTCTTCCATCTTACGTATATCGGCTTCCATCTGAAGAATATCTTGTCTGGTATCGACTACTTCATCATAAATGGTTTTGTGTGTCGATAAATTTTGTTGCTGGGCGAGATAGCCCAGTGTTTTGCTGGAAGAGATTGCTACATTGCCAGCATCGGATTCCAATTCGCCAACAATGATTTTTAACAAGGTTGACTTACCAGCTCCATTGATGCCAATAATCGCTGCCTTTTCGTGTTCTTCTATATGAAATGTTGCATCGGAGACGATGGTATGGTCGCCAAATGCCTTTGTTATATGACTGCATGATAAAATCATTTTATCAAAATCCTTTCTTAATATATAAATTTGTTTTTGTAAGCAAATTTGTTGGGCTAAAAAGTCCCATCTTTTTAACAACAGTCCTTATATAATACCAAGAAATTTCTAAAAAAGAAAGAGTCGTAATAATAATCTTGAAATAAGCCGAAAATAATTATATTATTGTAAGATAATTATATTATTGTAAAATGATTATATAAAAACCGTCATAATAGAAAGGTATATTTGCAGGAATGACAGAAAATATAAAACTTGAAGAATTAAACCGCAAAGAGGCGTTAAGGTATTTAGGCTATTCGGGAGATACACTGGATAGTACAATAAAACAGCTGATGGATATATGTGAGGAGAAGGTTCTTGCATTAGCAAAGCCAAGATATATATATAAAGTTTGTCATATAATGACGACAGAATCAGAAATCAATAAAAATCATGGCATATCAATAGAAGGATGCAATCTTGTGCTTACGGGCAATTCGATTGAAAAACATTTAAAAGGCTGCGATATGGCGGTGCTTATGGCAGTGACATTATCGGATAGCATTGACCGATTAATTCGTGTTACACAGGTGGAAGATATGGCAAAAGCTGTGATTGTGGACAGTTTTGCCAGTGTGGCAATCGAGCAGGTTTGTGATAAAGTAGAGCATATTATAAGACAAGCTTATCCCAATAAATATCAAACCTTCCGATTTGGCATAGGATATGGCGATTTGCCTATTTTATTGCAGAAAGATTTTTTAAATGCACTTGAGGCACCTAAGCGAATTGGATTAAATGTTAATGCATCTTATATGCTGACACCGACAAAATCGGTAACAGCAATTATTGGATTATCCGATAATCCGATAGAAAAGACAGCAAGAGGCTGTCAGACATGTAATATGAGAGAACAATGTAATATTAGACAGAAAGGTGGTCATTGTAATGGCTAAAGATTTTAAGGCACTATTAGACAGAGAGTATATTGTGTTAGATGGAGCGATGGGGACAATGCTTCAGGCAGCAGGCATGAAAATTGGAGAAATTCCTGAACTATTAAATATAGAAAATCCACAATTATTAATATCTATCCATGAAAAGTATTTGAATGCAGGTGCCGATATAATATATACCAATACATTTGGCGCCAATTCTTATAAGCTTTTGGATTGTGGATATGGTGTTGAAGAATTAGTAACTGCCGGTGTTGAAAATGCAAAGAAGGCAGTCCAAAATGTAAAGCCAGAAGCACTTGTTGCTTTGGATATTGGACCGATAGGTCAATTGTTAGAACCGACAGGAACATTGTGCTTTGAGGAAGCCTATGAGATGTATGCAGAAATTGTAGAAGCTGGAAGCAAAGCGGGAGCAGATGTTATTGTTTTTGAGACGATGACCGATTTGTTGGATATAAAAGCGGCTGTTCTTGCGGCAAAGGAGCATAGCAGTCTTCCTATTATGTGTACGATGACATTTGAGAGCACTATGCGAACATTTACAGGCTGCATGATTCCATCAATGGCTCTTACATTAAAAGGACTTGACGTGGATGCACTTGGCGTTAATTGTTCATTAGGACCAAAAGAACTAGAGCCTGTTATTGAGGAATTATCAAGATGGACAGATAAACCGATTATTGTAAAACCGAATGCAGGGCTTCCAGACCCAAAGACAAATGAATATAATGTCACTGCTGCTCAGTTTGCAGAGTATATGAAAGACTTAAGAAAGTATGGAATTAAAATATTTGGTGGCTGCTGCGGAACAAATCCAGAATTTATACAAGAATTGTCGAATATGCTAAAAACAAATGGAAATAAGGTTACAAAGCAAAAGGCAATTATCCCAGCGGCAGTTTGTTCAGCAACAAAAGCAGTTTCTGTAACAGAGCCAAGAATTATAGGAGAGCGCATTAATCCGACAGGAAAAAAATTATTTAAAGAAGCATTGATAAAAGGAGATATTGACTATATTCTCAATCAGGCATTGGAGCAAGTGCAGGCTGGTGCAGATATTCTTGACGTCAATGTTGGGCTTCCAGGAATTGATGAAAAAGAAATGATGGTTACGGTGGTGAAATCGCTCCAATCTATCGTTGATGTTCCATTGCAGATTGACTCGACCATTCCGGAAGTGCTTGATGCGGCTCTTCGCATTTATAATGGAAAACCAATTGTCAATTCTGTAAATGGAGAAGAAGAATCACTAAATACCATTCTTCCGCTTGTCAAAAAATATGGCGCCGCCGTTGTGGGGTTGACTTTAGACAAAGACGGCATACCCCAAAAAGCTCAAGACCGATTTGCAATTGCTAAAAAAATAGTAGACAGGGCTGCCCAGTTTGGTATTCCAAGAGAAGATGTATATATTGACTGCTTGACACTCACTGCATCGGCAGAGCAGGAAGGTGTCGTTGAGACATTAAAAGCAGTAAATATGGTAAAGACCGAATTAGGACTAAAAACTGTGTTAGGTGTTTCTAACATCTCGTTTGGGTTGCCGAATCGAGTTCTTGTCAATCATATTTTTCTTACAATGGCACTTGAAAATGGACTTGACTTGCCGATTATTAATCCAAATATTGAAGAAATGACAGGAGCAGTCCGAGCATTTAAACTCTTAAAAGGATATGATAAAAATTCGGTTGATTTTATTGCACAGTATGCTGGAAAAACATTTTCAAAAATTGTGATGGACAGCCCAAAAGCGTCAGGGAATATAAATACAGATGAAGCTTGTAATGCCGCGTTAAATAATGCAGAGGGAATAAAATTGGAAGGGGAACAATTAAAGTTGTATCATGCTGTTCTTAGCGGTCTTAAAAAGGAAGGTGCAGATTATACGAAAAAACTGCTTGAACAAGTGGATTCAATGGAAGTTATCAATAAGGTGCTTATTCCGGCATTAGATAAAATAGGCGATGATTTTGAAAAAGGAATCTTGTTTTTGCCACAGCTTATTATGTCTGCTTCGGTGGCGCAATCCGCTTTTGAAGTGATAAAAAATCATATGGCAAACAGCAATGCGGCTCCTGTTAGCAAGGGGAAAATTGTAATTGCCACAGTAAAGGGCGATGTGCATGATATTGGCAAAAATATTGTAAAAGTTCTCCTTGAAAATTATGGTTATGAAGTAATTGATTTAGGAAAGGACGTTCCATATCAAAAAGTGGTGGATGCTATTGTAGAACATGATGCAAAATTGGTCGGTTTATCAGCACTGATGACAACGACGCTTGTTTCCATGAAAGAGACAATTCAACTGATACATGACAATCATTTAGACTGTAAAATTATGGTTGGAGGAGCCGTGCTAACTCCAGAGTATGCAAAGGAGATACATGCGGATTTCTACTCAAAAGATGCAAAAGAATCCGTCGATATTGCAAAGAAGGTACTAGGATAGAAATGATTTCGTGATATAATAATCTTGATAAAAGCTAAGCGATATGTTCTACTATGAATTAAATTATGATATAATGCACAACAACTATGGGTGAATTGCTATTTGACAAGGTTTTGACAATTATTTATCATCGAGGTATAATTGTGATAGCAATGAGGCTTAGCGAAAGGTGCGTATAAAATATGGACGAAAATAAAAAGATTTCTTCAGCAGTAATAAAAAGGCTTCCAAGATATTATAGGTATCTTGGCGAATTGATTGAGGGAGGCGTTCAAAGGATTTCTTCAAAAGAGTTAAGCGTGAAAATGAAAGTAACGGCTTCACAGATAAGGCAGGACTTAAATAATTTTGGAGGCTTTGGACAGCAAGGCTATGGATATAATGTTCAGTATTTGTATGATGAGATAGGAAAGATACTGGGTATTAACCGTACTCATAATATGGTGATTATCGGAGCAGGCAATCTTGCTTCGGCTCTTGTCAATTCTGGTGATTTTGCAAAGAGAGGATTTTTAATTCAAGCGGTTTTTGATAATAATCCAACACTGGAAGGTTTGGGAATTGGTGATTTAAAGATAAAAATGATGGATGAATTTTCGGATTATATAAAAAATAATGATATTGAAATTGTTGTACTTACTGTACCTAGACAAGTTGCAAAAGAAGTAGCACATATGGTTGTTGACTGCGGCATTAAAGCCATATGGAATTTTGCACATACCGATTTGAATTTATCCGATGATATTATTGTAGAGAATGTACATTTATCAGAAAGTCTTATGAGACTGTCTTATACAATTGCAAATAATGAAATTATAAATTAAGATGTGGGCTTGTCGCCAAGCAAATAAATTTGTTTAGGACGACAGCCCTTTTTGGAGGGAATAATGGCAGAGATAACTTATGAAGTATTAAAAGAAGCTCTGGCTTATAAAAATGTTCCGATACTTACATTAAATCAGCGTTGGTATCAATTAGTACCGGAAATTAGCAAGACCGATGAGATTCGTTATTGGGAAGGTCAGGTTAATGAGTTATTAAAAAGACAAGGTCAGGTTACAAACGACCTTGCCGATGTTAGAAAAATAAAGTCACAACTGATACAAGATGTTGTTGAAAATATGGAAGAAGACAGCAGCAGCAAGCATAAAAAGCGGATGAATAAGAATCAAAAATTGATTCACGAGGCAAAGGGTAAAATATTAGAATTAGAAGATGAAGAAAAAGAGATTCCAAAGAAATTGATGGAAGCAAATCATAAGCTGTTACTTGAGACAGCAAAAATGTGTTTTGATAAGATTAATGAAAATAATAAGGATTTGGAAGTACTTAATAAATGGATTGATGCCACAAGAGTAAAATTGAAAAGAAATCTGTTGATTAAGCAGGATAAAGAGGAAACCAACAACCAATTGTATGCTGGTATGCACAATATATTGGGTGCAGAGATTATGAAAATATTGGATAAGATTAATGACCAGTAAGTTTTTACTTTTATGAAAATACATAGAAAGCATCTTGAGGATGGATTAATATAAAATATTGAAAAATGAGGACTGTAATGGAATATGTATTAAGTGCAGAACAGATGAAACAAGTAGATGAGTATTCCATACATCATATTGGGATTCCTTCTGTGGTGTTGATGGAACGTGCTGCATTGGCTGTTGCTGATGTGTTTATGGATATGAAAAAGGGTAGTGTGCTGATAGTGAGTGGTTCTGGCAACAATGGCGCCGATGGTTTGGCTGTTGCGAGGATTCTTTATCAGCGTGGTTTTGATGTCAAAATTTTGCTTGTTTCAGATAAAGAAGGAACAAAAGAATATGCCATTCAAAAATCAATCGTAGAGAATATGGGAATGTCTCTTGTAAACAAAGTCGCGGATGCAACATATGATTATATTGTAGATGCTATATTTGGAATTGGACTGTCAAGAGAAATAACAGGGTATTATAAAGAAGTTATCGATGCTATAAATCATATTCATTCATATAAAATTGCAGTGGATATTCCATCAGGAATTAACGCTTCGACAGGCGAAGTGATGGGTATTGCTGTAAAAGCGGATAAAACCGTTACTTTTGGTTATAACAAGATTGGTATGTTATGCGGCAAGGGCAAAAATTATTGTGGAATCCTTGTTGTAAAAGATATTGGATTTGTCTGTGATAATCGATTGTATGATATAGATACTTTTTCTATCAATAAAGAGGATATCTGTCAACTTCCAAAACATAAATCCGATTATGATAAAGGAAAATGTGGCAAAACGCTTATTATTGCAGGTTCAAAAGATATGTGCGGCGCAGCTTGTCTAAGCGCCAGAGCCGCTTTTCGTTCAGGATGTGGTTTGGTTCGAGTCTTTACACACGCAGATAACAGAACGCCTCTGATTGTGAAAGTTCCGGAGGTTCTTCCAGATATTTATAATCATTATACAGATGACGATGCCATTTATCTTAAAAAACTGATAGAGTGGGCGGATTGTATTGTTGTAGGACCTGGACTATCTACACAAGAAACATCCGTTAGAATTATTTATGATACGATTCATTGTATGGCAAAAGCGACTTGGAATATGCCAAAAACATTTGTTTTAGATGCCGATGCACTTAATATCATAGCTGCTCAGTATCCATCATTGTCAAATGCGTCTTTGTCAATGCAGCAAGAGATAAATCCATCATTAGAATGCCAGCAAGCCGATTTGTCGTTAATTCAACAATTGGAATATATAAAAAAACAAGATAAGGTTCATATTATTATTACACCGCATATTGGGGAAGCTTCAAGGCTGTTAAAAAATGATATTTTACAAGTAAAAGAGCATCCTATGGAATCTGCAAAAAGGTTGTATACAATGATGTGCGATGCCTGTGTATTAAAAGATGCTGTTACTATTACAGCAGGAAGAGAAGGGACTTATATTAATACTTCTGGAAACTGTGGCATGGCGACAGCCGGTGCAGGCGATGTGCTGACAGGAATTATTGCAGGGATTGCCTGTCTATATAAGTATGAAGAAGCGTCCCCAGAATGGATTGCTGCAATGGCGGTCTATATACATGGCTGTGCAGGGGATATATGCAGAAAAGAAAAAGGTATTAACGGTACAGTGGCATGGGATATAGCAGAGGCGGTTGCAAAATTGTTGTAAATAATTGCGGATAAAAGAAAGGCTTAGTTAGTAGGATGAGTAAGTATTATAGGGTTTATGCAGATATCAGGCTTGATATCATATGTGATAATGTTGACCGATTAATGGCGCTTACACCTTCTGGTACAAAGGCATTAGCTGTGGTGAAGGCAGACGGATATGGACATGGTGATATTGCAGTTGCTAAGGCTGTCTATGACAAAGTATATGGCTATGCCGTTGCCACCTTAGATGAGGCAGTCAACTTAAGAGAAAATGGCATTGATAAGCCTATTTTGATTCTTGGTTTTGTCAATACCGATGAATATACAACACTTGTAAAATATAATGTTGCAGCAACCATATTTGATTATGAGACAGCAAAAGAGCTTGATATGATAGCAAAAGAGTTAAATAAGACAGCAATATGCCATATTAAAGTAGATACAGGAATGAGGCGTATCGGGTTAGAGCCTAATTTAAGCGGCGCAACGGTTATTCAAAAAATTGTGGCGCTTGAAAATATTAAGGCACAAGGAATTTTTACTCATTTTGCAACAGCTGATGAAAAAAACAAATATCAGGCAGATAAACAGTTTGAAAAGTTTTCAAATTTTATTGAGTATTTACATGGGCAAGGTATTGATTTTGAGATTCAACATTGTGCAAATAGCGCTGCTGTAATTGATATGCCCTATACATATAAGGACATGGTTCGGCTTGGGATTGCGATGTATGGCATGTATCCATCCGATGAGGTTGAACAATCAAATGTTGATTTAAGACCAGCGCTGGAGTTAAAGAGTCATGTCACTATGGTAAAATGTGTAGAGGCTGGACAGAAAATAAGCTACGGCGGTACATTTGAGACAACAAAACAAACCATTCTTGCAACCGTTTCAGTGGGTTACGGCGATGGCTATCCAAGAAGTTTATCGTCAAAAGGCTATGTTTTGATACATGGAAAAAAAGCGCCTATTGTTGGAAGAGTGTGTATGGACCAATTAATGGTTGATGTCACCGAAATTGAACATGTAAAACGCAATGATATTGTGACATTGATAGGAAAAGATGGAAATGAAGTTATCACCATTGAGGAGATTGCTAAACTTGCAGGAACATTTAACTATGAATTTGTATGCGATTTAAACAAAAGGATTCCAAGAAATTATTATATGAATGAAAAATATATAGGTAGTCATGACTATTTCCATGAAAAATGGGAAGGTTTTAACTTAAAATAAATTTATTTGAATACACGCCGACAGTCTGGAAATACTAAAATCACAAGAGCGATTTTTGAGGGAGTGTGATTGGTGTGGTAGTAAAACGTGGAGATATATTTTATGCAGACTTAAGACCCGTTGTTGGTTCCGAACAAGGTGGAATAAGACCAGTACTTATTATACAGAACGATACAGGAAATAAACATAGTCCAACTGTTATATGTGCTGCGATTACCAGTAAAATGACAAAAGCAAAGCTTCCAACGCATGTGGAAATTGATTCTATGCGGTATGACCTAGTAAAAGATTCAGTTATCCTTTTGGAGCAGCTTCGCACGATTGACAAAACAAGATTAAAAGATAAAGTTTGTCATCTCGACAGTGAAATCATTGACGAGGTAAATCATGCTTTACTGGTAAGTTTAGAGATGGGGAAATAGGATTTGACGATAAATATTAATATATGGTACAATAGTCACAGAGAAAACTTACAATATTTGCAAAGTAAATCAATTTATAAAATAAAAATTTTTTTAAATACTTAAAGGCAATGTACCAAAGTCAAGGATTTAGCATAGACTTTGGCACTTGCCTACATAGAAACGTATGGATAATGGAAAAGAACAATAATTTTATAGCAAGGTAAGAAAGCGCATGGATAGCGCAGAAAAGAGGATAATTATGAACGATGGTCACCCCGCGACAAAAACAGAAGGTATGATATCAGCTTTTTTTAAGAATCTTTCTAAAAAGGTAAGAAAAGAGGAAGATGTGACAGAGGAAGAAATTATAGATATGGTTAATGAAGGTCATGAACAAGGCGTTCTTGCCAAGAATGAAGCTGAGATGATTAATAATATTTTTGAGTTTGGAGATAAACAAGCCTCTGATGTTATGATACATAGAAAAAGTATAATTGCCTTAGATTGTAATACAACGATAAAAGAAGCTTTTGAATTTGTTATGAATGAAAATCATACAAGATATCCCGTATATGATGGCAATATAGATAATATACTAGGGATATTGCATTTAAGAGACTTGATTAAAGTATATGTTGACGATAATAAAAGAAATTTAAATAAGACGTTGGCAGATATGCGCAATCAAGTTTTGTTTGACGCTTGTTTTATTCCAGAGACAAGAAAACTAAGCGTATTGTTTAAGGAGATGCAGTCAAAAAAGATACATATGGCGCTTGTTGTTGATGAGTATGGACAGACATCGGGTATTGTGACAATGGAAGATATCCTTGAGGAGATTGTGGGGGATATTCTTGATGAATATGATGACGAGGAGATATTGATTGTAAAACAATCGGATGATTCTTATATTCTTAAGGGAACAATGTTATTGGAAGATATTGAAGATATGTTTGATATTGCATTTGAATGTGAAAATATAGATACCATCAATGGATTTCTTATTGATAAGATGGGAAGAATCCCACAGGAAAATGAGGATTTTCAATGTGTTTATAAAGGATATAACTTCAAAGTAATTGAAGTAGATAATAGAATGATTACAAAGGTATCTATGACTTATGTTGGTATAGAAGAAAATGCACAAGAAGAACGGTAAAAATTTGCAGGCTAAGAAAGGAGCTTCATTAAAAAATGAGTAATTATGAAATTGAGACAAAATGTATTCAGAGCGGCTGGGAGCCTCAAAATGGCGAGCCAAGAATAATGCCTATTGTTCAAAGCACAACATTTAAGTATGGCTCTAGTGATGAGATGGGTGCATTGTTTGACCTTGAAAAAGAGGGATATTTTTATTCTAGGTTGGCAAATCCAACCAATGATTGGGTAGCTAAAAAAATATGCGATTTAGAAGGCGGATATGCCGCTATGCTTACAGGGTCTGGTCAGTCAGCAAACTTTTATGCAGTTTTTAACATATGTGAAGCAGGAGACCATTTTATCAGTACATCGGCAATTTATGGCGGTACGTTTAATTTATTTGGCGTGACAATGAAAAAGCTTGGTATTGAGGTGACATTTGTTGAGCCAGATGCTACAAAGGAAGAGATACAGGCAGCTTTTAGACCAAATACAAAATGTATTTTTGGAGAGACGATTGCCAATCCAGCGTTGGTGGTGCTGGATATTGAAAAGTTTGCAGATATAGCACATCAAAATGGGGTTCCGTTTATTGTTGACAATACATTTGCAACGCCGATTAACTGTCGTCCTTTTGAATTTGGGGTAGATATTGTCACACATGCAACAACAAAGTATATGGATGGACATGCTATGACTGTTGGGGGATGTATCGTAGACAGTGGCAATTTTGACTGGACAAAATATGCAGAGAAGTTTCCAGGATTAACAAAGCCAGATGAATCGTATCATGGGGTTGTCTATACGGAAAAGTTTGGAAAGATGGCTTATATCCAAAAGGCAACAGCACAGATTATGAGGGATTTAGGTTCTGTACAGTCGCCAATGAACGCATTTCTTATCAATATAGGTCTTGAGACATTGCATTTGAGGGTTCCAAGACACTGTAAAAATGCGTTGAAAGTGGCACAGTTTTTAGAGAGCAATGAGCATGTCGCATGGGTGAACTATGCCGATTTGCCTAACAATAAATACCATGAATTGCAGCAAAAGTATATGCCAAATGGAACATGTGGGGTAATTTCATTTGGATTAAAAGGGGATAGAAATACGGCAGTTGCATTTATGGATAATTTAAAAATGATATCAATCGTTACACATGTTGCAGATGCTAGAACGTGTGTTCTTCATCCAGCAAGTCATACACATAGGCAAATGTCTGACGAACAGCTTGTTGAGGCAGGTGTGCAGCCAGACTTGATTCGTTTATCTGTGGGTATAGAAAATGTAAATGATATTATATCCGATATCAAGCAGGCGATGGAAAAAGTCAAAGGCTTTGCATAAATAAAAGCGTAAACGATGTTTATTACGGTTTGTATATATTGCAAATGGTAATAATCTTATGGGGGTATAAGTATGGCACAAGTTAGTACGAATATGATAAATAATGACATTGTTGAGGCAAGTTGTGTTATTGATGACAAGTATTCTATTATTATGGGGGATGAACGATTTTATGGAATGATAGGTAAAGAATTACCCAATTCTTTATTGACTCTTGTTTATATAGATGATAGGGAGATATTTTGCAACTTTATTTCAGATAGGGAGATAAATAAGCCTGTTGTCGTTAGAGTAAAAGTAAAAAAGGGTACATATAGATGGATACTTGTACGAAAATTAAATATAGATTTAAAAAAAGAACATACAGAAATTAATTTGATGTTCCATGATGTTGTTGCTCAGAATAATACATTTAAGATTTATTATGATAATACCAGAAAATATCGAGCATTTATGAATTATGTCCGAGATAAATTTTTTGAGTATGAATTTGGCGCTGATTTGATTACAATATATATGTACGTAAATGGGCGATGTGAAATTTTTGAGAAAGATACTTTGGACGAGTGGGAAAAGCGTGTTGTAAGGCTTGGATTTATTGAGAAAGCGGATGTTGATATGTTTCACCGATTATGTAGCAATATTCGGGATGGTGTTGATGTATTTAATATCAATATACATACGTCTTTGATGTCTAAGGGATTTAGAATGGATACGCTTAATTTTCGTGGTGAAACTATCGTTGATGCTACGGGCAAAGTACTGGTCGCAGGGCTAATTACAGAGATGAATGGTCGGTATGATTTAAAAAGAATTATGATTGGTAATGATGCAAATAAGGACTCTGCGACAGGACTTCTCAATAAAAGAGCTGTGACTGACGATATCCATGATATTATACAAAATGCAAATAGTACAAAAGAAGCAAAAAAACTGTTTCTTATAATTATTGATATTGATAATTTTAAGTCTGTTAATGATACATATGGTCATCGTTTTGGCGATGAAGTTATTGCTGATTTTGCATCCGAGTTAAGAAGAACTGTAGGGGAGCGAGGTATTGCTGGCAGAATCGGCGGCGATGAATTTATGTGTCTGCTGACGGATTATAATACGATTGAGGAGGTTCGTGTATTCTTAACGGCAATCCGAAGTAAATTAAGAATTGAGCTTGCAAAGAAAAATCCAGAATATACATTTACAGTGTCTATTGGAATTTCTGCTTATCCAGATAATGGAACCGATTATGATACATTGTTTAAATTGGCTGATGGCTGTCTTTATATTGCAAAAGAGAAGGGAAAAGACCGATTCATTATTTATACGCCAGAAATTCATGGCGATTTGATAAATAGTGATACAAAACTTAGAAATCTTCATATTAGCGCTAATTTTATGAAGCCAATAGATAAGTTGGAGATGATTGCCAACGTGAATGATAAATTGCTGCAAGAGGGACCAAGCGCTCTTGACCAAGTGCTTGAAGATATTATGAATCGAATGGATATTCATGGTATTGTAGTGTTTGATAAAGATAAAAATTGCGATAAAATTCTTGGACATTATAAAGTAACCAATATTGATGGGGAATTTCTTAAAGATGATAAATATATAGAATTATTTGATAGTCATGGAGTGAATGTGATTTTTAATACAGGGGCTATATCAGGTAATTTCCCAAAGGCATATGCTGCTTTTTCAAAAGCAGATATATGTTCCACCTTGCAGATAAAGTTGATGAAAGATGACATATTTCGAGGAATTATCTGTTTTGATACTTTTGGAGAGCATAAGAGAAAATGGAGCGAGACCGATATTTGTACAATGTACATGTTTGTAAGGATAATAGCAAATGTTTATTAAATCAAAAAAGAATTTGTTGTTAATAAGAATATTGATAGTTGCAGTATGGCTGTGTATATGGCAGGCTGTATGTGATTTAACAGGACTTGAGCTTATATTGGCAAGTCCTGTTAATGTGTTTATAGCATTAGGAAAATTAATTATTACAAGTGAATTTTATAAAATTTTACTAAATAGTTTTATTCATATTACGATAGGATTTTTAGCAGGCTGTATAATGGCGGTTTTGTTGGGGGTTCTAGCTGGCAAATATCAAATGATACATGAATTTTTTATGCCACCAGTTCATATGATGAAATCATTGCCTGTTGCTTCATTTATTATTTTGCTATTGATTTTATTTGGTTCTTCTAAAGTGTCAACGCTTATTTCATTTATCGTTGTGTTTCCTATGGTATACAGCGGCGTTGTGGCTGGAATGAGACAGACCGATAAAAAATTGCTTGAGATGGGGCAGGTATTTTCGATAGGATTTGTACGCACCATAAAATATATTTATTTGCCGCAGGTGTTGTCGTATACTAGGAGCAGTTTAAAGACTGCAATAGGTATGAGTTGGAAAGCAGGTGTTTCAGCAGAAGTTATTGGATTGGCAAAAAATTCAATTGGCGAGCAGTTCTATTACGCTAAACTTTATTTATTAACCGAACAATTATTTGCCTGGAGTATTGTTGTTGTCGGTGTGAGCTTATTATGTGAAAATATATTTTTTTATTTATTGAAATGGATAGAAAATGGTGTATTTCAGGGTAAAATACAAGGAAAATTACAGGCTGTAAATAGGTTTAATACAGAAAAAATAAATGTGTTATCAATACAAAATATTTGTAAGAAATATGATAATACTATTGTCTTAGAAGATGTTTCAGTCGTTTTTACAAAGGAAAAAGTTAATTGTATTATGGGAAAATCAGGGATAGGAAAGACTACGCTTCTTAAAATTATAATGAAGCTGTTGACACCTGACAGCGGGGCAATATCAAAAACAGGCAAAATTAGTGTTGTCTTTCAAGAAAACCGCTTGATTGACAAGATGAGTGCTATTGGCAATATTATGTTGGTTTTAGAGGATACCAGCAAGGAAAATGAAAAAAAAATACGAGCATTGTTGATGGCTATATTGCCAGAGGAATGTATAGATATGCCAGTTGAGAATCTTAGCGGCGGTCAAAAACGACGCGTGGCAATTGCGAGAGCGCTGCTTTGCGATTGTGATATTTGTCTGATGGATGAGCCATTTACAGGATTGGATAAGGAATCAAAGCAGCATGTTGTAAAATTTGTTAAAGAACATACAAAAAATAAAATAACTATTATAGTAACACACTCAGAAACAGAGGCAAAAGCCCTTGACAGTAGGATTTACGTATTGACAAGCAGCAATACAGTTGTTACAATACAGTGAGCATCATATGTTAGATGAAAGTCGTGTGAAAAATAAATTTTTTACACATAAGTTTAAAGGACAGCAAGCCGTTCTTTAAGCTTGCAGGTAAAGCAAGAATGGAGGATTAATATGAGACATGCCGTTTTTTCTATGTTGGTTGAAAACTCAGCTGGTGTGCTTAGCAGAGTAGCAGGATTGTTTTCCAGAAGAGGATACAATATTGACAGCTTGACCGTAGGGGAGACAACAGACCCTAAACTATCAAGAATGACAGTGACCGTTACAGGTGATGATGACGTCTTAGAGCAGATTGAAAAACAGGTATCGAAGCTGATTGATGTAAAAGAGATTATAGAACTTCCAGCAGAGGCTTCGGTATGCAGGGAGCTTGTTCTTGTAAAAATTGAATGTGATGCACTGCGAAGACAGGAAGTAATAACGCTTAGCAATGTATTTCGAGCAAATATTGTCGATGTTGCGATGGAATCCATTATTGTTGAGCTTACAGGCGCTCAGAGCAAATTAAACGCATTTATTGATTTATTAGGCAGTTTTAAAATTACAGAGCTGGCAAGAACGGGTATAACAGGTCTTGCAAGAGGCGCTGCAAGTTTAAAATAAAAATAGGCTGTTTTGATAAGAATAGCCCAAAAATTATTATATTACTATTTGGAGGTATAAAAAAATGGCAGAAGCTAAGATTTATTATCAGCAGGATTGTAATTTGTCTTTATTAGATGGTAAGACCATTGCCATTATTGGTTACGGCAGTCAGGGACATGCGCACGCATTAAACCTTAAGGATTCAGGCTGTCATGTGATTATCGGTCTCTATGAAGGTTCAAAGTCATGGAACAGAGCGCAGGAGCAAGGATTTGAAGTGTTTACTGCTGCGGAGGCTGCAAAGAGAGCTGATATTATTATGATTCTTATCAATGATGAAAAACAGGCCAAGTTGTATAAAGAAGATATTGAACCAAACCTTGAAGCAGGTAATATGCTTATGTTTGCACATGGTTTTAATGTTCATTTTGGACTTATCAAGGCTCCTAAAGGTGTTGATGTTACAATGATTGCACCAAAGGGACCTGGACATACAGTAAGAAGTGAGTATCAGGAAGGAAAAGGTGTTCCATGTCTTGTAGCAGTAGAGCAAGACGAGACAGGAAAAGCATTAGATATGGCATTAGCTTACGCATTAGGTATTGGTGGAGCAAGAGCAGGCGTTCTTGAGACAACATTTAGAACAGAGACTGAGACCGACCTTTTTGGTGAGCAGGCAGTTCTTTGCGGCGGTGTATGCGCACTTATGCAGGCAGGATTTGAGACCTTGTGCGAAGCAGGCTATGACCCAAGAAATGCTTATTTTGAGTGTATCCATGAGATGAAGTTGATTGTAGATTTAATTTATCAATCAGGTTTTGCTGGCATGAGATATTCTATCTCAAATACAGCAGAATATGGCGATTACATAACAGGACCAAAGCTTATCACAGAAGAGACAAAAAAGACGATGAAAAAGATTCTTTCAGACATTCAAGATGGTTCATTTGCTAAAGAGTTCCTTTTAGATATGTCGGATGCAGGCGGACAAGTTCACTTTAAGGCAATGAGAAAGCTTGCTTCTGAACATTCATCAGAAAAGGTTGGCGAGGAAATCAGAAAGCTTTATAGTTGGAATGATGAGAAGGATAAGTTGATTAATAATTAATTTTTATTCTTGCGAGTAATAAAAAGCAGCGAGGGTCAAAGCCCTTGCTGTTTTGCAGTGGAGTCTTTGATTAAAAATAAAGTGTAATGATTATAAAGATATACATTGAATCAGATATTAAATTTTTTATCTAAAATAAAGTCAAATACCATAGCTTCCTTTGGACGCATTGTAGCTTGCTACGAGGTATTTGACTTTTTTGTACAAAGAACAGTTATTTTTAGTAGGTTTTTAATGGAATTACAAAAGTAGATAGAATATAATGTAGCTGTTAAATGAAAAAGAATTTTATAAGGAATAGTTACAGTGGAAAAGAAAGTTGATATTATAAAAGATGCTGATGGTAAAAGTATTGTAGTTATTAATAACTTGCGTTTTAAAGGTAGAAGAAGTGTGGATTGGAACATTGTTGAAGAGTGTCTGAAAGAATATATTGGGGAATATGTAGAGATTATGGAAACATTAGATGTGATATACATAAGTACAGATTTTCCAGATGAGTTTACACATTCTAAAGACACAAGAGCATTAAGAGGTGCAAATATGTATGCTAAGGCAAATTCCTTAAGCATTATTAAAGAGATGATAAAAATTGCCACAAATAAAACATTTACAGAAAACTATGCACAGAAACATAATATTGATGCAAAATTTGGTTGGTATCGGTATGATACACGTTTTGCAATACCTGTTTATGATGACAATATGCAATTAGTTAGATATAATGTCTTTATGGCAAGAATACTGGTACGTCATGCACAAGATGGGAAGTTGTATTTGTATGATGTTTTAAGGACAAAAAAAGAAACGAGCAAGCCGCTTGAGCAATAGCTGTACGGTCGAAAAACTCATTTCTTTATGATTTGAATTTTAAAGGTATATAGTAGTTTTGTCAAGTGTAAATATTTTATATTGATATAGCAAAGAGCAATTATAAACCTATAAAGGTTTATAGTTGCTTTTTTGTATTTTTATGTAATGAATCCATTGTAAAGCTATTTATTTTATCATTACTTATAACTTTTTTATTGCTTTTCCCTCATAAGCTGTGTAAGAAAGCGGATTTTTACGGTACATAGCAGGAGAAATGCCTAATTTTTTCGTAAATTGCCGTATAAAATATGTGTCATATTTAAAGCCGCAGGTTTCAGCAATTTCATGAATTTTCATATTAGTATTGGATAAAAGTTCCTGAGAAATCTTTAGGCGGTAATTTAAAAGATATTCCATGCAGGTGCATAAAAATTGTGCTTTAAATTGTTGATTTAGAGATGTTCTATTTAAATTTACAAGGCTGCATAAAGTGTTGAGTGTAATATTTTGGGCATAGTGAGTATGGATATATTCAGCACAGATGGAAGCGGGATTGTGGCTTTCTGGCGTATCAAAGAGCTTTAATTTGCGCTGGTCTGCATAGATATCAGAAATGTAGTTAATTAATTGGCGTAACATTCTTCTTATTCGGCAAGTCCAAAAACCATCACTTTGGGAAAATGTTTCTGCTCCAATCATAAGCAATAGTTCATTGATATGAATATAATTTTGAGGAGTAAGCGAGAAAATCCCCTGAAAATGGTTATGGTGTTTTGTGAACATATAAAGATTGATACGGTCATATGTATATTGAGGGTCAATTTCAATGGAATCGTTAAGGTTGTCAAAACAAAGACAAGCTTTGATATAACATGGGTCAAAATGAAACGATTTAGCGCTTAAATTTTCAGAGTGGATTAATTCTATCGTATCATACTGTGACAGACAAAGCACACAGGGAGAATGAAGCAGACGAATACAATGATTAATTTTTATCGTGGCATTTCCACAAGTGAGCAAAACGATAGAGCAGCGGTCTTTGACTGGCAGTGTTTCAAGTTTATCATAAAAAGTAAATTCAATTGGAATAAGGCGATTTTTATGGCGGTCTTGTTGTGGCATGTAGATGTCCTCTTTTCTTTTTTATTTCCACAAGCAGCAGGCTAAGTGGACATGCTTGCGGCATGTTTGCCTTTCCATTTGGCAACTGCCGCAAGGGTTAAATATTTTGTAGCTTGCTGCGCAGTACAAGTTTCATGCCCCATAGCTTGCTACGAGGTATTTGACTCGTTTTAATTGCAGAAAGTATATAAAAATCGTGCATATCTTTTATTGTTATTGATTTTAATAATTGATAGACTGTAAAAAGTATAGCAAATAGGAAAGGAGATGTACAGTTACAGTATGATACGATTAGTAAATTATGCAAAGCCTTATTTTGGGTATATAGTGATTACGATATTGGCAGGTATTGGATGCTCTGTTGCAAATGTATGGATTATTGATATTTTAAAGCAAGTAATTGATGAGTCTGTTAAAGGTACAATTGGTGTTATATTGCCAGAGCTTATTGTGAAAGCTGTATTAATAATTATAATAGGAATGTTTGCCAATTATTTTGTTCGCCGTATGACTGGATTTTTTGGTGCAGGGATTTTAAGAGATTTACGGCGCGATTTAGTAAACCATATAATGAAGATGACGCCAGATTTTATGGAAAAGAATAATTTTGGTGATATTGTTGAGAGAATGTCATCCGATATTGAAGGAATAGCAGCATATATGCAGAGTTATTTTAAGGACTGTCTATATGTGCCAATCATGGTTGTCGTATTTACAGTTTATCTGTTTTTATTAAATCCATTGCTTGCAGCAATATGTCTTGGTTTATTATTTGTTCTAGTACCGCTTAGTATTAAGCTTTTAAAACCAGTGAAAATGGCACAATCTGCTTATGTGAAAAAACTGGGATTGACCAATAATAATATACAAGAAGCTTTTGATGGAGCAGAAGTCATTAAATCATACAATCTTCAAAAGAAAATGCAGGATAAATATTATGCAGCTTTAAAAGAAACATTTGATATTTCAAATCGAAATGATTTATGGCAATACAATATTGAACCGCTTTCATGTCTAATCAGAGAAGCGCCAAGTGCGATTGCTTTATGTGTTGGAGGGTATTTGACTTTTAAAGGAATGGTGACATTAGGCATATTATTAGCGTTTATCAGCGGAATTGAGAAAATAAATGAACCGCTTGTCAATGCCTATCAGTTGGTTGTTAGAACACAAATAGCCATGATATCTATAAAGCGTGTATTTGAAATTATGGAAATGCCCATAGAAGATACAAAAAATAAATTGGAAAAAGTAGATAAAACGACAAAACAAGTATTTGTGTTTAAAGATGTATCATTTACATATTCAAAATGGATGGAAAGTGAAAAACCAGTTTTAAATCATTTCAATTTAACAATTGAAGAGGGAAGAAAGATTGCTTTTGTAGGTCGAAGTGGGTGCGGAAAAAGTACAATTCTTAAATTAATGTGCAGGCAATATGAAACCTGCAATGGTGAAATTTTATTTTATGGAAACCAATTTTTAGATATTGCTCCAGAAGTTGTAAGAAACGATTTAGCACTTATTTCACAGGATACGGTAATTTTTCCAATAAGTGTATGGGATAATATTCGTATTGGCAATCCGCAAGCCTGCAAAGAGAAAATAATTGAGGCGGCAAAGAAAGCAGGCTGTGATGATTTTATTAAAAAATTGCCGAATCAATATGATACTTTGCTTGAAGAACAAGGAAGCAATTTATCAGGTGGTCAGAGACAGCGAATTTCTATTGCAAGGGCAATTTTAAAGGATGCACCGATTCTTTTATTGGACGAGCCAACTTCTGCTTTGGACAAAGAGACAGAAAGGTTTATAAATGAGACTTTAAAAATAATATCACGAAATAAAACGGTTATTACAGTGGCACATCGTCTTGCTACAATAGTAGATTATGATGAAATTATTGTTTTTGACGAGGGTAAAATTGTGGAATCTGGAACACATAAAGAGCTTATAAAAGCAAATGGAACATATTGCAAAATGTATCAAAATTATATGATGTCAGAGGTGTAGAGTAGTGAGAGAATTAAAAAGGTATTTTTCATATATTGGAAAATATAAAGTTTCATATTGGAGTATTTTTATAATAACGCTTATGACATTCGTTCTATTAAATTTAACATATCCATATATGAATAAATTAATTTTTAATGCGTTGGAATATCAAGATAGCAATTTATTTATGCAAGCAGCAGTGTTATGTATCGTATTGGTTGTGTTCAATTGTTTAGCACCATATAGAAGATATTTTCAAATTAAAGTTGTCCGAAAAATTGTATTTGATATTAAAATAGAGCTTTTTAAAAAATTGATGAGAATGGATATGAATTATTATGAACATCATCACAGTGGAGAAGCGCTCAAAACATTAAATCAGGATGTCAATTCGCTTAAGGATTCTTATTTTTCACATATTTATTGGGTGTTTGGAAGACTTATAAATGGTGTGACATCCATTATTGCAATGATGGTGTATAATCCAATGTTAGCGTTAATTGCTGTTGGCTTTTGTTTGATAACCGTATATATTTCGATTAAGATGAATCAGCAAATTAAGAAGATGGATAAGGATATTCAAAATAAAATATCAAAACTTACAGCACGTTTCAGTGATATTTTATTAGGATTTACAACATTGAAAATGTTTCGTGGTTCATCAATTGTGCTGGATTTGTTTCAAAGTGAAAATAATCAGGCAACCAATGAAGAAAAACAAAAAAGTAGGAAATTGGCAGTTCTTGAAATGATGTCTTTTTTCTTAGGAATATTGGCAAGTTTTGGAACAATCAGTGTAGGTGCATTTTTGGTGACACGCGGCAAAATCGATTATGGAACCATTATGGCAATTGTGTCATTGCAGATGGGTGTTCGTTCAATGGTGCAAAGTTTTGGTTCGGCATGGACTACATTTTCGTCATCATTAGTAAAAGCAGGCAGAGTTTTTGATTTTCTTGAATTGGATTGTGAAGAATCTGGTTTTGAAAAACCAGAAAGTCCATATATAATAGAACCGCAAAATAGCAACAAACCAATTGAAGTAATTAATTTAACATTTTCTTATAATAAAAAAATAGATGTTTTTAAACATTTTTTTATGGAGGTTAAGAATAATGAAAAGATTATAATTATGGGAGAATCTGGCTGCGGAAAAAGCACCTTGTTAAAGCTGTTTATGCGTTTTTATAGGCAAAATTTAGGTAAAATAAAGCTGTATGGATATGATATAAATAAATATTCACTTTGGCAGTTAAGACAGTTGATTACTTATATTCCTCAAAATAGTTATCTGTTTGAAGGCAGTATTCGTGAAAATATTGCTTTTGGATATTCTGGTACAGGGCAGGTAAGCGAAGAAGAAATTGTAAAGGCGGCAAAGCTGGCATATGCAGATGAATTTATTGTGCTGCTGCCGCAAGGCTATAACACATTTCTTGAGGCTGGAGGCAGTAATCTATCAGGCGGGCAGCGCCAGCGTATTGCAATAGCAAGAGCATTTTTAAGGGATTCGCCTATTCTTTTAATGGATGAACCATCCTCTGCATTAGATATTGAGAGTGAGCAAAAAATAAATCAGGCAATGCAAGAATGGACAAGACAAAAAGTAGTGATTATGGTTACTCATCGGTCGACTGCATGGGAAGCGTTTAATCGTGTGGTGAGATTGTAAAAAAGAGGTTTTAATTTGAAAGAATGAGAGATTAATATAAATGAAGAAAGTATTTGTTACTATTATTTTAATTGTGATTATTGTTTTTTTATCTGTTTTAGTAATTGCACCAGTTGTAAATGATAATGCAGCGAAGAAAACAGCAGATAAACTTGTAAATTTGCCCCTTCCAAATAATACTGAATTTATTGAGACTGTACATATAGCAGGAAAATTAGTTGGAAATGGCAACGGAATGCAATATTTTGGAGCTATCTTAATTAAAAGTGAACTTTCTTTGGAAGAATTAAAAGGATACTATTTAAAATTTGCAAAAGATGAATGGGAATGTGTGGTTGAAAGCCAAACAGATGCAGATATAAAAATCATAGAACATACAAAATTGACATTTAAGACGAATGTGGAGGGAGACGATTATTATATTGTTTATTCATGGGGAAATAATAATCCCATTTTTCATGAATTTGATATAAGAGGTCATTGATTTTTGCAATGACCTCTGTAAAATTTAACCTCATCAAGGAAGTCCCCCACTTCAATGCCATAGGTATAAGTGGGGGACTTCCTTGTTTCAGTGGGAGCACAAGCTCCCACTGAAAAGCTGCGATAGCAGCTAGCAGGTTTGAGCAAGTAGCATAGCGGATTGCGAATATCCGCTTGACTTGATTTCCATAAGCATAAGTTAAAAGCTCTAATGATATAGAAACGAAATAAAACCTATTTTTATTATCGCCTTCTTCTGCGTGCCTTACGGCGTTTTTTGTCCATTTTTGCTTTGTATCCAAACAGAGCAATCGCTAAAATTAAAAGAACAAGAACAACAATAACAAGAATGATAATAAATTTCTCATTTGAATTATCGGATGTTGTATTTGTATTTGCTTTTAATTCATCACTTGCTTTTTGGGATTCCAATGCAAGCCGTTCTTGTTCTCTGCTTCTGGATTCCTCCTCTGCTTTTTTGGATTCTTCCTCTTTGATTTTGGCTTGTTCTTCATAAGTTACAATGTTTTCAAGCATATCATTGCCTGTATTGGTGCCAACCGTTGTGCGGTATAATCCAAAGTCAGCGCAGCTGTATTCGTATTCATCAGAGACATAAAACCAACACCATTGCTGGGAATCATGTTTTAGATAGGCATCTTTTGCAACCTCAACGGCTGTTCTGCCATTCATATTGCTTAATGGTTGTCTTAAGTCCATTGTAAGTTTATTTTCTCCATAAAGGTGAAGATACGTTTTTGGTGTATCCCAGACGCCATATGAGGTGACAGAATCGGTACAAAATGATGAGTCATTACTGTTGTCAACGGCTTCACATACAGTTTTGGCAAGAAGCATATGCCCGCCATGTCCATATTCACCATTTAAATCTTGTGTGACAACGACCATCGGTTTAAAACGACGCACTTGTGTTGTGATATAGTTTAATACATCATCATAAGAATAATAGTTTAATGCACCTTCAATACTTTCTGCATATTTATCCCAAAATTCACCAGTGACAGGGTAATGGCGAACACCGCTTTCCCATAAACCATCCAGTTTTTCATGTTCGCGGCGTCTATCACCATCCCAATAATTTGTCATATAACAAACTTGTACATTTAAATGTTGCTGTCCTGCATACGTTGCTAAAACACCGCCTAAAAACAGAATTTCATCATCGGCATGAGTAGAAAAGACAAGGATATCAGCTTGTCCTTCACATGGTTTTTTCCAAAGCTGTACATCGGGAGGAAGCGTTCCTTTTGAGTAAGCGCTTATCTCACTGATTGCCATTGCGCTGTCAAGTGTGATGTTACAACTGGTAACATCTTCAGAAAAAGCAGCATATTCATGGAGAAAACCATATTCGCCCTTGATTTCTGTTTTGTCGTTATAAGAAAGCGTCCAAGTCTGTACGGGGTCATTAAATTTGACATAGATGCCGCCCATTGCGGTCTCACTTGTAATTGTAATGGTATCTTGTGCTTCAAAAGATACGGTTGTGCTATGAGAATTGTCCTGTAATTTACCGCAGTTTTTATTTGGTGAAGTGATAGTTACATCAAGTTGTTCGGCTTCTTGTGCAAATATGGTTTCGGAGTGAAAGTAAAGTGTTGCAACAAAAAAAATCAACACAGTAAAAATGGTTGTGATGAATGGTTTTAGTTTCATGGATAAATCCTCCAAAAATGTTTGATACCATTATTCTAAGCAAAAACAATAAAAAGTCAAGGATATTCCGGTTTTAGGCAAAAATAAAAGATAATGACAAAAATTGTTTGTATATTTAAAAAATATTTTTCAAAATTTTATTTTTATGTTGAAAAATATATGCTATAATAAAGAACAATCGCCAAGCAGTTACATATAAGGCGAATAACAATATAACTTGATTTACGATATATGCGAGGTTACATATGGAATTTAAAAGAATCGATGAAACGAAATTTCAATGTTTGTTAAAAGAAGAAGACCTTGAGGATAACAACATTACATTAGATGATTTTTTTAGAAATGATACAAACAAGATACATGGATTACTGGACATTGTGATGGAAGAGGCAGAAAAGAGTATAGGTGTTGTGCCAAGAGGAGGCATTATGTCTTTACAGTTATCGCCGCAGCCCAATCATGCACTGCTGCTTACAGTTTCATCTGGAGCAGAGGAATTTGGCGATATGTTAAAACAAGCTGGTGAGCAGGTGTCCAAAGCATTTGCTAAACCGCCTTACAATAAGTCTAATATCATAAAAAATAATCCTTTGGAAGAGATGAATCCAGCAGCAAAAGCAAAGCCGTTTAAGCCTGTGTGTCATAAACAAGACGAGGTGGATAGTTTTGCAGCGGATTATTTTGGTAATCCTGTGGGAAGTCAAAGTGCAATTGCAAAATTTGAAAACCTTGAATATATGGAGTATTTTTGTAAGTATATTAAAAAAACATGGGGCGTTAAAAATGTTCTTTACAAGGATGGTTCAGATAATAGCGTGTATCTTATTTTAGAGAGAGGGCGATGCTCAGAGGCAAGATTTGAGCGGCTAATGAATGAAATGATGGAATATTGTGTATTTATTCCATATACTTTGGAGAGAATTGGTTATATAAAGGAACATTTTGATTTGTTGATAGCAGAAAATGCAGTAAATATGGTAAAAAAATACTGTGATTGTTAATGTGGTTAAAATATGTTTTAATCCTAAATATTATGTCTGTTAAAAGGTCAAACATTCATTTATATATTAAGAAGTATTTGATTTAAAATACAATAATTAAAAGCGGCGTATAAGAAGCGGCAAAAATAGATTGGAGTATCAATATGTTAGAACTAAAGAATATTAGTTTTGAAGTTCAGGGAGATTTGGCGGCAAAAGAAATTTTAAAAAATATTAATGTTACAATAGAAGATGGATTTGTGGCTGTTACAGGTCCAAATGGCGGTGGCAAATCAACGTTGGCAAAGGTGATAGCTGGCATATTAAAACCGACATCAGGCAAGATAATACTGGATGGAGAGGATATTACGGATATGTCCATAACAGACCGAGCAAGAAAAGGAATTAGTTTTGCTTTTCAGCAGCCTGTTCGCTTTAAGGGGCTTACGGTAAAAGATTTAATTACAATGGCAAAAGGTGAAAAACTTTCCATATCAGAAGTATGTTCCTATCTTTCTGAAGTTGGGTTATGTGCTAAAGACTATATTAATCGAGAGGTAAATGCTTCCTTGTCAGGCGGCGAGCTTAAACGAATAGAAATTGCTATGATTATGGCAAGAGGAACAAAACTGTCATTATTTGATGAACCAGAAGCAGGGATTGACTTATGGAGTTTTAATAATTTAATACGCGTGTTTGAGGCGATGAGAGAAAAGATTAACGGTTCTATTCTTATTATTTCTCATCAGGAGAGGATTCTTAATATTGCAGATAAAATTATTGTTATTGCAAATGGAGAAGTGACTGCACAAGGATTAAAAGAAGAAGTGATGCCAACATTATTGGCTTCTTCGGAAGCATGTTCAACATTGATGGATAAATTGGCATAGTAAATCTATCTGACAGTGTTGATATAATATTATAAAAATGAAGGATTTAACCTCATCAAGGAAGTCCTCCACTTCAATGCTGCAAAGGCATAAGTGGGGGTGGGGACTTGCTTGTTTCAGTGGGAGTATAAGCTCCCACTGAAAAGCTACGATAGTAGCTAGCGGGTTTGAGTAAGTAGCATAGCGGATTGCGAATATCCGTTTAACTATAAATGATTTGTGTGAAATAATTTTATAATACACAAGAATGGAGACAGCATGGACGAGTTACAAAAAAGTATGTTAGAAAAGATAGCTGATATTCACGAAGTCCCAGAAGGAGCTTATAATATACGTTCCAACGGTGGGCTTGCAGGCAGGAATACGACGGCTAATATTGATATTGTGACAAAAGAGGATAAACCAGGAATTGATATTATTATTAAGCCAGACACAAAGAATGAGAGTATTCATATTCCAGTGATTCTTAGTGAGAGTGGCTTAAAAGATATGGTATATAACGATTTTTATATTGGCGATAACGCTGATGTGACAATTGTTGCCGGTTGTGGTATACACAACTGTGGTGTTGACACATCAGAACATGATGGTATTCACACTTTTTTTGTCGGCAAAAATGCAAAGGTAAAATATATTGAAAAGCATTATGGCGAAGGTGATGGAGCAGGTGAAAATATCCTAAATCCAACAACCATTATCCATATTGATGAAGGCGGATATATGGAGATGGAGACAACACAGATTAAAGGGGTGGATTCAACGATAAGAGACACAAAGGCTGATTTAAAAGATGGTGCAAGCCTTGTTATCAAAGAAAAAATTATGACACATGGCAATCAAACAGCAGAGACGAATTTTGTGGTTGATTTAGATGGTGCAGATAGCAGTGCAAATGTTATATCACGTTCTGTTGCAAAAGGACAGTCTAAACAGATATTTAATTCTAGTATACGGGGCAATAATAAATGTTACGGACATACGGAATGTGATGCCATTCTTATGGATGATGGGCATGTCAATGCAATACCATCATTGGAGGCAAATGATTTGGATGCAAGCCTTATCCATGAGGCTGCTATTGGAAAGATAGCAGGAGAGCAGCTTATAAAGCTGATGACGTTAGGTCTTACGGAACAAGAGGCAGAAGAACAGATTGTTAATGGATTTATGAAATAGTAACAAAACCAAATAGTGAAGTAAGATTATAGAAAGGTATTTGTTGTGATAATATATTATTCGTGTGATAATATTGTTAATATAAATGTTATTATTTAAATAATATATTTTATTGCAATAGTATTATATTATGAGATACCCTGAATTTTTATATGAAAATAAGACAATAGGCTTTGTGGCACCTTCTTTTGGATGTGCCACAGAGCCTTATATAACATGTTTTAAAAGTGCCTGTAAAGAATTTGAGATGTTAAGTTACAAATTGGATTTAGGACCAAATGTTTATGAGGCGAAAGGCATTGGAATTAGTAATACTCCGCAAGCATGTGCAAAAGAATTAACGGATATGTATATCAGTAAAGATAATGATGGTTTAATATCTTGCGGCGGCGGCGAGTTGATGTGTGAAATTTTGCCTTATCTGGATTTTGAGCTGATAAAAAAGGCAGCACCAAAATGGTATGTGGGATATTCGGATAATACAAATTTTACATTTTTACATACCATACTCAATGATGTTGCTACAATATATGGTCCAAATGTGGGCGCATTTGGTGTAAAACCATGGCATAAATCTATACAGGATTTATATCGAGTGCTATATGGAGCAGGTATTGAAACAAGTGATGGTATTAAGACTTTTCAAATGGAAGGGTATAAGCGATGGGAAAAAGAGTCTTTGCGCTGCGAAGAAAATCCGTTAGCACCAATAAATGATACAGAAGAAAGCGTGATTCAATGTTTTATAGGGGATAAACCTTGCGACAGTCAAAAGGCAGTCCAGTTTACTGGAAGATTAATCGGGGGCTGTATGGATTGTCTTGTCAATCTGACAGGGACAAAATTTGACCAGGTTGGTGAATTTCTTGAACGGTATAAGAACGATGGTTTTATATGGTTTCTTGAAAGTTGTGATTTGAATGTATTTTCTATAAGACGGGCTATGTGGCAGATGGATAATGCAGGATGGTTTCGCTATATAAAAGGTTTTATTATTGGGCGTCCGCTTGTTATGGGACAAGATATAATGGGATTAAATCAATATGATGCAGTGACAGGCATTATAGGAAAATATCATGTGCCTGTTGTGATGGATATTGATATTGGACATATTGCACCATCGATGCCAATCATTTGCGGAAGTATGGGAACAGTTCGTGCAAAGGATGGGGAATATTCCATTACAATGAAGCTTTGTTAATTATTATTTTGTAAAAACGGCTGTAATAGCCTATCTTTGTTGATATATAAAAGTAATTACTTTTTATTAGTAAAATGTTGACTTGTTTATAAAAAATAGTATAAATCAATAATTCAATAGTGAGTAAGAAGCAAATCCAGTTGTAACTATATGTTTGATTTATAGATTCTATTATCCTATGTAAAGAAAAAATTATAAAATAATATTTACATAAAATAGATGAATGTTATACAATGGCAAAGACAGCTTAAAAATTCTATGATTTGTTTTATTTTTTTCATACAATAATTTGTACAAATTCTGTTTGACTGTCAATTTACATAAAGTGACAAAAACTATATTATTTTTATAATATAGTTTTTATAGCAGAGAATTTTTATACAAGTTATGAAAAAATAGGGTGATTTTATACAAAGAATAGAAAAAATTTAAAAGAGAGGAAGGATATAAAATATGGGAATGACAATGACGCAAAAAATTCTTGCAGCACATGCAGGGCTTGACGAGGTTAAAGCAGGACAATTGATTGAGGCAGACTTAGACCTTGTACTTGGCAATGATATCACGTCACCAGTAGCTATCCATGAGATGGAAAAAATGACTGTTAAAACGGTTTTTGATAAGGATAAAATAGCATTGGTGCCAGACCATTTTGTGCCTAATAAGGATATTAAATCGGCAGAACACTGTAAATGTGTTCGTGAATTTGCAATGAAGCATGATATTACGAATTATTTTGAAGTTGGACAGATGGGAATTGAACATGCACTGCTGCCAGAACAAGGCTTGACCGTTGCGGGTGATGTTATTATTGGCGCCGATTCACATACATGTACATATGGCGCGCTTGGCGCATTTTCTACGGGCGTTGGCTCTACGGATATGGCGGCAGGTATGGCCACAGGAAAAGCGTGGTTTAAAGTGCCGTCTGCAATTCAGTTTGTTTTTACAGGAAAATTAAATCCATGGGTCAGCGGCAAAGATGTTATTTTACATATTATTGGAATGATTGGCGTTGATGGCGCTTTGTATCAATCAATGGAATTTACAGGAGATGGTATAGCCAATCTTTCTATGGACGACCGATTTACAATTGCAAATATGGCGATTGAAGCGGGCGCTAAAAATGGTATATTCCCAGTAGATGACCTTGCAAGACAATATATGAAGGAACATTCTAAGCGTCCATTTAAAGAGTATGCCGCTGATGAAGATGCCGAGTATGACAGAGTGATAGAGATTGATTTATCAACAATAAAGCCAACGGTTTCCTTTCCACATCTTCCGGAAAATACGCATACGGTTGACAGTATAGAGGATATTGCAATTAATCAGGTTGTTATCGGTTCTTGCACTAATGGACGCCTTGATGACTTGAGATGTGCCGCAAAGATATTGGAAGGCAAAAAAGTTGCAAAGGGATTGCGTGTAATTGTAATTCCAGCTACACAGGCGATTTATTTAAAGGCTATTGAGGAAGGTCTTGTTCAAATATTTATCAATGCAGGCGCCGTTGTAAGCACCCCTACTTGTGGTCCGTGTCTTGGCGGATATATGGGCATTTTAGCAGAAGGAGAACGATGTGTATCAACGACAAACCGAAATTTTGTCGGACGTATGGGACATGTCAACTCAGAGATTTATTTAGCAAGTCCGGCTGTGGCAGCAGCAAGTGCTGTGACAGGAAAAATAAGTCAGCCAGCCGATATTGGAATGTAACAAGTAATGAAATAAATTAAAAATAACATAGAAATGGAGAATGATATGAAAGCGGAAGGAAACGTTTTTAAATATGGTGATAATGTAGATACAGATGTAATTATTCCTGCGAGATATCTTAATTCATCAGACCCAAAAGAGTTGGCATTACATTGTATGGAAGATATTGATAAGGATTTTATTAAAAATGTCAAAGAGGGCGATATTATTGTTGCAAATAAAAATTTTGGCTGCGGCTCATCAAGAGAACATGCACCAATTGCCATTAAGGCAGCCGGTGTAAGCTGTGTTATTGCAGAGACATTTGCACGAATTTTTTATCGTAATGCAATCAATATTGGATTGCCGATTATTGAATGTCCTGAGGCGGCAAAAACAATTGCAAATGGTGATGAAGTTTGTGTCGATTTTGACAGTGGCGTTATAACGGATAAAACAACAGGAAAATCATTTCAAGGTCAGGCATTTCCAGAGTTTATGCAAAAAATAATAAAAGCAGAGGGACTTGTAAATTATATTAATGAAAAGTAAAATTAGTGTAATTATTCCATTTTATAATGCTGTTTTCTATGCGGCACGCTGTCTTGATTCCATTATTGCGCAAGATATCGGTATAGAAAATTTACAAGTGATATGTGTCGATGATGCCTCAACAGATGATACAGTGTCAATTTTAAAGGCATATCAAAAACGCTATCCAGATTCAATAGAAGTCATTGAAAGTCCTGTTAATAAAAGGCAAGGAGGCGCCAGAAATCTTGGGATAAAGGCGGCAAAGGCAGATTATATTACATTTGTTGATTCCGATGACTGGATAGAAAAAGATATGTACCGTATAATGTACAATACAATGCTGCAAAATCCTTGTGATTTTGTGTATTGCCGTCATATAAGGGATAATGGCAAAAGCGGGAATTTATATTTGAGGGAAGACGAGAGAAGAACCGAAGAACAAGATGTTTATGTAAATATAGAAGAAGCGCAAGCAGGAGATTTTTTAGTATCGGACGTTGTTGGAAGCGGCGTGTGGGATAAATTGTTTAGAAGGTCATTTTTTATAGAAAATGATATTGTTTTTCCTGAAGGTATAGCATATGAAGATATTTATTTTGCAGCATTGTTGTATATGTATGCAAGGACCATATGTATTGTTAATGAAAAATTATATCATTATTTTATTAATGAAGAATCGACTGTTTTAAAGAAAAATGCCAATTATCATTTGGATTTGCTGAAAGTGAATCAGCTGAAATGGGATAAATATAAACAGACAGGATTTTTTGATAAATTTCCTGCTGCTGTGGAATATGATTTTATTAAGACTTTTTATTTGGCTGGGATGAAAATGTTGTTTTTGCGGTTTGATGAGCCATCATATGACTTGTTTTTATTGTTGAAAAATGAAACAAAAAGAATGGTGCCAGCATATAAAAACAATCCATATTTAAAGGGAGCATTTGCAGAAATATATAATATTATGCTGGATATGTTGGAAACTCCAATTGATGAAAATGAATTTTGTCAAATTGCAAAGGCGATGAAACAGTATGTAAATGCAGGAAAGAAGTAGAGAAAATAAATAATTAAATGAGGCAGTTACTTTAATATGTAAATGAGGCTGTTGCAAAAAAATTTTGAGTACTATATAGTTTGATTTTATTGTTATAACTACTATATATAGCACGAAATTTTCATTTTGCAGCAGTCCTTTTTTATGCACAGGGGCGCGTGAGAAAATTTGCTGCTTTGTAGCGTACATCCCGCGCGGCAAGTAGGGAAAGATGCCGCAAAACGGTATACAGGATGCGTAATGAGTAGGAGAAGATAGTTATTCCCTACTCAATTGATGATTTGTGGCAGAAACAAAGAAAATGAAAAATATAAAAAAAATAAAAAAACCACTTTACAAATATATATATTGGTGATATTATTTTAATTGTAATAAAAATATTACATAAAAAAGGAGGAAGAACATATGCACGATATTATTGAACATTATGGTAAGGTAGTTGTAGCCTTAGCGGCGGCATTGGCAGCAGTCTTATTGACCGTTGCTGTTGTAAAGATTGTCAACACAAAGACAACATCGGCTGTTGATAACATTTCTTATGAACAGCAGATAACAGAAGTGTTAGGGCAGGGTTCAGGTGAGCAGAATGGATAAAGATAAAAGCTGCTTGAATAAAAAAAGTAAAGATATAAAGGAGTGTGATAGAAAGAAAAGTACTGCAACAAGCAATAAAATACAGAATGGAGAACGAATGATTGCAGGAAGATGATTTAAAAAGGTTTATTAATCAGCATAGGGAAGAGTTATTTCAAGACCTTTCCGACGAAATTAACAACAATAATATTACCGATATTGAGTGGGATGGTGAACATCTATGGATAACGGATTTAACAAAAGGAAGTTATATATCAAAAAAACAATTAGAAAAGTCGTATATTGATAATTTATCCATTCGACTTGCCAATATTATGATGACATCATTCAATCGGTCTAATCCAGTGTTGGAAGCAAACACTGAGACTCTTAGAATTTCTATATGGCATGAATCGCGCTGCGGCAGCAAAAGTGTAGCGATAAGAAAAATACCCCGAAGTATCCGATTTTGCCACGAATCATTAATTGAGAGCAAATATGCTCCAGAAACCATTATTAATATATTAGAAAATTGTATTATAGCGCATATGAATTGTGTGATTGGAGGACAGCCGCACGCTGGAAAAACAGAGTTGTTAAAGTATCTGTCTACATTTATACCAGCCAATGAAAAGGTTGGCGTCTATGAAGATAATCAAGAAATTCATTATAGGACAATTAATCCTGGAAAAAAATGTGTGGAATTTTTTGTTGACAGTAAATTTTCGTATTCCCAAGTGATACGAGCAGGATTAAGACACAATATTGACTGGATGTTATTGTCTGAATCAAGAGGAGCAGAAGTTCTTGACCTGATGAATTCGTTATCAACAGGCGCTTATTGTATGACGACAATGCATCTTGACAGTGTGCGAAGTATTCCAGACAGAATGTACAATATGCTAGGTGAAAGCAATGTCACAGACCGATTTGTAAACAGTATATATAAATATATTGATGTAGGCGTGCTGGTTGAATGTGATAAATATGAGAGGAGACAAATTAAAGAGGTTGCATTTTTTACAAGAGATAATGGCGTGAATCAATGCAGTGTATTATATGAAAATGGTGAATTTACTTCAATGGAATTACCCCATTTGATACTTCAACGATTTAATAAATATGGGATTGTCAATCCTTATGACAGAATGGGAGGGATAGGTGAAGATAAAACGTTATAAAGATATCAAAGAATTAGCAAGATATTGTGAGGTAGAACAATATACAAAAAAGAATATAATTTATATTTTAATATTTATGACTCTTATGGTGGGCGTATGTATTACGTATAAAATGCATCTTTTATATATAGCATTAGTAGTATTATTGGGATTATTTTGTGTGCCTGTTCTGTTATTGCATAGTTATCTGCAAAAAAAGGAGAATATTCGATTTAATGATGTAGATATCTATATTCATCAAATGTCTTATTCATTTCAAAGAAGCCCTAAAATTGTTACAGCATTAAAAGATGTCTCTAAAATTGTGAGTGGAAAAATGAAACAGACAGTCGATAAAGCCATTTATGAAATTGAGATAGATAAATCGTCGGATATTTTTCAAAAAGCATTGGGCATTATTGAAAAAGAATATGATTGTCAGAGAGTCAAAACCTTGCATCGCTTTTTAATTAGTATTGAAGAAAAAGGCGGCAGCTATAATCATTCCCTTGAAATTTTATTGATGGATTTTGATAAATGGGTAAAACGAATTTATAAATATCAAGAAGATATCAAACATATTAAAACAAATTCTGTTATTGGAATCTTTATTAGCTGTGTATTGGCTTCAATATCTGTAATGATAAGCTCTATGCTCAGTGGAATTTCTGAGATAACAATGGATATTTCTGATAATGTAATATATCAATTGGTATCAATGGCATTTGTTATGGGATGTCTTGTGTATTATACATATTTACAAGTGCGTCATTGCAAGAATTGGATTGACTCAAAAAGAGATGAAAAGAAAATTATGAAAGATTATGCGTTTGCTTTTGGTAAAAAGCCGGAAGCTGTCGAAAAATTTGGGTGGATTGTTGGAGCCATAATAGCATGTATATCGTTTGTTATTGCAATATGGTTTAATCTTTTTATAGGAATTATTGTGTTGATGACTGCAATCTGTATTATAGCAACACCAAAATTAAATAAAAAAAGCGCTTTATTGAGGTTGAAGGAAGATATTTATATTGCATTTTCTGAGTGGCTTCGCGATGTTGTGATTAATTTGGCAGAAGAGCCATTACATGCAGCGATTGTAGAAACATATGATTCTTGTCCAGTAGTGATAAAACCTTCTTTGGGACAATTTATTTATGAATTGGAAGAATCGCCTACGGATGTAAGACCTTATTATAATTTTCTTAGCGAGTATGAAATACTTGATATATCGTCTACTGTAAAAATGCTGTATTCCATATCGGAATTGGATTATGAAAGTATTGATACCACCATGAATACGTTGATTAAAAGAAATTATGAAATGATAGATAAACATGAGGAGGTGAAAAATCAAAATAGCATCAGTATGATGCAGTTTGCAGAATATATCCCAATGATTTTTGTCTCATTAAAAATATCTGCGGATATGCTTTTGGTAATAACAAATTATTTATAAATAATATATATTTATTTTATATTGGGCAATTGCGAAACCTTATTTTTATAATTTTATCCGATAAAATGTTATCAAATAAGACATTATCCAATAAAATAAAAAGTTTCGCATATGCCTAATTGTATATAAAAATAAGAAAGTGAGAAATTTGATGGTAACGATATATGGGGAGGTGGTAACAGCTTATTTGTTTATTCATTCCATTATATTGATATTTGGAACAATCATAATGGCTGTTACTGTATGAAAAAAGAACACAGAAGTGGAGGGTTATGAAAAGTATAATAGAGCAGTATATAGATGTGGTAATTCAGATAATTGCTGAGATTGCATTTTTTGTTTTTGTTGGAATAGGTGTCATTCATTATCGGGAAGTAATCAATTACTTGTTTGATAAAATGATGTTTCGTTGAGTTTGAGGGGAGGAAGGAGAATTGCTTTAAAATATGAAATCAATACTAGAAACTTCATTGTATCTTATTGTTTTGGTGATTATTACCTTGATTTCAATAGATTTTATTACCATGAATATCAGTGTTTCAAAAGCAAATGAGAAACAACAATATATTCAGCATATGATTGAAATTTATGGGAAAAGTGAAGAAAATCATCAGCTTGATAATGAGACGATAGATAGGGTAAAGGCAGAGCTTGGAGGAATAGATACATTGTTTGATTATGAATATATGGATAGTACACAAACGTATGATTATTATAAAATTTATCTTAAATATGGTATTCAGTCTAATGTATTTAAAATCCACAAGCTTCACACATTTTATGGAATTGTACGTTTAGATAAGGCTGATAGTGGAGGAATATAATGAGAACAATTATAAGTTGTGGCGGTTTTGTGTTTATTATAGTGGTTCTTATGCTGACACATACTGCTATTATCAGTAAAAATGTCCGGGATAATCAGGTAAATTACAGTCTTGAATCAGCCACAGATTACGCGCTTGATTGTATGTTAGACCAGTATCAACATATGACATATAAATATGAGGAAGAGGAGCAATATATTGAGCAGTTATTACAATGTTTTTGTGAAGCATTGAATCGATTAATAACAACAGATGGAGATGTTAATGTAACGGTTGTAACAGCAGATATAAAAACAGGAACGTTTGATTTTGTAATTGAGGAAACATATCAATATCAATTTGCAGGGCGAATGGGAAAATGTATCTGTGAACGTGCCGTTCGGTTGAAGCCATAATCAAAAAAATTAAATTTTCACAGCAAAGCTATATATGACAAGGTTTTATTATGAAGTTTACTATATATTGGCTTGCTGTGGGTAATTTCTAGCAATGAAAATGTAATATTTGTTTTTAAATATAAATGCTTCAGAATGGGAGGAAAGGTGAAAAAATACAAAAATAAGATACAATTTGAAAAATTTTTATGTATTATAACTATAATAATAATGGTTTTACAATTGTGTATTAATAAGATACCTTTTATGAAACCTATTATTGCAAATGCAGAACAAATACCTGTTACAGAAGATTCCGTACTGTATAAAGAAGCCGATTTGTTTGATTATGACAGATGGGATTGGAATTTAGCCAATTATTATGATGCATGGTTTTATATTCAGATAGAACAGCCTAAATATCCATTGAGATTAGCAGTTGATAACAATAACAATGTCTATCTTGCAGACAAAGAAGATGGCGCAAAAAATCAAATGTGGCATCTTCAATATAATCATGATTATAATGCTTTTATTATTGAAAATGCAGGCAACAATGGCGTTCTTTATCAAAACGGATTGGATATAGGAGATAATGTAAACAGTGAAAATTTGGAAAATTCCAATATAATAGAAATTAATGCAAATTGGAAAATTATTTCAAATAAAGATAATACATTTCGTATTGCGGCTGCAAAAAATGTAGATTTGGTTTTAGATGCAGAAAGCAGCGATTCATCAGACCCACAAGGAAATGCGAATATACATTTATGGACAGATGCAAAAACGAATAATCAAAAGTGGAATTTTATTCCAGTGGACATATCTACATATGATAAGGCGCTTTTATATAAGCCATTTCAAGCATCTTATACAGGAGAAGCCGATTACAACAATGTTCAACTTACAACTCAAATTGTAAAAGATAAGTTGTCAAGCGATAGTGAACTTCCTGATTTTAACAGTCCGATATCTAATCGCTTTCCATTTTTTTATAACAGTGATTATAATAAATACAGCGATACAGGCACTTATAATGGATATGAGGATTATGGTGGATTAAAACCTTATGAGGGGGCGGCTCTAAGAAATTATGGTATGCCCTATATAATAAATAATAATGGATGGTATGAGTTTGACAGCAGTAAATATTATGTTGTAAAAGATGACCGTCAAAAAAAGTTGATTCCATATAGCAGAAATATAAAGGATAATATGCAAAAAGTTGTATCAGATGGAAAAGAGAGCGAGGGCTTTTTTCCTTTTAATGGACAGGGAATTACGACAGCAAACTATGGTTTTGGTATGAGAACGAAACTCGATTTTACTTATGTGGACGGCGGATATGTTAAATACATCGATGTTTATGATATAAATAATCCAATTAAATCGCAGGCGATGGAGTTTAAATTTAGCGGTGATGATGATTTGTGGGTATTTGTTGATGGGAAATTAGTTTTAGATGTAGGCGGTATACATGGACGCACGGAAGGAAGTATTAATTTTGCCACAAAAAAGTCGTATGTGAATGGAATAGAGCAAATGGATTTTGGTTTGTTTTTTGATACCTCAAAACAAGAACATACATTGCAAGTGTTCTATCTGGAACGATGCCCTTATGAGAGTAATTTAAAGATTTCTTTTAATCTGTTGATGGAACATCAAGTTACATATCATTCAAATGATGGCATGGGAAATATATTTAAAGAAACATTTATTAATGAGCCACAAGTTCTTATAAAAGAGAATATGTTTGAAGAAAGAGATGGATATTTATTTAAGGGGTGGAATACAAAAGAAGATGGAAGTGGTATTGTTATAAAACCAAATACAGGATTGCTTATTCAAAAAGATATGGAATATTTTGCACAGTGGGAAAAGAAGCAAGATATTGTATATACAATTGTGTTGGATGGCAATGGCGGCATACTAAAAACAGTGGCAGACAATAATCAGGATATAGAAAAAAATAATAAAATATATGCCAATTATACGAAAAATAGTTATCATATATACACATATGATTCTTATATAGAAGTTCATAAAAACAATACGTTTGAAGGCACATATAAGGCAGTGAGAGACGGTTATACCTTTCAGGGATTTTACACGCAAAAAAGTGGAGGTACAAAAATGATATCGTCTGTTGGAGAAATTCTTGTCGATGCAAATGCGTTTACAGAAGATACAATACTTTATGCGCAATGGCTGCCAAATACCAATACAAAATATATTGTTAATCATTGGATACAAGATTTAGGAAGTGATGCCAATTTATATAATTCCACCAATTATACATTAAAAGAGACGGAAGAATTATCTGGTACAACACAAACGCTTGTGATACCTGAAATAAAAGATTATACAGGTTTTACATATGCTTATGGAGAGGGAACAAATCAAGAAGGAGTGTTTGCTCCAGAAAAGGTAACCGTTCCAATATATGGTGATAAAACAACCGTGATTGATTATTATTATACAAGAAATTATTATAGGGTTGGCGGTTATTTGCCGGAAACAACATCCTATATGCCAGAAATTGTAAAAGGCAATGGGATTGAACGTACAAAGGGAAGCGGTCTATATCAGTATGAGGAAGAAGTGACGGTGAGTGCTGTTTGTAAACAGGGATATCATTGGAATGTTTATGATAAAACATATCCTTCAAGTTGGTATAGTATGCCAAATATGCCTGATGTAAATAAAGATAATCCAATAATGACCTTTACTATGCCTGCAAATGATGTCTATCTGAAAGTAAATGCGACAAATAATCGGTATAAAGTAATATTTGATGACAATGGGGGCTATTTTGGACCTAAAGAAATGGAGTTTGTTTATGATATGGATTCAATTTTGCCAAAAGCTCCTACAAGATTTGGCTTTGATTTTTTAGGATGGAATATAGGCAATAAAAATTATTATGTCGGGCAGCAAGTGAAAAACTTAACATCAATACAAAATGGACAGGTGACAATGACAGCACAATGGAAACAAAAAAGATTTCAACTGATAAAGATTGCATCTTCTATGTATGGCAAGACGATGGTAAAAAGAACAATAGGCGACAATCAATGGTATTATTCAACTGGAAAATGGACATTGATAAATTTTTATAATATACCAAAAGAACAATGTGTGCAAAAATGGAATATAAGTGATAACGGGATTATTACAAGAATTTGTTAGGTGGTATTTGTTGGGTTGAGTACAAAGATGGAAAATGCTGTATAGATTATGTTTAATAGACGATATAAATTTGATTGTGAATCAATGTATTCTTTTATATAATTAAAATGTAATAGAGGTAGGAAAGTTTTAATTTGTTTTTCTTTAAGGTTAAAAAATAATTTTTATGTAAAATGAGTATGTCCTAAGGATTTTAAAAAATCAATTTTAAGGACATACTCGTTTTATATTATATATATAATATTTGTTTTATTTATATTAAACTAAAAATGGTAGTAAATTTTTGACTATTATAAAAATTAAATGATTCAGCCCCTTTTATATTTTTGTTATTTTCTATATTACCCTTTTGGAGTCACCTTCATTAATATGGATTCGATTCGAGATTTTGAAGCTCGTTCTATCATAAATTCAAGATTGTCAATAGAAAAACGGTCTCCCTTTTTTGGAAAACGGTCTAGTTTTTCAATAATATATCCGCCAATCGTATCATTATCTACGGATTCAAGAGACGAACCAATTTCGCTGTTAATATCGTCAAGTTTGTAAGAAGCTGCAATTCGATAGATATTTTCATCAATTTTTTCAAAGGCTTCCAATTCATCAATATCATATTCATCACGAATTTCGCCTACAATTTCTTCAAGTAAGTCTTCGGTAGTAATCATACCAACACAGGAACCATATTCATCAAGAACGATGGCAATACTGCTTCGTTTGCGCTGCATTTCCCCAAATAATTCAGAAGTATTTTTATTTTCGTAAGTAAAAAATGCCTCACGCATAATGGTATTGATATTAAATGCTTGACCAGTAGGTGCTGTTATCATATCTTTAATATTTAAGATACCAATGATATTATCAGGATTTTCTTTGTATACAGGAAATCTTGAATATTTTGTTTGTTTGTAAATATCTACTACTTGAAGATAGTCTAAATTGACGTCAATAAGAGTCATGTCAATTCGAGGTATCATAACATCTTTGGCAGTGGAATCTCCAAAATCGAAGAGATTATTAATAATTTCGTTTTCTTGACTTTCTATAATACCCTCTTCTTGACTAACTTTTACAAGTGTTCGCAATTCATCTTCTGTCATAGCCTGTTTATGTGAATTTTTGTTAATGCCAAACAACTTTAAGAATATACCTGAAAGATTATCAATAATATAAATGGCAGGTGTCAACACAATCATAAGTAAATAAATAACAGGTGCGTAGAGCAGAGAGATTTTCTCAGAGTTTATAGAGGCAGCAGTCTTTGGCGAAATTTCACCAAATATAAGCAATACTAAGGTAAGAATACCTGTTGATATACCTGTTGCATAGTTTCCCCACAAACTTATCACAAGTTCAGTAACTAATGTTGATGCACTTAAGTTGACAATGTTATTGCCAATTAATATAGCGCTTAACATCTTGCCGGAATCACTGATGACCTTGTCAACCGTTTTGGCACGTTTATTGCCTTCGTCAATAAGATTTCGTATTTTAATTCTATTGACAGTGGTTAGTGCCGTTTCAGCAGACGAAAAGAATGCTGATAAAACAATTAAAATAATAATGACTACAATTTGTATGATACTGTCCGTATCCAAAAAAAACCAACTCCTTTAAAAATATAATGTTATAAATATACAAAATAACATATAGGAAGTCAAGACGTCATACATTATGTATAGATTAAAATAATATAAAGTTGGGGGAGATTTCTATGGAAACAAAAGTGTTAAATGTATCAAAAGCAATTCTTATATCGTATATATTGTCGGCAATTGCATTAGTCGTGTTGGCATTTATTATGTATAAGTCTGGTCTTACAAAATCGCAGGTAGAAATAGGGGTGAAAGTGATTTATTTTATTTCAGCATTTATTGCTGGATTGGTGATTGCATTAAAAGAAAAAAGAAGAAAATTGTTTTGGGGTATGGCTATGGGAGCTGCCTATATGGCAATAATAATTATTATTTCTCTTATTGTCAATAAAGGAACGATTGAAAATATAGCGGGGATGTTCATAAATATAGCAATATGTGTTGCTGGCGGAGGAATTGGTGCTTTAATATTAGCGGTTAAAAAATAAAAAATTAAAAAAAATAAAGGAAAGAGGAAAAAATTATAGAATTTAATATTTAGGTGTTAATTGGTGTACAGATGGATTGAAAGGAAGATTATGAATATACGACAACAGCAAGAGCAGCATGAACATCAGTATCTTAGCTGCTATGCAAGTTTTAGTGATAAGTCAAAAGGCAGAGACAGGCAGGAAACGCCATGTGATATGAGGACAATTTACCAGAGAGACCGAGACCGAATCATTCACTGTAAAGCATTTAGACGATTAAAACATAAGACACAAGTGTTTCTTGCGCCGACGGGAGACCATTATAGAACAAGGCTTACACATACGCTTGAAGTCTCGCAAATTGCAAGGAGTATTTCAAGAGCGTTACGGTTAAATGAGGATTTGACGGAGGCTATTGCACTTGCACATGATTTGGGTCATACTCCTTTTGGGCATGCTGGCGAGCGGACGCTTGCTGAAGTATGCCCATTAGGATTTACACATTCTATGCAAGGGATAAGGGTTGTAGAGATTTTGGAAAAGGATGGAAATGGACTTAATCTTACATGGGAGGTAAGAGATGGTATAAAAAATCATAGGACATCAGGTAATCCATCTACGCTAGAAGGAAAAATTGTGCGGTTATCAGATAAAATTGCGTATATTAACCATGATATTGATGACGCAATACGGGCAAAAATATTTAGTGAGAGTGATATTCCAAAAGAATATACTAATATTCTTGGCAATTCGACAAAGACAAGGTTAAACACACTAATTAATGATATTGTGACAAATAGTTTAGAAAAAAATGATATTGTTATGTCCAATGAAGTGGGCGATGCTATGAAAAATTTAAGGCAGTTTATGTTTGGCAGCCTCTATATGAATTGTGCAGCAAAGATTGAAGAAAGGAAAGCATATAAACTTATCAAAGAATTATATATGTATTATATGGATAATATAGATGAGCTGCCTTTTAATTATAAGAAGCTGATGAATGAGAAAAAAGAACTGCCAGAAAGGGTGGTATGTGATTATATTGCAGGTATGAGTGACCAATATTGCGTTGCAAAATTTGAAGAAATATTTGTGCCAAACTCATGGAAAGCATAGTGTTATAGGATATGTTATTACAGGAGGGAAAAATGTATTCAAGAGAAATAATCGATGAAGTAATATCCCGCAATGATATTGTAGATGTTATTTCACGGCATGTAAGCTTAAAAAAGAGTGGCAGCTCATATCAAGGTTTATGTCCATTTCACAGCGAAAAATCACCATCCTTTTCCGTCTCACCGACAAGACAGCTCTATCATTGTTTTGGCTGTGGTGTTGGCGGAAATGTTATAACATTTGTGATGGAATATGAACATTGTACCTTTCTTGAGGCGGTAAATGTATTGGCAGAACGAGTGAATATGGAATTGCCAACCACATCATATAGTAATGATGAAAAGATAGAACGTGATATCAAAGCAAAGCTGTTTGATATTAATAAAACAGCAGCAATATTTTATTATAAACAGTTAAGGCAAGAAAATGGAAAAATTGGTATGTCTTATCTGATAAAAAGGGGATTGTCTCCTGAGACGATTCATCAATTTGGGTTGGGATATGCACCACAGAATGCATCGTTGTATCGATTTTTAAAAGATAAAGGGTATGATGATGACATTCTTAAAGAATCGGGGCTATTTACTTATGAGAAAGGAATCCATGATAAATTTTGGAATCGTGTAATGTTTCCAATTATGGATTATAATAATCGGGTTATTGGCTTTGGGGCAAGAGTTATGGGTGATGCAAAGCCGAAATACCTCAATTCACCAGAGACAAAGTTGTTTGATAAAAGCCGTAATTTATATGGTTTGAATGTTGCAAAAAATTGTGGCAAAAATAATCTTATTATCTGTGAGGGCTATATGGATGTGATAGCGCTTCATCAAGCGGGTTTTCATCAAGCAGTGGCATCGCTGGGAACTTCATTGACAGCAGGACAAGCAAGACTGTTAAAACGTTATTCCGATACGATTTTAATAACATATGACAGTGACGAGGCGGGGGTAAAAGCGGCATTAAGAGCCATTCCAATACTTAAAGAAGAAGGACTGTCGGTTAAAGTGATTGATATGCAGCCATATAAAGACCCTGATGAGTTTATCAAAGCACTGGGAGCAAAAGCATTTCAAGAAAGAATTGACAGGGCAGAAAATAGTTTTATGTATGAAATTGGCATAATTGAGAAAAGATATGACAGAGGGGACCCGGAGGCAGAGACAAATTTTGAGAGAGAGGTGGCAGCAAAGCTTGCGCAGTTTCCTGAACGATTGGAGAGAGAAAATTATACAAAGGCTATTGCAAGTCAATATCATATTGATTATGTTGGGTTGATGGAATTGGTTGTCCGTTATGGAAACAATGTAGGAATCCTGTCCCAAACCAAACCAAAACCAGCAGCGTCACCTGTTAAAAAGAAAAGAGAAAGTGGAGTAAGACAAGCTGAAAAGATATTGCTTACATGGATGATAGATAGCACAGAGATTTTTCAGAAAGTAAGCGTATATATTAAACCATCTGATTTTATTGATTCACTTCTTGAAGATGTGGCAGCAAAATTGTACAAGCAATATGAAGAAGGACAAGTGAATCCTGCCGCAATTATTAATACATACGAAACAGAGGAGGAACATAATGAAGTTGCAGCATTATTTTCAGAAGATTTGAATGAGAATTTAAATCATTTTGAGCGTGAAAAAACGCTAAATGATATTGTTATGAAGGTGAAAAAAAATAGTATAGAGTATGCGCTAAATCATACCAATGATGCAAAAGTGCTGCAAGAACTGATGAATCAGCAGATTCATATCAGTAATATTCATATCACTTTATAATCTATAAAAATGTATTAGTAATATATTGTTGTGATATTATATCGTGCGATTTTTAAGTATCGAATATATGTGAAAAGAAATGGAAGGATGGATTAGACCATGGCAAAAACAAAGGAAAATAAGGAAAGTAAGAGCAAGAATATGAAAGGCACAAGAAAGGAAAAAGTGTCCATGAAGGAAAATAACACAAATAGCACAAAGAAGTTGTCTAAAACAGCACATGAAGGGAAAGACATAAAAGATGAGATAGACTTAGAAGAAATGGAATTAGACAAAGAACAGGAAGCTCAAAAATTAGAAGAACAAAGGATGCAAGAACAAATTGCAAAGTTTGAGGAGAAATGTAAAGGGCTTTTGGTGCTGGCTAAGAAAAAGAAGAATGTGTTAGATTACCAAGAGATAATGGCTTATTTTCTGGATACAGACTTTGAAGCCGATAAAATGGAAAAAGTCTTTGAGTTTTTGGAAGTAAACAATGTTGATGTCAAAATGTCGGAAGATGAAGTTGATGAGGATGACATTATATTGGATGCCGAAGAAATTAATATTGAAAAGATTGACCTTTCGGTTCCCGATGGTATTGGACTTGAAGATCCTGTTAGAATGTATCTAAAAGAAATTGGTAAAGTACCGCTTTTATCAGCAGAGGAAGAAATTGAATTTGCAAAACAGATGGAACAAGGTAATGAGATGGCAAAAAAGCGTCTTGCAGAGGCCAATTTAAGACTGGTGGTAAGTATTGCAAAGCGATATGTGGGAAGAGGTATGTTGTTTCTTGACTTGATTCAAGAGGGGAATCTTGGACTTATCAAAGCAGTTGAAAAGTTTAATTATAGAAAAGGGTTTAAATTCAGCACTTACGCAACATGGTGGATAAGACAAGCAATTACAAGAGCCATTGCAGACCAGGCAAGAACAATCAGGATTCCGGTTCATATGGTTGAGACGATTAATAAGTTGGTGCGTGTGTCAAGACAGCTTCTTCAAGAGTTGGGAAGAGAGCCTTCACCGGAAGAAATTGCAGAGGCTATGGATATTCCAGTAGAGAGAGTGCGCGAGATTCAAAAAATTTCCCAAGAGCCTGTGTCGTTAGAGACGCCAATAGGCGAGGAGGAAGACAGCCATCTGGGTGATTTTATTCAAGATGATAATGTTCCAGTACCTGCCGATGCTGCTGCGTCGACGCTTCTTAAAGAACAGCTTGTTGAAGTACTCAGCACGCTTACAGAGAGAGAACAAAAGGTCTTGAGGCTGCGTTTTGGCATGGATGATGGCAGGGCTAGGACATTAGAAGAAGTGGGAAAAGAGTTTAATGTGACAAGAGAGCGTATCAGACAGATAGAAGCAAAGGCGTTAAGAAAGTTAAGACATCCAAGCAGAAGCCGTAAATTAAAGGATTATCTTGATTGATAGGCAAAAGTTATAAACAAATGGGAGAAATGGGTGAAAGATTATAAATTATCAGACCGCCTTTTGCTTGTTGCAGACTGGGTAAAACCAAAAAGCATTGTTGCAGATATTGGCACAGACCATGCTTATTTGCCTATATATTTGGCGTCACAAGGTATTTGCAGCAAAGCAGTTGCCCTTGATGTAAGAAAGAAGCCGCTAGAGAGAGCAAAAGAACATATTGTTCAGTTTGGAGTATCCGATAAAGTTGAAATACGATTATCCGATGGAATGGATGCGCTTTTGCCAATGGAAGCCGATGTTGTGACAATATGTGGCATGGGTGGAAAATTAATGATGGATATATTGGAGAGAGGAAGAAAAAAAGTGGACAGTACAACACAGCTTCTTTTATCTCCCCAGTCTGAACTTCGGTTGTTTCGCATATTTTTGCATGAAAATGGAATACAGATTCTTCGTGAGAATATGATGAAAGAAGATAATCAGTATTATGTTCTTATGGATTGCAGATGGAATATCATTGAAAAAAAACAAAAGGATACAAATTTTCAATCGTATTCCGATATGGAAGAAATGAATTTTCGCTATGGAGAATATCTTTTGAAGAGTAAAAATAGTATTCTTAAAGAACGGATAGAGCGTGAAAAAGCTGTTTGTTTAGGTGTGCTAAAACAGGTGATGGAGGCTCATCATTTAAAGAATGTTGATGTGGCTAAAGCAGAACAAAGAATACAGCAACTTCACAGGGATATTAAAATTATGGATATGGCAATAGATAAATTTTAATAGAAAAGGGTGGTACAAAATGGGAAAAAGTTTGATACAAATTGTAAAGGATGCACAAAATGATTATTTGGGAAGAATTATCCTTGTAAAGATAAATGGTAAACTTTCGGAGATAAGCGATATCGAAATAACCGATGAGGAAATAGAGTTTGTCACTACGGATACATCACTTGGGAATGAAGTGTATAAAAGAAGCGTATTGTTTATGATGCTAAAAGCAATCCATGACATTGATGTAGATAATAAAATTTGTAATGTCAAGGTAGAGTATTCGATAAGCAAAGGATTATATTGTGTGATTGATGGGGATGTCACAGTCAATTATGATTTTCTTGAAAAAGTAAAAAAACGTATGAAAGAAATTGTTGTTGCAGATATGCCAATCACAAAAATATCTATGAGGACATCGGAAGCCATTAAGCTGTTTGAACAACATCATATGAAAGATAAGACAAAATTATTTAAATATCGTCGAAGTTCTAATATTAATATTTACAATTTAGATGGCTACATGGATTACTGTTATGGCTATATGGCGTATTCAACAGGTTTATTAACGGTCTATGACTTATTTGCTTATGATAGTGGATTTGTATTGCAGCTTCCTATAAAAAAAGCGCCAGAAAGCGTCCCAGAATTTGCACCGCCTGCCAAGTTGTTTAGTGTTTTAAAAGAGACGACAGAATGGGCAAATATGCTTGATTTACACACAGTAGGTTCACTAAATGAACATATCTGCAAAGGGGATATGGGACTTCTTATGCTTGCAAATGAGGCATTGCAGGAACAAAAGATTTATGAGATTGTCCAAAAGATTGAGTCAAGACATGATGTGAAATTTATTATGATAGCAGGGCCTTCTTCTTCAGGAAAAACTACATTTTCGCATCGATTGTCTATTCAGCTTATGGCAAAAGGCTACAAACCTCATCCAATAGCGGTGGATGATTATTTTGTTGAGCGGGAAGAGACGCCTCTTGACGAAGATGGCAATTATAATTTTGAAGATTTACATGCCATTGATATTGAGTTGTTTAACCGTCAAATGAATATGCTGCTTGCTGGAGAAGAGGTTGATATGCCAACCTTTAACTTTAAGACAGGAAAGAAAGAATATAATGGCAAGAGGCTTTTGCTTGGAGAGGAGGATATTCTTGTTATTGAAGGTATCCATTGCCTAAATGATGAATTGTCTTATGCGTTGCCAATAGAAAGTAAATTTAAAATTTATATCAGTGCATTGACACAATTAAATATTGATGAACACAATCGCGTTGCTACTACGGATGGACGATTAATACGCCGTATGGTCAGAGATTTTAGAACACGCGGCGCATCCGCAAAAAGGACGCTTTCTATGTGGGATTCGGTAAGGCGTGGTGAAGAGAATAATATCTTTCCATATCAAGAGCAGGCCGATGTGATGTTTAATTCTTCGCTTGCTTATGAAATTTCCGTATTAAAGCCATATATTGAACCATTGTTGTTTTCAATAGGAGAAGATGAGCCTGAATATCAAGAGGCAAAGAGATTATTAAAATTTTTGGATTATTTTTTGCCATGTCAGACAGAGTTTATACCAGTCAATTCCATATTAAGGGAATTTGTCGGCGGCGGATGTTTTAAGGTGTGAGGTATTTTATAAATTAAAGGTATAATTAATTTCATCTTATCAGAAAAGTTGCCTGTTGCTACACCATTGTATTTGTTTTATGCTGTTAAAATATAAAGGATTTAACATGTGATAAAACAGCTTGCTGTATAGCTATTATTGTGTTATATTGTCGATGTGGGAAACCATAGAGCCATAGGCGGCTTTATCCTCTTTTTTGGGAGGGTAAAAAGACCCTCCAGACGAAAGAAAGGAGGGCGATATGATGATTACATATTCAGAGCTTATTCAGACTGGTATTTTCATTGTAGCCCTTGTAAGCTTGTGTTATACAATCTTTAAGGGAAAAAAGTAGCCGCCAACTATCACCAGTAATTGACGGCTGCCCTCATATGAACATATGAGGTAGTAGTTTCATTATTCGAGGGTAGAGCCGCTTTGTGGCTTTCCCTTTTTGTATGTTTACTATATCATATAGAATGGAAAGATTCAATAAAAAATTAAAATAATTTGTTAAAAGAAAAAATATTTTTAAAATTATATATATATTTAATATATAAAAGTTTAGACAAGGATATTGACATTTAATATAAGGCGCATGTATAATTGCTTGAAAAGCAATTTTTTGCTTACAAAGTGATTTTTATTATATCAAACAATGTGGCAAAATGTCTATATGTTGATTGTAGGTTATAGAAAGGCATGGTTAAGTATTATGAGTATGTATTATAAAAGTACTAGAGATGACAGTGTAAAAGTGACAGCTTCACAGGCAATTTTAAAAGGACTTGCACCAGATGGCGGCTTATTTGTGCCAAGTGAAATCCCAGCACTTGATAAAAGTTTAGAAGAGTTGGCAGCAATGTCTTATAAAGAAGTTGCCTATGAAGTCATGAAGTTATGGCTTGATGATTTTACAGAGGAAGAGTTAAAGAGTTGTATTGAAAAAGCGTACGATGCAAAGTTTGATACAACTGAGATTGCACCATTAGTAAAAGCGGATAATGCGTTTTATCTTGAGCTTTTTCATGGACAGACGATTGCATTTAAGGATATGGCGCTTTCTATTTTACCACATCTTCTTACTACATCAGCAAAAAAGAATCATATTGACAATGAGATTGTTATTTTGACAGCGACTTCAGGTGATACAGGCAAGGCGGCTCTTGCTGGGTTTGCTGATGTCAAAGGAACAAAAATTATTGTATTTTATCCAAAAAATGGGGTAAGTCCAATACAGGAAAAACAGATGATTACTCAAAAGGGTGATAATACATACGTTGTGGGAATAAAGGGGAATTTTGATGCCGCTCAGACTGGCGTTAAAAATATATTTAGCGACAAAGAGCTTGAAGAACAGATGAATAAGGCTGGTTTTCAATTTTCTTCAGCAAATTCGATTAATATTGGACGTCTTGTGCCACAGATTGTCTATTATGTATATGCGTATTCAAGATTGCTGGCAGATGGTGCGATAAAAGCAGGTGAGAAGATAAATGTCGTTGTTCCAACGGGCAATTTTGGCAATATTCTTGCTTCATTTTATGCAAAAAATATGGGACTTCCTATTGCAAAATTTATATGTGCATCCAATGAAAATAAAGTGCTTTATGATTTCTTTGAGACAGGAGAATATGACAGAAACAGAGAATTTGTCCTTACAACATCACCATCTATGGATATTCTTATCTCAAGCAATTTGGAGCGATTAATATATAGGATAGCAGGCAATAGCGCCGTTAAAAATACAGAATTGATGAATGCTTTAAAAGAAAGTGGAAAGTACGCTATTACAAGTGAGATGAAAGCGCAACTCGTTGATTTTTATGGAAATTATGCCACAGAGGAAGAAGTTGCCGATACTATTAAAAGATTGTATGAAAATGAAAAATATATTATTGATACACATACAGCAGTTGCAGCTACGGTTTATGAAAAGTATAAGGCACAGACGAAAGATGAGACAAAAACAGTGATTGCTTCAACAGCAAGTCCATATAAGTTTACAAGAAGCGTTATGAATGATATTGATTCAACCTATGAAACAATGAGCGATTTTGAACTTGTTGACGAGTTGTGTCGATTATCTGGCGTGAAAGTGCCACAGGCAATTGAGGAGATAAGAACAGCTCCAGTGCTTCATGATACGGTATGCGAAACGAATGAGATGAGTGCAGTTGTCCAAAAAATACTTGGTATTTAACTGTATTAGGCAAGTTTTTGTTCATATAAAAAGGTTCCATTTCTTTAGGTCAATGGAGGTTACATGTTGTTATGTTAACAAGAGAACAGAACCTATTTTTAGCAAAGAAAACATTTGTGGAATTAGTTTATAATACAGCATATATAGAGGGGTGTAATGTCACATTTCCTCAGACGCAAACGATTATAGAGGGTGCAGTAGTAAATGGTGTAACAGTTGATGATATTCAAACGGTTCTTAATTTGCGTGATGCATGGAAATATTGTATAGCGCATATTGATGTGCCATTAAATTTAGATTATATATGTAAAATTAATGAATTTGTTTCTAGGAATGAAAGTTTGCAATGGGGAACTTTAAGCAACGGCAAAGTTGGTGTTGGAGAGTTTATTCCATCTATTCCCAATAAGGAAGAGGTTTTAAAAGAAATGGATAGGATTCTAAATATTAAGAATCCTATTGAAAGGGCATTAGAATATTTTGTATATGCTTGTAAACAACAATTATTTTGGGATGGAAATAAAAGAACATCGACAATTGTTGCCAGTAAAATTTTGATTGAGTCAGGGAATGGTATTTTAACGATTGGAAAAGAACATGCAGAAGAATTTAATACAACATTAAATAATTGGTATTTAAATAATGAGGTACAGCCATTAAAAAGTTGTTTAAGGAAATGTATTAAGACATTAGAATTATGATAAAGAATAAAGATAAACAAATTCCTATTTCGTTGATAAATATGTCTAATATTTATTTGCAGCAGCAAAATTTTATGCAGTTTTTAAATCATTATGCAGATGGATATTGTTTGGTTGATGCATCTGGTATTACAGGTACAGATTGTTATTGTGATGATTTAGCACTGAAGCAGCTTACAAAAATGTTAGCCAATATTTCAGTATATGGTATTCATTATATTGATAGTGGAAATTATCATTATCTAAGTAAAATTTTTACGGATAAATTAAATCAAATGTTTGATTTGGTTGTATTTGACCATCATCACGATATGCAGCCGCCGCTATTTGGGCAGATTCTTTCCTGCGGGGGCTGGATTAAAGAAGTGTTGGACAATAATCGTTTTTTAAATCAAGTTATTATTATTGGCGTGCAGGATGAATGGATTACAGAAGATATTAGAACACAATATACACAGGTTCAATTTATCACAGAAAATGAGATTATTGCTCTTTTTGGAAATATATCAAATGATGTCAATAAAGATAGTGTATTATTAGATGAAAAAAATTTGCTGTTAAATAAAAAAGTAGTACAATATATTTTTGATAAAATTCGTATACAGTATCCCGTTTACATTTCAATTGATAAAGATGTCTTATCACAAGAACAATATAAAACCAATTGGGACCAAGGCATTTTGACAACAGATGGTTTGAAAAATTTATTGACGCTTATATTAAAAAATGATGAAGTACTTGGAATTGATATCTGCGGCGAGATGGATGCCGTTATGCAGGAACAATATGGCGGCAAATGGAATGAAGTAAATGGGCAGTTTAATATTGACTTATTAACATCACTTGTTTTATTATTAAGAAGGGATGTCTGATTTTTTAGAGAGAGGTTTCAATATTAAATGTAAATTGAGATAATTGACAAAAAAGATAAATGGTTTTTGACAAAAAGATTAAAGGTGGATTTTACAATGTATGATTATTTAGTTGTAGGAGCAGGTTTATATGGAGCGGTGTTTGCTCATGAGGCAGCGGCAAACGGCAAATCCGTTCTTGTTATTGATAAGAGAAACCATATAGCTGGCAATGTATATACAGAAAAAATACAGGGGATTCATGTGCATAAATATGGAGCGCATATATTTCATACAAATGATAAAGAAGTATGGGATTATGTTACAAAATTTGCTACATTTAATCGATTTACCAATTCTCCAGTAGCGAATTATAAAGGTGAATTGTATTCATTACCGTTTAATATGTATACATTTAATAAAATGTGGGGTGTCGTGACACCGCAAGAGGCAATGGATATTATTGAGGCGCAAAAAAAAGAGGCAGGTATAACAGAGCCGAAGAATTTAGAGGAACAGGCTATTTCATTGGTGGGCAAAGACATTTATGAAAAACTGATAAAAGGTTATACAAAAAAGCAATGGGGTCGACCATGCAATCAGCTTCCATCATTTATTATTAAGCGTTTGCCGGTGCGTTTTACATTTGATAACAATTATTTTAATGCGCTTTTTCAAGGCATTCCAATCGGCGGATACACAAAGATGGTAGAAAATATGTTAGATGGTATTGAAGTGCGTTTAGGCGTGGATTATCTTGAAAACAAAGAACAATATGATTCAATTGCTTCTAAGATAGTATATACAGGCGCTATTGATGCTTATTTTGATTATAAGTTAGGCGCGCTGGAGTATCGTTCCGTAAAGTTTGATACGGAAATTTTGGATATGCCGAATTTTCAGGGAAATGCGGCTGTAAATTATACCGATGAAGAAACGTTGTGGACAAGAATTATTGAACATAAGTGGTTTGAATTTGGCAAAGATGAACAGGGAAATGAGTTGCCAAAGACGGTTATCAGCAAAGAATACAGCTCGGAGTGGAAACAAGGTGATGAGCCATACTATCCTGTCAATGATGAAAAAAACAGCAAATTATATTTGGAATATAAAAATTTGGCAGATAAGGAAAGTCATGTTCTCTTTGGCGGAAGATTAGGTGAATATAAGTATTACGATATGGATGCAGTGATTGCTTCTGCGTTAAAGGTTTGCAAAACATGTGGTTTATATAAGTAATATATAAAAAGTGTTTTTAACGGCGTGTGGCTCAGTTTGGTAGAGCGCACCGTTCGGGACGGTGAGGTCGCGTGTTCAAATCACGTCGCGCCGATTGATACTATTTTTATTCTCATAGGCAATGAGTCAAGCGGATATACTTGCATATGTCTGCGTATAATTGTCTGCAAAACATGGAAAGGGCAAAATATTTTTATGAGACCAAAAAATCTCCATACATCAGGGGAGTTTGCAAGAATGGCTCAAATTTCTTTGAGGACTGTCCGATATTATGATAAACAAAATATTTTAAAGCCATCCTATGTGAGTGAAAGTGGAGCCAGATTTTATTCTGGCTCCGATTTTGTGCGCCTTCAGCAAATTTTATTATTAAAATATCTGGGCTTTTCTTTAGATGAAATAAAAGAGATGACTATTGATGATTCCGACCGAAATATGATGAGAAGTTCAATGGATATGCAGCTTAAATTAGTGAGAGACCGAATTGAACAATTACAGATGGTAGAGCAGGCGATTGTGGACACGTCAAAAGTGTTGGAGAGTAATCAAACAATTGACTGGCAGCAGCTTCTGGATATTATTCATCTTACCAATATGGAAAATAGTATGTCAAGGCAATATAAAGATGCAACTAATATCAATGCAAGGATTCATTTGCATAAGTTGTATTCTATCAATCAGGAAAGTTGGTTTTCTTGGATTTATAATCAATGTGAAATAAAAGACCATATGAATATTTTGGAAGTTGGCTGCGGCAATGGCGCTATGTGGATAGAAAATAAAAAAAGAATCCCATCAAATATCAATATTGTTTTATCAGACTGTTCAGAGGGTATGCTAAGAGATGCAAGACGTGAAATAGGATTAGAAGATACTCGATTTCATTATGTGGCAAATTCTTGTGAAAATCTTGAGGAGATGGGCGACCATGTATTTGACCTAGTTATTGCCAATCATATGTTGTTTTATTGTGATAATATTGACAAGGCGCTTGCTGAAATTGCACGCGTGCTAAAAGTTGGTGGCAGATTGATTGCAAGCACATATGGAGCAAAGCATATGAGAGAAATCAGTATGTTGGTGAAAGAATTTGATGATAGGATTGTTCTTGCTGCCAACAAGCTGTATGAACATTTTGGCTTAAACAATGGCGAGGAGATTCTTCAATGTTTTTTTGAAAAGATAGAAAAGAAAATGTATGATGATGGACTTTGTGTGACAAAAGCAAATCCACTTATTGAATATATTATGTCTTGTCATGGAAATCAAAATCAGTATATTTTAAATCGATATAAGGAATTTAAACAATTTGTGGAAAAAAAGGTAAAAAAAAGATTTTTTATTACGAAAGATGCCGGAATTTTCCTTTGTACGAAAAAAAGTACTTGAAGATGACGTTACGTCACCTTTTATGATAAATATAACATCATTTTATGAAGTGACTTTTTGAGATTTTTAATGATGAGATTTGTGTCTGTACGCTGTTTGTCACAAACTCATAAGAACATTTAATTTTTTGTATAAAAAGCGGCGTAGAAATGAGGTTTAACAATGAAAGGTATTATTTTAGCAGGTGGGAGCGGCACTAGACTTTATCCGCTCACAATGGTTACAAGTAAACAGTTATTGCCCGTGTATGATAAGCCTATGATTTTTTATCCGCTGTCGGTGCTTATGATGGCAGGAATAAGGGAAATACTGATTATATCAACACCGCAGGATTTGCCAAATTTTGAAAAACTCTTTGGCAATGGCAATGATTTAGGATTAAAGCTTTCTTATAAGGTACAGCCTTCTCCAGATGGTCTTGCACAGGCATTTTTACTTGGAGAGGAATTTATTGATGGCGATTCTTGTGCAATGGTACTTGGCGACAATATTTTTTATGGCAGCGGACTTGGAAAACATTTGAGGGAAGCTGCTGCAAAAAATCAGGGAGCGACGGTTTTTGGCTATTATGTCGATGACCCCGAACGATTTGGAATTGTAGAATTTGATGAAAATGGAAAAGCTATTTCAATAGAGGAAAAACCACAGAATCCAAAGTCAAATTATTGTGTTACAGGATTATATTTTTATGATAAACATGTGTGCGAGTATGCAAAGCAAATTAAACCATCTGCGAGAGGTGAGCTTGAAATAACGGATTTAAATAAAATTTATTTGGAAAAAGGAGATTTGGATGTTATTACACTTGGACGCGGATATGCGTGGCTTGACACAGGAACGATGGATGCGTTAAGTGAAGCGACAGAGTTTATCAAGGTTATTGAAAATAGACAGGGTATACAAATTTCAGCAATTGAAGAAATTGCTTATAAAAATAATTGGATTAATAAAGACCAACTGATGGAACATGCTAAAAGATATGGAAAATCGCCATATGGAGAGCATTTAAAGAAAGTTGCAGACGGTAAAATTAAGTATTAAAGTGTTGTGTGGTGTTAATTCTTTTTATTATAAATAGAACGTTTATTGTAAATTATAGTAAATATATTTGTCAAAAAGGAAAGGAGAATGATGGATAATTGCATTAAGAACAGTTTTACTTAAAGTGATAATCCATCTGTATAAAATTTATGAAAATTGTAGTTACAGGCGGTGCAGGATTTATTGGCGGTAATTTTGTACATTATATGTTAGATAAGCATCCAGAAGATGATATTATCTGTTTGGATAAGCTCACATATGCAGGAAATATGGAGACTTTATCTAGTGTGATGGAAAATCCTCACTTTACATTTATCAAGGCAGATATTGCAGATAGAGAAGCAATATATGAAATGTTTGAGACACAAAAACCAGATATTATTGTAAATTTTGCGGCAGAAAGCCACGTTGACCGTTCGATTGATAATCCAGGCATCTTTTTGCAGACCAATGTAATTGGTACAGGTGTTTTGTTGGATGCTTGTAAAAAATATGGTATTCAACGATATCATCAGGTTTCAACCGATGAGGTTTATGGAGATTTGCCGCTTGACAGACCTGATTTGTTTTTTACGGAGGATACGCCAATACACACATCAAGTCCTTATTCTGCATCAAAGGCTAGCGCTGATTTGTTAGTGATGGCATATCAGCGAACATTTAATGTTCCAACAACAATATCAAGATGTTCCAACAATTATGGTCCGTATCATTTTCCAGAAAAGCTGATACCACTTATGATTGCCAATGTGTTAAATGATAAAAAGGTTCCCGTTTATGGAAAGGGAGAAAATGTGCGTGATTGGTTGTATGTAGAAGACCATTGCAGCGCGATAGACTTGATTATTCGCAAAGGTAAAGTCGGCGAGATTTATAATATTGGCGGACATAATGAAAAGACAAACCTTGAAGTGGTAAGAACTGTTCTTGCAGAGCTTGGCAAGGGGGAGGATATGATTACTTATGTAACTGACCGACCAGGACATGACAGAAGATACGCTATCGACCCAACAAAGATGAAGACAGAGCTTGGCTGGCTTCCAGAGACAAAGTTTGATGATGGCATTAAAAAGACGGTGAAGTGGTATCTTGAAAATAGAGAATGGTGGGAGCATATCATTTCGGGAGACTATCAAAATTATTATGAAAATATGTATGCAGATAGAGAACATAAGTTTACATCATCTTTATAATAGAGTAACGATATTATAAATTCAATCGTATTAGGGAAGTTAGACTTATATATTAATATTATTAAAGAAAGGGATGAATGGTTGCAATAGAAAGGAAACTTTCTATTTGCACTAGATTCGGCTAAAAGGATTATGAAAATTTTTGTTACAGGTGTTGCAGGACAGCTAGGGCATGATGTTGTAAATGAGTTGGAAAAACGCGGTATTGAATCTGTTGGAAGCGATATTGCACAGCAGTATAGCGGTGTCAATGATGGCAGCGCAGTTACAAAAAATCCCTATATTGCGCTTGATATAACAGATGAGCAAGCTGTTTATAAAGTTGTCCGTGAAGTAAAACCAGATGTGGTGATACATTGCGCTGCTTGGACAGCTGTTGATTTGGCAGAAGAAGAGGAAAATATAGAGAAAGTGCGCAAAATTAATGCGGAAGGTGCTAAAAATATTGCAATGGCATGTAAAGAAGTTGATGCAAAGATGATTTATCTCAGTACCGATTATGTGTTTGATGGAAAAGGAGAGAAGGCTTGGCTTCCAGACTGTAAAGATTATAAGCCGCTGAATGTGTATGGACAGACAAAACTTGAGGGAGAACTGGCAGTAAGCAGTATTTTAGAGAAATATTTTATTGTTCGTATTGCATGGGTGTTTGGTTTAAATGGCAAAAACTTTATTAAAACGATGTTAAATGTGGGAAAGACACATGATACAGTCAAAGTAGTAAATGACCAGATAGGCACGCCAACCTATACGCTGGACTTGGCAGTATTGCTGGCTGATATGGCAGTTTCTGAAAAGTATGGTTATTATCATGCAACCAATGAAGGCGGTTATATATCGTGGTATGATTTTACTTGTAAGATATATGAACTTGCAGGCTATGATACAAAAGTGATTCCTGTAACAACGGCGGAATATGGATTATCTAAAGCAAAAAGACCTTTTAATTCAAGACTGGATAAAAGCAAATTAGCAGCAAATGGGTTTAAACCGCTTCCTACATGGGAGGATGCACTAAAACGATATTTGAAAGAAATTGAATATTAAAAAAGATAAATAGGGCTGAAAAGGGATTTTTTTGATATTGTCGATTGGTGGTTGAAATGTTTGGAAGAAATATTTGTGTTTGGGCGTTGCTTGTCACAAATGTATAAGAATTTTTTATGTAAAAGCAGCGCAGAAATGAGGATAAAAATGGGACAAATTAAAGTGACAAATGCACCAATTGAGGGACTTTATATTATAGAACCTACCGTTCATGGCGATGAGCGTGGGTATTTTGTTGAGACATACAACCAAAATGATTTTAAAGAAGCTGGACTTGATATGGTGTTTGTGCAAGATAATCAAAGTATGTCAACAAAAGGTGTTCTTCGAGGACTGCATTTTCAAAAACAATTTCCGCAAGGAAAGCTGGTTCGTGTAATAAAAGGAACAGTGTTTGATGTTGCTGTTGATTTAAGAGGCGGAAGTAAAACGTATGGGAAGTGGTTTGGCGTTGAACTTTCCGCTGAAAATAAAAAACAGTTTTATATTTCAGAGGGGTTTGCGCATGGTTTTTTGGTGCTTAGTGATGAGGCAGAATTTTGTTATAAAGTGACAGATTTTTATCATCCAGGTGATGAGGGCGGTTTGGCTTGGAATGACCCAGAGATTGGCATTGAGTGGCCTCAGCTTGTAGGGGAATATAAAGGAAGCGCTTCAGCGGAGGGTTATGCACTTGCAGATGGAACAAAGCTTAATCTGTCAGAAAAAGATGAAAAATGGAGTGGAATAAAGGATACATTTCAGTTTTAATGGTATAAATTTATATTTGATTAGCACTGGCATATTTTTACAAAAGTAATGAAAAGATACAATATAAGCACGTTTTTTGTATTCTTTTTATAATTTTATATTTTATTTATAAAAAATCCTGCATTTTCTGTTGACAATAAGGAATGCAGGTGTTATTTTATGTATAGCAATATTAGCACTCCAATTAATTGAGTGCTAACAAAAGCAAAAATAGAAGAATATTGTTAAAATGTTTCTGTATCGTTTTATAACAACACAGAAATGAGGTGGCTATAATGGAACTGGATGAAAGAAAAATAAAGATTCTTAAAGCAGTTATCAAAAATTATCTTGAGACAGGGGAACCTGTTGGGTCAAGGACCATTTCTAAATATACCGACCTTAAGTTAAGTTCCGCAACAATAAGGAATGAAATGGCTGATTTGGAGGAGATGGGATATATTATACAGCCGCATACATCGGCAGGAAGGATTCCTACTGATAAAGGTTACCGATTATATGTAGATGATATGATGCATATGAAGGAGGAGGAATTAGCAACTAGGGAGCAGCAGTTATTAAAGCGTGAAGACGATGTTGCTGAGCGCGAAAAAGATACACAGTCAATGGCAGAGCTGCTTGGCAAGAAGGTTGACAAGGTTGAGGAGTTGCTGCAAAGCGTTGCAAAGGTACTGGCGAGAGATACCAATTACGCAACGATGGTAAGCGCGCCTAGAGTAAAAGGTAATAAGCTGAAATTTATACAGCTTTCTAGTCTTGAAGATAATAAAATTCTTGCAGTGATTGTTATGGGCGGCAATGTTATTCGCAATAAAGTGATAACGGTAAGTGAGAAACTTAGCGGTGAAAACTTGTTGAAATTAAATATTTTGATTAATACAACGCTCACAGGATTGTCTTTACAAGAAATGAATCTTAGTATTGTGTCTAAGATGGAAAATCAGGCAGGAGAACATGCACAGCTTGTAAAAGAAGTGGTTGATGCGATTGTGACAGCTATTAGCAGTGAAGATAATCTTAAGATATATACAAGTGGAGCAACCAATATATTTAAGTATCCTGAGCTTAGCGATTCATCAAAGGCAAGTGAATTGATATATACACTTGAAGAAAAACAAAGTTTAACGGATTTTGTCAATGTTGATAATGATGAAGAGGGAGACAGCAAAGATATTCAAGTATATATAGGAAGTGAGACTCCAGTGGAATCCATGAAGGATTGCAGCGTTGTTACTGCAACGTATGAACTTCAGGATGGTATGCGTGGAACGATAGGAATTATTGGACCAAAGCGTATGGATTATGAGAAGGTTGTCGAGAAGTTAAAAACCATTCAAAATCAATTGGATGATGTTTTTAAGAAATCATAGGAAGGAAGAATGAGACGTGTCTAAAATCAAAGGAGCTAAGATGAATCAGTCAAAGAAGAATTTTAAGAAAGATTTTTCAGAAAATGCAGATACTAATTTAGAACAAGAAGATAATAATACTGCAAATTCTGTTCATAATGAAAGCAAAGCGGATGAAGATGTCAATTTGGATGAAGCGGACGCAGATGTGGATACAACATTTGCCGAACAGGCAGATGGCGCAAGTGATGCGGACGACGAAGTTTCGGATTCTGGCAAATGCACCAGAAAAAAGAAAGACCAAAAAGACGCTGTTATTGAGGAATTACAAGATAAAGTCAAGCGTCAGATGGCAGAATTTGACAACTTCAGAAAGCGTACTGATAAAGAAAAGTCTACGATGTATGAGATGGGGGCTTCCGAAGTTATCAAGAAGCTGCTTCCAGTAGTAGACAATTTTGAGCGAGGCTTTAAATCAATTACAGATGAAGATAAAGAGACACCATTTGCAAAAGGAATGGATATGGTTTATAAGCAAATTATGAAGATGTTTGAAGATATTGATGTAAAGCCTATTGAAGCTGTTGGTGTTGAATTTAACCCAGAAGTTCACAATGCTGTTATGCACATTGATGACGATTCAGTCGGCGAGAGCATTATCGTCGAAGAATTTGAGAAGGGTTACACATATAAAGATACAGTGATTCGTCACAGTATGGTTAAAGTGGCAAATTAAAGGAGATTGATATTTTAGCACAATGTGCAGAAAGGATTATATTATGGGAAAAATTATAGGAATTGATTTAGGTACAACAAATTCATGCGTGGCAGTTATGGAGGGCGGTAAGCCAGTTGTTATTGCAAACACAGAAGGTCTTAGAACAACGCCATCAATTGTAGCATTTACAAAGACAGGAGAAAGACTTGTAGGCGACCCTGCAAAGCGTCAGGCAGTAACCAATGCTGATAAGACGATTTCTTCTATTAAGAGACATATGGGTTCCGATTATAGAGTGACTATTGATGATAAGAAATATTCACCACAAGAAATTTCAGCAATGATTCTTCAAAAGTTAAAAGCGGATGCAGAAAATTATCTTGGTGAAAAAGTAACAGAAGCCGTTATTACAGTTCCAGCATATTTTAATGATGCACAGCGTCAGGCAACAAAGGATGCTGGTAAAATTGCAGGTCTTGATGTAAAGCGAATTATCAACGAGCCTACGGCAGCAGCGTTGGCCTATGGTCTTGACAATGAAAAAGAACAAAAAATCATGGTGTATGACCTTGGCGGCGGTACATTTGATGTATCGATTATTGAAATCGGCGACGGTGTTATTGAAGTTCTTGCAACAGCAGGTAACAATAAGCTTGGTGGTGATGACTTTGATAATGTTTTAACACAGTATATGTTAGAAGATTTCAAGGCTAAAGAAGGTGTAGATTTATCAAAGGATACAATGGCATTACAGCGATTGAAAGTTGCTGCTGAGCAGGCTAAGAAAGAGTTGTCAAGCGCAACAACAACAACGATTAACCTTCCATATATCACAGCAACACCAGAAGGTCCAAAGCATTTTGATATGACACTCACAAGAGCAAAATTTGATGAGTTGACACATGATTTGGTAGAAAAGACAGCAGAACCCGTAAGAAATGCTTTAAGCGATGCAGGTCTTACTGCTTCAGAACTTTCAAAAGTATTGTTGGTTGGTGGTTCTACAAGAGTTCCTGCTGTGCAGGATAAAGTAAAACAGCTTACAGGACATGAGCCAAGTAAGACATTAAATCCAGATGAGTGCGTGGCACTTGGCGCTTCTATTCAAGGTGGTAAACTTGCAGGTGATGCAGGTGCAGGCGAGATTCTTCTTCTTGATGTTACACCACTTTCTCTCTCTATTGAGACAAAAGGCGGTATTGCAACACGATTGATTGAAAGAAATACAACGATTCCTACAAAGAAGAGTCAAATTTTCTCTACGGCAGTAGATAATCAGACTGCTGTGGATATCAATGTTGTTCAAGGTGAAAGACAGTTTGCAAGGGATAATAAGTCACTTGGACAGTTTAGATTAGATGGTATTCCACCAGCAATGAGCGGTGTTCCTCAAATAGAGGTGACATTTGATATCGATGCAAATGGTATTGTTAATGTATCAGCAAAAGATTTAGGTACAGGCAAAGAACAGCATATTACCATTACAGCGGGTTCTAATATGTCGGATGATGATATTGACAAGGCTGTCAAAGAAGCTGCTGAGTATGAAGCACAAGACAAAAAGCGCAAAGAGGCGATTGAGACCAGAAATGAAGCAGATTCAATGGTATTCCAGACACAGAAAGCGCTTAATGAAGTTGGCGATAAGTTGGATGCAAATGATAAGGCAGGGGTTGAGGCAGACCTTAACGCATTGAAATCACTTATTGAGAGCAGCGATGCAGAAAATATGACAGAGGCACAGGTCAATGATATTAAGGCAGCAAAAGAGAAATTGATGGAATCAGCACAGAAATTGTTTGCGAAACTTTATGAATCACAGCAGGCACAGGGTGCAGCTGGTGCCGGTCCAGATATGGGTTCAGGGGTAACTCCAGATATGAATGCAGGTTCAGGTGAAACAAGCGCACCTTATGGTGATGATGTTGTTGACGGCGATTATAAAGAAGTGTAATGTGTATATTGTAAACTGCACAAAGGCTTTTGCCTCTGTGCAGTTTTAGCAGGTTTTATAAAGAATAAAATAAAAGTTTATAGAAAAATCCTCGAATTTTATGGAAAGGAATAAGATATGGCAGACAAGAGAGATTATTATGAAGTCTTAGGTGTCTCAAAGGATGCAGACGAAGCAGCCATAAAGAAAGCATACAGACAGCTGGCTAAAAAATACCACCCTGATATTAATCCGGGAGATAAAGATGCAGAGGCAAAATTTAAGGAAGCCTCAGAGGCGTATGCTGTTCTTAGTGATGCTGAAAAGCGTCGTCAATATGACCAGTTTGGTCATGCTGCATTTGAAAATGGAGGCAGCGGCGGTTTTGATTTCAGCAATATGGGTGATATATTTGGAAGTGATATATTTGGCGACATATTTGGTGATTTGTTTGGCGGCGGAAGAAGACGCAGCAGCAATGGACCAATGAGAGGTGCAGATATCAGAGCTAGTGTTCGGATAACATTTGCTGAATCTGTGACAGGTACATCAAAGAAGTTGGAAATCACCCTAAAAGACCCTTGTCCAAAATGTAATGGAACAGGTGCCAAGCCGGGAACACAGCCTGAAACCTGTAATAAATGCGGCGGAAAAGGTCAGGTTGTATATACGCAGCAATCTTTTTTTGGCATGGTGAGAAATGTTCAAACTTGTCCAGATTGTAATGGAAAGGGTAAAGTAATTAAAGAAAAATGTCCAGAATGTTATGGAACAGGTTATATTAGCAGCAAAAAGACGATTGAGGTCAATATACCTGCTGGTATTGATGATGGTCAGTATGTGAGAATACAGGGCAAGGGCGAACCTGGTACAAATGGCGGACCTAGAGGTGATTTGCTTGTTGCGGTTATGGTTAGTTCAGACCCTCAATTTAAGAGAGATGGATATAATATATTCTCAGATGTCATTATAAGTTATCCTACGGCTGTATTTGGCGGAGAAATTAAGGTCAAAACGATTGACGGAGAAGTCGTTTATGAAGTAAAGGCAGGGACAGCTTCAGGAACAAGAGTGCGACTGAGAGGAAAAGGAATGCCGACCGTGCGAAATAAAGAAGTTCGTGGCGACCATTACATTACATTGATTGTTGAAATTCCTACAAAATTAAACAATGAGCAAAAAGAAGCTTTGTTAGCTTATGATAAAACGCTTACGGGCGCAGAAAGACATGTGAAAAAGAAGGGATTTTTCAGTAAATAAGAGGCAAAATAATAAGAGGCTGTTATAAAAGAAAAAGGATTTGTTAAAAACGGTATGGCTTAGATAAGTTATGCCGTTTTTTGTTAATATCATTTTGACCTTTAACATAATCTGTGTTATTATTGACTAAATATATAAAAGTTAAATGCTTCGTAGAAAGAATCAATCGAATAAAAAAAGCAGCATGGAGGAATAAGTAAAACTATGAATTTAACAGAAATGATGCAAAAAATAGACCATCTAAATTTATCAAAATACGAGATTGTTAAGAGAGAGGAATTAAATGATATTCATTCCGTTGGTTTGTTGTTAAGACACAAAAAAAGTCAGGCACGAATTGTTGTGATTGTAAATGATGATAACAATAAAGTATTTTCTATTGGTTTTAAGACACCCCCATATAACGATACGGGATTACAGCATATTATTGAACATTCTACATTGTGCGGTTCTAGGAAATATCCCGTTAAAGACCCATTTGTTGAACTGTGCAAAGGGTCTCTCAATACATTTCTTAATGCGATGACATTTCCAGATAAAACAGTATATCCCGTTGCAAGCTGCAATGATGCTGATTTTAGAAATATTATGGATGTGTATATGGATGCCGTATTCTATCCAGATATCTATAAGAATCCCAACATTTTTAAGCAGGAAGGCTGGCATTATGAATTAGAGGATGAACGTGAAGATATATTTTATAATGGTGTTGTATATAATGAGATGAAAGGCGTGTATTCTTCTCCGGATGATATTCTTTCAAGATATACCTTTACATCATTGTTTCCAAATACAGCGTATCGCTTTGAATCGGGCGGTGACCCAGAATGTATACCACAGCTTACGTATGAGGAGTTTTTAGACTATCATAAGAAATATTATCATCCAGCCAACAGCTATATTTATATGTATGGTGATATGGATATTCAGGAGCGATTGGATTATCTGGATAGAGAGTATCTTAGCCAGTTTGATGCACAGACGATAAGTGTGGATTGTGCTATACAATTGCAGGAGCCATTTTGTGCGATGGCAGATTTAAGCAAGCCGTTTCCAGTGACAGAAGATGAGCCGCTTAATGACAACACATATCTTTCATTTAATAAAGTCATTGGGACGGCAACCGATGCAAAATTATATCTTGCAATGCAAATTCTTGATTATGCCCTTATTGTAGCACCAGGTGCAAAGTTAAAGCAGACGCTTGTGGATAAAGGGGTTGGCGATGATATATACAGCAGTTTTGAAAGCTCTGTTTATCAGCCTATCTATTCTATTATAGCAAAAAATTCAGAGGGCGATAAAAAACAGTTATTTTTAAATACAATTTATGAAGTTTTGACCGATATCGTAGAAAATGGTATTGATAAGCGCATGATTGCAGCAGGAATTAATTACTATGAGTTTAAGTATCGTGAGGCGGATTATGGTCCTTATCCAAAAGGATTGATGTACTATCTTACAATGATGGATAGCTGGCTGTATGATGAAGAAAAGCCATTTATACATGTAAAAGCAAGCAAGATTTTTGAACAGCTTAAAAAAGAAAAAGATGAGGGATTATTTGAAAATTTAATTAAAACGTATCTTTTAGACAATAATCATGGTTCTGTTATTATGTTATATCCAAAAAGAGGGTTGGAAGAAGAGAAAAATGAAAAGCTAGAAGAACAATTAAGGGCATATAAAGATACATTGACAGATAAACAAATTGAGCAGCTTGTAAGAGACACGAAAGAATTAAAAGAATATCAAGACGAACCGTCAAGCCAAGAAGCGCTCCAGACTATTCCTATGCTGACGCTTGAAGATATTGGCAGAGAGCCAGCGCCGTTATATATTGATAAAAAGCAGATTTCAGGAATTGATGTGATTCATCACAATATGTTTACCAACAAGATTGCCTATATTATGCTGGCTTTTAATTGTAAGGAAATTCCAGATGAACTTATCCCATATATGGGATTATTGACTTCAACAATAGGATTGATGGATACGCAAAATTTTACTTTTCCAGAATTATCAAATGAGATTAATATGAACAGCGGCGGAGTAAGCTCTGATGTTTCTATCTATGGAGATAAAGAAAATCCAGATAAATACACGATTATGTATGAAGTAAAAGGGAAAGTTTTGTATGAAAAAATCCCATTTGTGCTGGATATTATGTATGAGATAATTTATCGGACAAAGTTTAATGACTATAAGCGATTAAAAGAGATTATTGCGCGTGTCAAATCAAGATTAGAGACATCTATGACCAACTCTGGACATACTGTTGCCTTAATAAGCGGAATGGCACAGTTTTCGGAAAAAGGTTATTATTCCGACAAAATCAGAGGATATGGCTATTATGAATTGATTGAAAAGTTAAATAGGGATTTTGATGACTGTAAGGAACAAATTGTTGCCAATTTAAAAGAGTGTGTGAAGCTGATATTCCACAAAGAAAATTTGATTGTAAGCATCACTGCTGACGATGATGGGTTTTCTGATTTTGTAAAGCCAATGGAACAATTTGAAAAAGGTCTAAAGAAATTAAAGAGACCTTCTGCACAAAGACTATATAAACCATGCAAAGTAAAAAAAGCGTTTACATTTTCTTCTCAAGTAAATTATGTTGCGCGATGCGGTAATTTTGTCAATGCAGGATATGCGTATACAGGGGCATTGAAAGTTTTAAAGGTTATTTTTTCATATGATTATCTCTGGATAAATGTTCGCGTAAAAGGCGGGGCATATGGCTGTATGAGTGCATTTGCAAGAAGCGGTGATATGTATATGGTATCATACAGAGACCCTAATATCCGAAAAACCAATGAGATTTATGAAGATGCTTCTGATTATATTAAAAAATTTAATGCCAGTGACCGAGATATGTTGAAATTTATTATTGGCACAATTGGAGATATGGATGCACCAATGAATCCATCCTCAAAAGGAGTGCGTTCTTTTAGCGCCTATATAAGCAATTATACGATTGAGGATTTTAAGAAAGAGAGAGAAGAAGTGCTGACAGCCAATGCAGAGGTGATAAGAAAGTTAGCTCCTTTGATTCGAGCAGGCATATCGCAGGATTATCTATGTGTTGTGGGAAATCAGAAAGCAATCTATGATGAATCCGAATTGTTTGACAGTATTACACCATTGTTTAAATAAATGAAAGGATTGCTATGAATTTAGATGAAATGCTTGCAGCAAGCGGAATTACAGGGGGAGCAGCTGCCACAAATAACAATGTAAAATCAGGTTTTGTGACATTGATAGGAAGGCCGAACGTAGGTAAATCTACACTGATGAATAAGATGATTGGACAAAAAATTGCCATCACATCAAATAAGCCGCAGACAACCAGAAATCGAATACAGACGGTTTTTACCGATGAGAGAGGACAAATTGTATTTGTTGATACGCCCGGAATCCACAAGGCGAAGAATAAACTTGGTGAATATATGGTAGGAACAGCAGTAAAAGCGATTGGAGATGTGGACGTTGTATGCTGGCTTGTTGAGCCAACGACTTTTATTGGAGAAAATGAGCAGCATATTATAAAGCGTTTAAAATCAGTGAAGTCGCCAATTATCCTTGTTATCAATAAGATTGATACGATTCAGAAGGAAGAAATCCTGCCTGTTATAGAAAAGTACAGGAAAGAAATTGATTTTGTTGAGATTGTGCCAGTATCCGCAAAGAGTGGTAAAAATGTTGATGAATTGATCGATACGATATTTAAGTATTTATCTTATGGACCTATGTTTTATGATGAAGATACGATAACAGACCAGCCAGAACGACAGATTGTGGCGGAGTTGATTCGTGAGAAAGCACTCTATGTATTAAATGAGGAGATTCCGCATGGCATTGCTGTTGTGATTGATAGCATGAAAACAAGAAAATCCAAACAGAGTAAAAAAATAATAACGGATATTGAGGCTACCATCATATGTGAAAGGGATTCCCATAAAGGGATTATTATTGGCAAAGGCGGACAGATGTTAAAAAGGATTGGCTCCGATGCAAGATATGAGATAGAAAGACATCTTGATACGAAAGTCAATTTACAGCTTTGGGTAAAAGTTAAAAAAGAATGGCGAGACAGTGATTTATTAATCAAAAATTTTGGGTATGATAAGAAAAAAGATAAAGAGTAGGTGAATATATGGGCAATCTTATAGAGGTTCATGGTATGGAATTGTCCTCTATGCCTATTGGCGAATATGATAGAAGAATTGTGCTGCTGACAAAAGAGCGAGGGAAAATTTCTGCATTTGCAAGGGGAGCAAGAAGACCAAACAGTCCATTGATGGGGGCTACAAGAGGGTTTATATTTGGAACCTTTCAAATGTATGAAGGAAGAGACTCTTATATATTAAAGCAAGCCAATATTACCCATTTTTTTGAAGATGTGATAAAAAATTATAATGCCATTTGTTATGCCTGTTATTTTGCGGAATTAGCGGAGTATTATGCCAGAGAAAATCTGGATGCCACCGATATGATAAATTTGTTGTATGTCACTTTAAAAGCGCTTGCAAAAGCAGTGATACCCTATTCGCTGATAAAATATATTTATGAGTTAAAAATCATTGCGATAAATGGAGAATGTACAGATTTGTTTACATGTAAAGGTTGCAAGGAAGAAAAGCATAATATAGTGGGATATGCCAAAGATTTGCAGGGTGTTTTATGTGCTGATTGCACAGCATCAAGAATTGATTTGTTGCCATTATCACCATCTACCGTTTACGCATTACAGTATATAGTTACATCACCAATGGATAAATTGTATACATTTAAATTAAATGATAATTGTATGAAAGAATTATCGGAAGTGATTAGTGCAATACGAAACAGTACAATTGATAGAGCGTTTAAATCATTGGATATGATAAGCACATAGTAAAGTGTATAGTAAATGGCAGTTTAACGTTATCAATCAAGTCCTCCACTTGTGCCTTTGCAACATTGAAGTGGGGGACTTTCTTGATGAGGTAAAAAATGAATGATATTTAAAGTGTGATATTTGTGGCATAAATGATAATAAATACTCTTGTCATATGTATAAAAATGTTATAAAATCATAGAAATGTTGTAAAGCCTACTAAAAAGTTATGGAGGATTTTTATGGAAAAGACAATGGAAAAAATAGTTGCGCTAGCAAAGGCGAGAGGATTTGTGTATCGAGGTTCCGAGATATATGGCGGATTAGCAAATACATGGGATTATGGCAATCTTGGTGTAGAGCTTAAAAATAATGTAAAAAAAGCATGGTGGCAAAAATTTGTTCAAGAAAGTCCTTATAATGTTGGGGTAGATTGTGCTATTTTGATGAACCCCCAGACTTGGGTTGCCTCAGGACATCTTGGCGGCTTTTCAGACCCTCTGATGGACTGTAAGGAATGCCATGAGCGATTTCGAGCAGATAAGATAATTGAAGATTGGGCAGAAGAGAATAACTATACATTAGAAGGTTCGGTTGATGGATGGACACATGAAAAGATGGAAAGCTTTATTGATGAACAAAACATCTGCTGTCCAAGCTGTGGCAAACATAATTTTACCAATATCCGACAGTTTAATTTGATGTTTAAGACATTTCAGGGTGTCACAGAAGATGCAAAAAATATTGTCTATTTAAGACCAGAGACAGCACAAGGTATTTTTGTAAATTTTAAAAATGTGCAGAGAACATCAAGAAAGAAAGTGCCTTTTGGTATTGCCCAGATTGGTAAATCGTTTAGAAATGAGATTACACCTGGCAATTTCACATTTAGAACAAGAGAGTTTGAACAGATGGAATTGGAGTTTTTCTGTAAGCCTGATACAGACCTTGAATGGTTTGCATATTGGAGACAATATTGTATTGATTGGTTAAAGGCTCTTGGCATAAAAGATGAGGAGATGAGGGCGAGAGACCATTCTAAAGAAGAATTGAGTTTTTACTCAAAAGGAACAACCGACATTGAATTTTTATTCCCATTTGGCTGGGGTGAGTTGTGGGGGATTGCCGATAGAACCGATTATGATTTAACACAACATCAAAATGTTTCTGGTGAAGATATGGCATATTTTGATGATGATTCAAAAGAAAAATATATTCCTTATGTTATTGAGCCTTCACTTGGTGCAGACCGAGTGACGCTTGCCTTTCTTTGTTCAGCATATGACGAGGAAGTACTTGAAGATGGCGAGATGAGAACAGTGCTTCATTTTCATCCAGCGATTGCACCTGTTAAGATTGGTGTGCTGCCTTTATCAAAGAAGTTAAATGAAGGCGCCGAGAAGGTGTTTGCAGATTTAAGCAAATTATATAACTGTGAATATGATGACAGAGGCAATATCGGTAAACGATACAGAAGACAGGACGAGATTGGCACACCATTTTGTGTGACATATGATTTTGAATCTGTGGAAGACGGTGCAGTAACAGTGCGTGACAGGGATACAATGGAGCAGGAACGAGTTAAGATTAGCGATTTGAAGGCATATTTTGAAGATAAATTTGTATTTTAACCTCATTGGGGAAGAATTAGAATGATGAAAGAGGATTTTTGATATGGTATGTCCAAAGTGCGGCAGAGAGTATGAGGGAACAAAATGTCCAAATTGTGATGGACTAGATATCATAGTCAATCAGGATGATTATCTTAAGAGGCGAAGAGAATATGAGGAGAAGCAGGCTGCCCTAAAGTCTGCTTCTTCTGATAATGAAGAAAAAAATAAATCCAATGAAGCTTTAAGACCAGATGAAATTTTAGATAAAATTGTAAAAGCGGGCGGACAGGCACGAAAAAAAATTGTTGATAAAAAGACAGAAAAAGCACAAAAAGAAAACAAGATAAAAAAGAAGACCATTATTATAGGTATTGTCATTAGTATTGTTGTTTTGGCAGGGATATTAGCAACCTATATGCTGATAAATCATAAAGAGGTTACACTGTATACAATATATGATAACGCCATATATCGTTTATCAGAAACCAATATGCAGCAAGTTTGTGATTATGATGAAGTTTTATTTGAATCGGATAACAATTCCTTTCATATACAATCCATTCCTCAGCAATTTCGTGATAGGACTATCAAAGAAAGTATGGCTTCTAGCAATGGTAAATATTATTGTGCTTTTGTATATAATCATAGTTCTAATAATTATAGTATTATTTTATGGAACAATGAGAATTGCAATATAGTAGCAGAAAATAATAAAGAAAAGAAGTTATTATATATAGATAATGATGGATATGTTATTTATCAAGAAACGGAAGTTATTAATGAGGAAGGTTCTGTTGGAATGACACAGCTTTATATCAGTAAAGTTGAAAGCGACCATAATGTCACAACAACAATGATTTCTGAAACAGTAAAAGATATCTATATATATTCTGATAAAAAAGCAGTGATTTTCAATGATTTGGATGGCAAACTATATACATATGTATATGGTAAGAATCCAAAAAAGCAATTGATTGCACATGATGTGACAACAGTATACGGCGCTGTGGGAGATTGCCTTTATTTGTTTTCATATAAGGCGCAGCAAGTCAATACGTTAAAAGATTGCAATGGGTTTATATATAAATGTGATGACCTTATTTATTATTATACGTTTGATTTTAAGGATGGAAAGTCCATTTATTTAGGAAAAAATAACGATGCAAATTTAACCTATATTGTTGATAAAAATGATGTTATTATGGTTAGCAAAAATACATTGATGCGTGCAAAAATAGTAGATAAAGCCATAGATACACATACAGAAATTAAAGTTATAGACACATATACAGAAATTGCAAAATTGGGAACATTAGGTAATATCATTTATGATAGCAATAGTAAGAGTGTTATTTTTATAAATGACAATGATTCATTGATGTATTATTGCAAGGGAAAAGTGACCACTATTTCAAATGAAGTTACAGACGGCACGCTGAATTGGGTTGCCAATACAAAAGGAGGATTTACGTATGTGTGCAATCAGGCTCAAATGTATTGTAAAAATGTGAAAACCAGTCCTGTAAAAATCACAGAAGAAGGAAATATAGCGCAAAATTCTGAAGTTTTTTATCAAAAAGGCAAACTGTATTTTGTGAATATGGATGGAAAATTATATGTTTGTAATGATAGTGGAAATAATTGCAATATGATTGGAGAGGCTAATCGAATTATTTTGGGGAAATAAAAAGTAAAATTGCATAACCGTCTTATTTGGTGAATAAATATTAGTATAGTTTACCTGTTTGTAAGGGTGGTTGAATGAAAGCGATAGACATTAAAAAAATAGTGGCGTTGGTTCTATGTGTGGTACAAATAGAAGTTATCATTTTAGGGCTGACGCCATTTATACATGCAAAGGCAGAAACAAATGAGCAAAACAGCGGGATTAATTTAGAAAGCGAGTCGGCAATTTTGATGGAAGCTTCGACAGGTATGATTATCTATGAAAAAGATGCCGATAAAAGCCTTGCGCCAGCCAGTATAACAAAAATTATGACACTGATACTGATATTTGATGCAATTAATGAGGGGAAAATTCAGTTGACAGATGAGGTTACCGTTTCTGAACATGCGGCATCGATGGGCGGCAGTCAGGTATATCTTGAAGCGGGAGAGACACAAAATGTAGATACAATGATAAAGTGTATTAGTATGGCGAGTGCCAATGACGCTTGTGTGGCATAGACAGATAGTAGACAAAAAGAATATTTGCAAAAAGATATGTATGCAGGGAAATTAAATAGTTGTATATTGATATAAGTCCATTATCAGTTGTAGAAATATAATTGACAATGGACTTATTTAATGTTTAGTATAATGATGAATATGTTTGATTTTATGTTGAAAATATAAAAAATAATAAATTAGCACAAAAATATAGTTATAATTTTAGTTATATTACATAGTGATAAAATAATATTTTTTGTGTACAATGTAAAAAAAGTATTAGTGCATTTTTATTGCTTAATATCTGTAAAGAAAGAGGCTTATAAAATATAAGTTTTAAATAATACAAATAGAAAAAATTATATGACTAGTTCTAAGATAGTTTTAATTTAAGTAGATAAGAAAAAAATTAAACATTTATGAGTATATTAAATAGTAATATTTAATGTGTCTTTATTTTTATAATTTTTATGTATCATAAAAGAAATTATGAATGTTTATATTTTGATAATTTATATTATATATAATTAAGATTTGATAGATAATTTTATTAACGTGAATTAAAATATAAAAAATGAATATTATTACAAAAAATAAGATTTAAACGATTTGAGGTATAAGTATGGAAAATTACAATAATAAAGGAAAAGAAGAATATTTAATGCTAAGAGATGAGATTTTACATCTAGATTCTCTTACCAACAATACCATAAATTTTTTTTATACATTTATTGTGGCATATATAGCATTTGCTCTTACACAAGAAGATACAATTTTTATAATATTGTCGTATATAGGTATTATTCCACCTTATTTAATTGTATTAAACAAGATGAATGCTCTTTGTAAAATAGGAGCATATCTTAATGTATTTCATGAGTATGAAGGAGGGGATTTTCAGTGGGAAAGACGTCATATGAAATACAAAGATAAGTATGAAAGTAATATTTTTAGGGTAATTTCATGGCATTTTCCTTTTTTATGTATCAATTTTTTAATTATTGTATTATTTATATATAAAACTAATTGGAAAAATATTACTATAACAGATGGAATTAAAGGAATAATATGTATAATTTTATTTTTAATTATACTTTGTAAGACAGTTAAAAATAGAAATATTAGTCCAAGAAATTATATTCATAAGTGGAAGAGTTTAAAAATTAAATGAAGAAAGTTAGAATAATAAAATAAATATTAACAATTTTTATAAAAAAGGAAATATATATTATGAAAGTATTTATTAGTCATTCAAGTAAAGATATAGAGATAGCAAAGATTTTAAGCTATTTTTTAAAAAGTTTAAGTATGGATATAGGAATATTTTGTTCTGCTATATCCATCAATCAGGGAGAAGATTTTGTAAAGTGTATAGAGGAAGGATTAAAAAATAGTGATGTTTTTATTCCGCTTATTAGTAAAAATTATATAGAAAGTAAATATTGTTTAATAGAATTGGGATATGCTTATTCTAAAACTGTTTTTAATGATAAGAAATATTATATATTACCATTTTGTATATCTCCTATTACAAGAAGTGAGGCATTATTAGGAACTCCTTTGGCACATTTACAGACATTGATGTTAAATGATAAAAAAGACATGCAGAATTTTTTGAGAACATTAATTAGATATAGATTAATACCTGAAGAATCAATTATAAATTGTGATTTGCTTAATTTTGTAGATAGAGTTAATAATATTATTATGCAATCAGAAAATATATTAGGTAATGCTATAATATTGCCAATTTGTTCAGATTTAGATAATCCTAATGCAATACAACATATTCAAGATAATAGTAAGCATATTGTTAATTTTAATTTATTTTCAAATAGGAAAAATAAAAAACCAGATTTTATTAGTTTAGTTTTTAAATTTCCAGGAACTTTTAGTTTTTATGATTTTTTAAAATCAAATGCAGATATAAGATTTATATGTGAGATTAATAGTTATACTGATTCTTTAAAAGATATTGATATAGAATTTAAATATCATGAACCACCACAAATGTTAAAGAGCCATAAATTTAAAATAAATCAAGGTATTAATAGTATAGAAATATTAATTAAAGATATGAATATAGAAGGATTAAAGCAAATTTCAGAAATATGTTTTGTTTGTTGGAACTCATATATTGTTGAAGAAGAAGGGATGTTCTCTATTGAGAATATTCAAGTAAAGGCAATATAATGATATAATATTTTTAAACAAGAAAGTAAAGTATAAAATAGTTAAAATAAAAGTATTTATATATAAATAAAGAATGAAAAAGTAAAGAAATACCAACCATCAAAATAAAAAGATGGTTGGTATTTTTTTATTTTAAATTGCCATTTTATAAATTGATTTTTTGTTCTTTAGTTATAGATGTAAACCATTATTTTATAGGTAAAATCACAGTAAATAAGAGAAGTATATACTATGAAGCATAGTATTTATTTTTCAATTTACATTAATGAGTTGCTTAAAATAAATGATTGATGGATAAAGCTGTATAAATAGCAAAAGTAACGCAAAAATAAGGGGGATTTATTATTGATAAAAATAAAAAGTATACAAGCAAATAGTTTATATGCTGTAAATACTTATATAAAAGACGACAATAAAACAAATTGTAAAAGACCTTATCTTGATTTAGGAGAAGCCGTTATTAATGATAGTCTATTTTCCAATTATATGATACATCATGGTGTTTGTGTTAATAGTAAGCAAAAAAGTAAAGATTTTATTGTGATGAAATTTGATTTTGGCATAAAAGATGGTATGACTGCTAAAGAGTTAAGACATTATTATTATGAAAATGGGGCGACCGTTTTATGGGAAAATTATGATAATGAAAATCATTTAAATAAAGAAACCACAATCCATTATAAAATGCTTATGCGCAGTACAGGAAAGGCAAAAGAGGGACAGTGTATTTTTATTCGTGAAAGTTTGCATGATGTTGCATTAAAATATATTACAATGAATTTATGGGATAAGATGCCAATAGAAAATGCAAAAATAGTTGAAATGTCGGCATATGCTCCATTAGTTACGGCAACAGCAATGGATTATATAACAATTCCAATGAACAATATTTTTATCATAAAAGATGAAGATATATATACGATGATTCATGCTGTTTCTGTAAAAAATCATAATGTAATGTGTCGAAGAAGAGTTATTGATTGGGAAGCGATGGAAGATTATATTAATCGTTGGGGTGTTACATTTTATAAAAGAAAAGCAAAGGAAAATGTAAATTTAACCTATATAAAAAAAGGAAGCAAGAAAAGATTAAAAAGTTGCGGGATTCATATTAAAGAATACCCTAAAAAAACAGAAATTTATTATAGAAAAGAATGTTATGTTGACAGACCAAGTGAAAAGATAAAAGTTAAAAATACGCTTTGGGATGGTATGGGATTAATTGATAATTCTATTTTTCCACAAGATAAAAATATGGAAGGTTTTATATATTGCAGAAATCATTTTTTTAAATCCTGTTTGTTTCGAGGAAATGTAGAGCAATATTTTAGAGATTATTATGGTGATGATTATGAAACAGCGACAAAAGTTGATATGTTTGGGAATCCTTTTAAAATAAAAGATATTAAAGTGATTATTACAGAAAATTCAATTAAATGGATAAAATTTGCCGATTTGATGGGAACAAATCAAAAAGAAGCCTATGTTTATTATAGGAAATTTATAAAAAAACATAAAGAACAATTTGCCATTGTAAAAACAGCACACAGCAGTAAATATGGGAAATTGCAGCGAAGTTCCTACCAGATTAACAATAGTTTTCCTTGTATAGATGAGAAGATATTAAAAAATATTGCAAAGACAAGTATTGATTATTGCAATGATTTAAAAACAAATCATGAAGCATTTATCCAGCATTTATCTATACATGCTACTAAAAAATACAGTATAAACAATGTTTTGATTGCGTTAAATCAATGGAATGAGAATTTTAAATATACACAATATTTTAAGACAAAGAAAAATGAAATTATAAGTAAATTTAAAAATGAGCGGCTAAAAGTAGGGAAGTTGTTACAAAATGGTGATAATCTGACGATTTGTGGAAATCCCATAGCGTTATTAATGAATGTAACAGGTCAGGATTTTAAACAAGAACCCTGTTTTAAGCCAATTCATAATGGGATTCAATGCTATACAACAAGATTTAAGGATGGCGAACGGTTAGCAGGTTTTCGCAGTCCTCATAATAGTCCTAACAATATTATTCATTTGGTAAATACCTATTCAAAAGTGATTCAAAAATATTTTCCCAATTTAAGTGATAATGTGATTATTATTAATGGCATATATACGGATGTACAAAACCGGTTAAATGGACAAGATTTAGATACAGATTCGGTATATGTTACCAATCAATCCGATGTTGTAGAAATTGCAAAGCAGGCATATTTAAAATATCCAACCATTATTAATGATATAAAATTAGTGGGAAAGAGCAGATATAAAAAAAATATGAAATCTTATGCGGAAATGGATAGTAAAATTGCATCATCACAGTATGCGATTGGAGAAGCAAGCAATATAGCACAGTTGGCATTAAGTTATTATTATGATGGCAATAGTCAAAATCAAAAATTAGAAGATATATTTATTATATGTTCCGTTTTAGCTCAAGTTGCCATTGATTCAGCAAAAAGGACATTTGATATTAATGTAAACAGTGAGTTAGCCCGATTAAGCAATTTGCCCTGTATGAAGTTAAAAGATGGAAAAAAATATCCCATTTTTTATGCAAAAGTTCAGGAACAAAAAAGTGTAGGAAAAAAGCAGAAAAAAGAAATAAAGGAAGAGCAAATTCGTGCATTTCATTGTCCTATGGAAATACTTGCAACGATTATAGAAGATAGCATTATTGATTTGAGAAAATATAAAAAATTAATATCATATACATGTAATTTAAACACAGTTTTTCAATATAAAGCCGATAAGATGCGAGATAGCAAACAGTTTAAAAAAGTAATTTCGATAGTGCAGGAGTATGATAAAGAAGTCAGTAAATTGGATATTTCAAAAAGTGATTATTCTAAAAATGTAGATAATTTATTTGATAGTTGTATGATAAAGTTAAAAAATTTATCAATTAATAAAAGTACCATGTCTTCATTAATTGCGTATGCCTTTATATCAAATGGAGATGTAAGGGATAGATTGCTGACGGTTTTATATGATAAAGATACCAAATTATTTTTAAATTGTTTCAAAAAATCTATGAAAAATTCCGCCGAAAGTTTGGAAAATACAGTAAATACAAGGGGGTGATAATTTCTATTAGAGAGAAGGAAAGGATAAATATATTGGCAAAAGGTGTGGGATATAATTATATAATAGATAGTTGTATAAGTATGCTATAACAAGTGATGCTGATAAAATAATATTGAAATAGAGGTTATACGAGATTCATTGAATTTATTTACATAGAAAAGAAAAATATGATATAATAATCGTGATAAAGCTGTTACATAAAAAAAGAAAGCGAGGAGTAGTGTATGAAAATAATTTGTGAATCATGTGAAACAGTATTTAAATCAGAGACAGTTAAAGGAATGACAAATTGTCCAGTATGTGGGGCAGCATTTGATAGTCAAATGGAAGAAGTGGAAGAAGAGGGAAGTTTAATGTATTTCGATAAAATATGGCGTTTTAATTCTCCTGAAACTGTAGATGCTGTGAGCATTTATTGTAGAGAATGTGGAAAACAACAGTTTTTAGAATTGAAATATTTTAATAAATTAGTTGATGGCAAATATGTTATCTTACAAAGCGCAATAGTAGTTAAATGCGAAGGTTGTGGAAAAGAACATAAACCAAGAAAAATCATATATAAGGAAAAAGATTATCCAAATGATCAACTTTTACCACATTGTCCAATTTGTAATTCTACAAAGTTAAAGAAGATAACACTAACATCAAAGATAATGAAAACAGCATTGTTAGGAGGATATAATAATAGAACATATGAATGTATAAATTGTGGATATAAATTTTAATATAAAAATAAAATAATAAGGCTTTAAAGACATTTCTAATCTTAGGAATGTCTTTTTTGCTTGTAAAAAAGGAGAAAGAAATTATGAGTCAAGACAATTCATTTTTAGCAGATTTATTAAAAGAAATTCATGATACAAATATTTCAAATATTACAGAATCTATATTTCAAGTTATTCAAAGTGTTAAAGAGTTAAACTCTATTAAAACAAGTATTCAAACAATAAGTGGTATTTCTGATTTGGAAGTTAATTCCATGATGAAATCATATAATGATATGGCAAAACAATTAAGTTTGACAACAAAAGAAGTTTCAGAGGCAGCAAAAGAGTTTTTAAATATGGGAGAGTCCGTTGCTTCAACCAATGAATTGATTAAAAGTTCTCAAGTATTATCAAAAACAGCAATGATTGAAAGTGCAGATGCAGCAAATTATTTAATCTCTGTTATGAAAGGTTATAATATAGCATCAGAAAATTCTATGGATATTGTATCAAAATTGATAAATATAGATATGGATGCTGCAATTAATGCAGGTGAACTTGCTGAGGCAATAAGTCAATGTGCAGATATTGCAAATGATTCAGGTACATCTATAGAACGATTAATAGGATATATGGCTGCTGTTGGAGAAGTTACACAAAATTCAATGTCTTCGGTTGGTACTTCTTTTAAATCAATATATGAACGTATAAATAATATTAAGATAGGAAAATTAATTGATGATGAAACAGGAGAATCTTTATCTGATATAGAAAATGTATTAAATGAGTTAGGTATTCAATTAAAGGATACAAAAGATATATATCGCGATTTTGATGATGTATTAGATGATGTAAGTAGAAATTGGAAAAATTTTACAAAGACTGAGCAAAATGATATTTCTGTTGCTATCGTAGGAGCAACACAGAAAGAAAATTTTATTGCCTTAATGAATAATTATTCAAATGCTTTAAGGTATTCGGAAACAGCAACCAATTCTGCAGGTGAGGCAATGGAGCGTTATGGCGTATATCAAGATTCACTTGAAGCAAAATGTAATGAATTAGCAGCGACGATAGAATCATTATCAACAAATGCTATAAGTCAAGAATTATATGGTGGAATTGTAAAAATAACAACAGAAATTGTAGAATTTTTGGATAAAACAAATCTATTAAATGCTTCATTAGTTGGACTTACTGCAATGGGAATTGCAAAGATTGTAACAGGTATGATAACAGCAGCTAAAAGTACAATGCAATTAACGGCTGCTATGGCATTGTTTGATAATGGGAAAAGTAATCAAAATCTTAATGCTATTGGGCAAGCATGTATTGGATTAAGTGATAGTCAATTAAAACTTGTATTATCATCTCAAAATTTACAGAAGAATGAACAATTATTAATTTTAACAGGTATGGGTTTATCAGATGCACAGAGCAAAGAAAAGCTTGAAACATTAGGTTTATTACAAGCACAAAGAGGGGCTATAGTTTCTACAGGTGGTTTTATTGGAGCTTTAAAAGGTTTGAAAAATATATTATTTACATTAGTAAAAGCAAATCCTGTTTTAACGGCTATATTTGCTATTGGAACTGTAGTAAGTGTTATAAAGGGGATAAATTCTATAACAAATTCTTCTGAAAATTTAAAAAAGAAGATAGCTGATTTACAAAAAGAAGTATCTGATTCACAGTCTACAATAGATTCTACAACTTCACAGTTAGAGGAAGTAAAACAAAAAATAAAAGATATTCAGTCATTAGGAACACTATCCTTTGCAGAAGAAAAAGAATTAGAAGTTTTACAAAACCAAAAGACTGAACTTGAAAATATACTAAATATTGAAAAAGAAAGACATAAATTATCTCAAGATAAATTAGAAGAAAATGCAAAAAAGTATGTAGATGAAAAAAAGACATCTCGGTATAAAGAAGAAACATTTACTCAAAAAGAAATAAGAAATGATATGGTTGTAGATGTAACTCACACAAAAGCAGCAGAAGTAAATAAAATAGAAGAAATACAATATGCAGCTAAAGAAATGTTAAAACAGCAAGAAAATATTGATAAATTAAATAGTAATTATAGTAAGATTAAAAAACCAACGGAAGATGAAACTAAGGAATATGAAGCAAAATTAAAAGAAGCTACAAAGGCAAGAAATGACGCAAGAACATATGCTTTAGAACTTCAGGGAGAAGTTCAAGAAAAAGTTACAGGATTAAGTGAATCATCAGAAACTTATCAAATGTATTTGGAAGCATCAACAGATTTGTCTGATGCGTTAGCATTGATAAATGGTGATGTAACAACACTTTCAGTTAAAGGAAAAAAGTCTTATATTAAGAAGAATACATTTTTGGGTAATTTAGATATTCAAAAGGAATTTAATGAATTTTTAGATACCTTAAATGAAGAAGAATTACAACTTATTATTACTAATTCAGATATATTATCTCCAACAGACAAAGGAATTTACGAAAATTATCAAAATATTATGCAACAAGTTGAAGATAAAGGTATTGATCTTGATAAAACAGTATATGGGAATATTGATACAAATAATAGGAAGGCTTTAGATTGGACAGATGAGATGATTAAGCAATATCGTAAAGCATTAGAATCATGGGATGAAGATAATGCGGCTGCTTTATCAAATAATAATTCTAGTATTTGGGGAATATCAGCAGGCTTTGATGGTGTTGAAATTGCATTTTCTCCTATTTTACAAACAGAAAATGGAACAGTCCTTTTAGAGCAGGGAACAGTTAGTGAATATATTTGGGGATTAATTAATAAAGCTTGTGAAGATGATGACAATTGGAATAAAGAGGAAATTCTAAAATTAGATATGCAAGGCTTAAATATCAATGGTCAGCAAATAAAAGGAATTATTGCTGATGTTGGTAATACTGCTGTTCAGTCAAGCGATGCACTGAATTATACAGGCGAACTTGGCTTAGTTGATAAAACTTTAAAAGAATGTGATAAGGCAACAAATAGTCTTGGACAATCTACAAGAAAATGGATGAAATCATTTACGGATGAAGATGATGTTATTGCTGCAATTAAGTTAGGGATTACTTCAGTTCAAGAATTGATAAATGAAAATCGTAAACAGGTGAAAGAACTAGACCCTTCCGACTTTCTTAAATCCAGTCAAGATAAAAAGAAAACAGCCACTCTAGTCGATTTACAAGAAGAAGCTGACCTTTTATCTTCGCTTAGTGATGAATTATCAAAAACAGGCAAAATTGGCACTGCTTCTATGCAGTCTATTATCGAAAAATATCCTGAAGCAAAAGAATATCTGGGAGATTACATGCTTGGCGTTGTATCAGAGGCAGAGCTTTTTTTAAAATTACAAGAAGTATATGCACAAGATGAACTAAGCTATAAAATAAGTTTATTAGAAAAAGCAAAATCAGACGAAACTTTTTATCAAACATTAGTTGCTAATAATCAAGAACTTTTTACAGAACTTTCTAACTTTTATGAAACAAATTTTTATCAATATAAAAATCTGGCACAAGCAAAAGCTGAAATTGATAAAGAGTTAGTTCAAGAATTAGCTGGTATTTGGGGAGAATATTATGATGTTAAATTAGATGAAACCACAGGTTTATATGAAGTTAAGAAGAAAGATGAAGACAGAGTTTTAACCGCTGAGGAAGAAATGGCATTAGGTCGTGAACAGATGGTGACAGGTGATTTGGAAGTCGATAAAATCCGTAAACTTGAGGAAATTCGAGACCGTTATAATAGAGTGCAAAAGATAGCACTTGACCAAATAGATGTGAATATTGACACTTCATGGCCAGGACTTTCTGGTTTTGACTCTTCTAGTCTTGATTCTGCTGGCAGTTTAGAACAAAATACTTCAAAAGATTACGACTTGATAGAGCGTGCCATACAAAAATTGGAACGCGAAATATCTAATTTAGACACAATTATTGATAATACATATGATACATGGAGTACACGTAATTCGGCATTATTCGCTCAAATAGATAAGATAAAGGAAGAAATCGATACACAACAAGCTGCTTATCAATATTATATGGATTTGGCAAATGATGTTGGACTGGATTCACATTATCAAGATTTAATCAAAAATGGTGATATTGATATTATCACCATTGAAGATAAAGAGCTACAAGACCAGATTGATACATTTCAAAACTTTTATGATAAGGCATTAAGCGCACAAGATTCTGTTTCAAAATTGCAATCACAATTAAATGAGTTGGATAAAACAAAGTTTGATAATATTATCAAACAATTTGAAATCATAGAAGATGGTATTTCACATACCGTCAGTATGATTGATAAAAGATTGAAATTAATTGAAGAAAAAGGCTTTTTTGCAAATTCGTCTATCTATGAAAAATTAATTGAACAGCATAAAGCACAGCTTCAGATTTTAAATGATAAACGAGAACAATTGACAGATGCTCTGAATGGTTCTGATATACAAGAAGGAACACAAGCTTGGGATGAATTAAAACAGCAGATAAATAATGTAAACGAAGCTATCCTTGATACCATTATATCAATTGAACAATTTAGCAATGAATTAAATAGAAATGAGTTTGCTAAATTTGATTATTTTCAGGATAAAATAAATAGCTTAACAGAAGAATCCGATTTTTATACCAGCTTGATAGAAGCTATGGGCAAAAAGTTAGTCGATGAAAATGGAAGTTATACCAATGAAGGCTGGACAACGGCAGGACTTCATGCTCAAAATTTTAATACATATTTAAAACAGGCAGAAGAATATGCCAATATGATTGATAAGCTTAACAAGCAGTTAGCCGATGATTCTAATAATACAGTCCTTCTTGAGCAAAAGCAGGAATATATTAAGGCGCAAAGGGATTCCATTCTTTCTGCGCAAGATGAACGTGAGGCTATTATAAATCTTATAAAAGATGGTTATGATAAACAGCTTGACAGCTTAGGCAAGGTTATTGATAAATATAAAGATTTGCTTAGTTCGATAAAGGAAGCGAATGATTATGAGAAAAATATACGAGAACAGACAGAAAATCTTGCGAACCTAAATAAACAATATCTTGCAGTATTGGGTGATGATTCAGAAGGCAACAGAAAAAATATACAGCAATTAGAAAACGATATTAGAGAAGCACAGGAAGAATTGCAGGAAACACAGTATGAAAAATTAATTTCCGATACAGAAAAATTATTAGATGATTTGCAGGCAGATTATGAAGAATTAATGAATCAAAGGCTGGATAATATTGATGCTGAATTAATCAATATTTACAGTGGTATTAATGAAAATGCAAATAGCATTAAAGATACATTAAGTCAATTAAGTACAGACAGTGATATGCTTTTATCTGAGGAAATAAGGGATATTTGGAATAATTCACAGCCTATTATTGATTTAAACAGTTCTGTTGATACAGTAAATGAAAGCATATCAGGCACCAATACAGCGATTGATAATTTAAGATATACTGTTGAAGCGATTTTAAATAAAATGGATATGATTATAAATGAGCAAATAGGTCAAGCTGAAATAACAGATTCAGATAATACAATAACTTCTACAACAGAATCATCGAATAATACAGATAATTATAATACAAATGATAGTTCAGACAGCAGTTCAAATACTCGTAGTGTTGATTGGTGGATAGAGAAAAAAGATTATTATCCAAAAGACGAGTTAAATATTGAAACCAGTATTGTTGACCGATTAAAGTGGCATGATTATGATTCTTCAAAGGAAGTTCGAGCCATATATTATGAAATGATGGGGCTTGGTTCATCGGATGAATATTATGGCAGTGCCGAGCAAAATATTGCAATGTTATCATGGATGAAAGAAAAAGGATATGCAGATGGTTCCAGATATATTACAAAAAGGCAGATAGCATTTACGCAAGAAAATGGTTCGGAGATGATTTATGATAAATCCACAGGTTCTATGCTTACGCCAGTATCAATGGCACAATTCATTCGCTCTTTACGGCAAAAAAGCGGAATGCTTACATATCTTGAAACAGGAGATAAGGTATTTACCAATAATATGAGTGAAAACTTATGGAAAATAGCTAGAAATCCTTATGATTTTGGTGTCGATATCAAGCCTGATTTTAATTATGATATTCCTGTGGCAGTTACTGGCAGTGCAAACAATCATGTTAAAATTGATTTTGGCGATGTACAAGTTACATTACCAAATGTTAAGAATTATCAAGAATTTATGCAGCAGGCACAGGCAGACAAAAACTTTGCAAAGATGATAGAAAGTATTGCATTGGGCAAAGCCTTTGGAGCAAATACATTTGATAAATGTACATTTAGATAATAGTATATAAATAAAATTTATAATGGTTTAGAATAAAAAATATAAATAAAATTTTTAATGATGGGATTTGTGTCTATGCGTTGCTTGACATAAATCCCTTAAAATTTTTAAATTTTTTATATGAAAGCAACGCAGAAATGAGGATAAAAATGAAATATGACAATAAAACCAAACAAGAATTAATAGAAATCATCAATAATAAAAATATAAAAATTGAAGAAATGAATATGAGATTATCCAATGCAGAGAAACTTCTAAAGCAAAGTGAAGAAGATAGAAGTGAAGTAAAAAAAATATTGAGTGATTTAAAAAGTCAAAGAAAAAATCAAGTTATTATTATGAATCAGTTAAGGCAAGGACGTGCCAATTTATTAAAAATGTATAATGAGTTTAATATGAAAATTAGTAAATTAAATCAAGAATTTATAAGGAATAATCACTAATTATAGCATATATAAATACACAGCAAGAATCTCTTTTTTAATTTAATGATTAACGAATAAGACAAGCTATAAAACGAATAGAATTGAAAAAAGGTTATAGCGAGGAAACGGTTGAAACGCAATATAAAAAAAGTAAAAGTCAATGTTGTTTATGGACAAAAAACATTAGTTGATTGTATGAAAAATGTCATTGTAAAACATACAAAAAAAGATGCTGTGCATCTTTGCTAAAACTTGAGCCATTAGCTGCTCCTAAAAGTTCATTGTAGCATGGAGGCTAAATATGAAAGGTAATCGCGCTGTATTATACTTAAGACTAAGCAAAGAAGATATTGACAAAGTAAACAGAGGAGATGACAGTGCAAGTATAAAAAATCAAAGACTTTTACTTACAGATTATGCACTGGCGCATCAATTTAAAGTGCTTCATGTATATTGTGATGATGATGAGAGCGGATTGTATGACAATAGACCTGATTTTGAAAAAATGATGACGGATGCAAAATTAGGCGAATTTGATATTATTATTGCAAAGACACAATCAAGATTTTCAAGAAATATGGAACATATAGAAAAATATTTGCACCATGACCTTCCCAATTTAGGGGTGCGTTTTATTGGAGTGGTGGATGGCGTTGATACAGATAATGAAGAAAACAAAAAGAGCAGACAGATTAACGGGCTTGTCAATGAGTGGTACTGTGAGGATTTATCCAAAAATATCCGCAGTTCATTGAGAGCAAAAATGAAAGATGGACAATTTTTAGGTTCTTCTTGTCCATATGGATATAAAAAGGATTTGCAAAATCATAATCATTTGGTAATTGATGAATATGCGGCAGCGATTGTTAAAAGAATTTATCAATTATATTTATCTGGATATGGCAAGTCAAAGATAGGAGCAATTTTATCATCAGAAGGAATACTGATTCCAACATTATATAAAAGGCAGGTGCTGAAAGAAAATTATTATCATTCAAAAGCGTTAGATACTACAAAAGTATGGTCGTATCAAACGATTCATACCATATTAAACAATGAAACCTATTTAGGACATTTGGTTCAAAATAAAGTAAATACATTATCCTATAAAGATAAAAAGAAAAAAAGTGTTCCCAAAGAACAATGGATTGTTGTAAAAAATACACATGAACCGATTATTGAACAAGAAGTTTTTGATAGGGTACAAAAATTGCAGAAAAATAGGACAAGAAGCGTTGTTTCAATGGATTCCAATGGCATTTTTTCAGGTTTGATTTATTGTGCTGACTGTAAACATGCCATGTCAAGAAAATATGCTAGACATGAAAAAAACAAGTTTACAGGATATATTTGCAAAACCTATAAAACACATGGAAAACAATTTTGTGACAGTCATAGTATCAATATAGAAGATTTAGAAGAAGCTGTTTTGTTATCCATTAAAAGTGAAGCAAGAAAAATTTTAAAAAAACAAGATATAGATAAATTAAGAAAAATAGAACCATATAAAACAAGTGAAAATGAGTATGAATTGCAGATAAATACAATTCAAAATCGTATTGACCAGATAGAAACATTTAAAAGAAAAACATATGACAGTTATATGGAAGATTTGATTTCAAAAGAAGAATATATTTGTTATATAGCTGATTATGATAAGAAAATTAAAACATTACAAGAACAGAAAAATACCGTTCAAAATAAGTTTGATTTACAAAACGAACAAAATATTCAATACGATAAATGGATAGAGCTTTTTAAAGATTATATTAATATTGACAAGCTGACAAGAGAGGTAGTGCTGGAATGTATTGAAAAAATAGAGGTACATAAGGATTATTCTATTACTATATATTATAAATTTCATAATTAATATGCAAAATAAAAACGATGATTTTTAGTGGGAAAATTTATATTTTTTATAAAATTGGATACCTTCAATGTTGCAAAGGCATAGCGGATTGCGAATATCCGATTAACGTTGTGATGTCTACTATGGATATAGGACGCTTGTGTGGCAATGGCAGAGTTTATCAGCGGAACAGAGGAAGCATTTGTTGTACAGATGAATGAGCGTGCAAAGGGATTAGAGATGAAAAATACAAATTTTGTGAATTGTTGCGGTCTGGATGCCGATAATCATCATTCATCGGCTAAAGATGTAGCCATTATGAGCAAGGAGTTAATTACAAAATATCCTAAAATACATGATTATTCAACAGTCTGGATGGATACGATTATCCATAGCACAAGAAGAGGAGACAGCGAATTTGGATTAACCAACACGAATAAATTAATTAAACAGTATGAATGGGCTACGGGATTAAAAACAGGTTCGACAAGCAAAGCAGGGTGTTGTCTTTCTGCTACGGCGAAAAAAAATGGCATTGATTTGATAGCAGTAGTAATGGCAGCACCAAATTCCAAGACAAGATTTTCAGAGGCAATTAATTTATTAAATTATGGCTTTTCCAATTGTTATATTTATATAGATGAAAATCCGATTGAACTGCAACATGTTGAGATTAGCGGAGGTGTTAAAAATACAGTAGGATGTGCATATCAAAAGACATTTTCATATCTATTTATGAATAAAGTAGACAATGATAAAATTATGAGAGAAGTTGTCTATGATACAGGTCTTGTTGCACCAATTGACAAAGGCACACAGGTTGGTCATGTGACATATAGTATTGAAGGTCAGACATTAGGAGAAGTGCCAATTGTCACAACAGAGGATATAGGCAAAGCTACATTTTGGGATATGGTAAAGAAAGTTGCCTTTTTTATGGTAGGCGGTGAGAAAATAGCAGAAACATAATCTATAAATAGTGATTGAAGTTATAAGCAAGCAGCGTAGCGAATTGCAAATATCTGCTTAACTAAATTATATATTGTTGTGTATTTGTACATAACAAAAGACGGATGTATCAACAAATGCATCCGTCTTTATCATATCTACAAAAGGAGATAAATATGAAATAAAAAAATTGAAAAAAGTTAAAAATTTTTTATTTAAAGAAAGGGTATCATAAATATTTAGAAAAGTCAAGCGTTTTAAGCACGTTTTTTAAATGATTTTAAGGTGTTCCAAAGTGATGCTATTTATGTTACAATAAAACGCATGACATATTGAGTAAGAATAGAGGTTCATATGGATTTATTTGATTATATGAGAGAAAATAAAATGAAGCAGGAATCTCCGCTCGCTTCACGAATTAGACCTAAAACACTTGATGAGGTTGTTGGACAGCAGCATATTATTGGTAAGGATAAACTGCTTTACAGAGCAATTGCAGCAGACAAGCTTCAGTCTATTATACTTTACGGACCGCCTGGCACTGGAAAGACGACACTTGCAAAAGTGATAGCCAATACGACTAGCGCCGATTTTATGCAGATAAATGCTACGGTTGCCGGAAAAAAAGATATGGAGTCGGTTGTTGAAAAAGCAAAAGATAATTTAGGTATGTATGGCAAAAAGACGATTCTTTTTGTTGATGAAATTCATCGATTTAACAAAGGACAACAAGATTATCTTCTTCCGTTTGTGGAGGACGGAACAGTTATACTAATTGGCGCAACAACTGAAAATCCATATTTTGAAGTCAATAGTGCTTTGATATCTAGGTCGATTATTTTTGAGTTAAAACCTCTAAATAAAGAAGATATTAAGACGATATTAAAACGTGCCGTTTATGATGAAAAATGTGGGATGGGAAGTCTTCATGCAGATATGGATGAGGAAGCTTTAGATTTTCTTGCAGACATATCCAATGGGGATGCCAGAAACGCATTAAATGCAGTAGAGTTAGGCGTATTGACAACAAAGCCTTCGGATGATGGCATCATTCATATCAATCTGTCTGTTGCACAGCAATGTGTACAGAAAAGGGCCTTAAATTATGATAAAAATGGTGACAATCATTATGATACCATATCCGCATTTATTAAGAGTATGAGAGGGTCTGACCCTGATGCCGCCGTATATTATTTAGCAAAAATGCTGTATGCTGGTGAAGATATCAAATTTATTGCGCGAAGAATTATGATATGTGCCAGTGAAGATGTGGGGAATGCTGACCCTCAAGCGCTTGTGGTGGCTGTCAATGCAGCGATGGCGGTAGAACGGCTTGGAATGCCAGAGGCGCGAATTACATTGTCTCAGGCTGCAACTTATGTTGCATGTGCGCCAAAGAGTAATGCCGCCTATATAGCAATCAATCGCGCGTTGGATATCGTTAAAAATGAAAAGACCTATGGAGTACCGCCACATTTGAGGGAGGCTGGCTATAAAGGCGCTAAAAATTTAGAGCGTGGATTAAATTATAAATATGCGCATGACTATACCAACCATTATGTAAAACAACAATATTTACCAGATGAACTGATAGGAACAACATTTTATGAACCGACAGATAATGGATATGAAGCAGCAATAAAGGAACATATGAACAGGATAAAGGCGGAGGCTGATTAGTAGATGAAAGAGTATCTTAAACGCTTGGCGAAAGGAAATTTTACATATGATATACCAAAATTGGATATGGATAGCAGATTAGTCGTAAAGGCTGCCTGCAACAGTGTTATAAAGCAATCTTTTGTATTGAAATCTAATTTGCATACGATGGGAATTATATGGTCTCAAAATGATAGAATTGTAATAAGAAACAATGTATTTTCAGGTACGGAGTGTAAAATTGACTATGAAATTTATACAAAAGGGCTGCTGCCAAGTGATTTGATAAAGGGTACATTTGATATTATCAGTATTTCAGGAGAAAAACAGATTCCATATGAAATACAAATTGTTGATAAAGTGTGTGAGACAAGTATTGGAACAGTTGATACAACATTTGATTTCTATAATCTTGCACATCAATCCATCGATGAGGCAATACAATTTTTTGACAGCAATGAGTTTAAAAATATTTTAATAAAAGAAAATATAAAATTAGTAAATATTTATGATATTTTAAAGTTGGATGGCGACCGTTCCCATGCGATGTTTGAGTTTCTTGTGGCGGCGCATAAAAAAAGTCCTGTGACAATCCATATGGCGCATTGTGAGTACAAATATGGCAAGAATGTACAAGTTCGGATTTTAAAAGAGGATAAGGTTCTTTTTGATATAATGGATTGCAGTGATAATAAGCCGTATTTGTTATGGATTAATAAGAGTGGTTGGGGTTATGTAAAAATACAATTACAAACCGATGCTTCTTTTATTCGATTGTCAAGTTCTGAGTTAAACAGCAATGATTTTACAGGGAATCAATGTGCGTTCTCTTTTTCAATTGATACAGATAAACTGCATAGCGGGAAAAATTTTGGCAGAATTGAATTGTTTACATACAATCAAAAATTGACCGTAGATATTATGATACATGGTAAATCCAATCATCCCAATATTCAAAATTCAAATGTTGAACGTCGGCTTCTTATGGAGATAACTCGATTATACGTTGATTATCGTTTAGAAAAAATAGATACGAAAAGTTGGATTACTCAATATACGATGATGGTCAATCAATTAAGAGATTTTAATGAGCAATCCATTTATTATCAATTGATGGAGATACAGGGACTTACGTATCAAGACCGAATGGTTGAAGCCGAAACCTTATTAGAAGCTATTGATAAAAATGGTTATCATCAAGATGTATTATTGTTTTGTTATTATAGTTATATCCATGCAACCATTAAAAAAGATGATGTATATACCATAAAAATGGCTTCTGTAATTCGTGATTATTATGAAAATGGTTTAGATAATTGGCGTATTTTATGGTTTCTTTTTTATATGGATAAGAATTATAGCCGAAATTTAAGTATGAAACTTTTACGGATAAAAGAGGCTTTTAAGAATGGTTGTTTTAGTCCGATTATGTATTATGAAGCGTTGACCGTGATAAACAGCGACCCAATGTTAGTGCGTATTCTCAATGACTTTGAAATTCGTATTCTTGCATTTGGTTTAAAGCATAAGAAAATAACACAGAGGCTTGCAGATTATATCAATTATTTGATTTTGAATGAAAAGATGGTAGCTGTTCCAGTTATTGATATTGCAAGAAAGCTCTATGAGGCGTTTCAACAGGACAATATGTTAGAGACGCTTGTTATCCATATGATTCGCAATGAGATGTGCAGTTTGGATTGCTTTCCATACTATGAAAAAGCTGTTTTAAAAGGGTTGAAAATCACAAGACTTTATGAGTTTTATATCAAGAGTATGGATAAAAGCTCTTATAAAAAACTTCCAGAAGTGGTTTTGATGTATTTTCAATATGAAGTGCATTTAAATTATGTGGACAGAGCCTATTTATATGCCAATATTTTAACGGAAAATAAAGAAGTTTGCTCTTTGTATGAAGATGAAATAAAAAATTTTGGATATGAACAGCTTTGTATGGATAGAATCGATGACAATTTAAATCGTATTTATAAATATATGTGGGATATTCAGCTGCTTGACAATAATACAGCAGAGAGTATGGTCAATCTGATGTTTACATATAAAGTTAAATGTTTGGATGAAAATGTGCGATATGTTATTGTAAAACATAAGGAATTGACTTTGCTTGACAGGTATCCCGTTGTAGATAAAGTAGCTTATATAACGATGTTTACAAAAGACTGTGTGTTGGCTTTTGAGTGTATGGACGGCAGTATACATAAAGATACATTGGATTATGAGATTGAAAAAATATTTGAAAATACCGATTTATTACAGGCTGCGTTAAATAAAGCAATAAGAAATGAATATATTGAGTTTTATAAATTTGAGACGGGCAGCAGTTTTGATATGGCAGATACGGTAAAGTATCTTGCAGGATTAAAAGGGCTTGAAGAATATATGAGGGAGATTTTGAACACATGGCTGATTGATTATTATTATCATAAAAAAGACCAGATGGGAAATGAAAACTCAACGGCTATGAATCGAAAAGAAATTCAAAAATATATTTTATCAAATCATTTAAAGAAAAAAGAGGCCATTCAATATATTGATATCTGTTCAAGTACAGGTATGTTTGATACAGCTTGTGATTTAATTGAGAATTATGGAATAGAAGACGTCTCTGGTGAAACATTGCATAAGATTGGCAATTTTTTGCTTGAAAAATTGGGAAATGTCCATGATGTTTTATTGTTGGATATCTGTTTTAAAAGTTTTTTAAACGGGCAGTATAATGAAAAAATGGTATCTTATCTAAATGATAATTTTAACGGAACAAGTGATGAAATGTATCATGTTTGGAAAGTGTGCAATGAATTAGAAATTGATAAGATGGATATTTCAGAGCGAATCATTGCACAGATGTTGTTTTGTTCCCAGCAAGATGAAAAATTAACAGAAGTGTTTAATGATTATTATACAAGTTATCATGATGGAAAAAAACATGACATGACAAATGGCAGAAAACGTATTATTATAGATGCCTATATTTGTTATCAAAGTTATCTGTATTTTGTGAAACAGCATATTGTAAGACAGCATTTGGAAAAGGACACCAATATAGAGCATAATTTAAATGCTGATACATTTGCATTTACGGTTATAGAAGACTATTTGATGGCAAATTATAAAATCCATAATATTTGTAAATTGGCATATCTTAAGTATATGTCGAAAAATCCCGATATGATGACTGAAACACAAAAAAAATTAGTGGAAACACTGATTATAGAGTTGTGCGAAGAAAATCAATGTTTTGAATTTTATAAAAAGTTTGGAGATGTTTTGTGTCTTCCTTATACAATAATAAATCAAACTTATGTTCAGTATGTTGGAAGCCCTGATGCCAAAGTAAATATTTATTTTTATAAAAATGAAGATGAATCCTATGTTGAACATGAGATTATAACAGGGTGCTGCGGTGTTTATACAAAAGGGTTTACCTTGTTTTATGGGGATAGGATATCTTACTATTTTACGGAAGAAACGAAAGGCGAATTGAAACGCTCAAATGAGTATCAAATAACAGGTAACGCTGTTTTTCACAATAAGAATATCAGTAAATTTGATTATCTTAATGAGATACTTGCATGTAAAGAAAAACATGATATCACTACAATGAAAAAAAAGATGCAGACATACTGTATCAATGAATATATTGTAGACCAAGTGTTTCAAGTTTTGTAGATTACAGATTGGAGAATGATAGATGTGGAGATGAATGAAGGTCTGATTATAGGCGTAGATATACAAGAACATATATCGCTAGTGGCTTATTATGATGAGAATGAGGCAAAAACAGTCAGTTTAACATTTCCAAACGGGAAAAATTATAAAGAAAATCCAATAAGTACAAAACGTTGGTGTGTGGCGGCAGATGATGAACATATTGGACAGGTGGAAGATATTGTTCGTTTTTTGGGAAATTTAATGGAATATGTCAAAGAACAGACAGGTCGTTTGAAAATAGGAATGGTATGTGTATGTGTGGAATCCTTTTCCGTAGAGTTATTGCAGTTTTTAGAAGTGTTATTTGATAAATTAGGGATTGATTCATCTCATCGAAGTTTTATCAGCAGAGAGGAAGCATTTGCATTTTATGTATATAATCAGCGAAAAGATTTATATACATCTTGTGTTATGTTATTGGATTACAATCATAAAGGTATTGATTGTTATCTTATGAGCAATGGAAAAATAAAGAATCAGGAAGTCATTAAAGAAAACCGATATCATTTTTATAATCATAAGATTACAAATGTGTTAAATGGCATATTAAAACTTGAAGATGTAACCGATGATGTAATGGATTGGCTGAAGGATATAACAAAAAATTATGTGATATCTTCCATATTTATCACAGGGCAAGGATTTGATGTCAAAGAATTTCCGCCATCTTTTACCGATTTTTTATGTAAGAAAAGAAAAGTATTTGCAGGACAAAATATTTATGTAAAGGGAGCTTGCTATTGCGGACATGAAAGTTTGTATGCCGGCAGATTCAGTCATATGATTCTTGCATGTGGCAATCGTATTACAACAGGTATTGAGCTGGATATATTAGAGCGAGGGAAACAAAAAAGGCTTCGGGTTATCAAATCAGGTGTAAATTGGTATGCGGCAAAAAGAAGTTATGATTTTATTGTCGAAGATTTGACTAGTCTTACCTTTCATTTAAAACCTTGTGATGGGAGCAGTGATTATTTAAGGACAGTTGATATCAGTGAGATACCATACAGAAAGGGAAAGATGACAAGAATTAATGTACAGATTTCTTTTTCTTCTGAAAATATCTGTCATGTTAAAATAAGTGATAAGGGTTTTGGCGGAATCGTTAAAAGCTCTGGAAAGGTTGTATATGGGCAACTTGATATTGTGTAGGACAAAAGAAGCTTCTAATCCATTTCATATAAAAGAAATGGGGGTTCGCATCTATTCATTAGAAGAATTATGTTATGTCATATACAATAATATATATATTATTAATGAGGATTTTTTTTCGGATGCGTTTATTACATTTATTGAAGAAGAGACATTAGAAAAAGATTTAGCCGATAAATTGCGAAGCACAAAGAAAAAGGGCGGCAGTTTGGCAGAGATGGTTGCGATTGTGCTTTTATATGTCGATTATTATACAATGGAAGAAGTAGAGGCTATCAAGGAAACCATTAATACCCTAAATGCGCAGAATGTGCGCAAGCGTCTTAAGATTATAGGCGATAATTTACTAAATAGTGCGCATTATTACAATGCACTTTGGAATTATGAACGAATTGTCAAATTGCCAATGGATAAGGAATTGCCTGCTGTATTTTATGCAAGTGTATATCATAATATGGGTATTGCATATGCCAAGCTATTTATGTTTTTTCAGGCAGAAAAATTTTTTAATAAAGCGTATGATATAAGCCAGTATGATATTTCTAAAAAGTATGCGGTGATTGTGCGCTGTCTTTTAGACCAAGAGGAAATTATTGAATTAGATGATGATTCTAAAGAAGAGTATGCTGTTAAACAACAGATAGAATGTCTTAAAGATAAAGCGAGAGACAGTGAAGATTACAACAGATTGCAAGAGTTGGAAAAAAGTCAGAATTATCATAAAGATGTTTCTGATATCATTGAAAATTGGAAACAAAAATATTTGGAGAATACACAATAAACGTGTGAAAAAAGGAAGTTTACATTGATGGGATTATTCAAAAATGTTAAGGATAAATTAGTATCCATATACGATGGTTCAGAGGATGAATTGGCAGACGATGACGATTATATTATAAAATTAACAGCAGGTCTGTCTAAAGATAATGAACAAGATGAGTACGAATATGAAGATGAAGCGTTTGACGAGGAAGAGGATGGCTATATTGAAAAAGAACCAGAGGCAGTTCATGATGTAGATATTGATAATTTTACATCGACAGATTTTAAATATGATGATATGCTTCAATTTGTTCATGGGCAATGTGAGATTATGGAGACGGCAATTCATAATATTGATAGAATTATGGATGACTATAATGAGATTACAGAAGAATTTGCTGATATTGAGCTGTATGAGAATGCGCCTGAAAATTTAAAAAATCAAGTGGCATATTATGCAGAATATGTAGATAGTCTTACGGTTGATAGAAAAATTATAACCGATTCAGAAAAGAAATTATCCAATAAGGCCTATCAGAGAATGGATAGCTATCGGGATGAAATTCCAAAAAGCATTAAGATAATGGAACAGCAAGAATCCTATTTTGAGTCGGTAAAGCGTGATTTGAATTTGCTTGAGGGCGAAAAAATGGCGCTTCGTTTAGAGGGAAAAGAGCTGAAACAAAAACAAAAATATATTCGGAAATATTCCATTTATCTTATTATCTCCTTTGCAATGGTTTATGGAATTTTTGCCGTTGCAGTCGTTGCCAATAATGACAATTTTAATATGATGTTATTTTTTATCGTAACATTGCTTGGCGCTTGTGTAGCTGTTGGGATTTTTGCTTATCTTAAGATAACGCAAAGACGTGTGCTTCAGACGGAAATTAAGATTAATAAGGCAACTTCTCTTTTAAATAAGGTTAAAGTCAAGTATGTCAATTCTGCCAATCTTTTAGAGTATGACTATAAGCGGTATCGTGTGAACAATGTTCGGGAGCTGCAAAAAAAGTATAAATTGTATTTAGAGATGAAAGAAGAACAAAAACGAGTTTTTAAGATGACAACGCATCTAAGTGAGGCGGAAGCTGATTTGATGAAAGCGCTGGAACGAGTGGGTATGTCGCATACAAGTGTATGGATTGGACGAGTGCGGGCTTTATATGATAAGAAAGAAATGGTTGAAGTAAGACATCAGTTGGCACGCAGAAGGCAGGAAATACGAAGCAGTATTGCACATAATGAAGAACGAATTTCTGCTGTTAAGTCCAATATTAAAATGGTTACGACAAAATATCCGGAATATATAAATAATGTATTAAGTATACTTGAAGAATTTGAACAGCGAAATTAAATCATATGTGATGAGAACACTTTTCCGAAAAGGGAGTTTAACCTCATCAAGGAAGTTCTCCACTTCAATTTAACTTTTGTATTGAATTTGAGTGGACTTATGATATAATAACCACAGCAAAATTTCGGCAAAGCCGAGCTATAAAAGTTTGCAAAGCAAACTTCTGGCAATTAGATAAGTTGTTATAGAAGAGTAATAACCACAGTAAAACAATGGTACAACATGTTGCATAAGAATGGAGGAAAGATATATGAAAGAGAAACTGGCACAGATAAGAGAAAAGGCATTAGCACAGATTAAATCAACCGATTCTCTTGATAAGTTAAATGAGGTCAGGATATCCTTTTTAGGAAAAAAAGGTGAACTTACAGAAGTTTTAAAAGGTATGAAAGATGTAGCTCCAGAGGATAGACCGCAAGTTGGACAGATTGTCAATGACACAAGGGCGGCTATTGAAGAGGTACTTGAAAATGCTAAAAAAGAGATTTCGTCAAAGATGAGAGAACTCCAAATGAAGGCAGAAGTTATTGATGTTACATTGCCAGCAAAAAAGAATAATGTAGGTCATTGTCACCCAAATACATTAGCTTTAAAAGAAGTGAAAAAAATATTTATGGGGATGGGATATGAAGTTGTAGAAGGACCTGAAGTTGAGTTTGACTATTACAATTTTGAGGCTTTAAATATTCCTGCAAATCATCCTGCAAAAGATGAACAGGATACATTTTATATTAATGATAAAATTGTATTAAGAACACAGACTTCTTCAGTTCAAGTGCATGAAATGGAAAAAGGACATCTTCCGATAAGAATGATATCGCCAGGTCGTGTATTTCGTTCAGATGAAGTGGATGCAACACATTCTCCATGTTTTCATCAGGTTGAAGGACTGGTTATTGATGAAAATATTACATTTGCCGATTTAAAAGGAACACTTGCATTGTTTGCAAAGGAGCTTTTTGGACCAGATACAAAGGTAAAATTTAGACCACATCATTTTCCTTTTACAGAGCCTAGTGCAGAGATGGATGTATCTTGTTTTAAGTGCGGGGGAATAGGATGCCGTTTTTGCAAGGGTGAAGGATGGATAGAAATTCTTGGCTGTGGAATGGTACATCCACATGTGTTTGAGATGAGTGGAATTGATAATGATAAATATACAGGATTTGCATTTGGAATTGGTTTGGAGAGAATTGCACTGCTTAAATATGAAATTGATGATATGAGATTGTTATATGAAAATGATATAAGATTTTTAAAACAATTTTAATAGAATATGCAGATAAGCAAGTGGTAAAGCAGATTGTAAGTATCCGCTTGATAATGGGAATGTTAACTTTGATAAGGAATGAGGTAAGATAATGAATACATCAATAAATTGGATAAAATCAATGGTTTCAGGTTTAGAGAATGTGACAGACCAGCAATTTCGTGATGCAATGACACTTTCAGGCACAAAAGTAGAAGGATTTACGGCATTTGATAAAAATTTAGATAAGATTGTGGTAGGGCAGATTTTGTCGGTGGAGCGACATCCCGATGCAGATAAATTGGTTGTCTGTCAGGTTCGTGTTGGGGAAAATGAACAGGTGCAGATAGTGACAGGAGCGCCTAATATTATAGTGGGTTCTTCGGGACAAAAAGTTCCAGTTGTGCTTGACGGTGGTAAAGTAGCCGGCGGACATGATGGAGGAGCTTTGCCAACAGATGGTATTAAGATAAAAAAAGGAAAACTTCGCGGTGTTGAATCCTATGGGATGATGTGTTCCATTGAGGAGCTTGGCTCATCAAAAGAATTTTATCCAAATGCACCTGAAGATGGCATTTATATACTTGGCGAGGACGCTGTGGTCGGCGAGGATGCAATCGAATATCTTGGACTTCACGATACTGTATTTGAATATGAAATTACTAATAATAGAGTGGATTGTTACAGTGTGATAGGAATTGCAAGAGAGGCGGCAGCTACATTTAGAAAGCCTTTTCATCCTCCTGTAATAAAACAGACCGGCAATTTAGAAAATGTCAACGATTATATTCAGGTTGTGGTTGAAGACAAAAATTTATGTACAAGATATACAGCAAGAGTTGTTAAAAATATTAAGCTGGCACCTTCCCCAGAATGGATGCAAAGAAGACTTGCTTCTGCTGGAATAAGACCAATTAATAATTTAGTTGACATTACAAATTATGTGATGGAAGAATATGGTCAGCCTATGCACGCTTATGACCTTGATAAGATTGCGGATAAAAAAATTATTGTCCGAACCGCAGCAGAAGGTGAAGAATTTACAACACTTGACGGTCAGGTAAGAACGTTAGATGCTTCAACATTGATGATATGTGACGGACAAAAGCCAGTGGGTCTTGCTGGTATCATGGGCGGCGAAAATTCCATGATTACAGATGATGTAAAGACTATGCTTTTTGAAGCGGCAACATTTGATGGAACAAATATAAGAAAGACAACAAAAAAGATTGGATTAAGAACGGATGCTTCCGGCAAATTTGAGAAGGGGTTAGACCCTGAAAATGCTATTGAGGCGATGAACAGAGCATGTCAGCTTATAGAAGAGCTTGGCGCAGGTGAAGTTGTCGGCGGTGTTGTTGATATATATCCAAATAAAAAAGAAAAGAAACGAATTGTATTTGAACCCGATAGAATCAATCGTTTGCTTGGAACGAATATATCAAAACAGGACATGTTGGAATACTTTAAATATTTAGAGATAGAATATGATGAGCCTAAAAATGAGCTTATTATTCCAACATTTAGACAAGATTTACTAAGATGTGCCGATATTGCAGAAGAGGTGGCACGATTTTTTGGGTATGATAATATTTCTTCAACATTGCCAAATGGAGCAACAACGATGGGAAAAATATCCTATAAGCAAAGCATTGAGGAAATTGCTGATGAGATTGCACAGTTCTGTGGATTTTCTCAGGCAATGACTTATTCGTTTGAGAGTCCTAAAGTATTTGATAAGTTAAGAATTGCAAAGGACTCGGATTTGAGAAAGACCGTTGTTATATCCAATCCATTGGGCGAGGATTTCTCTATTATGAGAACATTGCCAATTAATGGTATGCTGACGTCACTTGCTGTCAATTATAATAGACGCAATAAAAATGTGAAGTTGTATGAACGTTCAACCGTCTATCTTCCAAAGGATTCAACAGATGAGCTTCCTGTTGAAAAAGTAGAGTTTACATTAGGCTTTTTTGGAGAAGGCGACTTCTTTACAATGAAAGGTGTTGTAGAAGAATTTTTAGATAGAGTGGGGGCTAGAGATAAGATACAATATGACCCTGAATCAGGCATTCCATTTTTACATCCAGGACGTCAGGCAAATGTTATTTATAATAGTAGGGTAATTGGCTATCTTGGAGAAGTTCACCCAGATGTGGCAGATAGCTATGGTATTGGTGAGAGAACCTATATAGCTGTTCTTGATATACCTGAAATTTGTGCAGTTTCAAGTTTTGACAGAAAATATGAGGGAATCGCAAAGTTTCCAGCAGTGACAAGAGATATCAGTATGGTTGTCCCAAAAGAAATGCTGGTTGGTTCTATTGAGAAAGTAATCGAAAAATGCGGCAAAAAAATGGTGGAAAGCTATCGACTGTTTGATATTTATGAGGGAAATCAAATAAAAGAAGGCTTTAAATCAGTGGCGTATACCATTACATTTAGAGCAAATGACCGAACGCTTGAAGAAAAAGATGTCACGGCTATTATGAATAAAATTCTTTCAGAGCTTTCACAGATGGGTATTGAATTGCGTCAATAATAAAAAAGACGTTAAAGTAGTTAATGGAGGAAGAATGTGAATTTACATGATTTTTATTATGACTTGCCAAAAGAATTGATTGCACAAACTCCACTGTCAGACCGTTCAAGTTCCAGATTGATGGTGTTGGATAGAAAAACAGGACAGGTAGAACATAAAGTATTTACAGATATTATAGATTATTTGCAGCCAGGTGATTGTCTTGTGTTAAATGAGACAAAAGTTCTTCCAGCAAGGCTTATTGGTGAAAAACTTGATACAAAGGCAACAATAGAAGTTCTTTTGTTAAAGCGCATCGAAAATAGGTCAAATACATGGGAAGTTCTTGTCAAACCTGGAAAAAAAGCAAAGATAGGAACAAGGATAAGTTTTGGCGATGGTCGGCTGATTGGAGAAGTTGTTGATGTTGTTGAGGAAGGCAATCGACTTGTTCAATTTACATTTGAAGGAATCTTTGAGGAAATATTAGATTCCTTAGGGCAGATGCCATTGCCTCCATATATCACAGAAAAGCTTGAAGATAAAAATCGTTATCAGACAGTCTATGCCAAAAATGAAGGTTCTGCGGCGGCGCCGACAGCAGGGCTGCATTTTACAGAGGAGCTGTTAGAGACAATTAAGAAAAAAGGCATTCATATAGCAAAAGTAACGCTTCATGTCGGACTTGGTACATTTAGACCTGTAAAGGTTGAAAATATACTAGAACATCATATGCACTCTGAATTTTTTATGATAGATGAGGAGGCAGCAAATACAATTAATGCAGCAAAGCGGAGTGGACATAAGATTGTGGCAGTTGGAACAACCAGTACAAGAACATTGGAATCAGCCGTCGATAAAGATGGATATATCAAAGCATGTAGTGGTTGGACGGATATATTTATTTATCCAGGCTATCAATTTAAAATGATTGATAATTTGATAACAAATTTTCATTTGCCAGAGTCTACGCTTGTTATGTTGGTATCCGCTTTAGCAGGCAGGGAAAATGTTTTAAATGCTTATAAAAAAGCGGTGGATAAACAGTATCGATTCTTTAGTTTTGGGGACGCGATGTTGGTGTTATAATCCCAAAATATTACATTTGTGAAGTGGGTAATAAGAGAAAGAGGCAGGGATAATGATTTGTTCTTGTCTCTTATTTTATATTAAAATTTGTAAAGAAAACGCTTTACAATGTATATTTTACATGATATGATAAAGAAAAAAGGAGTGGTGCATTATGGCTCAAACAATGGTGAATTTTCGGATTGATGAAGAAGTGAAAAGAAAAATGGAATCTGCTTGTAAAGAAATGGGCTTATCGCTAAGTACCGCTTTCAATATTTTTGCCATTAAGGTTGGCAATGAAAGAAGAATCCCTTTTGAAGTAGCAGCAGACCCATTTTATAGTGAAGATAATATGAAAGTATTAGAAGAGCGTGCTGCAAATATTGAATCTGGGAAATCCATTCCCAAAGAACATGATTTGATTGAGGTGTAGCACATGGGGATATTATGGGAAGATGAAGCATGGCAAGAGTATCTTGACTGGCAGGAACAAGATAAAAGAAAACATTAAGAAAAATAAATAAACTTGTTAAGGATATTCAACGAAATCCATTTGAAGGAATAGGGCATCCAGAGCCATTATCTGGGAATTTATCAGGGTGGTGGAGTAGGCATAATAATGATAAATAAAAGTAAAAGGCAGGGCTTAACGCTTTGCCTTTTATGTATTTTCTCGCCAGTATTTATTATCCTATTATACATTTCTTATTAATTTTTCCTAATTTAATTTTAGAAATTAAAAAAGTGTTGAGAAATTAAAAAAAGAATGATAGAATTAGTTGGTGTGATTATTACAAATGTGAATTTTTATGTTGAAATAGTATGATGATGAGTAGCACAGATGATTGCGGCTGCAATTGCCGAAAGGCAGCAGGTGAGGAAAGTCCGGGCTTCATAGGGCAGGGTGCCAGATAACGTCTGGTGGAGGCGACTCTAAGGAAAGTGCAACAGAAAGAAACTGCCAATATATTTATATTGTAATTTGTTTACAATTTAAATATATTGGTGATGGTGGAAAGGCAGTGTAAGAGACTACCGCAGAACTGGCAACAGTTTTGGCTATGTAAACCCCACTCGAAGCAAGACCAAGATAAAAGCGATACGGCTGCCCGTCGTGCTTTTAGGTAGGTTGCTTGATTTTATTGGCGACAGTAAAACTAGATAGATAATCATCACACGATTGCGTGGACATAACCCGGCTTATCGTGCTGCTCATTTTTTTATAAGTTAAAGACAAGTATAATGATTTAAACTCATCAAGGAAGTCCCCACTTCAATGCTGCAAAGGCATAAGTGGGGGTGGGGACTTGCTTGTTTCAGTGGGAGTATAAGCTCCCACTGAAAAGCTATGACAGTAGCTATGAGGTTATGAGCAAGTAGCGTAGCGGATTGCGAATATCCACTTAACTGGTTATATTAAACTTGCAGATAAAGTAAGAATGGGAGATTTTGTGAAAAAAGTAATATATTATGTTGATGAGTTAAATGATGAATTTGCAAACGATTCCATACAGGCAAAAGTAATTGATGAATCTTTTGAATATTTAGGTGGAACAAAAAGAAAAATAGGTCATTTATTTTGGTATAAGATAGTTGCAAGACCATTAGCATATGTGTTTTTAAAGTTGTGGTTTGGACATAAGATTGTTGGAAAAAAGAAGCTTTTAGATGTTATTAAACATAACAATATAAGTAAAAAAGGGATTTTTTTATATGGTAATCATACCAATGGGCTTGCCGATGCATTGATACCAAGTATGATAAGTTATCCTAAAGATGCCTATGTAGTCGTTCACCCAAACAATGTGTCAATGCCCATTTTGGGCGATATTACGCCAAGCTTAGGTGCGCTTCCTCTGCCTGATAACAGGGAAGCAGCTAGAAATTTTTTTGAGGCGTTACAGTATCATGTGGATAATAAAGATACAATAACAATTTATCCAGAAGCCCATATATGGCCATATTACACAAAGATAAGACCATTTAAAGAGTTGTCTTTTCGTTATCCTTTACAATATGATGCCAGTGTGTATTGTTTTACGAATGTTTATAGAAAAAGAAGATTTAGAAAAACGCCTAGAATAATAACATTTGTTGATGGACCTTTTACAGCAGACCAGCATTTAAGCAATGCTCAAAAGAAGAAAGCATTGCGTGATAAAGTGTATAAAACAATGGTTAGAAGAAGCAGATACAATAATGTTGAAATGATAAAATATATAAAGAAAATTGAAAACAATAGAATCCACGACTTGAGCCATTAGTTACTTTAAAAATTAATCGCAGCATGGCTGCTAAAAATGATAATATTTGATATAAAGTAATAGTGGTGTGGATGATACACACAAAGATAAGAAGAAATTGCAGCATGGAGAAAGTTATGATAAATGTATTATTTGCCGGCAATGATAAAATTTTTGATGGAATATTGACCTGTATGTTATCCATATTAATGCGAACAAAAACGAGAGAACCCTTTACTTTTTATATATTTACGATGGATGTATCTCATATTAAAGAAGAGTATAAGGCATTGAGTATAAACGATATTGCGTTTCTTGATAAGGTGGCGAAAGAGTACAATATTGAAAATAGAGTAATCCGAAAGGATGTAATAGCTCTTTATAATGAAGAATTTGCCCATTGTCCAAATGAGATGACATACTGTTCACCTTATACTTTGTTAAGACTTTTTGCAGATAAGATGGATAATATGCCCAATAAATTGTTATATTTAGATGTAGATATTATGTTTCAAAGGGATATTCGATTGCTCTATAATACGAATATTAATGAATATGAGTATGCAGCGGCAAGAGACCATTATGGAAAATATCTTATTCATCCAAATTATATTAATGCAGGCGTTCTTTTAATCAATATGAAAATGATTAAAAAAACGCATCTATTTGAAAAGGCAAGAAAACTGTTGAGAGAAAAAAAGTTAATCTTTGCAGACCAGTCGGCTGTTTATAGAAATACTATAAAAAAGAAAATGCTGCCGCAAAAATTTAACGACCAAAAATTTTTACATAAACATACCGTTGTTAGGCATTTTTCAAAAAGATTGTTTTACTTGCCATATCCTCATACGGATAATGTAAAACAGTGGCAGGTTGACAGAGTACATAAAATATTTGGTTATCATCAGTTTGATGATATTTATGAGGTTTATTATCATAAGAAACAGGAGCATAAAACATATGAACAATAATATCATTCCTATTTTTTTTGCATGTGATAGTGGATATATAAAATATACAATGGTTTCACTGCAATCGGTTATGGAGAATGCATCAAAGGATTATATATATAATATCCATATTTTAAATTCAGGAATTGAAGAAGAAAAGCAAAAAAAAGTCTTGGATATGGCAAATGATAATTTTCATATCTATTTTAATGATGTATCACAATATTTAGAGGATTTAAAAGAAAAATTACCAATACGTGATTATTATTCATGTACCACATATTATCGTTTGTTTCTTGCAAAGCTGTTTCCAGAATATGATAAGGGCGTCTATATTGATAGTGATACCATTGTTCTTGGCGATATATCCGAATTATATAATTATCCGATTGGGATTAATTATGTAGGGGCTGCGGTAGACCAAGTTATCAGTCAAACAGATTTGTTTGGCGAGTATGCAGAAAAGGTGCTTGATATTAACCGAAGGCAGTATTTTAATGCAGGTGTGCTTGTTATTAATATCAAACAATTTAGAGATGAGGATATATTAAAACAATTTACAGAATTTATTAAAATATATACTTTTGTTGTTGCGCAAGACCAAGATTATCTTAATATTTTATGTGAAGATAAAGTATACTGGATTGACCCAAAGTGGAATGCAGAAACTTATGGTGAACTTCCATGTAAAGAGGAAGACATTTGTTTGATTCATTACAATCTTGGAAAAAAGCCATGGCATTATCCAGATTGTAAGCTTGGAGACCGTTTTTGGGAGTATGCGAAGAAGTCGCCAAGTTATCAAGAAATCGTAGAAGTCCATGATAATTATTCTGATGAAGAACGAAAAAGAGATTTGCAGTCTGGAGATAATCTTGCAAATTTAGCCTTTTTAGAAATTAATAATGAGAAAAATTTTAAGAATGTCTATTTGTCAGACGACTATAAAGCTGAGGATAGAATACGTGTTTTAGACAAGATAGCAGAGCTTGAATATCAGGGCAAATTTGATGTGGATGTGGAAGATGACCCACCTTCTAAAATACTGATGCCTGAAGAAATTGATTATTTTGACAGAAGTTTTACAAGCCGTTTTTTTTCTAAATATGCCTTTAAATTTGGCCGATGGTTTTTAAATGCAATGCTTCGCACCAATAAGATTATTATAAAAGATATTCAAGGGATTGAAAATTTCCGCAATTTGGAGTCGGGCGCTATTATTACCTGTAATCATTTTAGCCCAATGGATAGTTTTGCAATGGAGATAACATACGATGCTTCAGAACATAAAAATCGAAAATTGTACAGAGTTATTAAAGAAGGCAATTATACAAGTTTTACAGGTTTTTATGGATATTTAATGAGACATTGCAATACATTGCCGCTTAGTAGTAATACGGATACGATGAAAAAATTTATAGTGGCTATTGACGAGCTATTAAAAGATGGCAATTTTATTCTGATTTATCCTGAGCAGAGTATGTGGTGGAATTATCGCAAACCAAAACCGTTAAAGACAGGGGCTTATAAATTTGCTGCAAGAAATCATGTGCCTGTTTTACCATGTTTTATAACGATGCAAGATAGTGATGTCAAGGGAGAAGATGGATTTTATATTCAAGAGTACACGATTCACATTGAAAAGCCTATCTATCCTGCTTCGGATAAAAGCGTGCGAGAAAATGCAGAGAATATGATGGAATTAAACTATGAATGTTGGAAAAAAATATATGAGGATACCTATCAAATTCCGTTGACTTATACGTGTGGACAGGTAAATTATAAAGGCAAAATAGGATAAATATTGTAAAAAAAGCTGCTGCATAAAACAAATAATAAGATGTAGATAAAGTTTTATTTATAACATCTTGTAAGTTTTGTTTTATAAGGCAGCTTTAAAATTAAGATGTATTTTTGCCATTTTAAAGATGGCAGACAAATTGTAAAAGATAGTAAGATTCTCAATGATTATGAATATTTTTCTTCGCAATATTTACAGCGGTAAATTTGTTTTTCTTCGTCTGTAAGATAAAATACATGGTCTAGTTCTTGTTCAATCGAGGTGATGCAGCGAGGGTTGCGGCATTTGATTATATTGGTGATGGAAGATGGCAAAGATAGTGTTTTCTTTTCTACAATAATGCCATCTTTTATAAGATTAACCGTAATATTGTGGTCGATAAATCCTAGTACATCTAAATCAACAAGGTCAAGGGCACCCTCTATTTTTATAATATCTTTTTTACCCATTTTATTGCTCTTGGCATTTTTTATAATAGCTACTTGACAGTCAAGCTTGTCTAATCCTAAATGCGTGTAAATCATCATGGATTTGCCAGCTTCAATATGGTCAAGAACAAAGCCATTGTTTAATTGTCCTACATTTAACATAATAATCCTCATTTCTGCGCTGCTTTTTGTGCATAAGCAACTTTGTGTCAAGCAACGCGCAGACACAAATTGCGGTGTGAAAAATTTATTTTTCACATTAATCTCCATTCTAAAGCGCAGCATAGGAATTGCACGGCTTTTGTGTAATAAATTTAATCTACGGATAGTCCTAAAAGTATCATAATAAGAGCCATACGAACATAGACGCCATATTGTGCTTGCTTAAAATAAGCGGCACGTGGGTCGTTGTCTACCTCAACAGAAATTTCATTTACTCTTGGCAGAGGGTGAAGAACGTACATATCTGGTTTTGCCAGTTCCATTTTTGCCTTGTCAAGAATATAAAAGTCTTTCATTCGCAGATAATCGTCCTCATTAAAGAAACGTTCACGCTGAACACGTGTCATATATAAAATATCAAGCTCCGTCATTACATCTTCTAGTTTTTCAACTTCCTTGTAGGAAATATTGTTATCTTTGAGTGTTTCTATCATATAATCGGGAACTCTTAATTCTTTTGGAGATATCAGTATAAATTTTATATTGTTATATCGTATCAGGGAATGAATAAGAGAATGTACCGTTCTGCCAAATTTTAAATCTCCACATAACCCAATTGTAAAGTTTTCTAAAGAACCGCGCAGTTCATGTATTGTCATTAAATCGGTCAGTGTTTGAGTTGGATGCTGATGTCCTCCATCTCCAGCATTGATGACAGGGATTCTTGATTTGCTGGCAGCAACCATAGGCGCTCCTTCCTTTGGGTGTCTCATAGCACAGATATCAGCATAACATGAAATCACTCGAATAGTGTCTGAAACGCTTTCTCCTTTTGCGGCAGAACTAGAGTCAGCAGAAGAAAAACCAAGAACAGAACCACCGAGATTTATCATTGCTGATTCAAAACTCAAACGGGTTCTTGTACTTGGTTCATAAAATAATGTCGCTAATTTTTTGCCATTGCACACATGATGATATTTCGTAGGATTGATGGAAATATCATGGGCTAGAGCAAGCAAATTGGATAGCTCTTCAATACTTAGGTCTTGTGGGCTTAGTAAATGTTTCATTATTCCTCCTTATTTTTCGTTTTGCTTTTTTTGATATTGTACTATGAAAAAGTCAATTATACAATCTGAAAGTTGTATTTAATTATAACCAATTTTACCAATTGAAAATTGTTGAATAGTACTGTATTATGTGATAGAATACATTTCAGACTGTGGAAATTTAACAGTTCAAAGAAAGAATGGAGAATATATATGAAATCAAAAGCGAAATGTGAATATATTGATATACATAGTCACATATTGTTTGGTGTAGATGATGGTTCCCCTGACTTGAATGTTAGCCTGCAGATGGTTCGGACAGCATATGAAGAAGGAATACGTCATATGGTATGTACCCCTCATTATCATCCTAGAAAATGTACAGTTCCTTATGAAGAGCTTTGGAATCGGTTTGAAATATTTTGTGATGCTGTGTCAAAAATTTATAAAGATATGAGTTTTAGTCTTGGCAGAGAATTATTTTTTTCATCATCGGTTGTTGAATCTTTAGAAAATGGCGAAATACTATGTATGGGAAACACCAATTATGTGTTGGTTGAGTATGACCCTACGGTAGAATTTTCAAGGATTAGAAACAGTATTACTAGTATTATGCAAAGTGGTTATATACCAATTATTGCTCATGTTGAGAGATACATGTGTCTGGTTGACAATTGGGAATTGGTTTATGAAACAAAAGATTTAGGCGCTGTCATACAAATGAATTCAGATACAGTGATTGGAAATCAAGGTAGCAAAATAAAAAAGTTTGTCAAACACCTTTTAAATGATGAGCTTGTCGATGTCATAGGAACAGATGCTCACAGTAATAGTCACAGAGCGCCTAGAATGGCTGAATGTGCAGATTATCTATTTAAGAAATATGGCGATGAGTATGCTTTAAGATTATTGAGAGAAAATTCAATTACTATTTTAAATGGTGAATATATTGATTAATGGAGGATGTATCAATAATGGAAAAACAGAAGAATGATGAGATAGAGATTGATTTAAGACAAGTTCTGTCTGTGGTTATAAGCAAGCTGGCTATTATTATAATTGTTGGTGTAATATTTGGGCTAGCAACTTTTGTATATACAAAATTTTTTGTTCGACCAACATATGTATCACAGGCTAGTTTGTATGTATTAAATAAACAAAATACCAATTCGACAACAACATATAGCGATTTGCAGACTTCTACACAGTTGACACAAGACTATATGGTTCTTGTAAAAAGTCGTACAGTTCTTGAAAAAGTTATAAGTGAATTAGGTATTAATATGTCTTATGGAGAATTGTATCAGATGATTACCGTGACCAATAAGACCAATACACGTATTCTTGATATTTCTGTGGCAGGACATGACCAATATCAAGTAAAAGAAATTGCAGAGAAAGTTGCAGTAGTTTCAGGCGATTCTATCTGTTCGATTATGCAGATTGAAAAATGTGAAGTTTTTGACCATGCTGTTGTTCCTACGGCACCATCTGCGCCAAATGTTATGAGAAATGTGCTGATTGTAGGTATGTTAGGTGTGATTTTGACAATAGCAATCGTAGTAGTTCGATTTCTTCTTAATGATACCATTACAACATCCGATGATGTTGAGCGATATTTAGGCTTAAGCACATTGGCGTTGATTCCATTTTCAGATGAATTAGATGATGGTCAAGATGCAGCAAGGTCAAAAAAGAAAAGAAAGAAAAAGAAGAGCAGTTCTTCATCAGGAAGTCGGTCAAGTTCCAGAACAGAGTTATCTTCGCAGACAAAGCGTGTTTCAAGTGCAGCATCAAGAAGTTCTGTTTCAGGTCAGACAACATCATCCGGACGAACCGTTCAAAGTCAGACAACAATGGCAGGGCGAACAGTGGCAGGTCAGACAACACCAGCAGGACGAACCGTAACTCAAGGGCAAACAACACCGGCAGGGCGAACAGTAGCAGGTCAGACAACACCAGCAGGGCGAACCATTCAAAGTCAAACAACGCCTGCGGGCAGTGTTAAGAAACCAATAACAAGACCACCGTCACTTAATGTTTCAAGAGTTAAGGAGGATAAGTAATGTTAGCAGTTGATATTGAAAAGATGAGAAAATTGGATTATAGAACAAATGAAGCATATAAAACATTGAGAACAAACATTCAATTGTGTGGTTCCGATATGAAGGTTATTATGTTTACCAGTTCTACTCCAAACGAGGGAAAATCGTCCGTTTCGTTTAATCTTGCAGTTTCTTTAGCGGAATCGGGAAAGAGAGTTATCTTTGTGGATGCCGATTTAAGAAAATCCGTTCTTGTAGGACGTTATAAGATTAATAAAAAAATTAGGGGGCTTTCTCATTACCTTTCTGGTATGTGTAATTTTTCAGAGGCTGTGTGTGCAACAAATGTAGATAATTTTCATGTTATTTTCTCAGGAGTTGTTCCTCCAAACCCATCTGAGCTGCTTGGCAATAAAACATTTGAGGCACTGATTATGATGCTTCGAGGGGAGTATGATTATGTAATTATTGATACACCGCCGCTTGGAAACGTTACCGATGCATCCGTTGTTGCTACTCAGTGTGATGCGGCAGTCTTTGTTGTATGTGCACATTCAATCAGTTATAAATTTGCGCAGAGAGCAATTGAACAGCTTAAAATGGCTGGAATTAAGATACTTGGCGTAGTGCTTAATAAAGTTGATTTGTCAGGCAATAGTTATTATGGCAGGTATTACGGCAATTATTATGGCAGATATTATGGTAAATATTATGGCAATTATGGAGATGATGAATAATGAGAGATGTTATTGATGCTTTTTTTCAACTCCATTCAGGCAGTTATGATTTTTCAATAATATTTATATACTTGGGTGTGTTGTTTGTGTTGTTTGTGGTATGTTTTATTGCATCAAAAAAGATAGGAATATATCGCAACAACAAATTACACGATAAGTTGGAGGTACCAGACAAGTATGAAAAATAAAAATGGAAGTATCATTGTTCTGTTTTTTGATTTGGTTTCAATCATTATTTCATATTTGACCGCATTACATTTTAGAGATATTTATTTTAGTGATAAATATGTTGATGGATTAATTGTTTTACTGTTAATGTATATGCTGGTATATACATCACTTAGTTCTCTAAATTCTGATATATATAGCAGAGGATATATCGACGAATATGGAGAGGTATTTCGCATTAATATGATAGCGTTATTAATGTGGGCTGTCTATTTGTTTATGACAAGTAAAAGCTATTCCTATTCAAGATTGGTTTTTATTGTATATGGTATATTGAGTCTGTGTACAGTATATGTTACTCGGTGTTATATCAAACTATTTACATATCTTACTATGCACAATAAAAGAAATGTAAGAAGCTGTATTGTTATTGCTGATGAGGAGGATGTATTTAATATTATTAAAAATTTTATGGCAACATGGGATATCAATGTAGTTGGTGTGATATTGTCCGATAGTGACAAAGTAGGCGGAGAAATTCACTTTGGAAAGAAAAGTATTCCTATCATTGGCTCATTATCGGATGTGTCGGGCTGTGTTGCCAATAAAGTGGTCGATGATGTATTTATTAGTGTGTCGCAAAGTATAAGCAGTATTAATGAGGTTATATATCAGTTTGAAAGAATGGGTGTTAAAATCCACATTAATATTGATTTAAGCTATATTAAGGTAAGCAATAAGATTATAGAACCAATGGGACCTTATAATGTTGTAACGTTTGCAACGACGATGTATGGTACAGGAAGTTTAATTGTTAAACGTGTTATGGATATTATGGGGGGAATTGTTGGACTATTGATTACAGCAATTGCTTTTATATTTGTGGCACCTGCAATATGGATGGAAGATAAGGGACCAGTATTTTTTTCGCAAAAGCGAGTTGGAAAAAATGGAAGAGTATTTAAGATATATAAGTTTCGTTCAATGTATATTGATGCAGAGGAACGAAAAAAAGAACTAATGAAAAATAATGAGATGAGCGGTGCAATGTTTAAGATGAAAGATGACCCAAGAATTACGAAGGTGGGTAAATTTATAAGAAAAACATCCATAGATGAGTTGCCGCAGTTTTTTAATATTCTTAAAGGAGATATGAGTCTTGTGGGAACAAGACCTCCTACTATTGACGAAGTAAATGTATATGAGAATTGGCATAGAAGAAGGCTGAGCATTAAACCTGGACTTACAGGTTTATGGCAGGTTAGTGGAAGAAATCAGATTAATGATTTTGATGATGTTGTAAAATATGATTTGGAATATATAGATAATTGGTCTGTTTTGTTAGATATAAAATTAATTTTAAAAACCATTTTTGTGGTATTTAAAGGGACAGGTTCTTGATAAGATAAATTGTAAGCAACTTTTTTGTAAGTTGGTAAGATAAAGTTTGTTTATCGATTTGTTGGTAAATAATAAGAAAAAGTAACGATATGTGAATATTGATAAATTATAATTTGGAGGTGCTATTACAATGAGCAAGGTAGAAATATCAGATAGTATTCGTTATATTGGTTGTGATGACCATACAATTGATTTATTTGAAAGTCAGTATAAAGTTCCTAATGGCGTTTCATATAATTCGTATGTTATTATGGATGATAAAATTGCTATTATGGATACCGTAGATTCAAGAACAACGAAAGAGTGGCTTGATAAGCTTGAATCAGAGTTATCGGGAAGAAAACCAGACTATCTTATTATTTCACATATGGAGCCAGACCATTCTTCTAATATTGGGTTGTTGGGAGAGAAGTATCCAGAGTTGAAATTTGTTGGCAATGCAAAAACATTTCAGATGTTACAGCAGTTTTTTGATATGGATATCTCAAATCGAACAGTGGAAGTAAAAGAAGGAGATACCTTAGAATTAGGTAAACATACTTTACAATTTATTATGGCGCCTATGATACATTGGCCAGAGGTTATGATGGAATATGAAAAAACAGAAAAAATACTGTTTTCAGCCGATGGATTTGGTAAATTTGGCGCATTGGACACGGATGAGGAATGGGCTTGTGAGGCTCGTCGTTATTATATTAATATCGTTGGAAAATATGGAGCTTCTGTGCGGGCTGTTTTAAAAAAAGCCGCTAATTTAGATATTCAAATGATTGCTCCTTTGCATGGACCAATCTTAAAAGAAAACCTTGCGTATTATATTGAAAAATATGATATATGGTCAAGTTATAGACCAGAAGATGAAGGTGTTACCATTGCATTTGCTTCAATACATGGAAACACAAAAGTTGCTGCTAAAAAAATGGCAGAAATATTAAAATCAAAAGGACAGACCGTATCTATTTTTGATTTATCAAGAGATGATATGTCTGAGGCGATAGAAGATGCCTTTCGATATGATAAGTTGATTGTAGCGTCGCCAACATATGATTCTGCATTATTCCCATTTATGGAAGATTTCTTATATCATTTAAAGATTAAAAATTATCAAAATCGCAAAGTTGGGATTATTGAAAATGGAACATGGGCGCCAGTGGCTGGCAAGCTTATGAAAACATATATTGAAGAATTAAAGAATTGTGAGATAGTAGAGCCAATGGTTACAATTAAATCCACAATGAATGCAGAAAATATTGAAATGATGGAAAAATTGGCGGATGCCATGTTGGTGTAAGGATATAGTTTAACCTTATCAAGGAAGTCCCCCACTTCAATGCTGTAAAGGCATAAGTGGGGGACTTCCTTGTTTCAGTGGGAGTATAAGCTCCCACTGAAAAGCTACGATAGTAGCTAGATGGTTTGAGCAAGTAGCGTAGCGGATTGCGAATATCCGCTTAACTGATTCTAAAAAATTTATTATGAATCCTCTGAATCTTCTGAATCATCATATTCATAATAATTGATAAATTCTTTTTGAACATCTTTATTAAATGAGTTTTTGTGTTTTTGCATATTGATTAATTCATTTAATTCTCGTTCTTCCTGCATACGTCTTTGTATATGACGTTGATGTCTGCGGTGAGCTTCCTCTTTATTGTGAGCAATAAGAGCTTTTCTTCGATACCATATAAGGACAATCAATGCAGCTGATATAGCTAAAAGTAAAGCGGATATGTATACAAATATCATAATGCTATTACGTATGTAATTAACAAAAAAGGTATATACATATTCAATGGAAATATATATTCTCCGGTAAAAACCATCCATTAATGCCCATATAGGCAAAAATGCTGTCATAAGAGAAGCTGAAATAGTAGCGTAAGAAATATATCGAAAACACTTATGAATATATTTATTTAACAAAAACAAAAAGACAATATTTAACACAATCATAATAAATACAATAATCATTCCATATAAGATATATTTATTAAATGTATTGCCAATTCTTGCAAATTGTTTCATATATGGAATGGTAAGTGCATCAATATAAATTTCACATACTTTTTCAACTAATGAATCAATATTTGTTTGTTGTTCTGCTGTTAATGTATAACCCTTAGAAGAAAGAAATTGGTCAATATTTGTGTATAAGCGTTGTTTTACATCAGAAGTATTGACTTCGTAAGGTTCATTTTTTAACTGCGCTCGAAGTTTATTAGAAGCTTGAATAGATGTGATATCCATAGTAAATACATTATCAAAAACAGAGCGGTCAACACCATAAGGAATTGCTATATTGACCGCTTCTTTACGAATATACTCATTCATGTGAATATAAAAATCAACATTCATTGAATCCACAAGATTATTAATATTAAATAGTCCAAAATTAAGCCCTATTAGATAACTAAACATGGTAATAAAGATTGCCAATAAGAAGGATAAAATTGTACTTATTATTTGGGGTTTTTTACTTTTTTTCTTGGCCATAATATACCTCTTTTGGTTTTAATTATCAACTATTGTAGGACCAGATATTTTCTCTGCATAGACAAACATTCTATGGTCAACAGGTGTAAATATACCAAAAGGATAGCAAGTATACATAATTAATTGTTCTTTGTCTTGTTCTAGGTCAAAAATACAATTATCTTTTTGATATATTTGAATATCTGTTACATTGTAATGAAATTCGCCATAATAAGTCTTTATAACAATTTCGTCACCAACTTGGGCATCTTGAAATGCACTGAAAACCGTAGTACTGTGTCCTGCTATCAGTGTGGGTTTGCCACGACCAGGAATTTGACTTCCAGTGTACATGCCAGCTCCTCTATCTAAACAGTAGGAATCATCACCATAGTAAAAATCACCTATTAGACCAATTCGTTCACAAGAAATACTGCCTATTACATCGTGATTATTTGGAAGTTGAATATCTGAAAAATGGATTGTATTGCTGTCGTTTTCCACAATATTGACAGGCGTTTCAATAGTCGTTCCAGCCTCTTCAAACGTAGGTTCTTTATCAAGGATAAACAAACTTGCAGCTGAAGTGACTGTTTTAATGAGTGGGTAAGCAGCAACATAAACAATCCCAATACCCATGAAAGAAAAAAATAATGGCATATAGATATATGCCATTATTTTCTTAAAGTTTTTCTTCATGTGTGATTATGCACGCTTCTTAGAAGCAACAACACCACAACCTACCAATGCAAGACCAAGTACTGAAAGAACAGCAACTGAAACATATGCATTAACGCCTGTAGGCTTAATGATACCCTCATCCTTCTTATCTGAAGCTTTTGCAAGAGTTTCTTTTACAGCCTGTGGAGGGTTAATTGCCTTACCATTGACTGTGGCTACACCCGTAGTAGCATCAACTTTAACTGGCACATCATTTTTTACAGCAATATCATTTGCTCTAGCTGCTAATGATGTAATTTGACTAGCTGAAAGCTCATCAACAGAAGATACAGAGTTAAGTATACTCTTTACAGTAGCGTCAGCCTTAGCTTCATTAATAGCAGCAGCAGCATTGTCATACTTAGATTCAGGCAATGCATCAATATAAGGCTGAGCTGTTGACTGATACTTTTGAGGAATCATACCTACTAACTCAGCTTTAGTAGTTGCAGCGAAGGCTGAAATTGTCATAGCTGCCATTGAAAGCACCGTAGCGCCAACAGCAACCAGTTTCTTAATAGATGTCATAATATCTACCTCCATTTATTTGTTTTGTTCACGCCTTATTTTATCATAAAATTATAATGTGTCAATAGCTATATTTTAAAAAGTAACGTTGTATTGAAAAATAATCAATATGAATAAAATATATTATTTTTTAAAAATATTAAAATTGTATATTAAAAAAATAATATGTTTATAAAAAACAAGTGATGATAAAATAAACTTATTTTTTATTGAAAAATTGACGAATTATGATAATTTGACATAAACTATTGTATATCATACCATAAAGTAGTTGCAAATTCAAGAATATATCTTTATAATGAAGTGGAATTATTTTGATAATAAAGGATAAATCAATCTTTTACAAGCAGTTTGGCGTAGGCAGAGAAACGCAGAAATGGAGAATAAATATGTCTAAGATTATATTAACAGGAGACAGACCAACAGGAAGGCTTCATTTAGGACATTATGTTGGTTCTTTAAAAAGAAGAGTGGAATTGCAAAATTCTGGTGAGTTTGACAAGATATTTATTATGATAGCAGATGCACAAGCACTCACGGATAATGCGGACAATCCTGAAAAAGTTAGACAAAATATAATAGAGGTGGCATTGGATTATCTGTCAGCAGGCTTAGACCCTGAAAAGTCGGATATTTTTATTCAGTCACAAATCCCGCAGCTTACAGAACTTACTTTTTACTATATGAATCTTGTCACTGTTTCAAGGCTTCAGAGAAATCCAACAGTAAAAAATGAAATATTAATGAGGAATTTTGAGGCGAGCATTCCAGTAGGATTTTTTACATATCCTATCAGTCAAGCTTCAGACATTACTGCATTTAAGGCAACTACCGTGCCAGTGGGGGAAGACCAAGAGCCGATGATAGAGCAGGCAAGAGAAATTGTAAGAAAGTTTAATTCTGTTTATGGAGATACACTTGTAGAACCCAATATTCTTTTGCCAGATAATAAGGCTTGTTTAAGGCTTCCTGGAACAGACGGAAAGGCAAAGATGAGTAAATCGCTTGGAAATTGTATTTATCTGTCAGATACAGAAGCAGAAGTTAAGAGAAAAGTAATGAGTATGTATACAGACCCAGAGCATATAAGGGTGGAAGACCCTGGAAAAATTGAGGGGAACTGTGTATTTATTTATCTGGATGCATTTAGTACAAAAGAAGATTTTGAGGAGTTTCTTCCGGATTATGCCAATTTAGATGAATTAAAAGAACATTACAAGCGCGGAGGGCTTGGTGATGTAAAGGTTAAGAAATTTCTTATTCGTGTGTTAAATAGACAGCTTGAGCCTATAAGACAAAAACGCCATATGTATGAAAAAGATATACCTGGTGTGTATGATATTCTTCAGAAAGGCACAAAAGCAGCTTATGAAGTAGCTCAACAAACATTAGAAGAGGTAAAAGCAGCAATGAAAATTAATTATTTTGATGATAAAGAGTTGATTAAGATTCAAAGTGAAAAATATAAATCCATAGATTGATATAATTTTATCATTTAGGAAGATGCTTTATTTTGATGATATGGATTTATTATTTTAAATAATAAAATTGGATAGAATAAAGTAGAAGACTGCTGCAACATAAATTTTTTGCAGCAGTCTTTTCTTTAATATAAAGGGACAAATATATTTTAATATTCTTAAAAAAAGAAGAAAATGGTTTATGTATCAATGTTGAACTTAAATTTTAAGAATTTAATTTTAACAATACCATATTATTAGGTTTAGAAATTTTAACTTCAGGTCCATTCATCACAATTAATCCGTTTTCAAAATGAATAGTGAAATCCGTTATAGAATTGGTTTCATGGTTCATTGATAACAAGTGCTTGTCATCTGGAAAGAGACATATGTATTTTGGGTAATCCCCGCTAATTGGCAGTGATGAAAGGCTGTTCAACAAGCCTGTCTTACTGTCAATGCTGTAAATAGTAACCGTATTATCGCCAGCGTTGGAACAGATTAAATTGTTGCCAGAATTTGAGATAATAAGGTGAGAGGCAGCGCTATTGTTTTTATGACCTTTTCGGACTGTAAAAATATTTTGTATCAACTCGAATCGACATTTATCGGCTTCTGTATTATAAGAATAAACATTAATATAATTTTTTAATTCGCACAAAACATAGGCAAAACGTCCGTCTGGACTAAATACCATCTGGCGCGGTGCGGATTCTAGCTGAGAACGAATAATATCGTAAAGCTTTAATTTGCCTCGTTTATGGTCAAATTCATATAATTTAATTTGGTCGATGCCCAAATCACATACACATAAAAGTTCTTCATCAGGAGTAAATACTGAACAACTAATATGAGGTCTAAAATTTCTATCTGCAATGCTTCCCATACCCTTATGGAATATCTGGTCGGTTATATCGCCCAATCGACCATCCGGTTCAATGGATATTACGGTTAATTTACCATCATGGTAACCAGAAACAATCAAAAAAGAATCGTTTTTTGTAATGGTGATATGACAGCCACGCATTCCTTTTATAGAAGTAATATTAAGCTGTTCAAGGTTGCCCTTTTCATCAATGGCGTAGGTTGCAATGCCTTGATCACATATCGAATATAAAAATTTTCCGCTGTGGGATATTTCCACGTAAGACGGATTGTCAAGCTCCATCTCACAGCGTTTAAAAATACGTCCCTTCTCAACATCCATATCAAAGATTTGGATACCGTTACTTGATTCATGTGTGTAACTGCCCACATATGCTACATACTTATCGCTCATAATCTTTTGGTCCTTTCAACTTGAATTAGTATTATTTTAATTCAAATGGTACCGTTTTTCAATAGAATTAAAGGCATTTATGTGTGACTTTTTCAATACACACATCAACTAAGATGGCATCGGGTCCTATTCCACGCACACATTTAAAGGGAATAATATATTCCAAGTCTCTGCCAAATATCCCACATATTCGGCAGGGACCAGGTACAATTAATGCGGTAATACAACCGCTACATTCATCAAAATCAATATCAACAACACATCCAAGACTTTTACAATCACATACATTGATAACTTCTTTATTTTTTAAATCACATATTCTCATTTATTGCCGGCTTTCTCAGGTGTTGTTATATTATATTCGTCAGCTTAAAAAATGTTTCATATTTCGCAGAGCGCATTTTTCAAGCCGACTTACTTGAGCCTGTGAGATACCAATTTCTTCGGCGGCTTCCATCTGTGTTTTTCCATCAAAAAACCGCAGATTAATAATTTGTCGTTCTCTTGTCGATAATCGTTTCATGGCTTCTTTTAATGCGATTTTATTGACCCAGCTTTCTTCACCATCTTTTTTATCTTTAATTTGGTCCATAACATAAAGAGTGTCGTTACCGTCAGAATATACAGGTTCATGTAAAGAAACTGGTGTTTGAATAGCATCGAGTGCAAGGATAATATCTTCTTGTGCAATACCAATCTCAGAAGCAATCTCTGTGATAGTCGGCTCTTTTTGATTTTGTTTCGTCAGCATTTCCCTTGCATGAATAGCTTTGTAGGCGGTATCTTTCAAAGAGCGGCTAACTCGTATTGGACTGGAAGAATCTCTTAAAAAGCGGCGGATTTCTCCGATAATCATAGGAACAGCATAGGTTGAAAACTGTACATTTTGAGAAATATCAAAATTGTTGATTGCCTTAATCATGCCAACACATCCGATTTGAAATAAGTCGTCTTTTGATTCGTCGGTCTGATTAAAACGTGATACAATACTTAATACCAAACGGAGATTTCCTTTTATAAATTTATCTTTTGCTTCCTTATCACCAGCTTTTATCCTCTTTAGCAGCTCTGTTTTTTCATCGGATTTGAGTAATGGTAGTTCTGCTGTATTGACACCACATATTTCAACTTTGTAGCCTGACACGGTGCACCTCCTGAAAGTAAGCTGTATTTGCATTGTCTTATAAAAAATGTCAGCAATGCAATTCATACATTTATAATTGCCAGAAACAGGTTTGTTAATACAGACAAGAATATCCAATTTCATTCTTTCCTTGTTTAACGCAAAAAATTATAGTATTATAAAATAATCACAGCAAAGTTGTGATTATTTTATCGCACTATGTAAAAAATGATGATAAAGGCATTGAAATAGAATATAAAATTTTGACCATTGAGAGGAAATTTGAATGGCGCGCATATATTCTTATTGGTATAAAGGCAGACAGACAACAAAGCAAGATAAATGCAGACCTGCTATAAAGTTAGATAAAGCTAGGATTTGGCTGGATTTTAATGAATGTTGCTCAGATGATAAAGAGAGTGAGCTTTATTTATTTTCACAAGCGGATATTGTCAATGATTCCAATGGAAATGATGTTGAATTGTATGAGGGATTAGAAGTATCTGTATTTGATGATGACCTTGATGAATCCAATCAGCCTGATGCAATCTTAGCAGAGGGTGTTATTGTTAAAAATACACTTAAAAAATATCCAAATGTAAAATGGTTAATACGATTAATAAAAAATAAAGTAAATAGTAAGAGTGGAAATTTATATGTATATTGGCTGTCAGATTTGTAATTTTAATAATATTGTTTAGGTATTGACCGTATACAAGCAATAAATTATAATAAAACTATACATGAAACGGAGGGTTTAATCAGATGAAGTGTCCATTTTGCGGCAAAGATAATACAAAAGTTATTGATTCAAGACCAACGGATGATAGTTCAATCCGACGCAGACGTCAGTGTGAAAATTGTGGAAAACGTTTTACAACGTATGAAAAAATTGAGACTATGCCACTTATTGTAATAAAGAAAGACAATAACAGAGAGCCTTATGACCGAGAGAAAATTGTTGCAGGAATTGTTCGCTCTTGCCATAAAAGACCAGTGTCTATCACACAGATTAACGAGATGGTAGACGAGATTGAAAATCAAATTTTTAATATGGGTGAACGAGAGATACCAACCACAAAAATAGGTTTAATTGTCATGGATAAATTAAAAGTGGTTGATGAAGTGGCGTATGTTCGGTTTGCATCGGTTTATAGAGAATTTAAAGATGTCAATACCTTTATGGATGAGATTAAAAAAATTTTAAATTGAGAGATATTTAGTTATTCATTGTTTTTAAAATTAATCATAGCATGGAGGCTAAAAATGTTGGAAAAGTTTTATCCAGATATATATTTAGATTCTGCCTATGAAATTCAATATGATGATTTATATCAAAAAGGATTTCGAGGGATTATATTTGATGTTGACAATACCTTAGTGGAACATGGTGCGCCAGTCAATGATAAGGCGGCAGCATTGTTTGAGCATTTGCATAAGATGGGATTTGAAACGTGCATTATATCAAACAATAAAGAATATCGAGTAAAACCGTTAGCGAAAGCCGTTGCATCAAAATATGTCAGCAATGCACACAAACCTTCCCCTAAAAATTATATTGAGGCCTGCAAGCTTATGGGGTGCAGTGCAAGCAATGTTTTTTTTGTCGGAGACCAAATATTTACAGATGTGTGGGGTGCAAACAGAGCAGGAATTATGAGTATATTGGTAAAACCCATAGCAAAACATGAGGAGATTCAAATTGTACTGAAGAGAAAAATTGAAAAAATAGTGTTATATTATTATAAGAAAAGAAAAAAGGATAAGGTTTAATATGAGGGATATAAAAGGTACGACGAGTGTTTGCGGTCTTATTGGAAATCCAGTTGCTCATTCCATATCGCCATTGATACATAACACATTAGCACAGCTTCGAGGTGATGATTTTGTCTATGTTCCATTTAAAGTGGAAGAAAATCGAGTAGAGGAGGCTGTAAAAGGCGCCTATGCGCTTAATGTGCTTGGTATGAATGTCACAGTTCCACATAAACAGCATGTGTTACAAACTCTTGTGGAGGTTGATTCCATTGCACAAGCAATTGGTGCAGTTAATACATTAGTAAGAACGACGAAAGACGGCATATCAGGATATAAGGGATATAATACTGATATACTAGGACTTGAGCGGGAATTAGAAGATATTGGATTGTCCTTAAAAGACAGAGAAGTTGTTTTGCTTGGCGCTGGCGGAGCAGCCAGAGCCATCGCATTTTTATGCGTTCAAAAGGGCGCAGCGCAGGTTGTTATTTTAAATCGTACAGTATCAAAGGCAGAATCGATTGCCAATGCGGTTAATTTGTATTTTAATCAATCGTCTGTAAGGGCAATGGATATAAACGATTATGATAAAATGGGAGTAAACGACTATATTGCAATACAGACAACGAGTGTAGGATTGCATCCTAATAATGATGATGTGATTATTCGTGACGACCAATTTTATAAAAATGCGGCAGCAGGGGTTGATATTATCTATAATCCAAGTATTACAGCATTTATGAAGTTGATGGATAAGCATGGAAAGCCTGCTTATAATGGATTAAAAATGCTTTTATATCAGGGGATAGCGGCATATGAATTATGGATGAACTGTACTGTAACAAAAGAGATGGCAGATAAGATTTATGAAGTTATGAAAAAAGATTGCTTTTTAGCTTTTGGAAATGAGGATACATGAGTGAGCAAAAAAATATTATTCTAATTGGGTTTATGGGATGCGGCAAAACGACTTGCGGCAAATGGATTGCTGAAAATAAACCGTTTGATTTTGTTGACACAGACCAATATATTGTGGATAAGGAAGGACGTTCGATTCATGAAATATTTGACGATGATGGAGAGCCTTATTTTAGAAAGTTGGAAACAATGGTACTAAAGGAATTGCTTGAAAGTGAAAATACAAGACAAAAGGTATTTTCAGTGGGAGGAGGTCTTCCGATAACAAACGAAAACAGACCGTTATTAAAACAGCTTGGATATGTTGTTTATCTTCGCACATCCATAGATGAATTGGTAAAAAGGCTAAATAAAGATACACAAAGACCGCTTCTTGCAGGTGGAAATGTAAGGGATAAAATTGTTCGCCTGATGGAACAAAGAAAAGATATATACGAGCAGGTAGCCGATAAAATAATTGATACAGATGGAAAGGATATAGAACATATTTATGAAGAAATTACTGGTGATAAATGGACCAAATATTAATTTTTTAGGGATTCGGGAAAAAGGTATCTATGGAAATCAAAATTATGATTCCCTTCTTTTAATGATAAAAGAAAAAGCAGAAGAATTAGAAGTGATGGTAGAGGTGTTTCAGGATAATTCAGAAGGTGCTATTATTGACCGTTTACAGAGAGCTTATTATGAACAGGTGGAAGGGATTATTATCAATCCTGGCGCATATACGCATTATAGTTATGCGATACGCGACGCCTTAGCTTCTATGGAAGATATACCTAAAATTGAGGTCCATATATCCAATGTACATAAGCGTGAAGAATTTAGACATGTCTCCGTGACTGCACCTGTGTGCAATGCCCAAATTGTCGGTTTGGGATTAAAGGGATATCTATATGCAATGGAGGCTATCTTAACTCTATAAAAGATGTTTATAAAGGTATTGCCAAAATGTGCTGTTTATTATAAAATGTAAAAAGTTGTTGACTATTATTGTTGAATATATAATAATTTTGTCACAATAGATTGAAAAAATAACAGAAGGTTATTGATATTTAGGAGGTACAAACAAAAATGGTAAGTGCAGGAGATTTTAAAAATGGCTTGACAATCCAGATGGACAATGGTATCTGGCAAATTATTGAGTTTCAACATGTAAAGCCTGGTAAAGGTGCTGCTTTTGTAAGAACAAAGTTAAAAAATATTGTGAGTGGCGGTGTGGTTGAAAAATCATTCAGACCAACAGAAAAGTTTGATTTAGCGCATATTGAAAAGAAAGATTATCAATATTTGTATTCGGATGGGGATTTATACAATTTTATGGATAATGAAACATTTGAACAGATTGCATTAGCTTCTGAAGATGTAGGCGACGCTTTAAAATTTGTAAAAGAGAATGAGATGGTTAAGCTTTGTTCTCATGCAGGAAAAGTATTTTCAATTGAGCCTCCACTTTTTGTAGAGCTTGAAATTACAGAGTCTGAACCAGGTGTTAAAGGAGATACTGCCACAGGTGCTACAAAGCCTGCAATACTTGAGACTGGCGCAAGAATTATGGTGCCATTATTTGTCAATCAAGGTGATGTGATAAAGATTGATACGCGTACAGGAGAATATTTATCAAGAGTATAATTTTATTATGAATAGTAATGAAATTATGGACAAGCAGCAAAACTAATTGCAAATATTTGTATTTGTTTGATTGCAAAAGGATTTTAAAAGGACTGTTACAAAATGAGAAATTCTGTAAGATGTAAGTCGTATTTATAATACGATATTTATATCTTTATAGAACATTCATTTTGCAGCAGTCCTTTTTTAGATAGCAAAAATTAAAACTTTTGTGTAACAACAAGTTTACTTTGTAAACTTGTGAGAGTTGTAAAGCAACTCTTATTTTAGGAAATAAAACCTTTCGTTTGCCAACAAGTTTGCTCTGCAAACTTGTGAGAGTTGCGAAGCAACTCTTTTTTAGCGGTCTTTAAATGTTGCGCAGACCGTCTCGCAAGCATCACTTGCACACAATCCAGAAATATCAATGTGGTCAGCAACACATTTCTTATCCATATTATGAACGCAGTTTGTTGCTTCACATGAGATGCTTAAAGAAAGCTTTGGAGAAGCAGCAGAGTTCTTTGGCGATGTTTGAGAAGATTCTACATAACTTCCACAACAAGTGTCATCTACTTTTGTTGCACTTGTTCCATCGACATGAATAGAGTTTAAGCAGCAACATTTTTCTTTGTTGTGTACACATGAATTTACATTACATCCTAAATTTGTCATTTTAAAAACCATGCCCTTTCCGTGTCTTGCAAATCATTGCAGGCACAAAATAAAACTTGTGCAATTTTCATTACACAAGTTTAGTATAAACAATATGAGAGCATAATATTCAAACAATATTAAAAGGTTTGAAAGGTAAGAGAGTGTTTATCTCCATGATAATATTTAAATAGTGCTTTTGCCAATATTTTGTCTTTGGAAACATAATTTGTTGTTTCCCAATATCTGGAATCACGTGAATTATTGCGGTTATCACCCATAACAAAATAGCTGTCCTCAGGGACGATATAGGTTAGTTCTTGCGGATTGTCCTGCATAGGTTCCCGAATATAAGGTTCATCTAATTCTTCATCGTTGACATAGACTTTGCCATGAATAATTTGAACAATATCACCAGGCAATCCAATAACGCGTTTTACATAATTGATGGATTCATCATCAGGATATTTAAAAATAATAATATCACCGCGTTCTGGCGATGAAAAAAGATAGGATAAACGAAAACCTATCAGTCGGTCATTTTCCATAATCGTGTTTTTCATCGAACCGGTTGGTACATTGACATTAGCAATAATAAAATGATTTAATATAAAAACAAGTAAAAAAGCAACAACAATAATTTTTACATAACTAAACACTTCACGTAAAATAGGATTTTTAATATGAATGATATGAATGCCCATAATAGTATCTTCTTTCTAAATTGTTTTTAGTCACATAGTATCCCATGTGAATTTTTTTTCTTTGTCATTAAAATATTTGAACAATACTTTTGCAATTATTTTATTTTTTTCAACATAATTTGTTGTTGTCCAATATCTGGAATCCCACGATTCATTGCGGTTATCACCCATAACAAAATAACAGTTATCAGGAACATGAAATTCTAATGTCTGCGTGTTGACATGCATCGGTTCTCTGATATAGGGTTCATCAAGGACAATGCCATTGATATAGACAATGCCTTTTTCTATTTTTACAGTATCGCCCGGTTCACCAATCACTCTTTTTACAAAGTTTTCAGTTTCATTATCAGGATATTTGAATATAATCACATCACCGCGTTTTGGATTATCAAATATATAGGATAAACGAAATCCAATAAGACGGTCACCAATCAGAATAGTATTTTTCATCGAGCCTGTTGGAACTTGAGCATTGACAATAATAAATCTTAAAATAATGACCGATATAAAAAGAGCAATAATAAAGATTTTAACTAATCCTAAAAGTTGTTGTAATAATAAAGTTTTTAAACGGTGATTGTTTGATTGTTTGATATCTGTGTTTTCTTTAGAAAATAAATTTTCCCATTCATCTAAGCCTTCTAATAAGGAATCATCTATAAATTCATCGGTCTCCTCATAAAGGTCATCATAGAGAGAAGTATCCTCTTCTACATAGGGTTCAAGGTCTTCAAATATAATGTAATCATCAATATCATCATCAATATAAATATCGTTTGGTTCATTATAAGTATCAGAATTATTTGTATCTTTTGTGTAAGAATGGTGTTGAGACATATATATTTCCTATCCAATAAAGCAAGCTCATTAAAAAATAATAAATGCCACGCTGTGCGAGGCAGTTTTATATAAAACAAAATTGACACTGGGGCAGTAATGTCTCAGTGCCAACCTGTATAATAATACAATATTACAATTTATTTGGCAAGCAATTCCATAATTTTGTTGCTTCTGTTAATAAAATTCGTCATTTGTTCTGGCTTTAATGGTTCATGGCACAATAAGGCAAGGTCGTATATCTGTTCACAGAAAAGCGTTGTATTTTCATTATCTTGATTATCAATAATATATTGAACAAGATTATTGTTTGCATTTAAAATCAAAGTTTGCCCTTGACTGCCAAACATAGAAGGGTCCATGCCATACATATTGTACATTTTCATCATATCCTGCATTCTGCGGTCTTGTTCAGAAAGTGTTATCATAGCAGGAATAGAAGCATTTTTTAACTTAAAGACGCCAATTTTAAGGTTTTCATTATTTAAAGCTTTCTTGAATATATCCGTAAGTTTTTCGGTTACTTCTTTTAGTTCGTCCTCGCTTGCTTCTTCTTTAAAGCTGTCGGATAAATCAGCGTCAATCCTTGAAAAATGGATGCCTTCATTCTTTCCTTCCAAATGGGTAATAAATGGCTGGTCGATGTTGTGCGTTAAAATAATGGCATCGATGCCTTCTTCTTTAAACATATTGATATATTGGCTGTTTTCGGTTTCGTCTGTAACATAAAAAATCGTATTTTCATGTTTTTCTTTATTTTCTTCCAGACATTCTTTTAATGTCAGATATTTACCTTCAATATTTTTGAAAATAATATAATCATTCATCTTTTCAGCAAATTTTTCATCTTTTAGACAGCCAAACTTAATAAATGGATTGATGTCATCCCAATATTTTTCATAGTTTTCTTTGTCGGTTTTATACATTCCTGATAATTTATCACCGACTTTTTTCGTGATATATTCAGAAATTTTCTTGACAAAACCGTCATTTTGCAGGGCGCTTCTTGAAACATTTAAAGGAAGGTCAGGGCAGTCAATAACACCTTTTAAGAGGAGTAAAAATTCTGGAATAACCTCTTTTATATTATCGGCAACGAAAACTTGGTTGTTATATAATTTAATGGTGCCTTCAATCGTTTCATATTCGGTATTAATTTTAGGAAAATATAAAATACCTTTTAAATTAAATGGATAGTCCATATTGAGATGAATCCAAAACAGCGGTTCTTTAAAATCATTGAAAACAGTGCGATAAAAGGTTTTATATTCATCATCGCTGCATTCATTTGGATGTTTTGTCCAAAGTGGGTGAATATCATTAATGGCAACAGGACGTTTTTCAATTTTTGCCATCTTGACAGCAGGGCTTTTTTCAACGCTTTCTTTTGTACCATCTTCATTTTCAACTTCTTCTATGACAGCATCTTTGACAAAAGTGTCTAAAACAACATCTTTTTCAGTCACTTCCTCCTCAGGGATTTCTTCCGTAAGCTGACCTGCATCCTCGTTGGTAAAATAAATTGGTGTAGGCATAAAAGAGCAATATTTATTAATAACTTCTTTTGCTTTATACTCATTTGCAAATTCATAGCTGTTTTCATTTAGGTATAAAGTAATTTCAGTACCATGCGTCGTTTTGCTGCTGTCGCTCATATCATACTCCGTGCCGCCATCACATTCCCAGTGTACGGCTTTGGCGCCTTCCTGATAAGAAAGGGTATCAATAGTCACTTTGTCAGCAACCATAAAAGCAGAGTAAAAGCCTAAGCCAAAATGACCGATAATCTGGTCTTCATTGGTCTTATCCTTATATTTTTCAAGGAATGCTTCTGCGCCAGAAAAGGCAATCTGATTGATATATTCATTGACTTCGCTTGCGGTCATACCAATACCATTGTCAATAATCTTTACCGTTTTATTGTTTGCACTTACCTTAATATCAATTTTAAATTCTAAATCATCGGATTTTTCATATTCGCCAATCAATTCTAATTTTTTTAATTTTGTGATAGCATCACATCCATTAGAAATAAGTTCTCTGAAAAAAATATCATGGTCAGAGTACATCCATTTTTTTATAATAGGGAATATGTTTTGACTGTTAATTGACAGATTTCCATGTTCGTTTGCCATGATTTAACCTCCATAAATCAAATTTTCTTAAGATGTAATTTAATACACTTTTTAAATGAAGTCAAGAAAAAATTAGCACTCAAATAATCAGAGTGCTAACAATGATAGTGCAAAGCCAGTAATTATGCAGGTTTGCAAATTTATAAAAAAATTATGAAACATATAAAAAATGATAATTTGTAAATTATTGTTCTTCAAAAGGCAATTCTATTTGAGCAAGAAAGTTTTTGATATAATGGTCAAAACCATGTTCTAACGTCTTGTCTAAGGTAAATGTATGAAGGCAGGTTCCTGTAATAATGGTGATTCCATTTTCGTTATAACGAATATTGACAAAAAGCCGGTCGATATCATCGGAAGCAATCGTGCTGTCAATATTTGCAAGAATTTCAGTCTCCATGTTTTTGGGAATGACAAAGATAATCTTCATAGTGGTAGGAACTTTATTGCCTTTAATAATGGAATAACAAAATGGTTTTATCTGTGACCATAACACATACGTTTTATCACTAAGGGCTTCATATTCTTCGTCGCTGAAAAAGCTGCGGTTGATTTCACCGTTTATCGTAAAAGGATTTGCCATCATAAGCGTTGCTTCAGACAGAAGAAAGCTGTCCCATGTGTCTTTGATAAGCAGATGGGACATAAATTGTTTAGTGTCTTTTATATGTAAAGAAATCATCGGATTAGTTGCCTCCAAAGAAATTAATTAGATTTATTATACAATATTAAAACTATATTTTCAAGAGATTAAAACAAGAAACGCAATAAAGGAGACTGTCGCTTTAAAAAATTTTTGCGGCAGTCTCTTTCTAAAGGAATGATATAATCTTGTTAAAATAAACATTTATATCAATTATCAATCAATACGAATTAATTTATTAATAATATCAACAATTTTAAATAATATTATCGAGATAATACAAAGAATAATAATAGCCATAGCGATAACATCCATACAAAATATTTGACTGTTATAAATAATAAGATATCCCAAACCTTGTCTTGCAGCTAAAAATTCACCGATAATTACACCGACAAGGCATAAACCGATATTGACCTTCATATTACTTATTATGGTATTTAACGAGGAAGGAAGGATTAATTTAAATAAGGTTTGTCGTTTTGTTGCGCCAAAGGTACTCATCAGTTTAAGCAATTCAGGGTCTGTTTCCATAAAACTTGTATAGATGTTTAATATGGTTCCAAAGAGCGCTACGGAGATGGCTGTTACAATAATGGCTTTTGGGCTGTTGCCAAGCCAGACAATAAGCATAGGCGCCAATGCAGATTTTGGAAGGCTGTTTAACACAACAAGGTAAGGCTCCAGCACATGAGATAAAGGCGTGTAAAGCCATAAAAGAAGAGCTACGCCAATACCTAAAATAACAATCAGTGCAAAACTGATAAACGTCTCTCCCATAGTGATGGCAATATGTCGGAATATGCTGCCGTCCGATACCATTTTTATAAAACATTTTACAATTCTTGAGGGTGAACTGAATATAAAACTGTCTATCCACCCAATTCTTGCAGCAACTTCCCAAAATATAGTAAGAACAAATAATAATAATATTTGAATACAAAGGATAAGAGAATGGTATTTATGAATTTTTTTAACATAGTTTTGTTGTGCCACGCTTATGGCAGGGAGGTGTTTTTGAATAGAACTTGTTTTAATAGATGTGTGCATTATACAATCTCCTTCCATATACGGTTAAAATAATCGGAAAATTCTGGCATACTTCTAGTGGCAAATGGTGAACGTGTTGGATTGTCAAAATGAATATCAATCGTATCTTTTACCGTTCCGGGACGAGCGCTTAATATAATGACTTTATCGCCCATAGCAACGGCTTCAGCAATATCATGGGTGACTAATATAGCCGTTTTAGACTGGTCTTTTATAATACGATAAATATCGTCGCTTACCTCTAGTCTTGTCTGGTAATCCAGTGCTGAAAATGGTTCATCAAGAAGTAAAATATCGGGCTCCATAGCAAGTGTTCTTATCAGGGCGGCTCTTTGCCTCATACCGCCAGAAAGCTGTGAGGGCTTGGAATTTTTAAACTGTTCCAATCCATAGGTTTTTAACATATTATCAACCAGTTTTATTTTTTCCGGCGTACATTGTCCACAAGTTTCCAAGCCTAATAAAACATTTTTATAGACAGAGCGCCACTGAAAAAGGCTGTCTTTTTGAAGCATATAACCAATATGAATATTGGGATTATAATCTATGGTTCCAGAATCAGGTTCTATCAATCCAGATATAATGGATAATAGAGTGGATTTTCCACAGCCTGATGGACCAACAATGGAAGTAAAACTACCAGGTTCAACATCAAAATTGATATCCTTGAGAGCCGTAGTTTCACGTTCTTTTGAATGATATGAATAATTAATATGTTTAATTGATAGAATAGGATTCATGGTAATTCTCCAGATATGAAACGATAACTATATAGTATATATATGAAAGAAATCCATAGGGTGTGATTGCAATTTAAAAACAAATATTGTACAATATTCGTCGTAATATAAAGTAGTTATTTTCTGATGAAATAACGAAGGAGCAGTATGATTGATATTGATGAAATGATTGAAAATATAAAACAAAAGCATGTCTATATACAGACGCATAATTTTCCAGACCCCGATGCGATAGCCAGCGCTTATGGATTGCAGCATCTTCTTGCTGGAAAGGGCATGAAATCAACCATTGTATATAAGGGAAAAGTAGACCATGGGAGTTCTAATGCTATGGTGCAAAAATTAAATATTCCTATTATAGAATTTAATGATATCAAGGAACAAATGACAGAAGATGTTGAGATATTTTTAGTGGATTCTCAAAAGGGAAATGCCAATATTATTGATATGCCTGGTGATGAGGTGGTATGTTTTGACCATCATCCTACTTTTGAGGTGGTAGAGTACAAGTATTCTGATATAAGACCTAGTGTTGGTGCATGTTCTTCTATTATAGCTGAATATTTATTTAAATATGGTATTGAATTAAATGTCAATGTGGCGACAGCATTATTGTATGGTATCAAAATTGATACAGCCAATCTTACGAGAGGTGTGTCTCAATTGGATTTGGATGTATTTTATAAGCTGTTTGATAAAGTGGACAAGCAGGTGTTAGCGGATTTAGATAACAGCGTTTTAAGCTATGAGGATTTAAAATCTTATGTGTTAGCTATTAACAGTATTCGGACAGTTGACCGAACGACCTATGCCAACACAGGAAGAAATTGTCCAGAACCGTTAATTGCATCGATATCGGATTTTATTATGATGCTTGATACAACCGATAATACAGTTGTTTATTCGATTAAAGATGATGGCATAAAAATTTCAGTTAGAAGTACTGGAAGAATTGATGCCGGTTATATTGTTAATGCTTCTTTAAAAGGAATTGGAAGCGGCGGCGGACATGAACATATGGCAGGCGGATTTGTGCCATATAAGACAACGGCAGAAAAGCCATATGAAAATGAGGCATATATTCAAACAATGATTGGTGATATAGAAAAGCGGTTTGAATGTGAAATAAAAAAAGTATTGAACAATAAAAAGACATAGGAAAACTTTAAATTGGTTAATTGGGGAGGATTAAAGCTGTATACAAAGACATATGGATTTAAGAGAACGTGTAATATTGAAAAAAATATAAAAAGAAAGAGGAATCAAAGATGAACCAGATAAAAGAATCAAAAACCAGAACGAATGCTCCTAAACGGAGGGGAATAGGAATTACAATGAAATTGGTTATGGCTATTGTTGCCAGTGTTGTTATTGCTGGTTCAGCATTGTTGGTGGTTGTATATGACCAGATGTCTCAAGCTCTTTTGGAGAAAAGTGAAGAAATGTTACGCACTACTACGGACAAAACACTTCAAGAAACGAGGGCATGGATGAATCGAACGCTCACCATGTTGGAAACTCAGAGAGATACCATAGAGTATGAGGATATGGAAGAATCCGAAATGATAGAATATATCAAGCATACAGCAGGGCAAAATGATGCTTATCCAGCAGGATTGTATGTGGCATTGACAGATGGTTCACTATATCATGCTTCTTTTGTTCCAGGACCAGATTTTAATGCTTTGACCAAAAGCTGGTATTTGGATGGGATAGGTTCCCAAGATTTTATATTGGGTGATGTGTATTTTGATGAAGATAGTCAGTCCTATGTAGTGGGAGCATCGGGTGTGCTGAAGGACAAAAATGGTGCAGTGCGTGGTGTTGCAGCAGCGGATGTGTATTTGCTTTCAATTTCTGATATCGTCAGCAATATTCAAATTGAGGATACAGGTGGTATTTTTCTTGTAGACACACGTACAGACACGATTATTGGACATAAGGATGAGGCGGTAGTTGGAGAAAAGCTAAGCGAGTCAGGCGGTCTGTATGCCTATGCTAATGAGCAGATACAGGCAGGAAAGACGGGGCTTAGTTTATATGGAGATATTTATATCCAGATAGCAAAGGTTGAAGGAAGCGACTGGACAGCGGTATCTTATGTATCAAAGTCAGAGGTGTTATCAGAACTTTACAATTTGACACGCACTATGACCATAGTATCTGTTATAGCCGTATTGGTGCTGACGCTTCTTATCATTATACAGACGCGCCGAATTATTGGAAGACCAGTAAAAGAGCTGAGCCGAGTGGCTACGCGAATTGCAGAAGGTGAACTGAATCAAACAATCCATTATAAATCAAGAGACGAGCTGGGTGTTCTTGCATACAATTTTAACAAGGTTACTGAAAGGCTGCGTGATTACATAAAATATATTGATGAAATATCAGACACATTAAAAGAGATTGCAAAAGGAAATTTGGCATTTGAACTTAAGAGTGAATATACGGGGGAATTTGCAAAAATCAGAAGTTCTTTAGAGAAGATTGCCGTTGAGTTAAATATGGTAATGGGGCAACTAAAAGCTTCTTCTAGAGATGTTGCAGCTGGAGCGCAGCAGGTTTCAAAAAGTGCTGTGAGTTTGTCGCAAGGCTCTACGGAGCAGGCGGCGGAGGTGGAAGCGCTTGCTGACCATATCAGTGAAGTGTCCGAAAATGCGCAAAAGATTGCACAGGATACACAGCAGACTAGTGATTTTTCAAAAGAGGTCAGGGAAGGACTTTTGGCGAGCAATATTAAGATGCGCAATATGACAGAAGTAATCCAAAAGATTAGTGATAAATCTAATGAGATTCATAAGATTGTAAAAACGATTGATGATATTGCATTTCAGACAAATATTCTTGCTTTAAATGCAGCGGTGGAGGCTGCTCGGGCAGGAGAGGCAGGGAAAGGTTTTGCAGTGGTAGCAGGAGAAGTCCGAACACTTGCAGGAAAATCAGCTGATGCGGCAAGAGAAACCACAGAACTTTTAGGAGAAACTATAAGCTCTATGAAAGAAGGCGTCAATGCCGCTGACGATACGGCGCAGTCCATATTGGTGGCAGCAGAGCTGGCAGAGAAAATGGAAAGTCTGATAGATAACATTGCAGATAACACAATGCAGCAGGCTGATACAGCGACACAGATTAGTCATGGTATTGAACAGATTGCCATTGTGGTACAGAGCAATGTGAATACAGCAGAGTCCAGTGCTGCTGCCAGTGAGGAATTGTCAGGGCAGGCTGCTGCATTAAAAGAGCTGGTAGCAAGGTTTCAGTTAAAGAAGTAAATACTACATTTCATACGATTTTGGATTGTTTGTACTGTTTATAGTGCAGGCAATCCAAAATTTCTATATTGATAATCTATTTTTATCATTCCATTCGGAAAATGTTATTCAGATAAGGTCAAACAATTTCTAAAAACAAAATGATATTTTACGCATATAATTTATTATGCCCTCCAAAAGTTCCAGTATAATACATTTCTTTGGAGAGGTTATAAAAAATATATTAAATACATTAATACTTAATATTGAATATGAATGAGGTGGTTTTTATTGAATAATTTTAATACGAATTGGATGTTTAATCCGCCAAATTTGTTTGGTATGGGAAGGAATTTCAACAGAAACTATAATCGAAATACAGCACAGTCTTCATCTAATTATGTATCGAAAACAAATATGGCTGAATCAACACCTTCTCATCATACAAACACCAAAGAATCAGAAGAATGCAATTCTTCTTGTGGTGAATCTGAATCGGTGGGGGAAGGACAAGAACAAAATTTGACAGGTTGTTGTGTTCAATGTAAGGAAATAGAACAGCAGGGGCTAAGAGGAGAACCCGGACCACAAGGACCACGAGGGGAACCTGGACCGCCTGGACGTCCCGGAGAGCCTGGTGAAATTGGACCACAGGGACCAAGAGGAGAACCCGGACCGCCTGGCTGTCCTGGAGAACGCGGCGAGATTGGACCACAGGGAGTTACAGGACCACAAGGACCACAGGGAGCAACAGGACCGCAGGGAGCAACAGGACCGCAGGGACCAAGAGGGGAACCCGGACCGCGTGGTCCAGCAGGACCTCCTGGTTATCCGCAAAACAGTATATTTGCCTCATTTTTAGGGCAGGAGCTTATTTTACCGGAAAGTGCCAGTCTTCCTCTTAAAATAGATATACCAGATATAACTCAAAATATATCTCTTTGTGATGATTATTCTGTTTTGCTAACTCCAGGCTGTTATGCTATCTATTATTATATATCCACAATAATGAAAAGACATGGTTTTATAAAACTTACACCGATTTTTAATGATTATGTACAGACGGCATATACGACATATGCAGAGGCGACAAAGAGGAGAGAAATGCTTGTAATATCGAGATATTTTATTATTGAAATACCTAGTACATCCACGCTATTTTTTGAATGGGATTCTTCAGTAGGCGCTTCTAAAATTAATATGAATCTGAACATAGAAAAGTTTAACAGGTAATAATTCAAAGAATAGGGAGGAATCAATATGCCAACAGTAAGCCTTTGTATGATTGTCAAAAATGAAGAGATGCATATTGCGCGTTGTCTTGACAGTATAGCAGAACTTGTAGAAGAAATTATTATAGTAGATACCGGTTCGGTAGACCGAACAGTAGAAATTGTATCGAATTATACATCAAAAATATATTCATATACATGGAAAGATGATTTTTCGGATGCCAGAAATTACTCGTTTTCTAAGGCAACAATGGATTACTGCATGTGGATGGATGCGGATGATATTTTAGAAGAAACACAAAAAGATAAATTTTTGCAGTTAAAGCAAACGCTGTCACAAGATGTCGATATTGTAATGATGAAATATAATACTTCTTTTGATGAAGTTGGCAACCCTTCTTTTTCGTATTTCAGGGAACGATGGGTTAAGAATAATTCTCGATATCGTTGGGTGGGGGCAGTCCATGAAGTAATCCCTCCAAGTGGCAGCATTATTTATTCTGATATTGCAATTTCTCACAAAAAAATAAATGCTGGAGACCCCAATCGGAATTTGAATATATATCGCAAAGTGCTGGCAGAAGGCAAAATTTTAGATTCACGTCAGCAATATTATTATGGGCGGGAGTTGTATTATCATAAACAATATGAAGAGGCTGTTTCTGTGTTGGAAAAATTTTTGCTTTCAGAAGATGGATGGATTGAAAATAAAATAGAGGCATGTTCTATTTGTGCAAAAAGTTATTATGGTTTAGGGCAAGAACAATCTGCGTTAAACACTCTTTTGCGAAGTATGAGTTTTGATTTGCCAAGAGCAGAGTTGTGCTGCGAAATTGGAAAACATTTTTTGGAACATGGAAATTATCATACTGCTGTCTATTGGTATGAAACGGCATTAAGTAGACCTAAAAATGAATATTCAAGCGGGTTTGTTCTGCCAGATTGCTATGATTATGTACCGCTTTTGCAGTTATGTGTATGTTTTGATAAAATGGGAGACCAGAAAAAAGCAAAAGAATATAATGAAAAAGCAGGAGCTTGTAAGCCGTATTCCAAAGCATATCTTTATAATAAACAGTATTTTGACAGGTTGCAGATTTCCTAAAATACGTCTTAACATATTCTAATTTTTGTCTAAAAGATGTAACAAATATTTGAAATAGACATAGAGTATTTGTAGAAAGACATACTTTTTAAAGGTGTTTTTCAGACAATTAGAAAAGAGAGGATGTGATTTTTATGGATTATAAGAATTCATGCAACAATTGTCAAAATCAATGTCATCCTTCCTGTTGTGAACGCGGACCTGCGGGACCTAAGGGAGACCAAGGTCCTATGGGACCTCAAGGAATCAAAGGAGATACCGGCTGTCCTGGTCCAAAGGGAGACAAAGGAGACCCCGGTCCTATGGGACCTCAGGGTATTCCTGGCATTCCTGGAGCAAGAGGACCTAGAGGAAATACGGGACCAGTAGGACCGACAGGAAATACAGGACCAAGAGGTTATATTGGTCCAAGAGGATATGCTGGCGAACAGGGTATTCAAGGCATTCAGGGTGTACGTGGTGATATTGGACCAAAAGGAGATCCAGGCTGTGAAGGTCCTAAGGGAGATATTGGACCTCAGGGACCAGTAGGACCGACAGGTCCAACGGGTCCAATAGGACCGCAGGGAGATATTGGACTTCAAGGACCTAGAGGTGTTCCGGGACCGACTGGAGCAACGGGTCCAACAGGTCCTATGGGACCACAAGGTGTAACAGGATTACAAGGTATTCAAGGTGTGACAGGACCAATTGGAATACAAGGTCCAAAGGGATGTCCTGGAGATGAAGGTCCAACAGGAGCAACGGGTCCAACGGGAGCAACGGGAGCCACTGGAACTGATGGAGCGACGGGTCCAACAGGAGCAACTGGGGCAACGGGAGCAACAGGACCAACAGGGGCGACTGGAGCCGATGGAGCAACAGGACCAACGGGAGCGACTGGAGCCGATGGAGCAACGGGAGCAACAGGGGCGACTGGAGCAACGGGAGCGACGGGACCAACAGGAACGACCGGAGTCGATGGAGCAACAGGACCAACAGGAGCGACCGGAGCCGATGGAGCAACAGGACCAACAGGAGCCACTGGAGTTGATGGTACAGGAGCGATTATTCCGTTTGCATCAGGACTTCCGGTTTCCTTGACAACAATCGCTGGAGGGCTTGCAGGACTTCCTGCTTTTGTTGGTTTTGGAAGTAGTGCGCAAGGTCTTACACTTTTGGGTTCAACAATTGATATCACAAATGCCAGTGGGACACTTTCTAACTTTGCATTTCAGACTCCACGTGATGGCATTATCACCTCGTTCAGTGCATTTTTTAGCACAACAGTGGCGCTTTCTTTAGTAGGTTCTACCGTTACAATAAGAGCGCAGATTTATCAGTCAACTACACCAAATAATGTATTTTCTCCAATTGCTGGGACATTGATAAATCTAACGCCGTCACTTACTGGAGTAATATCCGTTGGTACATTGTTAAATGGTTCGTTGACAGGACTTAATATTCCAGTAACGACTCAAACACGACTGATGTTAGTATTTTCAGCAACGGCGAGCGGATTATCTTTATTGAATACAGTTGTAGGGTATGCAAGTGCTGGCTTAAGTATTAATTGATGACATAAGATAAAACTAATTCTCAGAGGTTTCAGTTTTTGGAATCTCTGGGATAATTTTTTTCCGTAGGAAAATCATATACTATATAGTATATTAATTGATTTCCAATATTATCATAGTAATGTATAATAAAATTAAAAATATATTTAAGAATGAAACAAATTGCATAATATGTTATTTTATTGTATTCTACTATAAGAGTGTAAATAACAAATTTGCAGGGAGCATTATGGAACAGGCTATTTTTACAACGTTGTGTATGGTATATGATAATCAAGACCAAATATTGGTTCAGGAAAGAATAGGGACTGCATGGGATGGCATAGCTTTTCCAGGTGGACATGTAGAACAGGAGGAATCGTTTGTAGAATCCATTATTCGTGAAGTTTTTGAGGAGACAGGCTATCAAATCAGCAATCCTATTCTTTGCGGTGTCAAGCAATTTCAAATGAAAAATGATGTCAGATATGTGATTTTTCTTTATAAAACCAATCAATTTACAGGTAATCTTCAACGTTCATCAGAAGGCAATGTATTTTGGATAAAACGTCAACATATGCAAGATTATACGCTTGCTACCGATATGAAAGAAATGCTGGAATTGTTTGAAAATGACAGTATGAGTGAATTTTATCGGTTCAAAGATGGCTCTTATAAAATTTTATAATAATTTTATAATATAAATAATAGCAGGATAGGAGAAAATAAACCTTATGAAAGCTGATTTAACAAAGGCAATTAAAATTTTAAATGAGGGAAGTTATACTTGTGTTTTGTGTAAAGAAAGTAAAATCTATACAAGCACAGAACGCGGCGTAAAGTCTTTATTAAATTGGCAAGAGAGTGGAGTGGATTTTCGTGGATTTTGTGCGGCTGATAAAATTGTTGGCAAGGCGGCAGCATTTTTGTATGTATTGCTTGGTGTAAAAGAAGTATATGCTTATGTTATGAGTAAAGCTGCTATTGACACGCTTATAAAAAACAATATTCAAATACAATATGATAACGCTGCTGAAAAGATTATAAATCGTTCTGGCACAGGTTTTTGTCCAATGGAGGAAGCCGTTTGGGATATTGATGTACCAGAACAAGCAAAACAGGCGATTAAAAAAAAGTTGCTGCAAATGTAAGTGGTTTTGTGTCTGTGTGCTGTCAGGCACAGGAAGTAAAAAAGGATAAAATGTAGGAAAAGCAGCACAGAAATGAGGTTAAAATGAAAGTTCTTTTGGTAAATGGGAGTCCTCATGTTCAAGGGAATACATATATTGCTTTACATGAGATGGATAAGATTTTTGCAGAGGAAAATATTGAAACAGAAATTATACATGTTGGAAATAAGGATATTCGTGGTTGTATTGCTTGTCGTTCTTGTATAGAAGGCGGAAAATGTGTATTTGATGATATTGTAAATGAAGTTGCCATTAAATTTAAAGAATGTGATGGTATGGTAGTGGGGAGTCCTGTATATTATGCATCAGCAAATGCTACATTGATAGCTTTTTTGACAAGGTTGTTTTGCAGTACTAACTTTGATAAAACAATGAAAGTTGGCGCTTGTGTTGTAGCGGGGAGACGAGGAGGGCTGTCTGCTACTTTCGATGAGTTAAACAAATTTTTTACAGTATCTGGTATGCCAGTGGCTTCAGGACAGTATTGGAATAGTATTCATGGAAGAGAAATAGGAGAGGCTAATCAGGATTTGGAAGGGTTGCAGGGAATGAGAACACTTGCAAGAAACATGGCATTTTTAATGAAAAGTATTGCGCTGGGCAAAAAGCAGTATGGAATCCCAGAAAAAGAACCATTGACGCGAATGAATTTTATTCGATAAAATATTTTATTAAATATTAAAAAAACGCTTTACAAAAAATATTTATACATATATAATATTGCTTGTTGATTTAACTTTATCAAGGAAGTTCCCACTTCAATGCTATAAAGTTTATGTAAAGTGCTTCATTAGCTCAGTTGGTAGAGCGCTTCACTCGTAATGAAGAGGTCATCGGTTCAAGTCCGATATGAAGCTTTTTTTTAATGATTGAAATACCCCACACAAGCGTGATATATTATCCGTTTGCTGTGGGGTATTATTTGTATGTGTGTTTAAAGGGATGGTATATAGGGATATCTTTGTATTAATGGGCATTATCTCGTATTTTTTTAATAGCAATAGCAGCAAGGATAATGGCTGTTAAAAGAAACACAACAAGTAAAATAATGTCAATGTCAGCTTGGTAAAAATTGATAAAATAGCTGTATAATTGAGATTTTTGTTTATCAGGAATCATATAGTAAGCTGCTGCCAGTATAACAGAAAGAAACAATAAGAACTTGATAAATAAATGCCTGTTTTTTTCTATCTCAATATTGTCCCATAGTTGTATGCCTAATCTTTTTGCTTCTGCAATAGCATTTTTTGTAAATACACTGTTGGTCATTACTACGGCAATATCACACTTGTAGTAAGAACACCCTGTATAAACTTGTTGAATAGCATGGTTTCCAACTTTTCCCGTGTAGTATTTACATTGAAAAGCGTATTTTTTTCGACCTTTTCGGGCAATAATATCAACGCCATGGTCGCCTGAAAGCGGAGTATGTTCAATATTTTTAAAATGATGTTTTTTTAGATATTTACAACAATAATCTTCATAATCATATCCTGTAAACATTAAAATACCTACCTTTTGTATTGATAATATATTTTGTATAATAACATAAATAATGGATTAAGGCAATAGTTAATAGAAAACAAATATTCGATTTTTGGTAAAAGGAAGGTGAATAAAAAATAAAAAAATATAATAATATTAACAGTAGCATTTAATATAAAGATATGATATAATAAATTGTGACGAGTACAAAAGTTTATATAAAATAAATATAAATGGATTTGTATGCAGCAGATTAAATAAAAATGGAGGATGTACATGAAAAAATTAACAACAATCTTTTTAGCAGCGATGATAATTGTTACATTAATTGGTTGTGGCAACAACGGGTCAAATGGTGGCAATCAAGGAGGACAGTCAAAATATGCAGAAGCTGTTGATGTGTTGAAGGAAGTTGTCAAAGTTTATAAGGAAGACCAACTGTTTGCTATGTATGGAGGAAATCAGGAAAATGCCGTTATGGATGCGCCAGGTAAATTTGATGTTGGCAAAACGGAAGAGCTGGATGTTACACTTGGATTTCCAAAAAGTCAGACTGCCAATATTGAAGGTGCCGCTTCAATGGTGCATATGATGAACGGCAATATATTTACAGGTGCAGCTTATCGTTTAAAGAGCGGTACTAATATGAACGATTTTGCAGAGGCAGTAAAGACCAATATTTTAGCGAAACAATGGATGTGTGGACAACCTGATACGTTGATTATTATCAATGTAGATGGAACATATGTTATTACAGCATATGGCGAAGCTGAAATTATGCAGATTTTCAAGACAAATGCCTTATCTGCTCTTAGCGGAGCGCAGGTTATTACAGAGACACCAATTGTATAATCGGATAAATATACTTTTACCATTTAAAAAAGGGTTAGGCATAATATAGTATATAAAATAAGAATTTAAGTGGCGTGAAGTAAACTTTTAACATAAGTTGCTTCACGCTATTTTTGTAAGGAGAAAGATATGCTGTTTTCAAGTATTACATTTTTATATTATTTTTTGCCGCTTACAATAGCTTTCTATTTTTTGTCGCCCAAGCGTTTAAAAAATATGGTTTTGTTATTAAGCAGCCTTATATTTTACGCATGGGGAGAACCAAAGTATGTTTTTTTGATGGCGAGTTTAATTGTATTAGGGTATGGATTTGGACGACTGGTAGAAACATATAGAGGAAAAAAAGCAGGGCAAGTTTTTTGTGTTCTTTCTATAATGATTAGTCTTTCTTTTTTGGTATATTTTAAATATGCCGATTTTTTTATCACAAATTTTAATGCTATAACAGGACTTGGTATACCTTTATTAAAGGTGGTATTGCCAATTGGCATTAGTTTTTATACATTTCAGATGATTAGTTATATTGTTGATATATATAGAGGGGAAGAAGCACAAAAAAATATAATTAATATGGCAGCTTATATTGCTATGTTTCCACAGTTGATTGCAGGACCGATTGTTCGCTATTCCGATATAGCCAAACAATTAGAGGAAAGAAAACACTCATGGGATATGGCGGCTGAAGGGATTAGGCGATTTGTAATCGGCTTGGCAAAAAAAGTATTGTTGGCAAATCAATTGGGAGAGCTTTGCAATGTGTTTCGTGGTTCGGATGAAAAATCGGTATTATTTTATTGGTTATATGCGCTTGCTTTTGGACTCCATATTTATTTTGATTTTTCAGGTTATAGTGATATGGCGATTGGATTAGGGAAAATCTTTGGATTTCAGTTTTTAGAAAATTTTAATTATCCCTATATTTCTGCTAGTATTACAGAATTTTGGCGCCGCTGGCATATTTCATTGGGTTCATGGTTTAGGGATTATGTCTATATTCCGCTTGGCGGAAATCGCGTCAAAAAAGGCAGACAGTTTTTTAATATTTTAGTGGTGTGGATGCTTACTGGATTTTGGCATGGAGCAGCATGGAATTTCATTGTATGGGGCTTATTTTTTGCTGTATTATTAATGATTGAAAAAGTATGGCTGTTAAAATATTTAAAAGAAAGTAAAGTATGTTCTCATCTTTATGTTTTATTTTTTGCAATGATTAGTTTTCTTATTTTTAATGCACAAGATATGGGACAGGCATTTTCAGATATCAAAGGGCTTTTTGGTATTGGAGGAGTTCCGCTTGTATCGGCACAAGCGCTTTATTGCCTGTATAGTTTTTTTGTGATTATAGTTGTGGCAATGATAGGTGCAACGCCAGCAATACAACATATTATAAAGATGGTTTGCCATAAACCAACAGGCAAAAAAATCTTAAATAGAATAGAGCCGTTTGTGCTTCTTGTGTTATTGCTTGTGATAACGGCTTATTTGGTAGATGGTTCATTTAATCCGTTTCTGTATTTTCGGTTCTAAGGAGGAAATATGAAAAAAATCACATGTATTTTATTTGCAATGTTTTTGGCGGTAGGATTTTTATTTTGTGTGTTTTTGCCAAAGGCACAATATTCGGATAGTGAGCGCAGAAAGCTGGCTTCTATGCCAGCATTGCAGGCACAAAATATATGGAGTGGACGTTTTATGACGGATTTTGAAACGTATGCTGTGGATACGTTTCCATTTCGTGCATCATTTAGAACATTAAAAGCGGTGACAGCAAATCATGTCTTTTTTAAGAGAGATAATAATGGGATTTACGTTTCGGATGGTTTTATTTCAGCAGTGGAATATCCATTGAATGAGGGTTCTTTAAATCGAGCAGTAAAACGATTTCAGTATATATGTGAAAAATATTTAACAAAAAATAATAGAGTGTATTTCTCGGTTATTCCAGATAAAAATTGTTTTTTGGCAAAAGATAGTGGACATCTTTCAATGGATTATGGAAAATTGGAAGAACAGATGAAGCAAAAAATGGATTTTGCGCAATATATTTCGATTGCAGAGCTTTTAGAAAAAGATGATTATTATAAAACCGATACGCATTGGCGTCAGGAACGAATTATAGATGTGGCAGAAAGGCTGGCACAAAAAATGGGAACAGCGCTTTCTTCGGATTATAAAATTCATACATTAACACAGGATTTTTATGGTGTGTATTATGGACAGGCAGCGCTACCGCTTAAACCAGAATCGCTGCAATATCTAACAGGAGATGCCATAGATATGTGCTATGTGTATGACGGGCAAAATAATAAAGAAATAACCGTATATGATATGGAAAAAGCAACAGGACGTGACCCTTATGAAATGTTTTTGTCGGGTTCATTGTCTCTTGTTACATTAAAAAACTCCAATGTGCAAGAAGGTAAAAATTTGATATTATTTAGGGATTCGTTTGGTTCTAGTATTGCACCTTTGCTTATTAGTGGATATTCTCAGATAACACTGGTAGATATTCGCTATATTCAGCCTGATTATCTGGGACAGTTTATCAATTTTGATAATTGTGATGTATTATTTTTATATAGTACGCTTGTATTAAATAACAGTGAAACTTTAAAATAAAAAAATAGTTAGAAGTGAATAAAATCAACATAAATTCTCAAAATAATATCAATATCTATAAATGTAATCATATGGAGGAAAGCAAAATATGGGCAAAAATGAAGATTCGGCTTCAAAAGAAGAGAAGAAAAATAATGAGATAAATGATTATGGACAGGTTGTTCTTGAAAGTAATAAAAAACATGGAAAAATTCATTTGATGACAATTATTGGAGAAATTGAAGGACATGATATTTTGCCCTCAACGAGTAAAAGCACGAAATATGAACATGTATTGCCGCAGCTTGCCTCAATACAAGATGATGATGAGATTAAAGGGGTATTGGTACTTGTCAATACGGTTGGCGGTGATGTAAGCGCAGGGCTTGCACTTGCCGAGATGTTTGCTTCTATGTCAAAGCCGGTAGTTTCATTGATATTGGGAGATTCGCACAGCATTGGCGTACCGCTGGCAGTCAGTGCAGATTATTCATTTATTGCACCAACTGCCACTATGATTATTCATCCTGTAAGAATGAATGGCACCATTATTGGCGCGCCGCAGACGTTTGACTATTTTAAAATGATACAGAATAGAATTGTTCAGTTTATATCTACACATTCGCGTATCAGCAAAGAAAAGTTGGAAAAAATGATGATTAATACGGGAATCCTTACAAAAGATTTAGGAACGATTCTTGTTGGACATGAAGCGGTCGATGAGGGATTGATTAATGCAGTGGGCGGCATTAGCGACGCCTTTGCTAAATTGCAGGAATTGATTGGAGAATAGACAGATAAAATAAATCCAGCAGGTAAGCGAAATACGAAAATATAGTTTCTGTATTTTGCTTATCTGCTGGATTTTATTGCACTATATTTATTATTAATAATAAATATATAGTTAAATACATGTTAAAAGATAGAAAAAACAATAAAAAAGTCATATAAAGTGCTATGAAAGTTGCTTGAAATACATTATAATAATCTTAAAAATTAAAATTTGCATAGAAACAGGGTATGAGGTGACATATGATAGTGGCTAAAGGAAATCCGATTGCTATGGGAAGTAGCAAAAATGGCAAGAATTACAACTTTGCATTTAGCAGTGAGGCAAAACAGATAAGTTTATTGATATATGATTTAAAATATGAGTTAAAACATGAGATTATATTAGATAGTACCTATAAAACGGGCAATGTCTTTGCATGTGCAGTAAGCGGTGTGTCGATGGACAAGGCGCTTTACTGTTATGAAGTAGGAGGAATGAAAATGATTGACCCCTATGCAAAAACAATTACAGGATGCAGTAAATTTGGCATCAATGATGAAGAAATAGGAAAAACACCTTATTTGAGTAGGGTGTGTCTGGATACTTTTGATTGGGAAGGCGATGTAAAACCTCATATACCTTATGAGGATTGTATTTTTTATAAACTTCATGTGAGAGGGTTTACAAAGAGCAGGACTTCAGGGGTAAAACACAAGGGAACATTTGCAGGATTGCTTGAAAAATTAGAGCATCTTAAAAAATTAGGAGTGACAACGCTAGAGTTGATGCCAATATATGAATATGATGAGATTCATCGTTTTTCACAGCTTTATAAATCAAAAAAAGAACTGTATAAACCGAAAATTATAATGCCGTCTGTAAATTATTGGGGATATGAGGCAGGATTTCATTTTGCGCCAAAAGCTTCTTTTTCCTCAATATCAGATATGCGGTCGGATTATACAATCGAGTTAAAGAATGTTATTAAAACACTCCATGCCAATCATATGGAGGTTGTTATGGAGATGTTTTTTGATAAGGAATCATCAGATTTTATTTTAGATTGTGCAAGATACTGGGTTACACAATATCATATAGATGGCATTCATCTGTATGCTTCTGACGCTGCATTGGAGCTTCTTTCCAAAGACCCTATTCTTGCAGATACAAAGCTTATCACAACTTATTGGAATGGGGAGCGCGGTTCGTATAAGCATATGGCAAATTATAACAATGGCTTTACGCAGACTGTTCGTCAATTTTTAAAGGGTGATGAAAATCAGTTAAAGCAGTTTGCATATGTTACAAGAAGCAATCCTGACAACAGTGCGAATATTAATTATATAACCAATCATAATGGTTTTACAATGATGGACCTTGTCAGTTTTGACCGTAAGCATAATGAAAATAATGGTGAAAACAATCGAGATGGCGAAAATTTTAATTATAGCTGGAATTGTGGTGTGGAAGGAAAGTCAAGGAAGAAACGTATTATTGAACTTCGACAGCGACAAATTAAAAATGCGTTTACTATGTTGCTGACATCGGCGGGAACACCTTTAATATTGGCAGGTGACGAGTTTGAAAATTCGCAGGGAGGAAATAATAATCCTTATTGTATTGACGGCGAAACATCATGGTTAAATTGGAAAACTTCCAGTGAAGCCTGTGATATTGAAAAATTTGTGACAAAGCTTGTACAATTTAGAAAAGATAATAAAATTCTTCATATGAAAAAACAGCTGCTGGCAGCAGACCCTATTTCGTGCGGATATCCAGATGTTTCTTATCATGGGACAAACGCATGGTATCAAGTGATGGAAAATTACAACAGACATATGGGGATATTGTATTGTTCAAAATATGCAGATTCAGATATTATTCAAAATAAGCAAACATTTGAATTAATCTATGTTGGTTTTAATTCACATTGGGAATGGCATGATTTAGCGTTACCAAAGCTTGCAGAGGGAGGCAAGTGGATAATTGAATTTAGCACAGGAACAGAAAAAATAGAAGTGGTTGAAAATAAGCTTGTAAAGATTCCACCAAGAACAACGGTTGTATTAAAGACGAATACATTAAGTTTAAAAGAAAAGGGAACTTCTAAGAAAAAAAAGACGAATAAGAAAAAAAGGGATAAAGATTGAAGTTGAAATGTTCTAAAAGTACTAGTATATTTTTAGCATTGAGCCAATTTTTGTAAAAATTTAAAAAAAATATTGACAAAATTTTTTTATTTGGTAGAATTTTATTGAAGGAGAGTCCTGCCAATAAGTGGACGTTCAAAAAGCGTTAGCGTCGCTACGGTGACACTACATTCAAGGACTATGGTGACATAGTCCTTGAAATATTTTATGGGAGAATTTTATGACACAGTTACCATTAGAAGTTTATCGGATAGATATAAAGTACATTAGAAATTTACATAATATTGATGATAGAGTTTTTTCTGTATCGCCACAGATAGGGAAAGATGAACGCCCTTTTCTTGGTATAATTATTATATGCAATAAACACAAATATTGTGTACCGTTGTCAAAACCTAAGAAAAAGCACAAAAAAATGCGCGATAAGATAGATTTTAAGAAAATAGTATATCATGGTGCTTTGATAGGAGTTTTAAATTTTAACCTTATGATACCTGTTGAAAATGCTCAGATACAGCGGATTGATACTAAAATTCGTAAACATGATAATATGGATACAAGAAGAAAAAAGGAACTTCTTATTAAAGAAGTAGAATGGTGTAACGAATATATAAGTGTTTTAGTTAATACTGCAAATGTTCTTTATCAGAAATATATTACAGATGAGAAGTTTGCGGCTAGAAAACAGTGCTTAGATTTTAAGAGAATGGAATTAGAATGTAGCAGATATAATGATAAGATACAAAATCTTAAAAATTAATTAGTCGCAGCATGGAGGCTAAATATGAATTTAGATAATATCGAAGAACTAAAGGAGAAGTTTGCAGATTTTAAACAGATGTTTTCTATGGATAGAATTGATGAGGCAACAGCGCTTATTGAAGAACTCCTTGAAAGTATAGAGAGACAATCTGATGTCCGAAAAGCAGGAATGATAGATAACAGAGGTCATATTGATATCAGTCAAAAGGATATACAATCATATGTACAAAAAAGTGAAACCGTCCATTTAGAAGACGCTAAGGTGAATGTAGAATATGATAATTCTATCTATATTAGTTTAAATCATGTTATGGAATACTATGTATATGCCTATTATTATAAGCCCGATGTTCAAGTTTGCTGTACACAGCTTCCAATAGGGGAATATTACAGAACATATGGTGATTTAAGCGTCAAGCTGGGCAGATATAAGGCAGGCATAGCTGCTTATCAGGATGCCATTTGCTGGAATCCGGTTGATTTAGATGCAATACTTGGCTTGGCAGAATGTTATAAACATTTAAATATGATGGAACGCTATTTGATTGCAACCAAAGAAGCCTATAAATTATGTTGCACAAGGGCAACGATGGCGCGTTATTATAGAAATATGGGATATTATCATATATCAAAATATAATACACAGACAGCAAGATGTTGCTATATTTATAGTAATATTTATTATAATACAGAAAATGCTGACCGTGAATTAGAATATCTTAAAAGTGCGTTGGGTGACGATACGCCGCAGTGGTCTATTAAGGAAATGCAAAAGATGTTAGAACAATCGGATATTGAGCCAGGACCCAACCCAGATACAATAGGCGTGATTTACAGGGTGGGTGAGTTAATGATGAATGACCATGAATATAGTCTTGCAAGAGATTGTTTTTCTATTTGCTATGATATTACACAAGAAGAATTGTTAGCTCGTATGTTAAAGCAGCTTGATGAGCTTTTAGGAAATGGAGATTAAAGAATGGATGCAAAATATGATGGAATACTGTTTGATTTAGACGGAACGCTTTGGGATGCCACAAAACCGATAAAACAGTCATGGAATGAGGTGTTACTGCGGCATCGTGAGATAAAAAGACCGCCTATAACAGAAGAGGAATTAGGGGCGTGTATGGGGCTTACAATGTATAAAATTGCTTCAAAACTTTTTCCTGATGAATCAGAACATGTACAAAAAATGCTTATGGACGAGCTTTGTCATTATGAGAATGAATATTTGTCACAGCATGGCGGTATTTTGTATGATGACTTAAAAGAGGTGCTGAAAAAATTACATCAAAATTTTAAATTATATATAGTCAGTAATTGTCAAGATGGGTATATACAGGCATTTATAAAAGCACATCAGATGGAAGAATATTTTGATGACACAGAATGCTGGGGAAGAACAAGGGTAAGTAAAGGTGTGAGCAACAAGATATTGATGGAAAGAAATGGGCTGAAACGCCCTGTCTATGTGGGCGATACACAAAGTGATGCACAGTCTGCAAAAGAGGCAGGTATTGATTTTATCTATGTTGCATATGGGTTTGGAAAAGTAAATGATAAAGATTATATTAAAAAAATTAATAAAGTGAAAGAATTGTTGTAATTGAGAGGGCTTGATGATAAAATAATAGAAATATAAGGAAATGTTAAAGGTGATTCTTATATGAATAATATATGATAATATATTATAACAAACAATAGTGAGGAGTAATCAAGATGTTTGACTTTCTAAAGCAATTTCTATTAAATCCAAGAAAAATAGGAGCGATTGCACCAAGTGGAAAAGCGTTGGCAAAAAAGATGATACAGCCTATTCATTTTGAGAAGGCGAAATGTATCGTAGAATATGGTCCAGGAACAGGCTCATTTACAGATGGACTCGTTGCAAATAAGGCAAAAGAGACAAAATTAGTATTAATTGAACAAAACAAAGATTTTTGCAGTGAATTAAAAAAGAAATATGGCAGTAGAGAAAATGTTTACATAATACATGGCAGTGCAGCAGATGTCTGTAAGTATTTAAAAAAGATGGAGATAAAAAGAGCGGATTGTGTGATATCGGGTTTGCCATTTACATCATTGCCAAAAAAAGAATCAGAGAGCATATTAGAAGCGACCCAAAAAGTTATTGGAAAAAAAGGTATCTTTATTACGTTTCAATATAGTATGGTAAAGAGAGCGTTTTTTGAACAATTTTTTGATATAAGAAGAAATTTACGCGTTATGAACAATCTTCCTCCTGCGCATGTGTTGGTTATGAAAAATAAAAGATAAATACTTTAAATATTTTTATTGACATGGATAGTTGAACGTGATAGAATAACCGCAATAAAGTTACAGTATTTTATTGATATAAGGATGGTTCGTAAAATGTGCTATCTGTTGTTATTGTAAAATTAAATCATTTAAAGTCGATGAACAAAATAGTACTTCAGGCAGGTACATTACAGAGAGTCAGCGGTGGTGAGAGCTGGTGTGGAGAGCCTTTAGGAATGGGTTTGGGAGATGCAAAGGTGAATTGACAGTAGCCTGCGACGTAGACCTCACGTTATAGAGGGTAGATATAGTTGTAGGCTATTTGGCGTATATTGTATTGAAAGAGTCAAGAAAAACGGTGGCATATCCAGTTTGGGTATGCTTTTTTGTTTGCTTGTAAAGATGGGTGGCACCACGTTGTATAAACGTCCCTGACAGCATGTATATTGCTGTTGGGGACATTTTTTAACCTCATCAAGCAGCATAGCGGATTGTGAATATCCGTTTAACGTATGTTTGTTATAGATAATAAATATTGACCCTAAAAATATATTTGATAAAAAGAAAGGATTTTATAGATGAAAAAAATTTTAAAAGTGTATAAAAAAACAGTCAGTATAGTAGAGGAGTCTGGGGTGGACATCTACGAAAATCTTGGAGCAGAAAAGATTGGATTTTTGATGGAAAGCAATGATAAAGAAAAAGGCAGTTTTACATTTATGGGGGTCGAACCAGAAGCGCTGATTCAGTCAAAAGAGAATGGGCTTGTTATAACTGGTAAAAATGGTTCATCCAAAGTTATAGAAGGCAATCCCATTAAGCTTTTAAAAGAATATTATGATACATTTGAAATCAAAACGGATGGAAGTGTGTTGGAATTTAACGGTGGTTTTGTTGGAAGTTTAGGTTATGATTTTATTCGGTATACAGAATATTTGCCAGACAGCAATCCTGATGAAATTGGCATTGAAACCATACAGCTTATGTTGACTACACAGTTTATTGCAATAGACCATATGGCAGAAACGCTCACGGCAGTTGTGTTGGAAAAAGACAATAAAGAAGGGGAAGAAGCGGCATTTAAACAGATAGAAAAATTGATTGACAAAGCGTTAAAAAAGTGTGGGGCAGATAATTATACACAAACGACATGGAACAATATGGATAAAAACGATACAATAAATAATTCCGACAGCGTAAATAGAAAACAGCAAAAACATGATGGTGTTATTATTAAAAAATCCGATACATTACAGCAATATTCAGAAAAAGTCAATAAAATTAAAGACTATATTGTGGAGGGGCATATTTTTCAAACGGTTTTGTCACAGCGATGGACGATACAGACAAAGCGTGATGGCTTTGATTTATATAAAGAATTAAGACAGCTTAATCCATCCCCTTATTTATATTATTATAATTTTGGTGAATTTGAGATAATAGGAAGTTCTCCAGAGATGATTGTCAAACAAACCGACCAGAGAGTGTATACGTGTCCGATAGCAGGAACAAGAAAACGCGGAATCACACCAGAAGAAGATGCACTGTTGGAAAGACAGCTTTTAGCGGATGAGAAAGAATTGGCAGAACATGTGATGTTAGTAGACTTAGCAAGAAACGATATGGGAAAGATAAGTCAAATTGGTACAGTGAGCGTATCAGAATTGATGAAAATACAAAAATATTCGCATGTTATGCACATTGTCTCTTTAGTGGAAGGAAAGAGTGAAAAAGCAAAATCGCCATTTGATATTATTTCTGCATTTTTGCCGGCAGGAACATTAAGCGGGGCGCCTAAAATCAGAGCGATGGAAATTATTGATGAGTTAGAAACGGTAAGACGTGGCTTGTATGGGGGCGCTACGGGATATTTATCGTTTGGAGGCAATATGAATTTTTGTATTACAATAAGAACAATGATAAAAAAAGAGGATAAGGTCTATCTTCAGGCAGGAGCTGGAATTGTAGCCGATTCTATTCCAGAAAATGAATATGATGAATGTTGCAATAAGGTGATGGCATTGGCAAAAACGCTTGTGGAGGAGGAAAATTTATGATTCTTTTGATTGATAATTATGATTCATTTACGTATAATTTATATCAATTTTTGGGTGTATTTCACAACGATATTACAGTAGTGCGAAATGACTGTATCAGTATTCAAGAAATAGAACAGCTCAATCCAGATAGGATTGTTTTATCTCCAGGTCCAAAAAGTCCAAAAGAAGCAGGAATTTGCCTTGATGTGATTCGGTATTTTGCAGGAAAAAAACCGATACTTGGCATATGTCTTGGACATCAGTGTATCGGTGAGGCATTTGGTGCGACGATTGGTCATGCAGAACATATTTTTCATGGAAAACAGTCGGTGATAAAGCATTGTAAAACGGGTATTTTTTCAGGATTAAAAGATGGATTAAAGGTTGCAAGGTATCATTCGCTTGTTATTATGCCGGACAGTATTCCCGATTGTCTTTGTGTTACAGCAACAACAGAGGATGGGGTTATTATGGCAGTAAAACATAGAGAATATCCAATTGTCGGGATGCAGTTTCACCCTGAATCCATCTATACAGAACATGGAAAACGAATGATAGAAAATTTTATCAATGGGATTTTGTAAGTGAAGTGCAATGTTTGTATAGATAAGGGTATAAACAAATATTTGAATGCGGCGTTTAGTAAAATAAAATTGCAAATTTGTGCTAAGCGGCACAGAAATGAGGAAATGTATGATTTTAGATGATATAGTAAAAGCAAAAAAAATCAGACTGGAAGAACAGATAAAACATATCAGTCTGGAAGATATGAAAAAGGAAGCGCTGAAGTCGGATAGGGTATCTGTAAGTTTTTACGATGCACTGAAAAAGAAAGGGCTTTCTATTATTGGCGAATTTAAAAAGGCATCGCCAAGTCATGGAACAATGGCAAATAAGATAGACCTTATAAAAAGAATTGATTGCTATAATGAAGCCGTTGATGCTATATCGTGTTTGACGGAAGAAGATTACTTTAATGGCAGTGTTGATTATCTAAAACAGATAAGAACAATGACTAGTCTTCCTATTATAAGAAAAGATTTTATCTTTACAGAATATCAAGTATATGAGGCAAAAGTGATAGAAGCCGATGCTATTTTGTTGATTGCAGCTATTTTAGATGATGCGACATTTAAGAAATTATATGATTTGGCGTACCAGTTAGGGCTTGACGTATTGTGTGAGGTACATGACGAATGGGAATTAAATCGTATGATACAGTTCGGTGTTAAAATTATAGGCATTAATAACCGCAATTTAAAGACGTTTGAGGTGGCTTTAGATACAACAAAAAGGCTGGCAGCTATGGTTAAAGATACGGTACTTGTATCGGAAAGCGGCGTGTTACATGATGAGGATATAAAAATTTTAAAAGAAAGTCATGTCGATGCATTGCTGATTGGAACGGCTTTGATGGAAGCCGACGACCCTAAAGCGCTTGCTTTAAGATGGAAACAGATAGGGTAAGAGCGGAGGTTTAGTGTGAAAAATAAATTTTTCACACCACAATTTGTGTCTGCGCATTGCTTGACACAAAGTTGTTTATGCGCAAAAAGCAGCGCAGAAATGAGGTTTATTATGGGTACACAGATTAAAATATGCGGCATTACATCAATGGAAGATGTAACGATTATCAATCAATATAAGCCCGATTATATAGGCTGTGTTTTGTATTATCCAAAAAGTAAAAGAAATATATCACTTGATTGGGCAAAAGAGATACTTGCACAATTAGATGGCAATATCAAGAAAGTTGCGGTTGTGGTATCCCCAACCATACAGCAGATAAAGGATATAGAGACAATTGGATTTGATTATGTTCAGATACATGGCGAGTGGGATAAAGAAGTAATTTCAAACAGCACCATTCCTATCATATGGGCCGTTAATATAAACAGTAAATCGTTTGACAAAGAAACAGAACAATTCCTTAACATGAGAGATAAAGGTGAAAATATAGAGAAATTAAACAAAACGTTTTATTGTGATTTAGATATTATTATAAAATCTGACAGAATTTATGGAGTACTTTTTGATTCGGGAACGTCTGGAAGCGGTGAGACTTTTTCATGGAATATTATTTGCAAGGCGCGACAAATGGCAGCAAAGGAAGGAAAAAAAGTCTTTCTTGCAGGCGGTTTAAAAGCAGAAAATGTGGCAAACGCAATTCGCCTTATCGCGCCGGATGTAGTTGATGTAAGCTCAGGGATTGAATATGAAAATCAGCCTGACCGAATTGGCAAAGATAAAAAGCGAATAGAGGATTTTATAAAAACAGTTCAAATGGAGGGAAAAGGTTGAAAATTAAAATTTTCAACCACAAGATTTGTGTTTGCGCGCTGCTTGACACAAACTTATAAAAACTTTTAGCTCAGCGCAGAAATGAGGAAAAAATGAGTAAGAACAGAGAAAACAAATATTTTGGCGAGTTTGGCGGACAATATGTAGCAGAATCGCTGATGAACACGTTGGAAGAATTAGAGAAGGCGTTTGATGAGGCTATTAGCGACCCTAATTTTATCAATGAGTATATGTATTATCTAAAAGAGTATGTGGGAAGAGAGACACCGTTGTATTATGCAAAGAGACTGAGTGAAAAATATGGCGCTACCATTTATCTAAAAAGAGAAGATTTAAACCATACAGGAGCGCATAAGATTAACAACGTAATAGGACAGATTTTGCTGGCAAAAAGAATGGGCAAGACAAAGATTATTGCAGAGACAGGAGCCGGACAGCATGGCGTTGCAACAGCGACAGGCGCTGCTTTGTTTAATATGGAATGCACCATTTATATGGGGACGGAAGATATTGAACGACAAAAATTAAATGTGTTTCGTATGCAGATGCTTGGCGCAACCGTTTCACCGGTAAAAACAGGAAGTGCAACACTAAAAGATGCCACCAATGAGGCGATAAGAACGTGGGCAGAGCGAGCAGAAGATACATTTTATGTGCTTGGTTCAGCGGTTGGTCCATACCCATATCCTAAGATTGTCAAAGAATTTCAGCGTATTATCTCAACCGAGACCAAAAGGCAGATACTAGAAAAAGAAGGAAAATTGCCAGATGCCGTTGTTGCCTGTGTGGGCGGTGGTTCTAATTCCATTGGTATGTTTGCCGATTTTATTGATGAAAAAGATGTTGATTTGATTGGCGTTGAGGCAGGGGGACTTGGCATTGAGACTGGAAAACATGCATCGGCTATGGCATTGGGGCAGGTTGGCGTACTGCATGGAATGAAAACGTATCTTTTGCAGGATGATGATGGAAATATACAATTGGCACATTCGATTTCAGCAGGACTGGATTATCCAGGTGTCGGACCAGAACACGCTTATCTTCGCGATACAAAAAGAGCAACCTATGTGTCTATTACAGATAAGGAGTGTATGGACGCACTGATGGAATTATGCAGACTGGAAGGCATTATTCCAGCAATTGAGAGCGCACATGCAATGGCGTATGTATTTAAGATGGCACAAAATGAATATAAAGGAAAAACGATTGTAATGTGTCTTTCTGGGCGCGGTGACAAAGATGTTGATACCGTTGCAAAATATATGAATGGAGAGGAGACGAATAAATAATGAATCGAATAGACGAAAAAATGCGCGTATTAAAAGATACGGACAAAAAGGCTTTTATTACCTACACAACAGCAGGATTGCCAGATATGGAGACAACAGAAAAAATTATGTTTGCACAAGAGGAAGCAGGCATTGATGTAATGGAAATTGGCGTGCCATTTTCAGACCCTGTGGCAGACGGTCCCGTGATTCAAGATGCATCCTATGAGGCTATTTTAAATGGCGCTACATTAGAAAAAATTTTTGAATTAATGAAAAATGTTCGCTCAAAAGGTTTGGAGACGCCAGTTGTGTTTATGATGTACTATAATACCGTTTTTCATTATGGGTTAGAAGAATTTGTGAAACAGTGTGTAGCGTGCGGCGTTGACGGTGTGATTATTCCGGATTTGCCATATGAAGAGCAAAGTGAATTGCAGTCTTATATAGAAAAAACAAAGGATGCAACGATATTGTTACAGCTGATATCCCCTGTTTCAAAGGAGAGGATTCCAGCGCTTGTAAACAATGCAAAAGGATTTGTCTACTGTATTTCACAGATGGGTGTAACAGGAGGAACAGCTGATTTTCATAAGAATATAAGAGAATATCTCACCCATGTTAAAGAGGTAAGTCCTGTGCCTGTTATGATGGGATTTGGCATTAAAACACCAAAAGATATTGAATCGGTAAAAGATATTATTGACGGTGCAATTGTCGGTTCACATTTTATAAAATTATTGCGTTCAAGCAACTATTCAATGGATGCTGTCAAAAAGTATATTAGAGAATTTAAAGAACAGATGTAAATATCAAAGCCTTAATGTTTTACACTCAGCAATACATGGATGATTATATAAAAATAAGTAAATAAAAAATATGGTGTTGACTTTATAAATGTTTTGGGGTATAGTAACTTGCGTTGAAAGAATTTATAAATCTTTTATAAACATCAGTAACAAAAGTTGACTTGCAGAGTGTAGCTGAAGTGTTTAATTTTAATTAAAGGTTAAGGTGAAGTAAGCATGGTACAATCGGTAGTTGTAGCAAACATTGATAAAGCATACAATAATCCTGTGGCAGAATTAGTGCAGACAGCATGTAAGTTTGAAAGTCATATTACAGTGCAGACAGATGGAAAATTTATCAATGCAAAAAGCTTAATGGGCATGATGGCATTTGGACTTAGAGAAGGCATGGAAATTGAAGTATCTGTGGAAGGTACAGATGAGACGGCAGCAATAGAAGCAATACAAAAGTTTTTATCTTGTACATAATGAAAAGATACAAAGATTGTTTAAATTCAGGAGGATTAATTTAATGGAAAACAATGAAGTTGTTGATAGCACATTGAACGTAAGTGAAGTTGTTGAAGAAAAAAAGGAAACAAAGAAGCCTGCTGCAAAAAAGACAACAGCTAAAAAGGCAACAGAGAAGAAAACTACTGGAAAAAAGTCAACGAGTAAAAAAGAGTCAACTGCAAAAAATACGGATATAAAAGAATCCGATATAACAAGAAAGATGTTTATTGAATTTGACGGTAAACAAATTGATGAGGAATTGATTGTTCAAAAAGTTGAGGAAGAGTGCAAAAAACAGGAAGTGACAATTAAGGAGCTGACATTATATTTTAAGCCAGAGGACAATGCTTGCTACTATGTTGCTAATGATGATATATCTGGAAAAGTTGAATTATTTTAACCTCATTATGGAAGTCTAACTTGAGCTTTTTAAGCGAGAATTAGACTTCCATGTTTTGGCAGAAGTTTAATCTTCTGTCAAAACACCACGAAGTGGAATGAGGTTATGAGTAAGTAGCAAAGCGGATTACGAATATCCGCTTAATTATAATGGGGCTATTGCATTGCAAAGCCCTTTTTATTTGGCATAAAGGGCTTTACTTATCATTAAAAGAAAGGCATGGTTAAAAAAATGATTCCGTTGTGGTTATGTATTCCATTTGCTGGATTGCTGCTTTGTATTGCAGTTCTTCCTATTATTAAAGGAGAGTGGTGGGAAAAAAACAGACCATATGCCGTTTTATTTTGGTCATTGTTATTTATTATTCCCTTTGCAGTAAAATATGGAGCATATACAGCATCTGAGACGGTGTTGGAGTGTATTATAAATGATTATTTAACATTTATTGTATTATTGTTTGGATTGTTTTGTGTGGCAGGCAATATTACGCTGGAGGGCGATTTAGTCGGTTCTCCGCGTGTCAATACAGGGCTGCTGCTTATCGGCACGCTTTTATCAAGCTGTATAGGAACAACAGGTGCAAGTATGCTGCTTGTTCGCCCTATTATTAAGATGAATTCATGGAGAAAACGTAAAAATCATATTATGATATTTTTTATTTTTCTTGTATCCAATATGGGCGGCTGTCTTACACCAATTGGCGACCCGCCTCTGTTGATGGGATTTATGAGAGGCGTTCCTTTTACTTGGAGTTTAAGCTTGTTTCCAATATTACTTTTTAATATGGTGATTCTTTTAACGATATTTTATTTTTTAGATAGAAAAGCTTACAGAAAAGATATAGCAAAGGGACATAGACCAGATATCAGCAAAGCTGGAACAGAAATTAAATTTGAGGGTGGACATAATATTTTATTTATTATAATGATTGTGGGAGCTGTTGTTTTAAGCGGTGTACTTCCAACCTTGCCTGCATTTCAAAATAGCGAAGGCGGCGCGCTTGGAATACATATTATAGGGGAAGTGACGCTTTCCTTTGTCTCTATTATTGAGATGGCTATTATCTTGTTGGCAGCCTTTCTGTCCTTTAAGACAACAAAATCTGAAATTCGGACAAAAAACCACTTTACTTGGGGAGCAATTCAAGAAGTTGCCGTTTTGTTTGTCGGTATATTTATTACAATGCAGCCAGCGCTTATGATTCTAAAAGCAAATGGAGCAAGTCTTGGCATAACGCAGCCTTATCAAATGTTTTGGGCAACAGGTGCGCTGTCAAGCTTTTTAGATAATACACCGACCTATTTAGTATTTCTTACAACGGCTGGAACACTTGGCTTTACAAGCGGTGTCAGTACATCAGTTGGCATAATTTCAACGAAGGTGCTTACTGCTGTTTCATGTGGGGCTGTGTTTATGGGAGCAGGCACCTATATTGGCAATGCACCGAACTTTATGGTAAAATCAATTTCAGATGAAAATGGTATTCGGATGCCTTCGTTTTTTGGTTACATCATATGGTCGGTAGGCTTTCTTGTTCCCGTATTCTTACTTGATACACTACTATTTTTCTTATAGGCAGATATATGCAAAATAGAAAGGCATGGTTTTGATAGAATGAAAAATAAAAATATGGATGTTCAAAGTGAAGATAATAAAAATGAAGATAAGGTCAGCTATGGAAACTTGACGGAGCTTGCAATACGAATTTATGCGTTGGATACAAAAGTGTATGAGCTTGTGGGTTCTTCACTGGGGCGTACTTTTTCAGGTGATGAGAAAAAAAGTATCAATGGACTTGTAGAGCTGATGTCAACACATCCACAAGGATATAAGCTTAGAAGTGAAATTGCCCTTATAGGCAATATGGCAAGAACCGTTAAAGACAAAGAAAAAAGAAGTATGCTGATGAGAGAATACAATGAAATTCTCCATGAGATTGAAAAGATACCGTCAAGTTTTGGTTCGGTTGATATACTTGACAAAAATTTTGCAGGTATGAATCATTTTAACAATAATGGCAAACGTTCAAAAGATGACCATTTAGTTATCTGTATCAGCAGAACAGAAGGAAGCGCTGGCACCGATATTGGATTTGCACTGGCAGATGAATTAAGAATTAATTATTATGATGCAGAAGTTTTTGGGCAAGTTTTGGAACATATGGATAAAGAAAAAGATGAAAAATGGGTGAGTAAAAAGGTTGCCCTTCACAATGCTAAAGTCAATGCAAAGGTGCGGGAATTTAGCCGATATCATGGTTTATCAAAAAAGGATGCGATGTTTTTTAATGAGAGTGAGCTGCTCTGTCAATTGGCAAAAGAGCAGGATTTTATTGTTATAGGTCGATGTGCCGATGTGGTTCTTACCAATAATCACATTCCACATATCAGCGTATTTATCACAGCTCCATTAGGACAGCGTATTCGACGAATTATGGAGCTTGAAAAAATGAGCTTTAAGGATGCCAGTAAGCGAATGGTAAGAAGAGACCATTCAAGAGAGCGTTTTTATCGGTTTTATACAGGAAAACAGTGGGGAAGCGCGGCAAATTACGACTTATGTATCAATAGCGCGCGTTATGGAATTGAAGAATCGGTTGAATTGATAAAACGAATTATTCATAAAGAAAACGAATAAATTGATAACATTTGTGAGAATGTCTCAAAGTAATGATTGCAACTATCATAGAGAGACATTCTTTTTTATTCCTGCGAGCAACGAAGCCAAGCTCACATGCTTGCGGCATATTTACCTTTCTATTTGGCGACTGCCGCAAGGGTCCAATACCCACAGCTTGCTACGGGGGTATTGGACTGTAAAAAATACTTTAATTTTTACTTTGAAAAATTTGTAAATTTAGTGTATAATTGTAATTAAGAAGAATTAATAGGCAATATATAGAAGTACGAGAGGTTTTGTTGTTAGTTAGAAACGAGGATAAGATATGTTTGAATTACATGATAAAGTATTTTATGGAGTGATAGGGGTCTGTGAGATTGTTGATATTGGCAATCCGCCAATAAAAGGTATTGAGGGGGAATACTATTTTTTACAGCCGGTGTTTGACGATAAAGGAATCATATATTCTCCATTAAAGAGTACCAAGCAGATGATGCGAAAGATTATAACAAAACAGGAGGCAGGAAATCTTGTTGAGGCAGCTAAGAATTGTATGAAGGATGAGCGGCTCAGTCAAAAAATAAGCACTCCTGAATATGATGATATTATTAAATCACAAATTTCTTTTGATATTCTACATTTAATACGATATTTATATATTGTTAAAGGTGAGCGTGCTAAAGATTTAAGAAAGATGAAGTCGGCGGATAGCCGTATCCTTATCATAGCACGAAAGTTATTATATGGAGAGCTTTCCATCGTATTAAACCGTGATTATGATGATATATGTACGATGATGGATGAATATTTAGAGCGATAAGAAAATAGATTGAAAATGCAGATAAGCCGTATTGTCCAATAGGGTTTATCTGCATTTTTTGTTATATAGAACCATTTTGTTTTGTAAATTATATAAATATAGAAGCAAATTTTCATAGGAAGTTTTTGTTATAAGGGCAGTTTGTAAAATAGAATGATAATTGCATTTGAACTAGTATTTAAGGGATAGTTCTATGTAATAATATGGATATTTATAACTGTAACATAATTTATAACATATATGACAACATTTACAACAACATATAATAAATCGATAGGGTTTGATAATATAAAACAGTATATAATATGTAGATAAATTTATAATTTTAAAAGGTTGTAAGGTAAGTTCTATATATTATATATAATCATACACAAATATTTTTTACAGATTAAATTATAGTATATATCTGTAAAAAATGGTGGACTATTGATGTAAAAGAGGTGATGAAGAAACGATAATCGGAAAACTGAATATTCAAGTCAGCCTAAACAGGTTCGACGGGATAGTTTTACATCAAATCGAAATCTAAAAGGAGGAAAAGGATGGAAACATTGAGAAGACGATTTCTGGTCACCGTTAGCTTGTTTATGCTGATGGTGACATTTTTGTTCGTTCCAACAATGACTGGTAGAGCGGAAGATACTACACCGACAAAGACACCGCCAACGGAATGGACAGAACAGCCAACAGTCAATGCAACTGCTCTTGATGTGACACAAGCAAGCTGTGATATTAGTTCAAAAGAAGACCTTTATGGTTTAAATGCTTGGATTAAAAATAACAGCAACACCAATCTTACTATTAATCTGACTGCAGATATTGTAGTAAATGATGGTGTAATCAATGCAGATACAGACGAGTTTGGCGTGTATTTATGGATACCAATCAATGCGGATTGTAACATTACATTGAATGGTAATGGACACACCATAAGTGGCTTGTATTTTAATGATGGTACAAGAAACAATGTGGGATTTTTTGGCGCATGTGAAGGTTCAGTTAAGGTATCAAAACTTGGAATTATTAATTCATACTTTAATGGAGGCAGCAATGTTGGTGCATTTGCAGGAACATTAGGCAAAGATTCAGTAATCAAAGAATGTTACAGCCAAAGTACTGTAAGTGCTAGTGATGCTAGTACATTGGGAGGTATTGCAGCAGTTCTTTTGGAGGATGCTACAATATCAAGCTGTTATAATACTGGTGATGTAAAATGCGCGCCAGAAAGTTATAATGCTAAAGTAACAAATAGTTGTTATGTAACAGCAGGCGCTTCAGGATTAGCTGCATATGATGGCACAGGAAGTGCAGCATTAACAGATGCTGAGTTTAAGAGCGGTGCAGCAGCTTATTTGCTTAGCGCTGGCTTGGATGATGTTGATGGTATTGATGAGACAACAGCTTGGGGACAAAAATTGACTCCAGCTTCAGATGGTTCTGGAGCAACAACAAACAAGAGTTATCCAGTATTTAGTGATGACAAAGTGTATTCTGGCAAAGCAAGTTGTACAGCAACACAAGATACATATATTAATGGTGTTGTTGTTAATTTCCATACAACTGTTGTAAAACATGCAGCAACAGGAGCAACTTGTGCAGCAGATGGTAACGAAGAATACTATGAGTGTACTGCTTGTAGTAAGATTGTTGCAGCAAATGAAAATGGTATATTTGTAGAAGTAGAAGGAAAAACGGCTGAAGACTATAAAATAGCAGCAACAGGTCATGCAGACGTTCTTACAAATACAGAACAGTATACAAAATTTCTTTTTAACTCAAAGACACTTGTCGACAGTGAGTTTACACATACTCATGTGTATCATTTTATTTGTACAAAATGTGGTGAAGTTGTAACAGGTGAAGATGGAGCTGAAGTTACAGATGAAGTATCAGCAAATGATTCTGTTGTTACAACACAAACAGGCGGTGCTTGTCTTGGTATCACAACAACATATTATTGTGCAGATTGTGGTTATGAGCAAGTAATTAAAACAGCAGGTACAGGAACTCATACAGAAGTTGTATATTGTACAGAAGGTTATCACTGGACAATGTGTTCAGAGTGTAAAACTGTTACAAGTGCAAAAGCAGAACATACAATAAAGGTGACTACACAAGCTTCTGATGCAACATGTACAGTGGATGGAGCTACGGAAGGTTCAGAGTGTGAAGTTTGCGGCAGAATTATGGCAGTTTCTCAGGTGATTCCAGCAACAGGACATAATTACAGCGAATGGACAACAACTAAGGACGCAACATGTACAGTAGCTGGTTCAAAAGAACGCACATGTTATACTTGTGGTGAGAAATTCACAGAAGAAATTGCAGCAACAGGACATACAGAAGTCGAAGTTGCACAAATTGATGCGACATGTGAGGAAGCTGGTTGTACAGCAGGTATTAAATGTTCTGTTTGTGATGAAATTCTTAGAGGTTGTAGCGTGATTCCAGCATTAGGACATGTGGAAGTTATCGATGCGGCAGTGGAAGCAACATGTACAGCAACAGGTCTTACAGAAGGAAAACATTGTAGTGTATGTAATAAGGTTATAACAAAGCAGGAAGTTGTAGCGGCAAAAGGACATACAGAAGAGGTTATGGCAGCAGTAGCAGCAACATGTACAGAGGATGGTTTGACAGAAGGTAAGAAATGTAGTGTATGTCAAACTATATTAAAAGCACAGCAAGTTGTTCCAGCAGCACATACACCAGAAACATTGCCAGCTCAAGATCCAACATGTACAGAAGACGGCTGGAGTATATTAGTTCAATGTTCTGTATGTCATGCAGAGATAAAGAAGGTAGCGATAGCAGCATTGGGACATGATATTGTGATTGATGAGGCAGTAGAAGCAACATGTACAAGTACGGGTCTTACAGCAGGACAGCATTGCTCAAGATGTGAAGATGCTACGGTAGAACAAGAAGTAGTACCAGTGGCAGAACATACTTGGGAACTTCATGAAGCAAAGGATGCAACATGTACAGAAGCAGGTAACAAAGAATATCATAAATGTTCCGTATGTGGCGCTTTCCAAGAGGAAGGTTACACAGATGAAAACGTTATTATAGCAATGACAGAGCATACTTATGAGCTTTATGAAGCAAAAGATGCAACATGTGCAGAAGCAGGTAACAAAGAATATCATAAATGTTCCGTATGTGGCGCTTTCCAAGAGGAAGGTTACACAGAAGAAAATGTTGTTATACCAGCAACAGGTCATACTTGGGCATATCATGCAGCAGTAGCAGCAACATGTACAACAGATGGTAACAGAGATTATCTTTCTTGTTCAGAATGTGGTGCATTCCAAGATGAAAATGATACAGCAGAAAATGTTATAATAGCAGCATTAGGTCATGCTTGGGAAGATGTTGCAAGATTAGAACCAACATGTACAACAGATGGACATAAAGCATATCAGCATTGTACACGATGCGGCGACGATTCTATGACAGAAGACGAGCGCAAGCTTGAAGCACATCATGTAGAGGAAGAAATTCCAGCAGTAGAAGCAACATGTACAAGTACAGGTCTTACTGCGGGTAAGCGTTGTTCAGTTTGTGGAACGATTACACAAGAGCAGGAAGAAGTGTCTAAGACTGAGCATGATTTGGAAGAAGTAGCAGAAGTGCCAGCAACATGTACAACACCAGGACATACAGCAGGTCAGGCATGTAAGAATTGCGACCATGTAACATATACAGAAACACCAGCAACAGGACATACCTTTGATGCACAAAATCCAGATATGGGCTGGGCTTATGATGAGACAAACGGAATTACATCAAAAGTAGTTCTTCATTGTTCAAATGGTGATTGTGAAGAAATCTTTGATAAGATTAATTGTACAGTAACGGTTGCAAAAGGTGAAAATAGTACATTAGTAGCAACAGGTAAGTTTGGTTATCTTGGTACTTCAGTGACAAAGACTTTAACATTTAGTGTAACAGAAGAAGTAAAACAGACAAATACAGGTATTGATGTTGTTTATACATTTACACAGACAGATGTTGCAGACGGTGCAGAAGCCATAAGCTTTACAAAAACAAGCACTGCAACAAGTGTTGTTTCTGAAACAAGCAATACAATTACTTATACAGCAACAACAACTGTAAATGGTGTAACATTTACGACAACACGCGTATTTGATATGAGTAATATTAGTTATTCATGGTCAAAGGCAGGCGATGGATATGAGCTTGTTGCTATTATAGCCGGTAAGACACAAGTAGATGGCACATTAAGATTGGTGGCACAAGGTGTTAAGAGTGAAGAACGCAACGAAGAGGGTGTTCTTATTAAGACAATTTACACAGCTAAAGTTCAAGTAGGTGATTATGTAATTGCTACAAAGACAAAAGAAATTGCAGAAGATCTCAAATATACAGTAACTGTTGTAAATGGTTCATTTGCAGACGGTGCAACATCACAAGAAATCGCTTATGGAACATTGGTTACATTAGAGCATATTGCAGCAGAATATGGCGAGTATTTTGTAGGTTGGTATGTTGGCGAGGAATTAGTTAGCCAAAAAGATTCATATTCATTCCATGTTACAAAGAATGTTACTGTAACTGCTAAGTTTGATAAAACAGCGCCAGAGGCAACAGCAATAGTAAATGCAACTGTGACAGAACGTGTAGATGATGCGGCAACAGGAAAGCAAAAAGTAACAGTAACGATTGAATGGTCTCTTCCAGAAGGATTTGAATTTGTTGAAGCTGGATTTAATAGAATTTATGTGACAGCAGGCACTGATAGTTCAAATTTAGGAGAAACTTTAAAGACTGTAAGTGGTGATGTTAAGAATGCAGTAGCAAATCTTCAAACAAAGGAAGGTACTTATGAATTTAACTTAACATTGAGCGCTACAACAAAAGTAAAAGACATGTATTTTATAGGTTATATAAAATATAAGGATGCTAACGGTCAAGAACAAGTTATGTATACAAGTTTGATGTCTAGCTTAGCAAGTAATTCATAAGATAATTGATAAAGGGCAATACTATTTATTAATTAAATTATGATGATGAAAGGGGAGTATAGAATTGAAAGAATATTATGAGGAACCATTGGTTGAAGTGATTCATTTTAATACAGAAGATGTGATGACGGATTCATCAGAACCAGGCTTTGGCAGTGGCGACTTAGAGGATTAATAGAATCACATTTCAATGAAAAGCCGGGTATGCACAGCATACTCGGTTTTTTGTATAGCATAGATGTTTTTGTTGTGATTGGATTTTGCTTGTAAAAGAAAAATATTTGTGGTTACAATAAAAAAAGTAAAAAAACACTTGCATTTTATATTTTAATATGATAATATAACCAAGTACTTGGTTGTGGCTAATTGGTCAAGCGGTTAAGACGCCGCCCTCTCACGGCGGAAACAGGGGTTCGATTCCCCTATTAGCTATTGCAATGCAATATGTATCTTGAAAGAGTGGACAGAGATGTCCACTCTTTCGTTTGCATAAGAAAATAACGTTGCGCTGCTATATTTTTACGATATAAAAGCAGTGCAGAATAGAGGGATTATGAATAGAAGTGAAAAATATGAAGCAAAGACTTCCGAATTGATTCAATCAATTATTGACAAAAATCATTTTGAGCTGGTTGATGTGGAATTTGTAAAAGAAGGCAGTGACTGGTACCTTCGTGTTTATATTGACAAAGAAGGGGGAATTACAGTGGATGACTGTGAGCTTGTAAGCAGAGCTTTTAATGAAATTCTTGACAAAGAAAATTATATTGATGACCCCTATATTTTTGAAGTTAGTTCACCTGGATTAACAAGACCGTTAAAAAAAGAGAAAGACTATGAGCGAAGCATCGGCAAATTGATTGATATTAAAGTTTTTAAGCCAGTGGATAATTGTAAGGAATTTACAGGCATACTTAGGGCATATAATAATAATACTGTGACCATTGAGATTGATGGTAAAGAAATTTGCTTTGACAGAAAAAATCTGGCACTGATTCGGTTGGCATTTTGTTAATGAACCAAATTTATAAATATGATATACGGAGGTAAACGATGAATAAGGAATTAATATTAGCATTAGAGGCACTTGAAAAGGAGAATGGAATCAGCAAAGAAATTATGCTTGATACGATTGAAAAATCCTTGAAAGATGAATTTAAGAACCAGTTTAATACAAATGATAATTGTGAGGTTTCACTTGACAGAATAACTGGTGATTTTCATATCTATGCTAATAGAACAGTTGTAGATACTTTAACCCCAATTGACGAGATAGAAGAAAATAGGAATAAAAATAAAAGAGAGCCTGAAAAGCTTGTCTATGGCAAAGAGATTGTTCTTTCAGAAGCACGCAAAATAAAGCCTAATTGTGAAATTGGCGATGTGTTAAAAGTGGAAATTAAATCAGAAGAGTTTTCAAGAAGGGCGGCAAAAGCGGCAAAAGGTACGATTGTTCAAAAGATTCGAGAAGAAGAAAAAAATGCAATTTACAATGAATATCATTCTAAAGAGCATGAAATTATTACAGGTATCGTACAAAGAATTGATGAAAATGGGAATATTTTGGTTGATATAGGAAGAACACAGACAACACTTAAGAAAAATGATTGTGTAAAGGGAGAAGTATATCATAGAGGAGACCGAATTAAGCTTTTTGTTTTGGAAGTCTCTAATAAAGAAAAAAATTCAGATAAGCCGCAAGAAAATAAAGGTGATAAAGAAAAAGCGGGAAGACTTGTTATAAGAGTATCAAGAAAAACACCATATCTTGTTAAGCGGTTATTTGAGACAGAAGTATCTGAAATTAAGGACGGCATTGTAAAAATTGTCAATATTGCAAGAGAAGAAGGTTCAAGAACAAAAATTGCCGTCAAGGCAGATGACCCAAATGTAGACCCTGTTGGAGCATGTGTGGGTATTAATGGTTCACGTGTCAGAGCAATCGTAAATGAGCTGGGCAATGAACAGATTGATATTATAGAATGGGATGAAAACCCAGCACAATATATTGTGAATGCGCTTAGTCCAGCAAAAGTTGTTTCGATTTCTGCCTATGAAGATGAAAATAACAAAAAGGCAACCGTTGTTGTTTCAGACCAGCAGTTATCACTTGCTATTGGCAAGGCAGGGCAAAATGTAAGATTGGCAGCAAAGCTTACAGGGTATGGAATTGATATTAAGAGTGAATCCGATATAGAAGAAGCCATTGACAACTCAGAGGAGAGCGATGCAGCAGATATAGAAATGGATGAAACGTTTTCATTTACTGAACAAGAGTAAAGAGTGGTTGTTCTAATAAAAGACTGGAGTGATAATTTTGAGTGAGATAAAAAAGAAACCTCAAAGACAATGTATTGGATGTCGGCAAATGAAGGATAAGAAAAGTCTGATACGAATAATTAAGTCAGATGAAGGAATGATGATTGATGTGACAGGCAAAAAAAATGGCAGAGGAGCTTATGTATGTCCTAATAGGGAATGTATTGAGAAGGCTATTAAGACAAAAGGGCTTGACAGGTCATTTGGTCAGTCCGTAGATAAAAATGTTTATGAGAGTTTAATAAGGAGTTTTGAAGAAATTGAATCAAGATAAAACGTTATCTATGTTGGGTCTTGCTCAAAAGGCAGGAAAAGTAGCAAGCGGTGAATTTTCAACGGAAAAAGCCATCAAAAGTGGTAAAGCATCGGTTGTGATAGTAGCTGATGATTCTTCTGATAACACAAAAAAGATGTTTAAAAATATGTGTGATTATTATAAAGTTCCAGTTTATTATTACAGTGATAAAGAGACATTAGGACACGCGATAGGAAAACAATTTAGAGCATCACTAGCAGTTATAGACGAAGGTTTTGGAAAACAGATACAAAAGCATATAGGAATTGGTTTGGAATAATACAAAAAGGTATGATGAATACTTTTTATTATTCAGAAAAGAGGTTAAATGGCGAGTATGAGAGTACATGAATTAGCAAAGGAATTAGGCATAGCTGCCAAAGAAGTTTCAAAAATTTTGGATACTGAAGAAAAGAAATATAAGACAATGAGCGGTTTAAATGAGGAAGAAATTGGTAAAGTCCGCAAACTATATAATAAAACGGATAACAGTGCAGCAAAAGCTGAAAATAATGATGCAAAAGCTGATACGAATAAAGAAAAAACTTCTATGCCAAAGACAGCAACGGCAAATAAAAAAGAAGTGAAAAAAACAGACGGAGTGCAACAAGCTCCTAAAACAGAGGTGAAGAAAACGGAAGAGAAGAAGAGTGTTGATAAAAAAGTAGAAGAAAAGAAACAACAACATGTTTCACAGTTATATTTTCCGCAAAATAGTTCAAGAGGCGGACGTGAAAAAAATCAAAACAGCGATAAAAATCGTTCTAATGACCGCAATCAAAACAATGACCGCAATCGTTTTAATGATAAAAATCGCTCTAATGACCGCAGTCAAAACAATGACCGACGTCAAAATCGCGGCAATGATAATAATTTTAATCGTGGCGGTGAGCATGGCAATGAGCATAATGCCAGCGGCGCCAATAGAGAAAACAGTCAAAATGGCGGCTACAACAATATGAGAGGAAACCGTAATAATAAAAACGGTTATCAAAACGATAGAAATAACAATCAAAACAATAGTCAAAATTATCGCAATGGTGATAAGAAAAATAATTATAGAAACAATCACAGCGATAATAATAACGGAAACAATAGTAACAGCAATGGCTATCGAAGCAATGACCGACGCACCAACAATGGCGGTAATGATAAATTTAACGGCAATCGAAATGAGCGCGGCAATAATTTTAATCAGGGTGGATTTAAAAATGACCGCAACAATCAGAATAGAAGAAATGACCGACGCGATGATAGAAGAGAGACTGTAAAAGATGATTTTGTATTTGAGTCAAAGCCAGATTCAAGACGTTCTGATTGGAATAAAGATAAGAAAAATGAGCGCAAAAAGGATTTAGAAGTTAAAGAAAATCTTAAATTTGCAAGCGGTCAGACCAAAAAGCCTGTCAAAAAGGAAGAGAAGGAAGAAGATACCATTAAGCAGCTTATTCTTCCAGATACACTGACAATCAAAGAACTTGCTGACAAGATGAAAATTCAGCCTTCTACTGTGGTAAAGAAATTGTTTTTACAGGGAAAAGTTGTCACAATCAATCAGGAGATTGACTATGATGTAGCGGAGGAGATAGCGTTAGAATTTAACTGTATCTGTGAGCATGAAGTGAAGGTTGATGTGATTGCAGAATTGTTAAAAGAAGATGAAGACCCAAAAGAATCGCTTATGCCAAGACCACCTGTTGTGTGTGTTATGGGGCATGTTGACCATGGCAAAACCTCCCTTTTGGATGCGATAAGACAGACGCATGTAACCGACAAGGAATTTGGCGGAATTACTCAAAAAATTGGCGCCTATACAGTTGATGTAGATGGGCAGTCTATTACTTTCCTTGATACACCAGGACATGAAGCATTTACTGCTATGAGAATGAGAGGCGCGCAGGCAACAGATATTGCTATACTTGTCGTTGCGGCAGATGACGGCGTGATGCCACAGACGATTGAGGCTATCAATCATGCCAAAGCAGCAGGTGTTGAGATTATTGTTGCAGTCAATAAAATTGATAAGCCAAATGCCAATATTGAAAAGGTAAAAAAGGAACTTACAGCATATGAACTGATAGCGGAAGATTGGGGCGGCACAACAACATTTTGTCCTGTGTCTGCACATACAAAGGAAGGTATTGATGAACTTCTGGAGATGATTTTGCTCACAGCGGAAGTTAATGAGTTAAAGGCAAATCCAAACCGCAAGGCAAGAGGTATTGTGATTGAGGCAGAGCTTGACAGAGGAAGAGGTCCGGTTGCAACAATTCTTGTACAAAAGGGTATATTAAAAGTAGGCGATAATGTTGCCGCAGGAAGCAGCTACGGAAAAATTAGAGCCATGATTGACGATAAGGGCAGACGTGTAAAGGAAGCAGGACCATCAACGCCTGTGGAAATACTTGGTTTAAATGATGTGCCAAACGCCGGCGAGATTATTATGGCTATGGACAGTGATAAAGAGGCAAGAAATGTTGCAGAGACCTTTATCAGTGAAGGCAAGAAAAAATTGCTTGATGATACAAAGCATAAAGTTTCATTGGATGATATTTTTGAGCAGATTCAGGCTGGTAATGTAAAAGAGTTGGGCATTATTATTAAGGCAGATGTTCAAGGTTCGGTTGAGGCTGTCAAACAAAGTCTTGTAAAGCTTTCTAATGAAGAAGTTGTCGTGAAAGTGATACATGGAGGTGTTGGAAATATCAATGAATCCGACGTTGTGCTTGCATCGGCTTCCAATGCAATTATTATTGGCTTTAATGTCAAACCGGATAATCAGGCAAGGATTGTTGCAGAACGTGAAAAGGTTGATTTAAGGCTGTATACGGTTATCTATAATGCTATTGAGGATGTGGATTCTGCACTTAAGGGCATGTTAGAGCCAATTTATGAAGAAAAGGTTATTGGAACGGTTGAAGTCCGTCAAATATTTAAGGCTTCTAGCATTGGTAATATTGCAGGCTGTCTTGTCACAGAGGGCAGAATAACAAAAGATTCTAAGGTTCGCGTTTCAAGAGAAGGCAAGCAGATGGTCGATGCGCCAGTTGCAACATTGAGACACTTTAAAGATGATGTCAAAGAAGTGAAGGCAGGTACAGAGTGCGGTATCGTTATTGAAGGCTTTAATGATGTGGCAGAAGGCGATGTGATGGAAGCTTATATTATGGTAGAAGTACCACGTTAATAAAAAGTGATTGTCGAATGGGAAAGGCATGGTTAATAAATAATGAGAAAGAATAGTGTTAAAAATACTAGAATTAATGGGGAAGTATTAAAGGAACTGAGTAACATTATTCGTGGAGAGTTAAAAGACCCACGAGTTGGTCTTATGACATCAGTAGTTTCTGTTGAGGTAGCTCCAGACCTTAAGACATGCAAGGCATATATCAGTGTTTTGGGCGATGAGGAGGTACAAAAAGATACCATAGCAGGACTAAAGAGTGCAGAGGGCTTTATTAGAAGGCAGCTTGCCAAAAATTTGAATTTAAGAAATACGCCGGAAATTAAGTTTATATTAGACCAATCCATAGAATATGGTGTCAATATGTCGCATTTAATTGATGAAGTGATAGAAAAAGATGATAAAGGTCATAAAGCATTTATAAAAGAGGATGAGGAAATACATGAAACTAACTGATTTGTTGGAAAATGAAAAATGTATTGGAATAACAGGACATATCCGACCGGATGGCGACTGTATAGGCTCTACGTTAGGACTTTATAATTATCTTACAGAAAATATGCCGTCGGTCGATGTATTCCTGTTTTTGGAAGAGGTTGGCGAGGAATTTAAATTTCTTTGTAATGTAGATAAAATACAACATCAGCCGCTTGATTTAAAGTTTGATATTTTTTTTGTTCTTGATTGTAGTTCTATTGACAGGATAGAACCCTTTGAAACATGTTTTATCAATGCCAAAAAGACCGTGTGCATTGACCACCATATAAGCAATTTGGATTATGCAGATGTTCGTATTGTGGAGGAGAATGCAAGTTCAACATGCGAAGTGCTTTATAAGCTTTTGGATGAAGAAAAGGTATCAAAGGCTGTTGCAGAATGTATTTATACAGGAATTATCCATGATACAGGCGTGTTTAAATACAGCTGCACTTCTGCCTTGACAATGCAGATAGCCGGCAAGCTTATGGATAAAGGTATTGATTATCCGCAAATTATAGATGAAAGTTTTTATAAAAAGACATATATTCAAAACCAGATACTTGGAAGAGCCTTGTTAGAAAGTGTGATGTTCTACAATGGAAAATGTATTTTTTCGGCAATATCACAGGAAGTTCTTGATTTTTACGGCGTTACAGGAAAAGAATTGGGTGGTATTGTCGAGCAGCTAAGGCTGACAGAAGGCGTTGATGTTGCTATATTTATGTATCAGACAGGGGAAAATGAATATAAAGTTAGTCTGCGTTCCAAAAAAGATATTGACGTTGCGCAGATAGCAGTGTATTTTGGAGGAGGCGGTCATGTGAGGGCTGCTGGATTTACAGGTGTAGGAAAAGTACATCATATTATCAATGCAATTGGAGAATTGATTGAAAAACAAAATAAATGGGGTTCATAACACATGGATGGTGTAATTAATGTATATAAGGAGCATGGATATACATCTCACGATGTGGTTGCTAAATTAAGGGGTATTTTACATATGAAAAAAATCGGTCATACAGGTACACTTGACCCCGATGCGGTCGGCGTATTGCCTGTATGTCTTGGAAAGGCAACAAAGCTGTGCGATTTACTTACGGATTGGACAAAAACATATGAGGCGGTGCTGCTTCTTGGAAAAGTTACAGATACACAGGATATCAGCGGGGAAATAATAGAAGAGCATAAAGTTGATGTCAATGAGTGTCAAATTATGGAAGCGGTGACTTCGTTTATTGGGGATTACGAGCAGATACCGCCTATGTACTCAGCAATCAAACATAATGGCAAAAAGCTTTATGAGCTTGCAAGGGCAGGTATAGAAATAGAACGCAAGCCAAGAACAGTACACATTGATGCTATAAAAATCAATGAAATTCATATTTTAGATGAAGAAAAAACAGTACGGATAACCGTCTCTTGTTCTAAAGGCACCTATATAAGAACATTGTGTCACGATATTGGCAGTAAGCTTGGCTGTGGCGCATGTATGATTAAATTGGTGCGAACCAGAGTCGGTCAATTTATGATGGATGACAGTTTAACCTTAAATCAGATATCAGCACTGATGATAAAAGGAGAACTGGAAAGCAATATTTATCCTATATGGGAGTTGTTTCATTATCCAAAGCTGACAGTGCCAAAAGATTTGGAAAAGCTGTTGTACAATGGCAATAGCTTTCAATTAGATGGGGAATATGCCGGCAACTATAATGTTTTTGATGCACAAGATAAATTTGTAGGAATTTATGAGTATGTAGAAGGAAGATTCATTGTTGTAAAAATGTTTTATAACAGCGATGAGGAAGTGAGGTGACGCAAATGAAGTATATTCATAGTGTTGAAGATTTTACACTGGAAAATAATTCAGCTGTGACACTGGGGAAGTTTGATGGCATACATATAGGTCATCAAAAACTGATATCAATTGTAAAAGAAAAGGCAAAGGAATTGGGGCTGCTTGCGACTACATTTACGTTTGACAGTATACCACTCAGTATATGCCCTCAGAAAAATCAACATTTTATCAGCACAAACAGTGAGAGGCGAACATTTCTTGAAAATATAGGGATTGATGTTGAGATTGAGTATCCATTTACAGAACATTTTATGAATACAGAACCAGAAGATTTTATTAAACATATTATTGTGGATAAGCTCCGTGCAAAAGTTGTCGTTGTTGGACCCGACTTTTGCTTTGGCAGGGGACGTGCCGGCAATGTGGATTTGCTCCGTGTGCGAGGCAAAAAATATGGATATGAGACGATTGTTGTAAAAAAAGAGCGTTTTCAAGACCGTGATATAAGTAGTACATATGTTCGTGAAGAGCTTAGTTTAGGGCATATGGAGACTGCCAATGTTTTGCTTGGCAGACCTTACTCTGTAACGGGCGTGGTATGTCCCGGCAAACAGTTTGGCAGACAGATGAATATTCCTACAATGAATATCTATCCGCCAATCAGCAAATTGCTGCCGCCAAAGGGCGTTTATGTCTCCGTGACAACGATTGATAAAAAAAGTTTTTATGGTGTGACAAATATTGGAACAAAGCCGACAGTAAGTGATGATTTTATGGTGAATGTTGAGACGAATTTATTTGATTATTCCGACGACGCCTATGGCAAAAATATTGAGGTGCAGTTAATACATTTTATTCGTCCAGAGATGAAATTTGCATCGGTTGACGCCTTAAAAAAACAGATGGAAAAGGATGCACAATTTGCAAAAAGTATGTTTATGTTATAAAATTTTTAAATAGAGTACTTGTGTATTATTTGATGGTATGATATACTTGTCATGTATTTGAGCCGTCGCTCAGTTCTAGGACACTCCGACCTAAAACTTAGTGGCAGGTGTTTATAATAAGGAGGATTTAAGATGATATCGAAAGAAAAAAAATCGGAAATTATTGCCGCTTACAGCAGAAAACCTGGTGACACTGGTTCTCCAGAGGTTCAGATTGCTATTCTTTCAGAGAGAATTAACGAGTTGACAGAGCATTTAAAGGTCAACAAAAAAGACCATCATTCAAGAAGAGGACTTTTAAAGATGGTTGGTAAAAGAAGAGCTTTACTTGAGTATCTTAAAAAGAACGATATTGAAGGTTACAGAAACCTTATTGCTCGTTTAGGTATTAGAAAGTAATATTTATGGCGGAGTTTATACTCCGCCTTGTTTCACTTTATAGGAAATATATTTGCAATGTAATTGGAGGATTAATTAATATGTATAAGCAATATACAATGGAACTAGCGGGCAGGACTTTGAGAGTGGATATTGGCAGAGTATGCGCTCAAGCCAATGGCGCGGCGCTTTTGCATTATGGAGACACCGTTGTTCTTTCCACAGCAACAGCTTCTAAAGAGCCAAGAGAAGGAATTGATTTTTTTCCTTTGAGCGTTGAGTATGAAGAGAAAATGTATGCCGTTGGAAAGATACCAGGCGGATTTAATAAAAGAGAAGGCAAGGCAAGTGAAAATGCGATTCTTACATCACGCGTTATCGACAGACCAATGCGACCTTTATTTCCAAAAGATTACCGCAATGATGTAACACTAAATAATATGGTTATGTCGGTCGATACAGAATGTAGACCAGAACTTGTCGCAATGATTGGCGCCGCTTTGGCAACAAGCATTTCCGATATTCCTTTTGACGGACCATGTGCAACAACACAGATTGGTATGGTAAAGGGAGAGTTTATTGTCAATCCATCGCAGACACAGTGGCAGGAAGGCTCTCTTCAATTAACCGTAGCGTCCACAAAGCAAAAGGTTATTATGATTGAGGCGGGTGCTGATGAAATTCCTGAGGACAAGATGTTAGAAGCCATCTATTTAGCACATGACATCAATCAGACTGTTATTGAATTTATTGAGAAGATTGTAGCTGAAGTAGGCAAAGAAAAACATGCTTATGTAAGCTGTGCAGTGCCAAATGAAATGTTTGAGGCAATCAAGGAAATTGTGACGCCACAGGAGATGGAAGTAGCTGTATTTACCGATGACAAACAGACCAGAGAGAAAAATATCGATGCTATTCTTGAAAAGCTAAGGGAAGCGTTTGCGGAAAATGAAGAGTGGCTTGCTGTTCTTGATGAGGCTGTCTATCAGTATCAAAAGAAGACTGTGAGAAAGATGATTCTCAAAGACCACAAAAGACCAGATGGACGCGATATTACACAAATTAGAACCCTTGCCGCTGAAGTGGATATTATACCTCGAGTTCATGGTTCAGCTATGTTTACTAGAGGACAAACTCAGATATGTGATGTTGTTACATTAGCGCCATTATCAGAAGCACAGAAAGTAGATGGATTGGATGATAATATAACAGAAAAACGTTATATTCATCATTATAATTTCCCTTCTTATTCGGTTGGAGAGACAAAGCCGTCAAGAGGACCGGGACGTAGAGAAATTGGACATGGCGCGCTTGCAGAGAAGGCATTGATGCCCGTGCTTCCTTCGACGGAGGAGTTTCCTTATGCAATACGTGCCGTATCAGAAACCTTTGAATCCAATGGTTCAACCTCAATGGCTTCAACATGTGCATCTTGTATGGCATTGATGGCAGCAGGCGTCCCAATAAAGAGAATGGTAGCAGGTATCTCTTGCGGACTTGTCACAGGTGAAACGGACGATGATTATATCGTGCTTACCGATATTCAAGGATTAGAAGATTTCTTTGGGGATATGGATTTTAAGGTGACTGGTACGACAGAAGGTATTACAGCAATTCAGATGGATATTAAAATTCATGGATTGACAAGACCAATTGTAGAGGAAGCCATTGCAAGGACAAGACAGGCAAGAATGTTTATTATGGACACCTGTATGAAGCCTGCGATAGACAAGCCTCGCAGCAGTGTCGGACAGTATGCTCCTAAAATTATTCAGACAACCATTGACCCAACAAAGATTGGCGATGTTGTTGGACAGCGCGGTAAGGTTATCAATGCCATTATCGAAGAATGTGATGTAAAGATTGATATAACTGATGATGGATTTGTGTCAATATGCGGATTGGAGCAGGCTGGAATGGATAAAGCCATGAAGTATATTAAGACGATAGTAAACGACTTTGAAGAAGGTCAAATTTATGAGGGTAAAGTTGTTAGTATCCGCGAGTTTGGGGCATTTATAGAATTTGCGCCAGGAAAAGAGGGAATGGTTCATATTTCTAAAGTTGCCAAAGAACGAATTGACCATGTTGAAGATATCCTTACATTAGGCGATAAAGTGCGCTGTAAGTGTATGGGAAAAGATAAGATGGGCAGAATTAGTTTTTCCATTAAAGATTGTTAAGTTTGTGCCTGCGCGTTGCTTGACACAAATGATGAGGAATATTTTATTCTTTGAATAAAAAGCGGCGCAGAAATGAGGTAAAAATGATAGATAATAATTGTGCTTATTGTGTAGAAGGCGATTTAGTCGCTAAGTTTGGTATTAAGATATGTGAGTTGCCTACATCAAAGGTATATCTTTTTAAAGAACAAAGTCATCCTGGAAGATGTATTGTTGCACATAAGAAGCATGTGGGGGATATGAATGAACTCACAGCACAGGAGCGAGCCGCTTATTTTGAAGATGTTGCAAAAGTGGCAAGAGCAATAATGGCAGCCTTTAAGCCCGATAAAGTAAATTATGGTGCATATGGTGATACGGGTCATCATTTACATTTTCATCTTTGTCCAAAATATAAAGATGAATATGAGTGGGGCGGCGTATTTCTTATGAATCCAGATAAGACATATCTTTCAGATAAAGAATATAAAGAAATGATTGAAAAAATTAAAGCCAATCTGTAAGATATAGTGATTGTGGGGATTTAATAAACATAAGGGTGGTTCGCAACGTGTGAAAGCTTTTTTGATAGGGGCAATTCACAAATGTGATAGCCGTTTTTAGGGCTGTTGCAAAGTAAAGCAACGCCCTTATTTTGAGTTAATGAAGTATATTTAGTAAACGTTTTAAATCATGTGCAAGTAGAGAAGCCGTTATATAACAAATTGAATTTAATACAGTGTGGAGGATTTATGTCAGGACATTCAAAATTTGCTAATATAGCACATAAAAAGGCAGCAAATGATGCTGCTAAAGGAAAGATATTTACAAGACTTGGTAAGGAAATTATGGTTGCTGTCAAGGAGGGTGGTTCCGATATTAATAATAACAGCAAATTAAGACAGGTGGTAGCAAAAGCAAAAGCTTCCAATATGCCAAATGACACCATTGAGAGAGCTATTAAAAAGGCTGCCAGTACCGATATGTCAAATTATGAGTCTGTTACATACGAAGGTTATGGACCAAACGGTATAGCAATTATTGTAGAAGCACTCACGGATAACAGAAACAGAGCCGCTTCAAATATCAGAAACGCATTTACAAAGGGCGGCGGAAATGTTGGTACACCTGGCTGTGTGTCTTTTATGTTTGACAATAAGGGACAGATAATTATTTCTAAAGAAGAATGTGATAAAGATGCCGATGAATTGATGATGCTTTCTCTTGATGCAGGCGCCGATGATTTTAACGAGGAAGACGACTGTTATGAAGTGTTGACTTCACCAGATGATTTTACAACGGTTCATGATGCACTGTCAAAAGAAAATGTGACAATGGCTTCAGCAGAAGTGACAATGATACCTCAGACGTATGTTGCACTTACATCGGATGACGACATTAAAAAAATGAATCGAATCTTATCACTGCTTGATGATGAAGATGATGTGCAAAATGTATATCATAATTGGGATGAACCAAATGAGTAGTAAACCGTAAGTTTATTTTTGCAGATGGGGGAGATATTATAAGTGACGTTTACAGAGGCACGAGCAGGAGACAATCTGATTATACAGATTGCATTTGGAAAACAAACGATGGATTTGCCATCAAAAATTGTTGGCGTTAAAAGAGATAATTTAATTGTTGATATTATTTATCTTGATAAAAAGATGTTAAATCTTGCAAGTAATAATATCCGAATAAATCTTATGCTTATCAGAGAAGGTAAAGTTCCAATTGTATGGAAAAATGTTACTTGTAAGATTATCAAGGAAAATGAACAATCATATTATCAAATAACGTCATATAGTGAAGGGTATGAGAACAATCGAAGAGAGGCATTTCGATTATTTATTGGCAATGATGGAGTGGCGCAGGTAGGAATCAATAAAAAAGCATTGGAAGTTATTGTGAGAGATGTCAGTGAAAATGGGTTTTCATTTGTGACATCAACAGATGTAACAATGGCTGTTGGAGAGCCTGTTCGACTGGTCTTTATTGACTTAGATATTACATTTAGCTTGATGGGAATTGTTGTGCGTAAAGTGAATGTAAATGAAAAAGAGGTGTTATACGGCTGTAAACTTAGCGTCAAAAATAATAAATTGCTAAAATATATAAATGATAAGCAAAGACAGGAGATATCAACGAGCAAAAAACCTAAAACTCCTGGAATGGGTACAAAAGTTTCAAAGACAAAGAAGAAAAAAGAGTCTAAGAAAAATCGATATGAGACTACTGCTGAAATGAAGGAATTGTTATTAAAGGCATTTCATCAAGAGGAAGACATAAAATAGCAGTGGGAATAAGGATATTAAAATAACAGAAAAAATAAGCAGCACAAAAATATATAAGCTGCTTTTATAAAAAATAAAGGCAGCTTACAAAAATTCACATGTTGGAAGGAGAGTGTAATTGTGGACGATTTAGGCAAAAATATTGAAAAATTAAGCAAAGCTAAAAAAGAAAAAATGTTTTCTGAAACGTATCAGCTAGGCAGGCCTTGCAAGTCTTGTGGCAGTACCATGAAGTATATTTTTGGCGAAATGTTTGAATGTCCTACTTGTGGAAGAAAAGAGGCTACTGATTTTGGAAAAGTTAAAGACTATCTTGATACACATGGACCGACTTCAGCGGCAATTATTTCAGACAGAACAGGTGTTGAATTAGGTGTTATTGAAACATTGTTAAAACAGGGAAGAGTTGAAATTCCAGATGGTTCGGGTATATATATAAAGTGTGAAAAATGTGGTACAGATATAAGATATGGAAGGTATTGTTCCGATTGTATTAAAAAGCTGTCAAATGATTTAAATAAAGCGATGTGGAATCCAGATGTGGGAGAAAAGCCGACGATTAAATCAGAAATGACAGGCAGAATGCACATTCAAAGTAAAATAGAGCGCAAAAAAGGAAATAGAAAGAGTTGAGAATATATGCTCTTTTAGATAGGCAAGTTAGAGCTTGTTATTAAAATAAAACACAACGAACAACCTGTAAACATTGTTCGTTGTGTTTTTTTAAATAGGTTGTTTTTTAAAGTATTATTGGTTATACTACATTTAGTGAAATTATATATCATAATATGCGTTTTTTTTCAATGGAGGTGTAACTTTTTGGAAATTAAGAGAAATTATTATTTAAATAAGTTAATGATGAAAGAACAAAATGGTTTAATCAAGGTAGTAACTGGTATTCGTCGTTGTGGTAAATCCTATCTGTTGTTTTCACTTTTTAAAAATTATCTTTTAGGAAAGGGGATAGAGGAAAATCATATTATAGAAATTGCTTTTGATTCTTTTGAAAATAAACAATTTCGTAATCCTAATATTTTGTATCCTTATATTAAGGAAAAAATTATTGATGATAAAATATATTATATTTTATTAGATGAAGTACAGTTGCTTGATGAATTTGAATCGGTTTTGAATGGATTTATTCGGATAAAGAATGTAGATGTTTATGTGACAGGAAGCAATGCAAAATTTCTTTCAAAGGATATTATTACAGAATTTCGCGGTCGTGGGGATGAACTTCATATGTTTCCTCTTTCGTTTTCAGAATTTATGTCTGTTTATGATGGGAATAAATATGATGGATGGAAAGAGTATGTTTTATATGGAGGATTGCCGCCTGTTGTATTACTTACGACTCCAGAGCAAAAAATAGAATTTCTTAAAAATCTTTTTAAAGAAACATATATTAATGATATTGTTGGCAGACATCATATAAAAAATAAAGATGAATTTGAAGAACTTATTGATATTCTTTCTTCAGTGATAGGTTCTTTTACAAATCCAAAAAAGATTACAGATACATTTCAAACAAAGAAGAAAAAAAAGATTAGTATTAATACAATTAAAAATTATCTTGATTATCTGTGTGATGCATTTGTGGTAAATAAGGCGACAAGATATGATATTAAAGGAAGAAAGTATATAGATACGCCACAAAAATATTATTTTACAGATGTAGGGCTTCGCAACGCTCGTATTAATTTTCGTCAAATTGAAGAAAATCATACAATGGAAAATATTATTTTTAATGAATTGTTGGCAAGAGATTTTAATGTGGATATTGGTGTAGTTGTTGTCAGTAAAAAAGATAAAAATGATAAGATAATCCGAAAACAATTAGAGGTTGATTTTGTGTGCAATAAAGGCTCAAAGCGTTATTATATACAATCTGCCTTTGCTATTCCTGATAATGATAAAATGCAGCAGGAAGCTAATTCTTTACGGCGTATTGATGATTCATTTAAGAAAGTTATTGTAGTAAAAGATACTTATGCACCACATTATACAGAAGATGGTATTCTTGTAATAAGTGTATATGATTTTTTACTAACAAAAAATAGCTTGGATTTGTAATGGGTATATTGGATATTGTTATAAAAAATTAACAGCTATATTATCCAGTTTAATGTTCATATAAATAATAAAAGAGGCTGTTGTAAAATAGTAGTCAAGTACAATAATATATTGTGTATTAGCAAAAAATTATAATATATATTGCGTCTAAAGCGATTATTGCAACAGCCTCTTTATTATGGGTCGTGAACTTATTGAGCTTGCAAAATATAAAACATTTATTATTTTATCGTATGTTTATTTTACAAATCAAACCCAAAATAACGAACGGCATTGTTGTAAGAAATACCTTCAACAATTTTCTTTAAAGCTTTCTCATCTGCTGGATATTCTCCATTTTCTACCCAGCCGCCAATAAGGTCGCACATAATTCTTCTGAAATATTCATGTCTGGTATAAGATAAAAAGCTTCTTGAGTCGGTGAGCATTCCAATAAAGTTGCCAAGAAGACTTAAATTTGCCAAACTAGTCATCTGATTGGTCATGCCAACTTTATGGTCGTTAAACCACCAAGCAGAGCCTTGCTGAATCTTGCCAATGGCTTTTGAGTCTTGGAAACAGCCAATAACTGTGCCAATAGCAGCATTGACAGATGGATTCAGAGAGTAGATAATCGTTTTTGGAAGTTCGTCTGTGCTGCTGAGCGCATTGAGGAATTGTGCCATTTCTGCTGAACAGTCAAAGGTATTAATACAATCATATCCCGTATCTGGTCCTAATTGGTTGTATCGTAAAACGTTGTTGTCACGAATCGTTCCATAGTGGAGCTGCATTACCCAGTTGAGGCGATTGTATTCTTTGCCTACAAATACCATAAATGCCGTTTTAAATTTGTTCATCTCGTCAACAGTGATGGCTTCACCGTTAAATCTCTTGGCAAAAATGGTTTCGATTTCTTCATCGGTGTAAGGCTTGTACATAACATACTCAAGAGCATGGTCTGAAACGGAACAACCCATAGAAGCAAAGAAATCCATTCTATTTTTTAGGGCTTCTTTTAATGTAGTAAATGAATTGACAGTAACATCGCTTACTTCAGATAATTTTTTTATGTAGTCAAGGTATTCTGGTTTTTCAATGTTCATCGCTTTGTCTGGTCTCCAAGCAGGGAGAACTTGTACGTCAAAAGATGAATCTTCGGCAATGATTTTGTGCCACTCAAGAGAATCAACAGGGTCATCCGTAGTACATATCAATGTTACATTAGACTGTTTGATAAGATTTCTTACAGACATGCCATCCTCAGCAAGTTTGGCGTTGCAGATATTCCAAACTTCCTCAGCGGTGTCGCCGTTAAGAATGCCATTGTAACCAAAGTATCGCTGTAACTCTAAGTGGCTCCAATGATACAGTGGATTGCCGATAGCCATCTCAAGTGTTTCAGCCCATTTTTGGAATTTTTCTCGGTCGCTTGCATCACCTGTAATGAACTTTTCATCAACACCGTTTGTTCTCATCTGACGCCATTTGTAATGGTCGCCGCCAAGCCATACCTGTGTGATGTTATCAAACTTTCTATCCTCTGCAATCTCTTTTGGATTAATATGGCAATGATAGTCAAGAATTGGCATTTTTGCCGCATAATCATGAAATAAGTGCTGAGCAGTTGGTGTCGAAAGTAAAAAATCGTTGTCCATAAATTGTTTCATGGTAATTCCTCCTAAAAAATGTTTGTGTGAGATTTTTTTCACACGTATCTTGATAATTCGATTATACAATGGTATTATAGTAAAAACAAGTGCGATTTCATTTATGGCTGGTAATTTATGACAGTTTAGCCGTATACAAATCACTGTACAATTTGAACGTGGAAGCTCGTTAAAGGGCAGATTGTGCTATTTGCTACTTGTATTTTGTGCCATTTACTGGCAAAAATAAATAAAAGGAGAGTAATGATGCAAAGATTAAACAAGAGTATTACTCATGCAGTTGACAGACCTGTAAAGGTTATGCAGTTTGGTGAGGGCAATTTTCTTAGAGCATTTGTGGATTATATTTTTGATGTCACAAATGAAAAAACAGATTTTAATGGTGGCGTGGTTATTGTAAAACCAATTGAGTTTGGTACATTAGAGCGATTCCATGACCAAGAATGTCAATATACGCTTCAGTTAAGAGGTTTTGAAAATGGACAGCCTAAGGAAATTACACGCCAGATTACATCGGTAGTCGATGCGGTTGCTGCAATTGAGGATTACGATAAATTTATGGAGTATGGAACATCAGAGACACTTCGATTTATCGTTTCTAATACTACGGAGGCTGGTATTGTTTACGATGAGACAGACGATTTTAACGCATGTCCTCCAAAAACATATCCAGGCAAATTGACAAAGCTTTTATATGAGCGATATAAAAAGTTTGATGGCGCTGCTGATAAGGGACTTATCATATTGCCATGCGAGTTGATTGCAGATAATGGTATTGAATTAAAGAAATGTATTATGAAGTTTATTGAGCTTTGGAAGCTTGAAGATGGCTTTAAGAATTGGGTGAATGACAACTGTTCATTCTGTCCAACGCTTGTTGACAGAATTGTTCCAGGTTATCCAAGAGATGAAGCGGATAAGCTCTGTGAGGAGTGGGGATATGAAGACCAGCTTATCGACCGAGCAGAGACATTTGGACTTTGGGTTGTGGAAAGTGATTCAAACCTTCCATTAGAACAGCTTGAAAAAGAGCTTCCATTTAAGGAAGCAGGGTTAAATGTGGTATTTACAAAAGACCATCACCCATATAAAGAAAGAAAAGTTCGCATTTTAAATGGTTCCCATACATCATTTGTATTAGCTTCATATCTTGCTGGCAATGATATTGTTGAGCAGTCTATGAAGGATGCAACCATTAGAAAGTATATGGAAGAGACTTTATTTGATGAGGTTATTCCAACACTTTCACTTTCAAAAGAAGATTGTGAAGCATTTGCAAAGTCTGTTATTGATAGATTTTTAAATCCATTTGTAAAGCATCAGCTTCTTGATATTTCGCTCAATTCGGTTTCTAAGTGGGAAGCAAGATGTATGCCATCATTTCTTGGCTATGTAAAGAAGTTTAACAAACTGCCAAAGTATCTTACATTTTCAATGGCAGCGTTGATGAGCTTTTATACATCACAGACAGAAGTGGAATTTAACGGTGGTATCTGTCTGCAAGGCAGCCGCAATGGTGAAAACACATATAATATTCGTGATGATAAGGCTGTTCTTGACTTCTTCAAAGAAAATTCAGGCAAGTCGCCGGCAGAGTTTACACATGCTTATCTGAGCAATACAAGTTTCTTTGGCGGTGAGGATTTATCAGCAATTGACGGTCTTGAAGAAGCTATTACTGGATACATAACAGATATTAGACAAAGAGGTATGAGAGCGGTTGTTGATGACCTTGTAAACGCATAATACCAGACAGTACAAACGACATAAATATATAAATAATTATGGGGCTGTCGCATTAAGATTAAATATATAAGATGTAGTGTCCTATCAAGGAAAATATCTTGTAGTTATTTTACTTAGTGTGGCAGCCTTATATTGCATAGAATATAATTGAGAGTATGAAAGGAGTCAAGATGCAGGATTTTATTAAAATCAATAAAGATGATAATGTTGCTGTTGCATTAAAGCCAATAGCAAAAGGAACATCTGTTGACGTAGCAGGAACAACAGTGACAACAATTGAAGATATCCCACAGGGACATAAATTTGCCATTAAACCAGTAAAAAAGGGTGATGCCGTTATCAAGTATGGCTTTAGAATCGGTTATGCACAAGAAGATGTTGAAGTTGGCGGTTGGATTCACACACACAACTTAAAAACAGCTTTGGGAGAATTGCTGGAATACACCTATAATCCAGAGGGGCATAAAGATGTAACAGCCACAGAAGAGGCCTTTTTTGATGGATATATGCGTGAGAATGGCACGGTTGGCATACGTAATGAAGTGTGGATTATTCCAACGGTTGGCTGTGTCAATTCAATTGCAAGGGCAATTGAAGCTACTGCTAGAATGTCAAAGCCAGAAGGTGTGGATGAGGTTGTTGCATTTACGCATCCATATGGCTGTTCGCAGACAACTCAAGACCAAGAAAATACAAGAATCGTTCTTGCCGATTTAATCAATCACCCAAATGCAGGAGCAGTGCTTGTGTTGGGATTAGGCTGTGAAAATAGCCGTATTGAGGTATTAAAGGATTATATTGGTGAAGTCAATTCAGACAGAGTCAAATTTTTGCAGGTTCAAGATGTGGAAAATGAACAAGAAAAAGCTGCTGAATTGATGGAAGAGTTGATGAATTATGCCGCTACATTCAAGAGAGAAAAGGTTAGTGCAAAAGAGTTGATTATTGGTATGAAGTGCGGCGGTTCAGACGGTTTGTCTGGTATTACAGCAAATCCAACGGTTGGATTATTCTCCGATATGCTGGTGTCAAAGGGCGGTACGACGATTCTTACAGAAGTTCCAGAAATGTTTGGTGCAGAGACGATTCTTATGGACAGATGCGCCGATAAAGAACTGTTTGATAAGACCGTTCATTTGATTAATGATTTTAAAGAATATTTTATTAAAAATGGTCAGGAGATATATGAAAATCCATCACCAGGCAATAAAGACGGTGGTATTACAACGCTGGAAGATAAGTCTTTAGGCTGTACACAAAAGTCGGGTTCTTCTCTTGTAAGAGGGGTTATGGCGTATGGTGAGAAGGTTCAGACAAAGGGATTAAATCTTTTAAGCGCGCCTGGAAATGATTTGGTTGCCTCGACAGCCTGTGCTGCGGCAGGCGCACAGATGGTTTTGTTTACAACAGGACGCGGCACGCCGTTTGCCTCGCCAGTGCCAACGGTAAAGATTGCAACCAACTCAAGACTGGCAGGCAGTAAAGGAAACTGGATTGATTTTAATGCTGGACGAATTGTAACGGATGATTTGTCGTTAGAGGATGCTGCAAAAGAGTTATTCCAGTTAGTGCTTGATGTGGCTTCCGGCAAAAAGGTCAAAGCGGAAGTTGCAGGATTCCATGATTTTGCTATTTTTAAGCAGGGTGTAACACTCTAAGAAATCCTAGAAAGCTTGATTTGTTGTTGTTGACAAAATTTGGGACGGAATCTATAATAAAACTATCAATCATAAGTTAAAGGAGAGGTTTTAATGAACAAAGTTGTTGAAGAACTTGGTAAAATTGGTATTGTTCCAGTTATAGCACTTGATGATGCAAAGGATGCAGAGCCATTGGCAAAGGCGCTTATTGACGGAGGTCTTCCATGTGCGGAGGTGACTTTTAGAACGGCTGCTGCACAAGAGTCTATCAAGATTATGGCAGATAAATTCCCAGAATTAATTGTTGGCGCTGGCACAGTACTTACACCAGAACAGGCTGACAAGGCTATGGAGGCTGGTGCAAAGTTCATCGTTAGTCCAGGTCTGAATCCAAAAGTTGTAAAGCATTGTATGGACAAGGGCTATCCAATTGTTCCAGGTACAAGCAATCCTTCGGATGTTGAAGTTGCTATTGAGTTGGGACTTGATGTTGTCAAATTTTTCCCTGCGGAAGCAGCAGGCGGTTTAAATATGATTAAGTCTATGGCAGCGCCTTACACATCAATGAAATTTATGCCGACAGGCGGTATCAATGCAGGCAATTTAAAGTCTTATCTTGATTTTGGCAAGATTGTATGCTGCGGCGGTTCTTGGATGGTTAAGAAAGATATGGTTGCCGCTGGTGATTTTGCAGGTATTGAGAAACTTACTCGTGAAGCGGTTGACACCATGCTTGGCTTTGAAGTAAGACATGTTGGTGTTAATATGGAGAGCGGTGAGGCAGCAGAAGAGCTGGCAGACACGCTTCAAAAGATGTTTAGTTTTGAGAAGAAGGTAGGCAATAGTTCTGTATTTGCAGGAACAGGTTTTGAGCTTATGAAAAAGCCAGGACGCGGTGCTAACGGACATATTGCTATTGCAACCAACTATATTGAGAGAGCTGTTTATCATCTTGAGAAGAGAGGTTTTGAATTTGAACAAGAGTCTGCTGTTATCAAAGAAGGCAAGCTGAAAGCCATTTATTTTAAGGGTGAGTTTGGCGGATTTGCTATGCACTTGGTGCAAAAGTAAATCATAATCAGTATGGTTATTTGTGGGACAACCACAGTAAGCTCCCACTGAAACGCTACGATAGTAGTTATGAGGTTATGAGCAAGTAGCGTAGCGGATTGCGAATATCCGTTTAGCTATTGTTTAAGTCCTATAAGGACAAATATTAAAATAATTAGAATATTAAGAAAGGGGAAGCTGCTATCAAGTATAGTTTATATATTTTTAGCAGCAAACAAGTAACAAATGGCAAAAGTAGTAACTATGGGTGAGATTATGTTAAGATTATCTACACCAAATAATGAAAAGTTTATCCAAGCAGATGAGTTTGATATTAATTATGGTGGTGGAGAGGCTAATGTTGCAGTTTCTCTTGCAAATTATGGTCATGATGCAGAGTTTGTCACAGCAGTGCCAAATAATGAAATCGGTGAGTGTGCTGTTGCAGCATTGAGAAAGTACAATGTAAAGACAGACAATATTGCAAGATGCGGCGAGAGACTTGGTATCTATTATCTTGAGACAGGTGCTTCTATGAGACCTTCAAAGGTTGTTTATGACAGAGCTCATTCATCAATTTCTACCGCAACAGCTGCTGACTTTGATTTTGACAAGATTTTTGAAGGTGCTGATTGGTTCCATTTTACAGGTATCACTCCAGCCGTTTCCGATGCAGCAGCAGAGTTGACAGAAGAGGCGCTTAAGGCTGCTAAGGCACATGGCGTAAAGGTTTCTGTTGACTTAAACTTCCGTAAAAAACTTTGGTCTTCAGAGAAGGCTCAAAAGGTTATGAAAAACCTTATGAAGTATGTAGACGTATGTATCGGCAATGAAGAGGATGCAGAGCTTGTACTTGGATATAAGCCTGGCAACACGGATGTAACAAGCGGTGAGCTTGAGCTTGCAGGATACAAGTCAATTTTTGAGCAGATGGTGGCTGATTACAATTTTGAATATTGTATTTCATCACTTCGTGTTAGCCATTCCGCTTCAGACAATGGTTGGTCTGCATGTATCTACTCAAGAGATACAAAGGAATTTTATCATTCAAAAGAATACTCAATTCATCCAATCGTAGACCGTGTTGGTGGCGGTGATTCATTTGCAGGCGGCACAATCTGCGGATTTGTAGATGGAAAGAATTTCAAGGATGCACTTGAGTTTGGCGTGGCTGCTTCAGCATTGAAGCATACGATTCCTGGTGACTTCAACCTTGTTTCACGCAAGGAAGTAGAAGCACTTGCAGGCGGCGATGGTTCAGGAAGAGTACAAAGATAAGACATAACAATAACAATATGTAAGTTGATGGGACTATTGCAAAATAAAATTCAATACCAGGTATGATGAATTGGATATCCATTTTATTGATATATGGTGCGAATTATTTTGCGATGGTCCTATTTTTTAAGAAAATTTTTCAAACAAAAAAGCTAATTTTATCTGTTGAACTTGCCGATATGGATATTAGGGTGTATAATAAATGTAAGTGTTTATGCAAATTAACCTAAATTAGCATGAAAGTATACATATTTGAAAGGCAGGATTGCTATGGAAAAGATTAAACAGGTGAAAAAATTAAGAAAAGGGTGGAAGATATTTGGGGCAGCTTTGTTATCCATTGTATTGCTAGGCAGTGCAACATTGTTTGCAACAGCAAGTTCTACGGTTCGGATTGAGTTGTCTCAAAAAGATATTCAAATTGACCCAACACAAGATATGCCTCTTACAGCTACCTTGTCTGGTAATGATGAGAATACAGCAGACCAGCTTCCGGTAAATAATTGGGTGACGTGGACATCAAGTAATGAGGATGTTGTGGAAGTGATTGGCGCTACGGGTTTAAATCCTACATTGCGTGGTTTTAATGCAGGTAAGAGTATTATTCGAGGTGATTATACAACAAAGAAGTATGATGAATTTGGCAATTTGGTTCCGGGCAGTGAATCGGTTATTGCTACGGCAAGTGTTGTGGCTTATGTACCCCTCACGATACAAGACAGTTCATCGGACAATATTGCAATTGATGCATATCATGCACATGCGATGGATACAACGATTGGATTTTATTCCAACGCTTCTAATGGCAATATTGGTATTAAGTCCAACAATGGTGTTGGTGCTAATGCACAAGGCTTTCTTACCAATAATGGTATTGTTGAAGTCCAAAACATTGCAGGTTCTAATATTATCAGTCTGAAGGTCGTAGGTGGAGGCAAGACAGACCTCACAGTACTTACGCTGGATAATGTTGATGAGAAGATAGAACAGCTTATAAAAAGATATACGGTTATTGGCGAGATAAAGTATGATACAAGCGGAAGCACAGACAGTGGTTCTTTTATTACATTGCCAAAGCCTTATAATGGAACACAAAATGCCTTTTTATTTAATGATAAGGATTTTGAGACATTAGCTCCGTCCATTATTCCTTCTAATATTAAATATCCAGATAAGGCAGGCGTGCGATATAGGTCAACGGATAATGGAATTTGTAGATATAGCAATGGTACAGCTTCACCTATAAAGGCAGGCGTTGTTACACTGACAGCAGGTGTTGAGGCATCTTATGCGGGTGGTGTTGTTCAAAATATTACAGAAGACCGTGTCAATGTTATTATTCCATTTAAAAAGCTTGGCAATCAAGTGACGGATATGAACGTTGGCGACCAGTTGCAGTTGCAGACTTCTGGCGACCCTCGTCAGGTACGTTGGTCTACGGAAGATAACACCATTCTTGATGTTGATAACAATGGTCTTGTCACAGCAAAAAAAGCAGGTAAAGCAAAGGTTGTGGCAACACATTATGAAGATAATCCATTGTTTACAGAGTTGGGATATTCAAATCAGTTAGTATATGAAATTACAGTAATTGACGACTTTGGTGTCAGCGCTCAAAAAGTTACTGTAAATATGAAAGAAACGGTTGATATCAGTGCATTGGTAACAGAGGAAGACCTTGAAAAGAATCCAATCACATTTACAGTAGAAAATCAGGCAAATGAAGATGGAACAATTCCAACGGGTACTGTTATTAGCGTTGTGCAAGAAGGAAAAGTATTTCATGTGACGGGTGTTAAATCGGGTGTTGCTAGAATTACTATCAGTCAAAATGTCAATGGTGTTATTAAATCTGATTATTGTACGGTTTATGTAACAACACCTGTAACGGATATGTATATTAATCCGGGACATCTCCAGATTGATAGAGGCAGCAGCGAGACGGTTCAATTGATATTTGACCCAGCAGACCCTACGAATCGAAATGTTTTGTGGGGAACATCCAATCCTGATGTTGTTACTGTTGAAGGTGACAGTTATACGGCAACCGTAACGGGTGTAAAGGGCGGTTCTGCTATTATTAATGTTATATCTGAGGACGGTTTAAAGACAGCTACATGTGAGGTATATGTAAGAGAGCCTGTTACGGGAATTGTATTGAATGAGACGAATGTACATTCTTCAATGGCAGTTGGAAGATTCCAACTTGTTGCTACGATTACTCCAGCAGGTGAAGGCGTCAATAGAAATGTTATATGGTCATCATCGGATGAATCGGTATTAAAGGTTGATGAGACTGGTCTTGTTACTTTTGTAAAGCCAGGATATGGAACAATTATATGTAAGACAGAAGATGGAGCATATATTGCAACATGTAACTTCTTTATCAGTATACCAGTTACAGAGATTAAATTGGATTATACCGATGAGATTATGTCCATTGGTGATAAGTTAAGAATTACAGCGGAGGTTCTTCCAGTTGAGGCATCGAATAAAAATGTTTATTGGGAGTCATCCAATACCAATGTCTGTATGGTTGATTCAAATGGACTTGTTGAGGCAGTAGGAAATGGTCATTGTACGATTCTTTGTAAGTCGGCTGACGGCGGATATACAGCAATGTGTAATATCTATGTTAAACAGCCGGTAACACAAGTAATTCTTAATACCAGTGAGGCAACGGTTAGAAAAGGTCAGGTATTTTGGTTAAATGCTACATGTTTGCCAGAAAATGCAGATAATAAGATTATTGAATGGTCTTCAAGAGATGAAGAAGTGTGTACGGTTGACAAAGATGGAAAAGTAACAGCCGTTGGTACAGGAACAACCTCAATTATTGCCTTAAATCCAGATTCTGGATTGACTGCATTTTGTGTTGTAACCGTATTGCAGCCTGTATCAGGAATCACATTAAATTCGACATATCAAGAGATGTGGGTTGGTTCCAAATATGCGATTATTGCAACCGTAGAACCAATCGATGCGGTCAATAAAAACGTTACATATATGTCGAGTGACCCAGATGTAGCTACTGTTGATGAATATGGTGTTGTTACAGCTTTAAAGGGCGGTACGACGATTATTGAAGTTATAACGGAAGAAGCACATTTAATTGCAACTTGTACGATTGTTGTAAAGGAATATGTGTCAAGTTTAGAACTTAGTGAACATAATAAGTTTATGAATATTGGTTCTTCAGGAACTCTTACCGTTGCTGTTGGAAGCAGTACAGCGACGAATAAAAATGTCATATGGTCATCATCGGATAATGGTATTTGTTCGGTTGACCAAGAAGGCAATTTGATTGCGAATTTTCCGGGTACAGCAATTATCACAGCTACGGCGGCAGACGGAAGCGGATTGTCTGATACTTGTATTGTAAGGGTTGTTAATCCAGTGACAGGTATTCGAGTAGAGCCCGATACAGTCCGACTGTTAGTGGGTGATTCTTATATCGTTAATGCTGTTATTACACCAGAAGATGCATCCGTAAAAGAAGTGGACTGGACTTCATCAAATGAAGCGGTTGCAGTTGTTGACGAGGCAGGAGAAATCTTTGCAGTCGGTGTTGGAAAGTGTAAGGTAACAGCAACATCGAAAGATGGAAATGAAATCAAAGGAAACTGTTGGGTATATGTTACACCAGTAATTGATATTACATCTGTAAAGATTAATTCAAGTGAAATCTGGATGCTGACAGGAAAATCAAGACAGTTGAGTGTAAGGGTAAGACCAGCAGTCAATACGGATTCATATGAATGGTATTCAACGGATACAGGAATTGTGACGGTTGATAATCATGGTGTGATTACAACAGTGGGACCAGGTACAGCAGATGTTGTTGTGGAGAGCAATGCAGGCGGCGCATTATCGACCTGTAAAGTACATTCACTTGGCATGAGTCGTTCAAGTATACGATTAGAACAATATGATTCTTATTGGCTTGACGTATTAGGCGCTGAAGATAATGATAAGATTGTATGGAGAAGCAACAATCCTCGTGTTGCAACGGTTACACAGTCTGGTCAGGTTATCGGCAGAATGGCTGGAACAACTACAATTACTGCATTTGTACATAATAAGACATTGTCTTGTACAGTTACAGTAGTTACGGCTAAGAAATATAATTATTTTTAAATGATTTAAATAGGCAAAGTTTATAATGGATGGTGCCTGTAAGATAAAAATGGATATTCGCTTGTAAAAGCGGGTATCCATTTTTTATCGGTTTATTTTTGGTTGGATTTAGGGAAAATATGGAAAATCAAAACATGTTTTGACAATAATATAACAATGTGCTATTATAAAATAGCTTATATAATGATATTAAAGAGGTGGATGTAGTGGAAGAAAAGGATAATTTAGATATAGACGAAGAAATGACGAAATCACTACAACGTCTTGTAGAAGAAGAAACAAATGTAGCAAAAGCTTCTGTTGGCAATAATTTGGAGCAAAATAATACAGCATATGATAAGTTTGGGGATACAACGGAGATTGGTATTGATTTAGGAGCTACTCGTTTTATTGATACAGATTCCATTAACGCTAAAGTTGTAATGACAGTGAATAATGACAATACAAATAATATTATAAGTAATAACAGTGCAAATGGTAATAATATTGCAAACAATAATAGTACAAATGGCAATAGTATAAATACAAATAGAGAAAATAATAATAAGAAGAATAATAATAGCAATAAACATAATGACAATCATACAACAGGATTGAGTAAACGAAATAAAATAATAATCGCATTGGTAGGCGGCGCTGTTGCAGCGATATTAATCATTGGCATTATCGTTGCAGTTGTGGTACATAATAACAAAAAAAATAGTTATCATTACAATTATGAAATGGGTATGACTTTATATAAAGAAAATAATTATGTAGATGCTATCAAACATCTTGAAGTTGCTTTTGATTCGACAGAAGGCAAAAAAAATCTTGATATGATGTATACCTTATCAGAAGCATATAAAAATACAGGAAATGCGGATAAAGCTATTGAGATATTGGAGACAGCTTTAGCATACAATAAATTAAATGATAAAACTTTATCATCACTTCTTAGATTGTGTTATGATAATAAGAAGGGTGATAAAATTAATAAAATTATAGAGGAATACAAAGATTCTAAGATAAAAAATATATTAAGTGAATATATCGTCGCTGTTCCTACAACATCAGAAAATCCAGGCGATTTTAGTGAGGCGATTGAATTGATGCTTCTTGCACAAGATGACTGTGCAATTTATTATACGGTGGATGGAAGTACGCCAACGAATAATAGTATTCGATTTACCGATTCAATTAAAATTGAAAAGGATACGGTGACAGTAAAGGCAATTGCGGTCAACGAGATTGGTGTAAAGTCTGAAGTGGGGGAATTTAAGTTTACAATTGATTTAAAGGCACCAGAAGCACCCGTTTTGGATATTGAAGATACCAATGTTGAATTGGGAACAAAGATTAAAATTAAAAATCTTTTGGAAGGGGATAAGGCATATTATACGATAGATGGAACAACGCCATCAACATATTCTTTGCCATATAATGATGGCATTGAGTTAGAAGAAGGAAGATATGTATTATCCGTTATAGTGATTAGCAAACATAATCTATCAAGCACAGTGACAAGAAAGAATATAACAGTCAAGGATAAGACAGAGTATACATATAATGAAGCGTTAAATTTTTTAAAAAAGCGTATGCAGGAGCTTAATATTATTGGCAGCAATGGCAAGTTTTCAGTTGGCGGAGAAACGGCAGATTTTGTGTATCAGACAAAAAAAGAAATTAGCGGTATACAGATGTACTATATAAGACTTGACAAAAAGGGCATAAGCGGCTCAAAAGTAGAGGGATATTACGGTGTTGGAGTAAGCAATGGGCAGTGTTATAAAGTGACAGATTCCGAAGGCTTGCTATCAGCCGTTGTATATTAATTATTTCATTAATATGAAAGGGGTATAGTAAATGTACAAGATTTTAAAATCTGAGAAATTAGCTGATAAGATTTATCTAATGGATGTGGAAGCGCCTAGAGTAGCAAGACACTGTCAGCCAGGACAGTTCATCATTGTTAAGATGGACGAAAAAGGAGAGAGGATTCCGCTTACAATTTGTGATTATGACCGAGAAAAAGGCATTGTGACAATTGTATTTCAGATTGTAGGTGTATCTACGGCAAGAATGGCTGAATTAAAGACAGGAGATGCATTTTCAGACTTTGTTGGTCCTTTAGGCTGCGCTTCTGAGCTTATCTCAGAGAGTGTTGAGGAACTCAAGAAAAAAAGTATTGTGTTTGTTGCAGGCGGCGTTGGTACAGCTCCCGTATATCCACAGGTAAAATGGCTCCATGAGCAAGGGATTGATGTTGATGTTATTGTTGGTGCAAAGACAAAAGATATGCTTATCCTTGAGGAAGAAATGCGCAAAGTAGCAGGTAATCTCTATGTTACTACGGATGATGGAAGCTATGTGCGCAAAGGTATGGGAACCGATGTATTAAAAGACTTGGTTAATAATGAAGGCAAGAAATATGATTTATGTATTGCAATTGGACCATTGATTATGATGAAGTTTGTTTCACTGCTCACAAAGGAGTTAGGGATTCCTACGGTTGTCAGCATGAACCCTATTATGGTTGATGGAACTGGAATGTGTGGTGCTTGCAGACTTCAAGTCGGAGATGAAATTAAATTTGCCTGTGTAGATGGACCAGAGTTTGACGGACATAAAGTTGATTTTGACCAAGCAATGAAGCGTCAGCAGATGTATAAGACAGAAGAAGGAAGAGCAATGCTGAAATTGACTGAAGGCGATACACATCATGGTGGTTGCGGTAATTGCGATTAAAATAGGAGGATAGTACATAAAATGGATGTTTTAAAGAAAGTTCCAGTCAGAGAGCAGGCTCCTGACGTAAGAAATAAAAATTTTGAGGAAGTTTGTCTAGGATATAATATGGAAGAAGCGCAGGAAGAAGCTGCAAGATGCATTAATTGCAAAAATGCACAATGTATTCTTGGCTGTCCTGTTGCTATTGATATTCCTGCATTTATTCATCAAGTAAAAGAGGGCGATATTGAAGAAGCTTATAAGATTATAAGCCAGTCTTCAGCATTGCCTGCTGTCTGTGGGCGTGTCTGTCCTCAGGAGAGCCAGTGTGAAGGAAAATGTATACGAGGATTTAAGGGTGAGCCTATCTCTATTGGCAAGCTTGAGCGATTTGTAGCTGATTATGCAAGAGAACATGAGTTAAAACCAGAAGTAACGGCAGAAAAGAAGGGCAAAAAAGTGGCTGTTATCGGTTCTGGTCCTTCAGGTCTTACATGTGCTGGTGATTTGGCAAAGATGGGATATGATGTTACTATTTTTGAGGCACTGCATGAGGCAGGCGGCGTTTTGGTATATGGTATTCCAGAATTTCGTCTTCCTAAAAAGACTGTTGTGTCTAGTGAAATCGAAAATGTGAAAAGTCTTGGCGTTAAGATTGAGACAAACGTTGTTATTGGTAAGTCTATGACTATTGACCATCTTCTTGAAGAAGAAGGCTTTGATGCTGTATTTATTGGTTCTGGCGCAGGATTGCCAAAATTTATGGGTATTCCAGGTGAAAATGCTAATGGTGTATTTTCTGCCAATGAATACCTTACAAGAAGCAATTTGATGAAGGCGTTTGACGATGAATACGATACGCCAATTACAAGATGCAAGAAAGTTGCCATTGTCGGCGGCGGTAATGTGGCAATGGATGCTGCAAGAACAGCTTTAAGACTTGGCGCAGAAGTTCATGTTGTATATAGAAGAAGTGAGGCAGAGCTTCCAGCTAGAGTGGAGGAAGTGCATCATGCAAAGGAAGAGGGAATTATTTTTGACCTTCTTACCAATCCTTTAGAAATTCTTACAGACGATAACGGCTGGGTTAAGGGGATGAAATGTATTCGTATGGAGCTTGGCGAGCCAGATGCTTCAGGAAGAAGACGCCCTGTTGAAATTGCAGGTTCAGAGTTTGTAATCGAGCTGGATGCTGTTATTATGTCGCTTGGAACATCACCAAATCCGCTTATCAGCTCAACAACAAAAGGACTGGATATTAATAAATGGAAGTGTATTGTTGCAGAGGAATCAAATGGTAAGACAACAAAGGAAGCTGTGTATGCAGGCGGTGATGCCGTTACAGGAGCAGCTACGGTTATTCTTGCTATGGGAGCTGGAAAATCCGCTGCAAAGGGTATTGATGAATTTTTAAGTGCAAATTAAAACATTTCGATTAGTAAATAGTAAAGCAGGTTATAAATATCTGCTTAACTATTATATAAAGATTAATTATAATATATGAAGTTTTAATATAGTATATAAAATTTTACTATGATATATAAAAAAGAGTATGTTATAAAATTGCTGTAAGTGGCAGTTTTAGAGCATACTCTTTTTTATCATAGTATATAGTGGATTATTGCGGTGGTGCTGTTAATTTTATAATTTCTTGTGGGGTTTCTTTCATTCCTTGACGTAGCCATTCATCAACCCAGCCATAAATACTGCCAGCAACGAGAGACTTTGAATAGCGTTCCACATTATTTGACGATTCATCTATTTTACATGCACAGCGCAGATTGTCATAAATTAAATTAGACAAGCCTTGATTGTGTAACAGTAAATAAAAATCTTTATATTTATAATAGTGGTTTAGCAGACTTTCAGAAAAATATTCCATTTTTCCATGTTCTTCAAAATCCTTTCCCCATTCTTCAATAAGTACAACGAGATGTTTCTCTAATACATCCTGTTTGCTTTTGAAATTTCTATAAAAAGAAACCCTGCCAACGCCTGCTACTTTTACTAAATCGGTAATTGTAATGTCATGGAACGGTTTTATTTTCATTTGTTTTATTAGCGCGTCGGTAATACATTCTTTGATAAACATATTTAATTCTTGTTTTTTATTCATCGTTATTTACTGCAAAATCCGATTTCATTGTGCAGTTTACTCCTTTCTTTATATGATACAATTCATGCCTTTTGTTTCTTAACACTCAAGTTCTATTGATTCATTAAAGATAATATGATACATTTGTTTCACTTGATATGATACACGTGTTTCTCATAAATAGCAAGTATTTTTAATTGTAGGATTTGTGTCTGTGCGTTGTTTGCCACAAATCTATAAGAAATTTTTATTGTTTATTTAAAAGCGGCGCAGAAATGAGGATAAATATGGATTACATCATTGAAACAAATGAACTCTATAAACATTATGGAGATAAAATTGCAGTTAATAAAATGTCACTGCATATAAAAAAAGGAGATATTTATGGATTAATTGGTAAAAATGGCGCAGGTAAGACCAGCTTAATGAAATTATTACTTGGTCTTACATCGCCAAATTCAGGGATGATTCGATTGTTTGACAAGGAAAATCTAAATGAGGGTAGGCAAAAAATAGGTTCTTTGATAGAAGCGCCTGCTCTGTATAAAAATGAAACCGCTTTTGAGAATATGAAACGATTTTCAATTTTAGCGGGTTCAAATCGTAATCAAGAAATCAATCATATTTTGCAATTGGTAGGGTTAGGAAACACGGGAAAGAAAAAGTGCGGTTCTTTTTCACTTGGAATGAGGCAGCGATTGGGCATTGCCATTGCTTTGCTAGGCAATCCAGAAATATTGATTTTGGACGAACCAATTAACGGATTAGACCCTGCTGGAATTAAAGAAATTCGAGATATCATTGTGCAGTTAAATAAGCAAGGTGTAACCTTTTTAATATCAAGCCATTTGCTGGATGAGCTTGGGAAGATTGCCACCAATTATGGAATTGTAAATAATGGGCAGTTGGTTGAAGAAATTACAGCACATCAGCTTCAAAGAAAATGCAGAACTTCTTTGGTTATTGCAACCGATGATGCAAAAAAAGCAGGGGCGATTTTAAAGACAGCAGACCCATCAATACAGATAGAATGTGCAGACCAATTGGTTATGATTTCCTCAACAGTGACTGATTCTTCGGAATTAAATCGTATATTGGTACATTCAGGGGTTCGTGTATATGAAATGAAAAATGAAAGTATTGGCTTTGAGGAATTTTTTATTGAAAGGATAGGAAAATAAATATGAAAAAACTTTTAAAATTAGAATTTAGAAAATTAAGAAAACAAAAAAGTTTTTATATATGTAATATTGTTATGGTGGTTTTATTGTTTGTGTCAGCAATTACTTCAAAAGCGTTATGTAATACCAGTGCAGAGTTTGCGGCACAATATAATGGTTCTGGAATAGTTGCTATGATTAGCGCTATATCGAATTGTTCATTTCTTTTAATTGCAGGAATTTTTGTTGCACTTTTTGTCTGTGATGATTATGAGCAGCAAACCATCAAAAATATTTATTCAAAAGGATATTCACGCTCTCAAGTATATGGCTCAAAGTTTATTTCTAGTATGATTGCTGTAACCATAATGTTTATTGTTGTTGTGTGCAGTGCGTGTTTTTTTGGCACGATATACTTTGGTTTAGGAGAAAGTGAAGGAACAAATATTTTTGGGCTTCTTGCAGTACAATACATAAATTGTATGGCAAATATGAGTTTATATTTTGCAATAAGTTGTGTTCTTCGTAAAACAGGTTCATCAGTTGCAGGCGTTTTTGTTGCACCATTGCTTGTCAATATGATTTTGGGATTGGTGGATTCTTTTTTGAAATCAGAAAAAATTGTTTTTGCGAATTTGTGGGTATCTTCTTTTATAAATGACCTTTCCGTCTTAACAGTAGAACACAATCGCTTTATGGTTTGTCTTGCGGCATCATTAGTTTATATTCCATTGTTTGTAATTGCAGGTTTGTATTTTCATAAAAAAATAGAATTGTAAGGTGAAAAGAATAGCTATTATAGCATTTGCCAGTGGGCTGTCACATAAAGAAAATCAGAATAAAAATGTGACAGCCCTTGTTTTTTTACAAGTAAAAATATTATTTATATAAAAGTTGTATATATTCATCGGCAATGGATTGAACAATATCTTCGTTTAATTCAGGGTATTGTTTTTTGATAGCAGTAACGATGGTATTGTTTCTATCAAAATATTTCATTTCTTCAGACATGCCATTATCATCGAAAGAATTGTCAATATGTTCTTTTGTAAGGTTTTCTTTTAACCATAATGAAACGTCATCATTAATTTTTTGCTCGGATTCAATCTGTGACTTTGCTTTAGAAGCACTTTTATATGTAATAGAACCAATTACAAGAAAAGCTATAAAAAGCGCACTTAATACGACACAGATAAGGATTCCAGAAGCGGTTTTAATGGAAAAAAAGTGTAAAACATCAATAACATTAAGAAGAATTACAATTAAGCCAGCAACACCGCATACAAAAAATGTAATGGCAGAAGACAAGTTGTCCTGATATTTGGCGGATGAAGTTTGGTAATTATTTCCAGTTGTTAAGTCATGGATAATCGCCTTATCATCTTCCGCGTCTTTTATATGTTCTGTTTGTTTTGTATCGTTCATAAAAACCCCCATTTCTACGCTGCTTTTGATAAAACAATAAATGTTTTCTTGATATGTTTTTTGTGAAAAGAATATAGTGTCTGGCAACGCACAGACATGAATATTATTATAAAGGATAACTATAAAAAAATAAAGTAAATGTTGTCTGCAAATTAGCGAATCCAGTTATTATTATCATAATTTTGGTAGAGTTACTTTAAGCGGTTGATACATTTGATAATAAAAAGAACTTGTTTAATAGGGTGCATAAAATATACGTTTTCCTTTATCATATCCTAACGCTGCACAAGCTCTCTAACGCTCTGTGCTTAACTGAAAAGCTGCAATAGCAGCGAGAGGGTTTGAGCAAGTAGCGTAGCGGATTGCGAATATCCGCTTAACTTATATAAAAAATGGTCTTTGTTTACAATAAAATTTCGATGAAATGTTTGTAGTTGTATGGATATATGAAATTATTGCTTGCTTTTTTAAAACGTAAAGTCCATAATGGTGTAGGTTATTGTAAAATTTATTCTTAAAAAAGTGATTATTTGGATAAGATTGGTTTTATATATGAATATAGTAAATAATAGAATAAATAAAACTTTCAATAATCAAGAGTTCTATTAAAAATGAGGGCAAATATATGAATAAAGTATATAGAATTTTAATTGTTGCAGGCGGGTATCTTGACTGTGAATGGGCAGCACAATGGTTAAAGAAAATGGATATATCTTACTGTATTGCAGCAGACAGGGGTCTTATGTATGTCGATAAATTAGGAATTAAGGTTCATTGCATACTGGGGGATTATGATTCTGTGGATAAGAAAGCATTAGATAAATATAAAAATAAGGAAAATCATGCTTCACAACAGGATTCTTTGTCAAATAATATGAATATTCTTACATTTCCAACAGAAAAAGATTATACCGATACACATCTTGCCATTAAAAAAGCAATTCATGTAATAAAAGAAAGAGACGATGACGCTTTTGAAATTTATATTGTAGGGGCAATTGGCACGCGCCTTGACCATACTATGACCAATATTTATTGTATGAATGAGGCTTATGAGGTAGGAATAGACTGTTATATGATTGATAAATACAATAAAATATATATTTGTGATAAAAAACGGCGGATTTTAAAAAAACAACAGCATGGTTCGTTTGTCTCTATTGTACCAGTGACGGAAGAGGTTATTTTGACATTGAAAGGAATGAAATATAATCTCCATCATTTTTGTTTAAAACAGGGTGTTAGTATATGTCAAAGCAACGAGATAGCCGAAGAGACAGCACAAATTATTGTTGAAAAAGGAAAAATTATTATATATGAAACAAGAGATTAAAAATAGGAAAGTCAAAGGATAGTTGTACTTGTTTTGCTGCTTATTTGATAAGGTTAAAAAATCATGATTTCATATTCAATTGGATTCGGATTGTTTTGTCTTTAATAGAGTATATTTTTTCTGTGGGCAACTGTTTATCACTTAATTTTCCATTTTTTCGTTGTTGGTTTAATTTTCGTACAAGCGGGGTTAAATCTTCTATTTTGCAGATGCTGGTATCTAAAAAATCTCTCAGTGTACTTCCTTTTAATCCAATTTGAATTGCCGCACGATTGATAGCATTTCCGTTGATATTCCTATCAGGGTCCCATTGGCAGTACACCGTTGTTTCGTCAAAAGCCTTCTCCCACTGTGAACCAGTGTAATTTGCAGAATCGGGTGAGGTTAGAACAGCTTTTTTTAATAGTTCATTAAATTTTGTCTGATAGATGTCTAGTGCTAAGATGCATTCTTGATTTTTTTTAGTTCCCCAATTAGAGCGATACATCATCCAGAGAAAGGATGGTTTTATCCAAGTCATACGATTTATGTTGAAGTTTTCACCAAATGTTTGAAGTGCAATTGCCTCTTTGGCGATAGTGGGATTGTATGCTTGATACACTCGAATACACTGTCTGTCATATTGTGCGAATACTTCTTTTACATATTCCATATAAAGAACCATGCCTTTCCTTTAACCTGTGAATGGAAGAAACCATTTGCTGTTTTATACACAGGTATAAATTTATTGTAAAACCATTTATTTTTTACACGATTGATTGTATCACAGATATTTATGGAACTCAATTGATTTTATGAAGATATTAATATTCTAAGAAATTCTTATTTTTCTAAAGAAGAATAGGATTCATACGAAAATATTATCAAATCTTTTCCTTTATTCTTGTATTTTGTAACAATTTATTATAAAATAAATAATAATATGCAGTGATTTTTTGCTGCTATAATTTACCAGGAGGTCTAGGATATGAGTAACACAACATCTGTGTCAGCAAGAATGAGAATTGAAGCTATTCTTGACGACAACAGTTTTGTTGAAATTGGTGCTGCTGTAAAAGCGAGAGCTACTAATTTTAACATTGCAGAAAAAGCAGCTCCATCAGATGGTGTCATTACCGGTTATGGAGTTATCAATGGCAGTCTTGTATACATATATAGTCAGGATGCCACTATTATGAATGGTACAATCGGTGAGATGCATGCAAAAAAGATAGCAGGTATCTACGATATGGCTATGAAGATGGGAGCACCTGTATTAGGATTGATTGATTGTGCAGGAATAAGGCTTCAGGAAGCCACAGATGCTTTAGACGGATTTGGCAAGATTTATAAGATGATGTCTGATGCTTCTGGTGTCATTCCACAGATAACAGCCGTTTATGGGAATTGTGGAGGTGGACTTGCAGTGCTTGCAGGTTTATCTGATTTTACATTTATGGAAGAAAAAAAAGCAGCATTTTTTGTAAATAGTCCAAATGCACTGGAGGGCAATTATACAGAAAAACTGGATACGTCAAGCGCTGCATTTCAAGCAGAATCAGGTGTTGTTGATTTTGTTGGAGATGAGGAGACCATTGCAAATGGTATCAGACAGCTTGTTTCAATCCTTCCAGCAAATAATAATACAGAAAATATTACAGATACACAGGATGACTTAAATCGTACTTGTCCTGATATGGCAGCAGAAGTTGCAGACCCAGCATTGGCGCTTGCGGATATTTCCGATGATAATTTATTTATTGAAGTAAAGGCAGCATATGCAAAGGAGATGGTCACAGGATTTATTCAAATTGATGGGATGACGGTTGGAGCTGTTGCAAACAGAACCGCATTGTTTGATGATGAGGGAGACAAAGCAAAAGAATTTGAAGCTGTCCTCTCAACAGATGGTGCATATAAAGCGGCTGATTTTGTAACGTTTTGCAATGCGTTTGAGATTCCAGTTGTGACGCTTACCAATGTAAAGGGATTTGAAGCAACGGTAAGAAGTGAGAAAACAATTGCAAAGGCACTTGCCAAATTGACTTATGCGTTTGCAAATGCCGATGTTCCAAAAGTCAATATTATAACAGGTGAAGCTTATGGCAGCGCTTATGTTTCAATGAATTCAAAGTCTATTGGCGCAGATATGACCTATGCGTGGAGCAATGCAAGCATAGGAATGATGGATGCATCATTGGCAGCTAAGATTATGTATGCAGATGAAATTGCCGCATCAAAAGATGTGTCTGCTACAATTTCGCAAAAGGCTTCAGAATATGCAGCTTTGCAGACTGGCGTTGAGTCCGCAGCCGCAAGAGGTTATGTTGATGCTATTATTGAACCTGAAGATACAAGAAAATATATTGCGGCAGCTCTTGAGATGCTTTATTCAAAGAGCGAATTGCGCATAGAAAAAAAGCATGGCACAGTTTAATAGTAGGAGATAGACAATATGAAAAATAAGAGTATTAAGAGATTCTTATTGTTGCTTTGCACGATTGTCTGTGCGTTTTCATTGACAGCTTGTTCAGACCAGATTTCTTCAAGCAAGACAAAGGAATCGGTAAAAGAGAGCAATCTTAATATCGTTTCAGATAATATTACCGCATGGGCAATAGGTGTTATCAGTTATCTTAACGATGCTTCTGATGATGAAATTAAAGCAGATGCGGAAAGCGCTAGAGGAATAGGCGATATTAACGGCAATCGTTATATTGTTAATATGTCTGGCATGAATGTTGCAACAGTAGAATTTTATAATGGATGGGTGAAAACCCGTGAAGATTTAGGAAAGTTAGTTTCAATAGATAATGCAAAGGTAGAAATTAGCAAAGAGACAGGTACATTGTGTACAATCGTGATTAATGCTACCTATGAAAAAAGAAAATGTGATTTTGAGTTAGTGATTGACGAGGAATATAGTCTTTCAAGCGGAGCTATTAATCCAACCTATACAACAGGCGAGAAGATGCAAAAAGCTGCTTTAAATACTTTAATTGGTATTTCAACAGTCTTTATCGTATTGATATTTATTTCGTTTATTATTTATCTTCTCAAATTTGTGAATGTTATTGGAAAGAAAGAAGATAAAACACAGGAGACAAGTAAAGAGAACAGCACAGATACGACAGCCAATCCAGTTGTTTTGGAAGAGGAGAACGAAGAGGATGATTTGGAGCTGATTGCTGTTATTGCAGCAGCAATTGCACAGGCAGAAGGTACATCGCCTGAAGGTCTTGTTGTGCGTTCTATCCGAAGAAGATAGTCTTTTCAATGAATTAGGATAGAAAGATTGAACATGAAAAGATGGAACAAATTTTAAACATTTAAAGAAAGGGGAGTCTACTAAAAATATATTAAAAAATGTTATAATATATTTTGGTAGCAGGATAATCAATATGAAAAACTATACAATTACTGTTAACGGTAATGTTTATGATGTTATTGTAGAAGAGGGACAGACAGGCGGAGCCGCTGCAAGCGCTCCAGCAGCAAAAAAAGCAGCGCCAAAGGCAGCTCCTAAAGCGGCAGCACAGGCAGGCGCACAAGGCGCCGTTAAGGTTGCAGCACCAATGCAGGGCAAGATTCTTAAAGTTGCAGTAGCACCTGGCTCTGCTGTTAAGAAAGGCGATGTATTGCTTATTCTTGAGGCGATGAAGATGGAAAATGAGATTAGTGCGCCACAAGATGGTACAATAGCAACTATTGAATGTGCAGTTGGTGATTCAGTGGAAACAGGTAAAGTTTTAGTTTCTATGAACTAACATTTGCTGTGAATGATTTGAATGTTCGTTGATAACTGGAGGTTAAAAGATGAGTTATATTATAACAACATTGGGAAACCTTGTTCAGCAATCCGCCTTTTTTGGACTTACATGGGGCAATTTTTTGATGATTGGTGTTGCATTGTTTTTCTTGTTTTTGGCAATTAAAAAAGGATACGAACCTCTGCTTTTAGTACCTATTTCATTTGGTATGCTGCTTGTTAATATGTATCCGGATATTATGTTGACGATTGAAGACTCAAATAGTGGAGTAGGTGGTTTATTACATTATTTCTATCTGTTAGATGAATGGAGCATATTGCCATCACTTATTTTCTTGGGTGTTGGCGCCATGACCGACTTTGGTCCATTGATTGCCAATCCAAAGAGTTTTCTTCTGGGCGCTGCCGCTCAGTTTGGTATATTTGCCGCTTATATCTTGGCAATCTTTATGGGATTTCCTGATAAAGCAGCAGCAGCAATTTCTATTATTGGTGGAGCCGATGGTCCTACATCCATTTTCCTTGCTGGAAAGCTTGGTCAGACAAAATATATGGGACCAATTGCGGTTGCGGCATATTCCTATATGTCACTTGTTCCAATTATTCAGCCACCAATTATGAAGCTTCTTACAACAGATAAGGAACGAAAAATTAAAATGGAACAGTTAAGACCTGTTTCTAAGCTTGAAAAGATTTTGTTCCCTATCATTGTTACTATCGTTGTTGTATTGATATTGCCAACGACAGCTCCGCTTGTAGGTATGCTTATGCTTGGTAATTTATTTAAGGAAAGCGGCGTTGTAAAACAGCTTACCGAGACTGCTTCTAATGCACTGATGTATATTGTTGTTATTATACTTGGCACATCGGTTGGCGCTACAACAAGTGCAGAGGCATTCTTGAATTGGGATACATTAAAGATTGTTGCACTTGGATTGGTTGCATTTGCTTTTGGTACAGCAGCCGGCGTCTTGTTTGGCAAGTTAATGTGCAAGGTTACGAATGGCAAGGTAAATCCGCTGATTGGTTCAGCAGGTGTATCAGCAGTGCCAATGGCGGCACGTGTATCTCAGAAAGTTGGTCAGGAAGCAGACCCTTCAAACTTCTTGTTGATGCATGCGATGGGTCCAAACGTTGCAGGCGTTATTGGTACGGCAGTTGCCGCAGGTACATTTATGGCGATGTTTGGGGTCATGTAATAATTTATAGATTTTATGGAGGAGATTAAAATGGCAGAACAGGTTAAAAAACCATTAAAGATAACGGAAACGGTATTAAGAGATGCACATCAGTCACTTATTGCTACAAGAATGACAACCGAGCAGATGTTGCCAATTATTGATAAGATGGATAAAGTTGGCTATCATTCCGTAGAATGTTGGGGTGGTGCAACATTTGATGCTTCCCTTCGTTTCTTAAAAGAAGACCCATGGGAACGCCTCAGAAAGTTAAAAGATGGTTTTAAAAACACAAAGCTTCAAATGCTTTTTAGAGGTCAAAATATTTTAGGATACAACCATTATTCGGATGATGTTGTTGAATATTTTGTACAGAAATCCATTGCAAATGGTATTGATATTATCCGTATTTTTGACTGTTTTAACGATTTAAGAAACTTAAAAACGGCTGTCAGCGCAGCTAAGAAAGAAAAAGGTCACGCTCAGATTGCGCTTTCTTATACATTGGGTGATGCCTATACATTGGATTATTGGAAAGAAACAGCAAAGAAAATTGAAGATATGGGTGCGGATTCAATCTGTATAAAGGATATGGCAGGTCTTTTAGTTCCTTATAAGGCAACAGAGCTTGTACAGGCATTAAAGGAAGGTTCATCTCTCCCTATACAGATGCATACACATTATACATCAGGTGTGGCTTCAATGACATATTTGAAAGCTGTTGAGGCAGGTGCCGACGTGATTGATACAGCAATGTCACCATTCTCAATGGGAACATCACAGCCAGCTACGGAAGTTATGGTAGAAACATTTAAGGGTACTTGTTATGATACAGGTCTTGACCAGAATCTTTTGGCTGAAATTGCTAATTACTTCCAGCCAATGCGTGAGGAGGCTCTTAAGAGTGGACTTATGAATACAAAGGTGCTTGGCGTTAATATCAAGACGCTTCTTTACCAAGTTCCAGGCGGTATGCTTTCTAACCTTGTTTCACAGTTAAAAGAAGCAGGTGCAGAAGATAAGTATCAAGCAGTGCTTGAGGAGATTCCAAGAGTGCGTAAAGATTACGGTGAGCCACCACTTGTTACACCTTCATCACAAATTGTTGGTACGCAGGCTGTATTAAATGTATTGCAGGGTGAGCGATACAAGATGATTACAAAGGAGTCAAAGAAGGTTCTTGCAGGTGAATTTGGTCAGACTGTAAAGCCATTTAACAAGGAAGTGCAGAAAAAGGCAATTGGTGATACAAAGCCAATTACCTGCCGTCCAGCCGACAATATCAAGCCACAGCTTGAAAACTTTAAGAAAGACCCAATTGTTCAGCAATATGCAAAACAAGAAGAAGATGTGCTTTCTTATGCGTTGTTCCCAGCAGTAGCAACAGAGTTTTTTAAATACAGAGAAGCACAGACAACAAAGGTTGACCCAAAGGTGGCTGATACACAAAATAAGGCATATCCAGTGTAAAATAAATAATATGGATATAGCAGTATAAGTGGAATCAAATAAATAAAATAAGATACATAATGAAGGGCTGTCGAATAAAAACGATAGCTCTTCATTTATTTTACTTTTTGGAATGGTGTATCTATTAAAAATCAGTCTATAAATAGGCGTTGAGGGTAGCCTATAAATATTTTATAATCAAATATATAAATGGGCGTTTGAGGAGGGAAAATATGATACTTCAAACAGGGCGATTGTATCTTAGAGAGATGAATCAAGCCGATTTCAATTCTTTGTGTGAAATTTTGCAGGATGAAGATACAATGTATGCGTATGAGGGTGCTTTCAGTGATAATGAAGTACAAGAATGGCTTGACAGACAGATTTCCCGTTATCAAAAATGGAATTTTGGTTTATGGGCAGTAGTGCTGAAAGAGACGAATAAAATGATTGGTCAGTGCGGGCTTACAATGCAGACATGGAAAAATATGGAAGTGTTGGAGATAGGTTATCTTTTCAATCGGTTATATTGGCATAAAGGTTATGCAACAGAAGCAGCAAAGGCGTGTAAAAAATATGCGTTTGAGACATTAAAGGCAGATGAAGTTTGTTCTATCATTAGAGATATAAATATTGCCTCGCAAAATGTGGCTATTAGAAATGATATGACAATAACAGATACTTGGACAAAACATTATCGGGGTGTAGATATGCCGCATTATCGCTATGTCACACGGCGTGAATCATTTTAGTTTGTAAAATGGTCAAGTGAATCAAAGTTCATAGTCATGAATTATTTTAGTTTGCAGAATAGTCAAGTAAATTAAAGTTATTAGGTATAAATAAGGATAGAGCAGAAAGGAAAACGATGTATAACGAATTAACAAAAAATGATATAAAGAAAATGGAAGAAGAGATAGAGCATAGAATCCATGTTGTAAGAAAAGAGGCATTGGAAGATGTAAAGACCGCTAGAGCGCATGGAGATTTAAGTGAAAATTTTGAATATCACGCTGCAAAAAGAGAAAAAAATAGAAATGAGAGCAGAATAAGATATCTGCAAAAAATGATAAAAACAGCAACGGTTATATCCGATGATTCGGCAGCAGATGAAGTGGGGATTAACAATACAGTGGATTTATATTTTGAAGATGATGACTGTATAGAAACTTATAAAATTGTTACAACAATAAGGAGTGATTCACTTGAAGGTTATGTCAGTATTGAGTCTCCATTGGGGAAGGCAGTGCTTGGACATAAAGTTGGCGACAGAGTGCTTGTTGAGGTTAATTCCAATGTGCAGTATTATGTAGAAATTAAGTCTATTGTCAATTCAGATGATTCAGAAGATAAAATTCAATCGTATTAGTTTGTTTGAGCAGAAAGGAATAGATATGCTGGCAATTTTAATGATTGAGATGGAATGGTATAAAAAAGACCGCACGCCGGCTGGAGCAGTGTTAAGACAGCAATATTATATGCCAAAAAAAATTGATAAGAATATAAATCTTTTGGGAACAGGTATTTTTTATAAACATTGTTGTTATTGTCAAAATGGAGAAATGATTACATCAAACGAAGATAGTACAGAGGCGTTGACCTATAAAAAACATAAAAGAGAGGCTTTTACAGGTTCTGATGAAAAGCAGATGCGTTTAGCGATGTTAGGGTCACAGAGAAGGAAAAAAGAGCAGGGATTTTTTTATACAATTGACCAGTTAAATATCCCTTGTCTTGCAATCAGTGAAGAGGGCAAAAACAGCTATCGCATCAAATGGTATGACAATATGCAGGGAAAGCCTAGACGCAAAGGCGGAAATGAAGATTTTGGCAAAAAGGGAACAAGGTTTGCAGGGCAACCGAATGTATTAAATGAAACGGCATTTATTTTAGAAGAAGGGCAGTCTGGTTTATTAAAATATAATTACCGCTATACCTACTATGAAGGACAGTGGTATAAATGTTACTATATTTATATGGTAAATGAAAATAAATTAACATATGATATTTTTTTAAGAACGTATGATTATGAGTATAATCAATTAGCGGATTTATTTTAACCTTATTAAGGAAGTCCCCCACTTTAATGCTACAAAGACATAAGTGGGGACTTGTGTTGTGATAGTAGCTAGATGGTTTAAGCAAGCAGCGTAGCGATTGCGAATATCCGCTTAACAAGTGAACGTATTATTTATTTTTTTATTGCTATTTTTTATTGACATATTTTTATATAGTGATATAATATACTCAAACATATGAATAATTGTTCATATGTACAATTATGTTAAACAGGGTATCCATAAAGAGACTTAAGAGTTTTGTACGATAGATACATAATGTTTTATAAGGATAGCTTGTAAAAAATTAATTAATGTATATTTTTAGTAAGAATGGAGGATGATTATGAAGAAGACGTATAAGATTGAAGTGGATTGTGCGAATTGTGCAAATAAGATGGAGGAAGCAGCAAAGAAGACGCCAGGCGTTCAAGATGCGGTGGTTAATTTTATGACATTGAAAATGTCTGTTGAATTTGAAGAAGGCGCCAATATCAAAGCTGTTATGAAAGAAGTTGTTAAAAACTGTAAAATTGTAGAAGATGATTGTGAGATTTATTTATGACTAAAAAACAAAAAAAGGTACTTATTCGGATTATTTGTTCAATAATATTAATTATTATATTATCGTTACTTTCAATAGAAGGGTATGTGCGGTTTGGACTATTTATGATACCCTATCTGATTATTGGATATGATATATTAAAGAAAGCAATGAAAGGGATTTTAAAAAGACAAGTATTTGATGAAAATTTTTTGATGGCAGTTGCAACGGTTGGCGCTATTATTTTGGGTGACTATACAGAAGGCGTTGCCGTTATGCTATTTTATCAAATTGGAGAGCTTTTTCAAAGTTATGCTGTCGGTAAAAGCAGAAGAAATATCAGTGAATTAATGGATATAAGACCTGATTATGCCAATGTTGAAGTGGATGGAAAACTGGAAAAAGTAGACCCTGATGAGGTGGAAAAAGGTTCTGTTATTGTTGTAAAACCAGGCGAGAAACTTCCCATTGATGGCGTTGTAATTGATGGGAATGCCACATTAAATACAAGTGCGCTTACTGGAGAGAGTATGCCAAGAGAAGTAACAGTAGGTGATGAGGTTATTAGCGGCTGTATTAATATGAACGGTGTGTTAAAGGTTCAAACGACAAAAGAGTTTGGCGAGTCAACGGTTTCAAAGATACTTGACCTTGTAGAAAATGCAAGCTCTAAAAAGTCTAAATCGGAAAATTTTATTACGAAATTTGCGCGAGTGTACACACCAGCAGTCTGTTATGCATCGCTAGCGCTAGCCGTTTTGCCGTCCTTGTTTTCCATGTTGATATTAAAAACGGATGCAAATTGGCAAGTATGGGTATATAGAGCATTGACATTTTTGGTTATAAGCTGTCCATGTGCGCTGGTTATCAGTATTCCTCTTAGTTTTTTTGCAGGAATCGGAGGAGCGAGCAAAAAGGGTATACTTGTAAAAGGTTCAAATTATTTAGAGATTCTTGCCGATACAAAATATGTTGTGTTTGATAAAACAGGAACAATGACACAGGGGGTATTTGAAGTAAGCGGAATCCATCACAATCATATAGCGGATGAAACGTTATTAGAATATGCAGCATTGGCAGAAAGCTATTCATCACACCCGATTAGTCTTAGTATAAAGCGCGCTTATGGAAAAGATATAGACTCCAATAGGGTAAGCAATATAGAAGAAATAAGCGGGCATGGCGTTGTGGCAACGGTGGATGGTGTAAAGGTGGCAGCAGGAAATGCTAAATTGATGAACCAGCTTGGAATAGAATATAAAGATTGTCATCATATAGGCACGGTTATTCATATGGCTGTTGATGGAACGTATGAAGGTCATATTTTAATATCTGATATATTAAAGCCAACAGCAAAAGAAGCGGTGAAAAAGTTAAAGAAAACAGGTGTTGCAAAAACGGTAATGCTTACAGGTGATTCCAAAGCTGTGGCAGATAAGATAGCAAAAGAATTGCAGATTGAAGAAGTCTGTTCAGAGTTGCTGCCAGCAGATAAGGTTGTAAAGGTGGAGCAACTTCTTTCACAGAAACGAAGCAAAGAAAAACTTGCATTTGTCGGTGATGGAATAAACGATGCACCCGTGTTGTCCCGTGCAGATATTGGTATTGCAATGGGAGCATTAGGCTCCGATGCGGCGATAGAAGCAGCAGATATTGTCTTGATGGATGATGACCCTGTAAAAATTGCAACAGCAATCCAGATTTCTAAAAAATGTTTAAGAATCGTATATGAAAATATTTATTTTGCAATAGGAATAAAGGTATTTTGTCTGTTGCTTGGCGCAGTTGGCATAGCAAATATGTGGGCGGCAATTTTTGCCGATGTAGGCGTGATGGTGATTGCAGTTTTAAATGCCATTCGAGTGTTGTATATTCGTGATAACTAGATTATATAGAATAGCAGATAGCTAGTTTAAGCAGTAGCGAAGCGGATTGTATAAATCCATTATTTATAAAACGATTGGAGGGTGTTTTGAAGAAAATATTAGAAGGTTGTTGTGAAACAAAACATGTGCATAAAGAATTGTTAAAAATTGTTGATGAAAAGATGCCAGAAGAAACAGAATTATATGATTTGGCAGAATTATTTAAGGTATTTGGCGATTCAACTAGAATACGAATCTTATATGTTTTATTTGAAGTTGAAGTGTGTGTATGTGATTTGGCGGAAGCTTTGAATATGACACAATCGGCTATTTCACATCAGCTTAAAATTTTAAAGCAGAGCCGGCTTGTCAAAAGCAGAAGAGAGGGAAAGTCGATATTTTATTCTCTGGCAGACGACCATGTAAGAACTATTATTGCACAGGGATGTGAACATATAGAGGAACAGTAAATTATAAAAATAAAAGAAATTGTCGCAAATGTTAAAAATACGGTATATGGTAGTTTTAACGTTTGCGACAGTTTTTTTATGTAAAAGCAGATTGCAAATATACTCTTGATTTTGGATATAATGATTAAAGAAAAAATATATTTATTATAAATAAACAAAATTAAAACTATTGACAAAATGATGTATATATAATATACTTTTAATATATAAAAAGGAGAAGTTTAAATATGGCATTAGACCAAGTACAAGAAAAAGCTGCCAGACATGTCGATGGAGCAGCAATGATTTTAGCAGGACCAGGAAGCGGCAAGACAACAGTTATAACACATAGAATCTGGAACCTTATCAGAGAAAATCATATTGATGAAAAGAAAATTCTTGTTATTACCTTTACGAAAATGGCAGCAAAACAGATGCAAGAGCGATTTTTAAAGCTTTGTAATAAAAGTCAAAGTGAGGTGGTTTTTGGCACCTTTCATGCTATTTTTTTTAGAATATTAAAAACGGTTTTTCATTATCATGCAAACGATATTATAAAAGAACAAGAACAATGGCGTTTTGTTAAAAATCAAGTATCTTTTCATGCTATATCGGTTCAAGATGAAACAAGCCTTGTCACAGAGATTTTATCTGAAATATCAAAAGTAAAAGCAAAAAAAATAGACATTCAAAACTATATTTCGTTTAGCTGTGATGAAACTGTATTTCGTTGTATTTACAACGAATATCAACATATGCTCAGGCAAGAACATAAAGTTGATTTTGAAGATATGATGATAATAACATTAGAGGTTCTTAAAAATAAAAAAGATGTTTTAAGCGATTGGCAAAATAAGTATGACTATATTTTGATTGATGAATTTCAAGATGCTGCACCTGTGCAAGTACAGATTATTTATTTATTGTGTGAAAATCATAACAATATATTTATTGTTGGAGATGATGACCAGAGCATCTATGGATTTCGAGGAGCTGCGCCAAGTGTTATGAAAGATTTTATAACCATATATCCAGAAGCTTCAATATATAATTTGAATACAAATTATCGCTCTAATAGGTATATTGTAGAGATGGCAACCCGTTTAATTAATCATAATCAAGACCGTTTTTATAAAGATTTGCAGGCGTTTCATTCCTATGGTGATAAAGTGGATATTAAACAATGTAAGTATGTAGAAGACCAAAATCAATATATTATGGATATTATCCATCAATGGAGAGAAATTGCAATACTTACTAGGACAAATAGTGGTGCAGCAAATGTAATAAAAATGTTGGAATATCAAGGTATTGAGGTGCAGTCGTCTATGAATAAAGAAGATTTATCAAAGCATTGGATTACATTAGATATAGCTGCTTATATTAAGATTGCTAACGGCAGCAGAAAACGTTGCGATTATTTAAGGATTATAAATAAGCCTTATCGCTCTATCAGTCGTGATTATTTTACGGATGATGTTGTTTATCTGGAAAAAATAAAGATGAATATAAATCAAAAAGAATGTAAGGATAAACAAAAAGAACTGTGTCAATTGGAACAAGATATAAAGTTTTTACAAAATATGACGACATATGCAAAAATCAACTATATCCGAAAAGGGATGGGTTATGAAAAATATATTAAAAATTATTGCAATGAACAAAATATCGATAGTAAGCCTTTTATTAATATTTTAGACCATATACAAGAATGTGCTAGAAAAATTCCTTCATATAATGAATGGATGCAGAGTATTTCAACAAATAAAAAAGATGAGAACAAAATTTTAAAAAATACAACATATCAAGATACAAAGTATCATGTTCAAGTATGTACTATGCACAGTTGTAAAGGACTTGAATTTGACAATGTATTGTTAATTGATGTCAATGAGGGAATGATACCTTATAGTAAGACGGATACCAAAGAAGAGATTGAGGAGGAGCGAAGATTATTTTATGTAGCGGTTACAAGGGCAAAGCAAAGGCTTTTTATCAGTTATCTAAAAAAAAGATATGACCGAACCTTGCAACCGTCAAGGTTTATAAGAGAATTGAGTGATTCTCCATAAAAAGATAGTGCATTAATTATCAGAATCGCAGTCGTCGTCTTCACCATATAGTTCTTCATACTCCATCGCATCGAGTTCTTCTTCAAAGGCTTCTGTAACAAGGTCATATTCTTCGTCCGAATCAATCGGTTCAAGGGTAGGTTCCGGTTCTGTTTCGACATAACGGTATAAATATACCTCATCATTTTCTGCGGCTGGTCCTTCAAGGGGAAGAAGAGCAACATAATCATTATCGCCAGCAGGAAAAATTCTTACGATTGCACATTCGCATGGTCCATCGTCCAAAAAGAGAATAACTGTATCATATTCATTATTATTCATAAAAATCTCCATTCCGAAGCGTAGCGTAGGAATTGCGCAATAGAAAAAACTGCTAAAGCAGCTGCGTAGGCGATTTCTATTGTCGTATCAAGCTCTATTTGTGACGCTTCGGCACAAATAGGTAACAAACTGGTTTATTTGTGAAATAATAAGCGCATCAGCATTATTTTTCACACTAAACCTCCATATAAGTTCGATTTACCTTAAGTTTATATGAAAAGTGGTAATATTACAATAAGTTTATGGATAAATCTTTGTATAAAATTAAAATTAAAGTAATACCGTTTTATAAATATGCAACAATATGTTAAAGTAGTCAAAGAACGAAATTTATGTTACAATGGATAAAAATTTGTTTTGATAAAAATGGTATAAAAATTAGTTAGAACAAAGAAGGATTAAGATATGGATAAGATTGATAAGAAATTAATTACATTATTGCAAGAAAATGCTAGAATGCCTTTAAAGGCTTTGGCAGAAAATGTTTTTCTTTCTTCTCCAGCAGTGTCGGCAAGAATAGAAAGATTAGAAAAAGAACAGATTATACAAGGGTATGAAGTAAAGGTTAATCAATTAAAGTTAGGGTATCATATTACAGCTTTTATCAATTTAGAAGTTGCACCTGTTCAAAAACCAGAATTTTACCCTTTTATTATATCCTGTCCGAATGTTGTCGAATGTAACTGTGTTACAGGGACATATTCGATGTTGTTAAAAGTTGTATTTCCAAGTACATTAGAGCTTGATTTATTTATTGGGAAACTTCAAAAGTTTGGAAGAACTAGTACGCAGATTGTATTTTCAACACCAGTTGCACCGAGAGGAATTGATGTCAATATTGATGTGCCAAAAGAGGATTAGATAGAATGAAAGGATTAAAAAGATATGTCAGATAAAGAAAATATACAAAAAAAAGCAATATGGATAAGTGATAATATTAAAAATATTATTGTTGGTAAATCTGATGTAAGTGATATGATACTTACGGCTTTGATAGCAGGAGGTCATGTCTTGCTTGAAGATGTACCAGGAACGGGCAAAACGATGATAGCAAAATCATTTGCCAAATCCATTGATGCCGCGTTTAGCAGAATACAATTTACACCAGATTTACTCCCATCAGACATTACAGGAATTAATTATTACAATCAAAAGACAGGGGATTTTACATTTAGAAAAGGTCCCATATTTTCTAATATTATTCTTGCTGATGAAATCAATAGAGCAACGCCAAGAACACAATCAGCTTTGTTAGAGTGTATGGAAGAACGGCAGGTAACGGTTGATGGAGAGAGTTATCCGTTAAGTATGCCATTTATTGTAATAGCAACACAAAATCCAATTGAGACAGCAGGAACATATCAGCTGCCAGAAGCACAACTTGACCGATTTTTATTGAAAATATCAATGGGGTATCCAGATAAGCAGGAAGAATTAGCAATATTAAATCGCTTTAAAGGTTCTAATCCATTAGATACATTAAAAAATGTATGTGATGGACAAGATATACAAGATATGTGTGCAGAAGCAAAAAATGTTTTTGTGCATGAATCTCTTATGAATTATATTATTGATATTGTGGTTAAGACCAGAGAACATGAAAATGTGGCAATTGGGGTTAGTCCAAGAGGTACATTGAATATGATAAATGCAGTGAGAGCGTATGCTTATATTAAAGGTCGCCAGTATGTGACGCCAGAAGATGTCAAAAAACTAGCAGTAAGCGTATTTGCACATAGGCTTGTTTTAAAGCATGGAATGACAAGACAGGATAACAGACAGACGATTATTAGAGACATTCTTGACACGGTTGCAGTGCCAACAGAGGATTGGGTGAAATGATAATAATATTAATGTTTATTGGCGCGTATGCGATGTATATGCTGCTTCGTGTTATATATGCAAAAAGATGGAATAAAAATCTTGCCGCCCATGTTCAATTTTCGGTAGACCATGTTGTTCGAGGCGAAACATTAGAACTAGTGGAGGTCGTAACCAATAGAAAAAAATTGCCGTTGGCATATATCAATTTAAAGTTTGCCGTTGATAAAAGTATCTATTTTTCAGATGGCAGTGATAATTGGTGTGTTACAGATAAATCATATCGCAATGATATCTTTTCATTGATGATGTATCAAAAAGTTACTAGAAGTATACCTATAAAATGCAGTAAAAGAGGCGTATATATTATTGATAAATTGGAATTGGTTTCCAATGGATTGTTTATGAATGATGTATATGTAATGGGTGTTGAACAATACACGGAAGTTACAGTATATCCCAATGCTTGTGATGTTCAAGAAATTGAAGTTTTGTATGCTAAAGTAATGGGCAGTGTCGAACGAAACAAACAATTAAATCCTGACCCGTTTGCTTTTAGACAGATACGTGAGTATGATACATCAGACCCTATGAATTTAATTAATTGGAAAGCATCTGCAAAGACAGGGCAATTGATGGTAAATCAATATAATGAGACAACAAGTCAATCGGTCTGTATTTTGCTAAACCTTGAGTCAGAAGGTGTGTTGCGCTATGATGCGATAAGTGAGCAATCCATTTCAATAGCTGCCGGTTTAGCTCAAATGTTACTAGAGCAGGGCATCCATGTATCTATGCTGTGCAATGCCAGAGGATATGGCGACAAAGATATTACAAAGGTAGAACCAAGTGTAGGATTTGCCCATTTGAATGTGATTAATACAGCGTTGGCAAGAATTAGTCTGGATAGTGAAATAACGGATTTTTGCACGCTTCTTACCGATTATAGCAACCATTTTACAAAACCTCTTTTTCTTGGCAGTGATATTGAAAATACATTGTATATTATGATTTCACAAAATAGCAGGCAAAATCTTCAGCAATGCTTTGATAAATTGTCGGGAAGAGACTCTTTGTCAATGTGGATATTGCCATACTTTAAAGGAATGGAAACAGAATTATCATATACAAAGGCAGAATGTATTATGTGGGAGGTGATGCATAATGCAGAAGGATAAATCAAGGGCATGGTTGTCCTTTATTGAGATGCTTGAGCAGTGTATTGTATTTTTGGCAGCAATTTATATATTCTATTTTGGACTATTTAAGATGGATAGTACAGCCGTATTTTATGGGTTGTGGGTTCCAGCCGTTGCAATTGTAGCATTTGCTGCAAGAAAATGGATTCAAAAAATTCAACTGTTTTTTCTTTCTAATGTATTTATATTTGTTATAGCTTATATTTTTTCAATGAATGATGAAATGATATTAAGCAATATGATTATGGCATTGGTGATAAGCTTTTATTCAATAAAGCTCAAAAATCATAAAATCAGTCTTGTTACAGACCAAGAGATGCCTATTCGAGATGGTTATACAGCTTCGCAGGCTAAAGAAAAAGCATTGAAATCAATGCTTATCAGTGAGGCTGTTCCTATCTATGCTGTGGCTGTAATGATAATCGGTTATGTGGTTGGTTCGATTCAAAATATGGAAATGCTGATGATGGCAGAAGCTTTTTTGAGTATTTTATTTGTATTGTTAGCGTTGATTCATAATAATGCCAATTATATGTATCACATATTTCAGCTTAATAAAGATAAAGCAGATTTTCCGGCAGGACAGTTAAAGTATGTTAATAAATATGTTAATATTATCTCGATTGTATTAATTATGATTAGTATGTTGGCTTTTTACAATGGTAAGTATGGCAATATATTTTCTTTGATACAATCAGGAGCATATCAAATCGCAAGAATTTTTGTCAGCGCATTTTTATTTCTTTTAGGTCTTGGCGGCAGTGATGGCAAAGTAAATGAGCCGATAGAAGAAAAAAAAGACCCACAAGATTTCCTTGATGGAACAGAGCTTGAATATACAGATTCGCCAATAATGGAAGCAATAGCAGAAACATTGGGATTTCTTTTGATATTGGCAATTTTTGTAGGAATTGTTTATATATTGGTTCATTATATAAAAAATTTTAATCGCACAAAAAAACAAGGGTTTGATGTCGTTGAATTTGTAAAACCAAAGGAAGAAAAAGAACGTATAAAAAAAGCTTCGGAAAAAAAGGATTACAAAGAATCCAAATCCGTAAAATCGGTACGAAAAATATATAAGATGGCAGTTTTAAAAGGAACAAAAGGAAATGTCCCTAATTGCTCAATGTTGCCTTCTAAATTGACAATAGACAATATAACAAAAGATGAAAATAAAGCCTTAACAATAACAGAAATCTATGAAAAAGCACGATATTCAGAAGAAAATATAACAGAGGAAGAAATGAATTTAATAAAAAATTATATAAATAATACCTCAAAATAAAACTTTTTAGAATTTCATACGTATACAATAATATATGATTCTTGTTAAATATTGGAAGGATATAAATAATAAAAAAATGTAGTTAATCAATTTTAGTATTAACACAGGAAAGAGGTACTATGAGAAGTTTAAAAAAATTTAAAAAAGAAATTGCAATTTTAACTATTTTTACATTAATAACAGGGACAGCCACGATATTTTTTTTATGTCAAAAAAATGTTGAAGGGGGTATATTTAGTGAAAAAGTGCAAAAAGAAACAGAAAATAATATGATATCGGATGATAGTCAAGATGACATTAAAGAAATACGTCCTGATATGGATAATCAAGATGAGACTGGTATAAGTAAAGATACAAACGATAATGACAATATGGAGGATTGCATTGAGGAAATGCGTCTTGAGGATATAAAAGAGCCTGCTGATATTCAAAATGATACAGCTATTAGTGATAATAGCAGTGCTAAAGAAGATGAAGTTATTACAGGAAGCTGGTTAAACAAGTATACAGTAACGCCAGAAACCTTAAAAGAATACTCCATTTCATGGGAATCTGGAAATATAAAAAAGAAATTAAATGTAGCAGAATTGCTGCAAAATCCAGAATTGCCATCTGGCTGTGAAGTTACTTCTCTTACAGCCGCCTTAAATTATCTTGGGTATGATATTGATAAAATGACAATGAGCAATAAATATTTGGATATGGGTGCAATCGGTGCAACAAATCCTTATAAGGCATTTATAGGGACACCAGATGATGATGGCGCATATGGCTGTTTTGCTCCTGTGATTATCAATTGTGCAAATAAATTTTTAAATGATATAAGTGCAGAACATATAGCATATGATTATAGTAATCATGATTTACAATCGTTATTTAAGCAGATTGATTTAGGTCATCCAGTTGTTATATGGGCAACGATTGATATGTTAGACACATATACAAGTGCAGTATGGAATATTGATGGAGAAGATGTGCGTTTTCCGGCAAATGAACATTGTCTGTTGCTTACAGGATATGATTATGAACAGTCTGTTGTTCATATAATGGACCCAATGAAGGGAAATGTTACATATGATATGGCACTTTTTAATTATTGATATAATCAAATGGGAAATCAGGCTGTTGTGATAAAATAGTTATAATTAATCGTTTTGTTTTTAGTAGAATTTTGTATAAATTAACAGAAAAATAATATATAAAAAGTTTGCGGAAAAAATTGCAAAAAGATATCTTGACAATACAAACGTTTTTTTGTATAGTAAGAAAAGTAATATAAAAAAGGCTATGAAGAGAAATAGTAGATGTTGACTGGTTTCAGAGAGTTGTCGGGTGGTGTGAGGCAATAGAAGGAAGACATTGAACTCGTCTTGGAGCTGCTATCTGAAATTAATGGTGCAATATTTGTACATTAAGATTAGGCATAGACGGAAGCCAACCGTTATAATGGACAGAATATAAGACAAATAGTTTTAAGTCAAATAGTCTAAGATAAAATGATTTAAGACAGGATTGTCCGTATTCAGTGAGGGCACGATTCATCTATCGTGAATAAGAGTGGTACCGCGTGAGACTTTTCGTCTTTCGTCTCTTGACATACGCATGTCAGGGGCGAAAGACTTTTTTGTATCATATAAATTTTATTGTTATAGAATATGTACTTTTATGATATAAGGCAAGAACACCTGCGACTTTAGGTGAGAGATTCAAAAGTGATATATTATAAGCAATATATTAAAGGTTATCGTTGTATAAATCCCTGACAGGCAAATTTCAATTTTATTTTTTGGAGGTAAAAAAGATGTTTGATTACAGACAGTACAAGAGAGGCTATTTTATGCCGCCCGTTCCAAGTTATGAATGGGTAAAAAAAGAGTATATTGACAAGGCGCCTATTTGGTGTTCGGTGGATTTAAGAGATGGCAATCAAGCGCTGATTGAGCCAATGAGCCTTGAGGAAAAATTGGAATTTTTTAATATGTTGATTGAGGTGGGCTTTAAGGAAATTGAAGTTGGATTTCCTGCCGCCTCAGAAACAGAATATACATTTTTAAGAACTTTAATTGAAAAAAATATGATTCCAGATGATGTGACAATTCAGGTGCTTACACAGGCAAGAGAACATATTATTAAAAAGACATTTGAGGCTGTAAAGGGCGCACCAAAAGTTATTGTGCATCTGTATAATTCAACATCATTAGCACAAAGAGAGCAAGTGTTTGCCATGTCTAAAGATGAAATTAAACAGCTTGCAGTTGACGGGGCTGTGATGTTAAAAGAATTAGCTCAAAAAGACGGTGGTAATTTTTCTTTTGAATATAGTCCAGAAAGCTTTACAGGCACAGAAGTAGAGTACGCATTAGAAGTGTGCAATGCGGTTATTGATGTCTGGGAGCCAACAAGTGAAAAGAAATGTATTATTAATCTTCCTGCTACGGTGGAGATGTCACTTCCACATATTTTTGCAAGTCAAATTGAGTATATGAGTAAAAATATGCACAGCCGTGACAATGTTATATTATCACTGCATCCACACAATGACAGAAGCACAGGCGTTGCCGATGCAGAGCTTGGCATTTTGGCAGGAGCAGACCGAATTGAGGGGACATTGTTTGGCAATGGTGAAAGAACAGGTAATGTGGATATTATAGCACTTGGTATGAATATGTACTCACATGGAGTTGACCCTAAATTAGATTTTTCCGATATGCCAAAATTGGCAGAGACCTATGAGCGATTAACACAAATGACGATTGGAGACAGACATCCATATTGTGGAAAATTGGTATTTGCAGCATTTTCTGGTTCACATCAAGATGCCATATCAAAGGGAATGCACTATCGAGTGGAGCATGACCAAGACCATTGGACAGTGCCGTATCTTCCAATTAATCCAGAAGATGTTGGGCGTACTTATGATTCCGATGTTATCCGAATTAACAGTCTGTCTGGTAAAGGCGGCGTTGCCTATGTTTTGGAACATAATTACGGAATGATTATTCCTAAAAAAATGAGAGAAGATTTGGGGTATGCGGTAAAAGATGTATCAGATATAAAGCATAAAGAGCTTTCTCCAGACGAGGTGCTTGCTATATTTGAGAGCCGATATAAAAAATATACGCCAGAATTTAAGATTGTAGAAGTTCATTTTAAGCAGATTAATGGTATACAGACCACAGTTACAATAGAAAAAGAGGGTGAGCGAATCAATATAGAAGCAGGCGGCAATGGACGTCTTAATGCGGTGAGCAACGCATTGGCACAGTATTTTAACGCGCCATGCAATATATGTTGCTATGAGGAACACACACTGAATAATAAAGGTTCAGAGTCCAGTGCCATTGCCTATGTGGGTGTAACAGGCAGTGACAATAAAAATTATTTTGGTATTGGCATAGACCATGATATTATCAGAGCTTCTATTGATGCGTTAGAATCTGCTATGAATCGCAGTCTTGAGGGAAATAAAAACTAAAAGATTAGTCTAAATATATATTATTTATAGTTGATTTGCTAGAAAGCAGATTATATACAAAAATAGTACAGAAATGAGGCATTACGTGAAAAATATTATTCTTGCATCGGGTTCTCCGAGAAGAAGAGAACTTTTGCAACAAATTGGCATTTCATTTACGGTCATTACAAGCAATGCCGATGAAATTACAACAAAAGAAGCGCCGCAAGATATTGTTATGGAACTTTCTTCATTAAAAGCTAAGGCTGTGTATAACAGCCTTAGCGAAGATAAAAAAGAAAATAGTATTGTTATTGGAGCAGATACGATTGTCTATCACAATAAACGTATACTTGGCAAGCCACAGTCTAAAGAAGAGGCAAAAGCCATGATAAAAAGTATTAGCGGTTGTGAACACAGTGTATATACAGGGGTAACTTTTATTGGAAATGGTATATATCAATCTTTTTATGAAAAGACCAATGTACTTTGTTATGATATGTCCGATAGAGAGATTGAACAATATATTGCAACAGGTGACTGTATGGACAAGGCTGGCGGTTATGGTATTCAGGGCGCATTTGCCGCCTATGTCAAAGGGATTGAAGGAGATTACAACAATGTTGTTGGGCTTCCTGCTGCCAGATTATATCAGGAGATAAAAACATTTTTATGATAAAATTAATTGCGAGTGACCTTGATGGAACATTGCTTCTAAATGGAGCGCAGCGTGTTGACAGCTCTATGTTTAACACCATTCAAGAACTAACAAAAAAAGGATATATTTTTGCTGCGGCAAGCGGGAGGCATATTGTAAGCCTTTACAGGCTGTTTGAGCCTGTCTGTGAAGATATTGCCTATATATCTGAAAATGGCGGTTTGGTAAAGTACAAGGGAATAACGATAAGCAAGACTGTTATGGATGATGACCTTGTTATGGATATTATTAAAGATGTATATGAAATACCAAACTGTGAATTGCTTGTTTCAGGTGAAAACAGCGCATATATTAAACCAAAAACAGAGGAATACCTCTATCGGATGACAAAAATTGTAAATTATAAAACTATGGTTGTAAAAGATTTTAGTGATATTCCAGAAGAGATTGTAAAAGTTTCCGTATGTGATTTGAGTGGAATTAAACATTCAAAGGATTATTTGATAAAACAATGGGGAGACAAATGTGCTGCTACCGTTTCCGGCGCGCTGTATTTGGATTTCATGGCAAAAGGAGTCAGCAAAGGAACAGGGATAGAAAGTTTACAAAATTATTTTGGCATATCACCTAAAGATTGCGCTGCATTTGGAGATAATTATAACGATATCCCAATGCTTGATAAAGTATATGATTCATATGTAATGGAGCAAGCAGACGATAACGTAAAAAAACATGGAAAATATAGATGTAGCCATGTGGAAGAAACTATAAAAAATAAATTTTTATAAAAAAAACAAATTTTTGTCTTAAAATAAATTTTATTTTTTAAAATAAGCTTTTATAAAAAATTTTTATAAAATGGAGAAGATTATGGAAAATTATACCAATCAATGTGCCGAAGCTTTTTTAAATCAGCAGAGCAAATTATTTGATGAGCCAGTAGCTTATACGATTGAGGAAGCAAAAGAATTTTTGGAAGAATGTTATGCACAAGTGTTTGATACAATAGGGGAAGTAAGACAGTATTTGGGAGAGGAAGGAATGGACGTAGATGCGCTTACGGACGAAGAACTTGAGGAAGAATTAGAAGTGTTTAAGGTAGAAGATGGACAATACTTAGTTGTAAATGGCTAGATTACTTTATGAGATGCAATAGTGAAAAATAAATATGAATATTAAAATTGTATGTGTTGGAAAAATTAAAGAAAAATTTTATAATCAAGCTATTGAAGAATATGCAAAAAGACTTTCAAGATACTGCAAACTTAAAATAATTGAAGTTGCTGATGAGAAGACGCCTGATAATGCAAGTGTTGCTATGAATAGTGCAATCAAGTTAAAAGAGGGACAGCGAATACTGTCATCTATGGAGTCGAATGAATATGTGATTGCTTTGTGTATTGAAGGAAAACAGCTTGATTCTGTTGAATTGTCAAGTCAAATCAATCAATTGGGAATTGAGGGTAAAAGCAATATTACATTTGTGATAGGCGGCTCGTTAGGATTAGCGGCAACCGTTGTTGAAAGGGCAGATTTTTGTCTAAGCTTTTCTAAAATGACATTTCCTCATCAGTTAATGCGCGTGATTTTATTGGAGCAAATTTATCGTGCATATAAAATTATACAGAACGAACCATACCATAAATAAAAAAGCCTATGCTGTGTTTTATATTTATAAAGGATATGTTTATAAATATAGAATATAGTGTAGGCTTAAAAATTTTTTGTGGTATTTGTTTGATATGTTAAATAGGATATAGAATTGAAGAAAGAAAGAAAATATGTTATTATTCTTGTACAGAAAAAATGTAATTTATGTATAATATAGGATATTTTATAGATAGAAAAGGAAGTTATAAATGCACTATAAAAATGCTTATTTAATTTTTTATTCTCAAAATGAGGAAGAATTGCATGAAATTGTACAAACACATATTAACACACTTTCTTACAATTTAGCGTGGGATTTTAAAATTGTAAAAGAGCAAGAAGGATTGGAGTATAAGATAACAGTATCGTTTAAGTATGATGGTTCAATATGTGCATTAAAAGCAATTGGAAAGCTGCATTTTGGATATGTTGGATATACGTATCGCAGAGAGTCGAAATGGGAGTAAAAGTTTAACCTTATCAAGGAAGTTTCCCACTTCAATGTTGCAAAGGCATAAGCAAGTAGCGTAGCGGATTGCAAATATCCGCTTAACTTAATCTAATATAGATAGGAGTATATAAATGAATAATGTATTGAATAACATAAAAACAAGAAGAAGTATTCGCAAATATAAGTCTGATAGGATACCACAAGAAATATTGGATAAAATTATTGAGGCTGGTACTTATGCGGCAAGTGGAATGGGATATCAAAATACGATTATAATTCAAGTTACAAATAAAGAACTTCGAGATAAAATTGTAAAGATGAATTGTGAGATAGGTGGTTGGAAAGAAGGTTTTGACCCATTTTATGGTGCGCCAGCAATGTTGATTGTCCTAGCAAAAAAAGATTGGGCTAATCGAGTATACGATGGAAGCCTTGTTATGGGAAATTTAATGTTGGCTGCCCATGAGTTAGGTATTGGCAGTTGTTGGATACATAGGGCAAAAGAAGAATTTGAAACAGAATGGGGAAAGGAATTATTAAAATCGCTTGGCATTGAAGAAGAATATGAGGGGATTGGACATTGTGCTTTAGGATTTATTGAAGGCGAATATCCACAGCCTCCTGCAAGAAAAGAAAACAGGGTATATTATATCAAATAAAGAAAATTTTTACTGACATTTTAGTTGATTTGATTATAAATACAATAGAAAGTCTTGGAAAGTATCAGATAACAAAGATTGATTAAATAAAGTAGTTAAGGAGGTTATGATTATGAATATAGGGTTTTATTTTTGTATTATTTTAGTTCCTTGTTTTGCGATTATGGGTTTACTCTTTACAATACTGAAAGAAAAATCTGCAAAATTTGTTTCTGGATTCAATGCGTTGTCTAAAGAAGAGCAATCCATGTATGATAAGGCTTATATAGCAAAGGATATGCGTAACGCTTGCTTTTTATGGACAATTATTATGTTGATTGGCTCTTTGTTATCTTATTTTCTAACACCATATTTTGCGATAGCTGCTTATATTATTTGGGGAATTTTATTTTTTAAAGATGTGCATATGGATGCAAAAAAAGCGTTTGAAAAATATTTAATTAAAAAGAGTGTTTGAAAAAAACATATATATTATAAAAAATGACTATAAAGTTATAATATAAAAAGAAGAGATGAAATCATTTTATAAATGTTATAATCCCTCTAATTTGTGACATCTATATCATCAAATTTAATTTCTCCGTTGTCCTGTTCATATTTCTCAATATGTAATTTACAAAGATGTTCTAAAAGATTGCTTAAACTTCGCGTTTCACGGTTGGCAATGTATCGCATTTTTTTTAAATATTCATCTTTAATATTAAATGTAAATGGTGTTTTGTTTGTTGGCATAAAAGTTCCCTTCTAATTAATAGTATAATAATAGTTTCATATAATTTTACGTTTAAAAAATATTATAAAATAGTGAAATATGAAAAGAATTATTCCTTCTCATTTTTTTCGTCAGGTGTAAATTCGGCAATATCGTTAAGTGTAAAATCTTTACCTAAAATATTCAGTATTTTGTTTAATGTATGAGTTGTAACAGATTCGTTGTTTTTCAGCCTTTGAATTTGTGACCTGCTTATACCATAGTGAGTATAAAGTTGGTATTGACTTATTCCATTTGCTTTTAATGTTTTAAAAAGGTTGTTAAATTTTATCATATTTCATCTTTTATATACTCCTATTTTACTTAATTCTATTATGCTCTTATATTGGAGATTATTAATAGTTACTAAAAATAGAGATTAAAAGAATAACAAATAATAGACAGAGAAAAAAGAAGATGTAAAATAACTTATTTCTATTAGGTTATTTTGCATCTTCTTTTTCATCAGGAGTAAATTTAGCAATATCGTTAAGCGTAAAACCTTTGCCCAAAATATTTAATCGTTTATTCTTATCAATTCAATTCCTTCATTTTTTCCCAGATTACGACTATACAATTTTTCCGATGAATTATTCCAATGTTCATGTACGCCTAGATTGGACACATTGTTTCCTTGATTATTAGTATAAATAGTACCTGATGGTGCGTTTGCCACAAGTCCAGCTTCATGCAGATAATTTTCACTATTTATGTTTTGTGCTGCATAATTATTTTCCGTAATGGTAGGTTCATTGATAAGGAAATCTGCGCCAACCGAATCTATTGCAACAGGGTCTTGTGACACAAAAATACTAGAAGTATAATTTCCATTAAATGGCGACTGCTGCCATTTAGCGTTTTTTCCAGTAATGGAAGCACCTTCGCTTGGAGCGCAGATAATGGCATCAAGCATATATAGAACAGTTTTTCCGCCCAAATCAGCATTTGCCATTAAATCAGTTAATGGGCTGTAAATATCCATTTCATTTTTTGTCAGCCATTGATGTAAATTTGCGCCTTCTGGCGGTCGTAGGGCATTTCCATTGATAAAAGAACCAAAATGATTTTTGCCGCAAAGAGTGATTCCATAACTATGTCCTTTTAGATTGGCAAGATTAATAATATAGGTTGCCTCAGTAACACAGGTTGGGAGATAATTTATTTTTCCGCTAAATGAATAAGACCAGTGGATAGGTGTCTGTTCGTCGGCAACGCCATTGTTTCTGCCTACAAAATGGATGCCTTGCAGTTCGTTTTGTGTACACATTTCTACCATATAGTTTGGAAATATGCGAGAGACATCATAAACGGTAATATCGGAAGGATTGACACCGCCTTCCTGTACAAGGGACAACAGCAATGTTTTTAAAAGAACAGGATTGGTGTAACTCATCTGAGTTTTTCCAGAAGAATCATCATCAAATACGCCAGAACCATTAATATTGGCTTTGATGGCAATTTTTTCGCCTTTGATATAACCGCCGTTTTTATTGAGGGATTTTTTATTTTCTGTAAATAGTGCAGTCCACCCTTCTTTAGCTGTTTCTTTACCGTCAAGTGAAGCAATACTTTGATTGACCATCTGTAATATAATATTTTCATTAAAATGAGTTGGTTCCCACCAATAACCATTGCCATCCCATTCAACCGAATCCGGATTATATGACCAAACGACACGACCTGGCATAGCGCCAATTCCTGTGCCATAAGGTTCATGGTAAGGATATGCACCATCATAAGGAGCATGTGTATCGGATTCATTTGGTTGTTTAGCAACACCATCACCTATATTGACAGACCCATCACCATTGATATCACCATATTGAATGGTAGTTTTATTCTGTTGGTTATTGCTCATTGTTTCATCTTCATATATAATACTGGCATTTTTAATATTTTTTATTAAAAATAGAACGGTAAGTGATAGTGTTATAAAAATGATTATAAATAGAATTTTTTTAAAAAGTTTTCTCATAATTCCTCATATTTATTTTCACAAGCAATAAGTCAAGTGTTCTTAAAATGAATTTTTAATTAATTGGTGTATGTTAGCAAAGCTGTAAAAGATAAATATATTCTAGCTTAGCGATATGATTTGTCAAAAATGCCAGCGCATTCCTTATCAGACATTGGGCAAGGATTGGCTAAAAACAGTCCACCCATCGTTTCTCTTGCGTTGACAGCTAATGTCATGGATTCATCTGGACTAAAACCATAATCGCTCATTTTTAAATCATCTACGCCGCAGTCTTTTTGTAATTGGACAAGAGCTGTAATAAAATCTTCTGGTTTATCGGCGTTTGGAATACCCATTGCTTTTGCCATCTTAATAAATTGTTCATCACAGGCGTGTTTTTCAATAAAAAATTCAGCAAATGCTTTAGAAATCATAATAAGACCAGCGCCATGTGGCAAATTGTGATGGTACGCACTCATGGCATGTTCCATTGAATGCTGTGCAGTAGTGCAGGTAAGCTGCATAGTAATGCCTGCAATAGTGCTGCCATAGGCAACCGCTTCTCTGGCTTCTAAATCATCTCCGTTTGCAACCGCGCGTGGAAGATATTTTGTGATATATTCAATAGCGGAAAGAGCGATTGTCTCACTAAGAATATTGACACCGTTTGAAATCATGACTTCCGTATTGTGAAACAGTGCATCAAAACCTTGATAAGCAGTATATTTCGGAGGAACGGTTTTCATCAGCTCAGGGTCAACAATGGCTAACACAGGCACTAATTCCGGATAGCCAAATCCTATTTTTTCATTGGTTTGGTGGTTGGAAATAACGCCCCAGCAGTTGATTTCAGAACCTGTGCCAGATGAGGTTGCAATAGTAACGATAGGCAGACCAGAATTGACAAGCGGCAGACCCTTGCCAGTGCCGCCGTTTACATAGTCCCATAAATCGCCAGGATTGGTTGCCATAGCAGACACGGCAACAGCAGAATCCAACACCGCGCCGCCGCCCAGTGCAACAATAAAATCACAGGCATTTTCTTTAGCGATGGCAGCAGCTTCCATCACAACCTCTTTTGATGGATTTTCATGGATATTGTCACAGACAACATAGTCTACATAAGCTTTTTTAAGCTGTTCTTGAACACGGTCAAGGGTGCCGTAAGTTTTTACCGATTTGCCATTTGAAATAAGAAGCAAAGCCTTTTTACCTGGCATTTTTTGATTGCTTAATTCATTTAATGAACCTGCGCCAAAAATAAGATTCGTTGGATTGTTAAAATTAAAATTCATATTCATAATAGAATACCTCCAAATTGTTGATGAATTTGTCTAAGATGTATCTATCTAGTGTTATATAATATTTAGAGTTTAGACGCATCCTAATTTAAAAAAATTGTAGATTTTTAGTGATTGTTGGTAAAAAATCAAATACTAAATATAATTAATATATATAATAATTATATTTGATATAATATTTTTATTTTGCAACGACTCTATAATGATTGTATAAAAGAAAATTTAAAATAGCAAATACCTAATTTGAAAGCAATCCTATGCTTATAAAGCATAGGATTAGCATATATAATATGAAAAATATAAAAGGATATTGGAAAGATATTATTTTTGAACCTTATTAAGGAAGTTTTCTACTTCAATGCTGTAAAGGGATAAATGAGAAAAATTTGCATTGCCATAGCAGCTAGATGATTTGAGCAAGTATCGCACCATGCTGCAAGTATCTGATTTGACTTATATCAAAGAAGAGTTTGACTTTAATATTGTCTAGGAAACGTTAAAGTAATCCGTGTTCCTTTTCCTACAATGCTATCCACTTTGATTTTAGCATGATGTATTTTAGCGGCATGTTTTACAATAGACAGACCAAGTCCTGTGCCGCCGACTTCTTTGGAATGGCTTTTATCAACCCGATAGAAGCGTTCAAAGATACGTTCTTGATGTTTGATAGGAATGCCGATTCCCGTATCATGGACAGAAAATATAATTTCTGTGTTGGTGTTTTGTATATTTATGGTTACATTTCCATTTTCATGGTTATATTTAATGGCATTGTCAATCAGGTTATAAATAATACTGTATAGAAGTTGTGCTATACCATTAAGAATTGTAGGTGAACCAGATAATTCTAATGTAATATGAGCAGCTTTTGCTTCCGATTCTAAACTGTTCATTGCTTTCTTGGCTAATTCATAAAGGTCAACATTTTCGCGTTCCATATCATTTGCACCTTCATCAAGATGAGAGAGACTGATAATATCTTCTACCAAATGAATCATGCGCTGTGCTTCATCATAAATTTTGGCGGCAAAAGGAATATGGTCTTGTTTTTGCACCATATCATTTTTTAAAAGTTCTGCATAGCCAGAAATGGAGTGTAGCGGTGTTTTTAATTCATGGGAAACATTCGCCGTAAATTCACGGCGTATCTGTTCTGCTTTTTCTTTTTCGGTCACATTAAAAAAACACAAGGCAACTCCTTTTGTAATATGTCTTGAAATAATGGGGTTAGCGTCTATCTGGTAGCTTTCACCCTGCAAAGCAATAATGCGTTTTCCAGATTCACCCTGCAAAGCGCTTGAAAGTAATTTTTGCAAGTCCAAATTTCGGTTTAACGATAAAATGTCGGCGCCAATACAATCACCGTTGGCATCGAGCAATTTTTTTGCAGCAGGATTGATGCTAAGAATTTTTCCTTTCTGGTTTAATAAAATCATACCTTCGTTCATACTTTCAATAATGGTATTGAGTTCATTTTCTTTTTGAAGAAGCGTTATTTTTTGTTGATGCAGTTGTTTTTGCTGGCTGTCAATACGTCTTAAAAGCGGTGAGAGTTCATCATATCCTTCATTAAATAATGGATGGTCTAGGTCAATTTCATTGAGAGGCTTGACAATTTTTTTTGAAACTTGAGTTGCCAAAAGAATAGAAAGAAGCAGCGCTACAACAAACACAATACAAATTGGCTGTACCATACCCAAAAGAAGCGTTAAAATAGAATGTTGAAATATAGAAAGCCGCAGTATGGTGCCATCAGGAAGTCTTTGCGCAGAGTATAAATAGTGTTTAAACAACGTTTCAGAATAGCGCTTGCTTTCTCCATACCCTGTGGAAAGAGCTTCCTTTATTTCTTCTCGTTCTAAGTGATTTTCCATTTGGCTGCTGTTAGACTCGCTGTCATATAAAACCATACCATTGGTATCAATCCATGTAATGCGATAATTGGATATATCTAAATTTTTAAAATAGTCTATTCCTTCATTGGTAACGCCCTGTGCTGCAAGATTTGTCTGCATTTTAAGCTGTGCTTGTCCAATTGTTGAAAAATAGTTATATAATGCGCCCATAATCAATAGGATAGAAGCAAGAAAAACCGTAATTGCAACAAGACAGATAGAACGAAAAATACGTTTAGTCATGTTTAACCTCCATTCGATAGCCAACGCCTCGCACCGTTTCAATATAATCACCACATTCGCCAAGTTTGGTGCGAAGTGTGCCAATATGAACGTCAACCGTTCTTGTTTCGCCGATATAATCGATTCCCCACACAATTTCAAGAAGCTGGTCACGAGTAAATACGCGACCACAGTTTTCCATAAGCGTGCGAAGTAATTTATATTCTTTTAATGTTAGCTGGATACGCTCACCTTTGACAAAAACAAGATAGGTTTCTAAATTTAATTCTAAATTGCCTATATGCAGGCATTTTGTTGTTTCTTTTGGAGTAGTGCGGCGCAGCACAGCTTTGATATGAGAAAGCATTTCCATCATGCCAAATGGCTTGGCAAGGTAATCATCAGCGCCTAAGTCCAAACCAAGAACTTTGTCATATTCCGTTCCTTTAGCCGTTGCCATAATAATAGGAATATCGGCAGTATCGGTTTTGGCGCGCAGTTTTTTTAAAATAGTGATACCATCCTCGCCAGGAAGCATAATATCAAGCATAATAAGCTGTGGCAGTTCGGTGCAAAGAGCGTTAAAAAGGTCAACGCCATTGGCAAACCCTTTTGCCTCAAAACCAGCAGAATGTAATGTATATATCATTAAATCACGTATTCCATTGTCGTCTTCCACACAAAAAATCATGGTTATCAATCCTCCATATGAGTTCCTGTAATAGAAAATAAAACCCATTTTGCGATATTGACAGCATGGTCGCCAATACGCTCAAAATATTTTGCAATCATTAAAAGGTCAATCGCATATTCACCGTCTGTTTCTGGTTTGCTAAATAAGTCAATCAGCATTTTTTTAACCTTATCAAAAAATGAATCGACAACATCATCGTAATCAATAACCGCTTTTGCCATCTGCATATCCTTTTTTACAAAGGCGTCAATACTGTCTGTTACCATTTTAATAACAGCAACCGACATATCATAAATAACTTGTGTGCTATCCGTAGAGCGAATATTTGCCAATGTGATAATTTCAGCAATATCAGCCGATTGGTCTCCAATTCGTGCCATATCAGTCACCATTTTTAATGCAGATGAGACCATTCGTAAATCTTTTGCCACAGGCTGCTGCTGTAACAATAGTTTTAGACACCGATTTTCAATTTCTCGTTCTTTTTCGGCTATTTGTGCAGAAAGATGAAAAACAGTGTCTGCTAATTCCGGTTTTCCTTTCGTAAGAGCATTGGCAGATAATTCAATTGCATTTTCGCAGAATGCTCCCATTGTAATTAATTCTTTATTTAATAAATCAAGTTGTTCGTCAAATTTAGAGCGCATTATCCAAACCTCCCTGTAATATAGTCTTCTGTTCGCTTATCATGTGGCATCGAAAAGATTTTTTCTGTTTTTCCAGACTCAATCAATTCACCGAGTAAAAAAAATGCTGTTTTATCGGATATGCGGACAGCCTGCTGCATATTGTGTGTCACAATAACAATTGTATAATTTTTCTTTAGCTGTGTTGTGAGTTCTTCTATTTTTGTTGTGGAAATAGGGTCAAGCGCGCTGGTTGGCTCGTCCATCAATAAAACTTCTGGTTCTACGGCTAGAGCGCGGGCAATACAAAGACGCTGCTGTTGACCGCCAGACATGCTAAGAGCGTTCTTTTTTAATCGGTCTTTGACCTCGTCCCAAATGGCGGCTGCCTTTAGGGAACGTTCCACAATCTCATCTAATGCTGCTTTAGAACGAACGCCATGTGTTCGCGGTCCAAAAGCAATATTATCATAAATGCTCATAGGAAAGGGGTTCGGTTTTTGAAAGACCATTCCTACACGTTTGCGAAGCAGATTAATATCCATATTGCTATAAATATCTTCGTCATCTAATAAGATAGTTCCCTTGATATGACAGTCTTCAACCAAATCATTCATGCGGTTTATGCTTTTTAGTAAGGTTGATTTTCCACAGCCAGAAGGACCAATTAAAGCAGTAATTTCATTATTTTTTATTTGTAAATTAATATTTTTTAATGCTTGAAACGTATCATAAAATAAATTGAAATGTTCAATTGAGATTTTATTCATTTTTACTCCCATTTCTGCGCTGCTTTTTGCAAAAAAGAACCAGTGTTCTTATCAATTTGTGACAAGCAGCACATAGACACAAATCTTGTGATTGAAAAATTTAATTTTTAATCATGTTTTTTCCTATTTTTTTTGCTATGAAATTAGAAACCATGTTGATAAAGATAACAACAACTAATAATACAACAGCCGTCGCATATGTTTGATTGATATATAAGCCTTCCCCTGATATGGCGTACATGTGTACCGATAATGTGCGGGCGGAGGAAAATATAGTTGGCACAATTTCTGCAACGGTTCCAGCGGTAAATATTAATGCCGCCGACTCTCCAACAATTCGTCCAATGCTAAGTATTACGCCAGAGAGTATGCCCGGAATAGCACACGGCAAAACAATTGAAAAGATAGTGCGCAATTTTCCGGCGCCAAGTCCAAAACTGCCTTCGCGGTAGCTGTCAGGCACATTTTTGAGGGATTCTTGTGTCGTTCGCATAATAAGCGGCAAAATCATGATGCTTAACGTACATGCACCAGATAATAAAGACAAACCAAAGCCCAGATATTTGACAAAAAATAGAGAACCAAACAATCCGTAAACAATGGATGGAATGCCAGATAGGGTTTCCGTAGTCAAATTTATTATATGAACCACTTTATTTCCGCGCTGTGCATATTCTGCCAGATAAATGGCGGCGCTGATTCCCACAGGAACCGCAAAGAACAAAGACAGTACAATAATAAACAGTGTATTGACAAGCGCAGGCAGTAAAGACACATTTTTTGATGTGTATTTGATATCAAATAATTCCGGCGTCAAATGAGGAATCCCTTTTATCAGAATATATCCAATAATAAATAGTAATGCAATCATAGTGATACAAGCAGACAGACATACTAAAAAAAATAATAAAAGGGATTTGGAATCATGCTTATAGCTGCGCCATTTTTTGCTGAATAGGGTTGCCATTTATTTCACCTTCCTTTTAATGAGGGATAACGATAAATTAATCATTAAAATAAACACAAATAAAACGACTGCTGTGGCAATCAGCGCTTCACGGTGTAAATCCGTAGAGTATCCCATTTCTAATACAATATTGGTTGTCAGTGTACGAACGCCAGAGGTAAGACTGTCTGGGATAGCGGGTTGATTTCCTGCAACCATCATAACAGCCATAGTCTCACCAATCGCTCGCCCGATTCCTAAGACGACACTTGAAAAAATACCGCTTTTGGCAGCAGGAAGAATAGTGAAAAACACGCTTCGTTCGTGGGAAGCGCCAAGTGCAATGGCACCTTCATAATAGCTTTTGGGAACGGCGCGTATGGATGTTTCAGATATACTGATGATGGTAGGCAGTATCATAAGCCCTAATAAAACAGAGGCTGTTAAAACACTCATGCCGCGTCCGCCAAAGGTTTCACGCACAAAAGGCACTAAGACAACCAAACCAAAGAAACCATATACAACAGATGGAATCCCTGCCATTAAGTGGATTGCAGATTTCATCGGTTTATAGATGAATTTAGGGCAGAAGTATGCCATAAATACTGCTGTCAGTATACCAATCGGCACACCGATAAACAGTGCGCCAGCAGTTACATAAAGGGAGCCAATAATCATTGGAAAAATCCCATAAAGGTTATTTGCAGGTCTCCATGTCGTTCCAAACAGAAATTTAAAAATTCCGATTTCTTTTATTGCTGGAATACCGTTTGCAAACAAAAATATACAGATTAAAATAACGGCTGCAATTGAAATACAAGCTGTCAGAAAAAACAGAATTTTCATGATTGTTTCTTTAAAATGCTTCATAAGTTTTACTCCTATGGTATAATAGTCTCGGCACTTGCTTATGTGCAAAAAGAAGCACTAAATTATGGTATAATATCGTTCCATTTTGTAAAGCTGCCTGTGAAAACATCCTTTACTTGTTCTGTGGTAAGTTCATTTATAGGGTTATTGTTATTTGTAATAACAGCAATACCGTCCATTGCAATAACCGTAGCTGTTAATCCTTTGGCAAGTTCAGAATCTTTTAATTCACGGGAAGCCATGCCAATGTCACAAGTTCCATCAATGGTGTCGGACATTCCAGTAGAAGAGTCGCTTTGCTGAATTTCAATCGTAACGTCAGGATTTTTTTCAAGATAAGCTTCTTTAAGTTTTTCCATAATTGGCGTTACAGAGCTTGAACCGGCTACAACAATTTTACCAGAAACATTCTTATTATTGTAAGGTTCTCCATTTGCTATGGAAACATACCCCTTATTTTCAATAATGGTTTGTCCGTCTGCACTCATAATAAAATTAATAAAATCTTGTGCCGTATCGCTTAAGCTCTCTTTTGTAGCAATATTAAAAGGACGGGCAATTTTATAGGTGCCATTTTTGATATTTTCTATTGTAGCATCTGCGCCGTCAATTGGAATAGCTTTTACCGTATTATTCATAGAGCCAAGCGAAATATAACCAATGGAATATAAATCTCCAGCAATCGTAGTCATCATAACAGAAGTTGAATTGGTAACGGCTGCCAAATTGGTTGTATGGTCTATTTTTTCACCATCCTTATTTTTTTGTTCAATGCCAAACAATTCGATAAACGCACTGCGTGTTCCAGAACCGTCCTCACGGGTAAGAGTATGGATTTCTTTTTCTTTGTTAAAAGGGTCGTTTGCATTATTGCTGCATCCAGTTATCAGGAATAGGATAAGAATGCTTGAAAGTACAAGTGTTATGTGCTTTATTTGTTTTTTCATTGTTTCATGCTCCTTTCATGTCCCCATAGCTTATTGTGGGGGATTTGACTTTTTGTTTTGAACTTACAGCCATATCATATAAAATCAATATCAAATCCAATATCATAGTATTGTAAAATTAATGTAAAATTTAAACATAAAAAACAAAAGAAAATGATTTACAAATTATGGAAAATCAAATTTAAAAACAAAAGAAAAAGAGTTATATAAATATTTAGGTAAAATAATCACCATTTAGGATAATTATATTGATTGAAAAAATTCTTTTTTGTATAATTTTATAAAGTTTGTTTTTTAAGAAAAAGCAATAAAAAACATTATAAAAAAGGAGTTCTAAAAATTTTTATGAAAAAAGGGATAAAAAAGAAGAGAAAAAGGCGGATAAGCTTGTTGATGACGGCGTTTATGATTACTTCGACCATATTGCCAATCGTTCCGATAAAACAGTATGCTTTTGCGGCTTCGGATGAACCTGGCGAGGTGACGTATGAGACAACACAGGACTATCAGCATCATATTTATGCAAATGGGCAGCCATTATTAATTGTAGCTTCAGAGACAAATATCAATTATGCAAAATTGTTTATTGATTCTAATGGGAATGGTATAGGTGAATCTGACGAAGAAATTACTTCTTTTCAAGGTAGTGGTACGCTAGATGGAGGAGGAATTTATTATTCTGAGGAACAGGGCGGATATTTTCTTACAAATTCATCTATCTATGGCGGTGCGAAAGATGGAGTATGCACCTATAATACCAATATTACACTGACAGGTGCTACTGATACATCTGATGATTGTACAGTTTGGGCTTTATATGGCGGTAATCAAAATGGCACGCTGATTGGCGACACCCATGTTCATATATCTGGTGGTAATATTTTATGGACTTTTGGAGGAAACCGTGCAGGAGAAATTGATGGCAATACATATATTGATATGGACGGCGGTCATATGGTAAATAAAATGTATGGCGGCAATTGTGTTGGGCGCATTCATGGAAATACCAATATTGATGTGCAATCTGCAGTTGTTTCTTCAGTCTTTGGCGGTAATGAAAATTCCGGGACAGTTGAAGGAAATACAGCACTTACGTTTGGTGAAAATACAATAGCAAATGGTTGGATATACGGCGGCGGTGCAGGATATGACAACAGTGTTATATCTGAAGTAGCAGGCAGTACGACAATTACAATTAATGGCGGTTTGTTTAATCACAATATATATGGAGGCGGCGGCTGGCGAGGCGCTACTGTCGGCAGCAGCAATATTATCATTAATGATGGCACCTTTAATGGCTGTTGGATATATGGTGGCGGTGAAGAACAATCAAGCGTAACAGGAAAGGCAACGATTACGTTAAATAATGGTTATGTTCCTACAATCGTTGGTACAGGCGCCGCTTTTAATAATTATGATGGAGAGACAACAATTGCTGAAGTAGGCGAAGCAGAAATTCATCTAAAAGGAGGCAGTGTTGACTATGTTTATTCACAGATGAATGAAAATACAATTCTTCATCGCGATTTCTCATTTGAAGCCGTTGGAGATACATTTTCAAATACATACCTTTATTTTGGGCAACACAATACAAACAATCTTCAAAATGTTTCAATTACTTTAAAAGACACTAATGTAGCACTTTTACATCTTTCTTCCGCAATAGAAAATACATTATCCATTACGTTTGATAATGCAAGTGTGTTGACGCCTACAAATTTTCAAATGAAACAAGATGTATTAAAAAATGCTAAAGAATCAACTCTTTCTTATTTGAATTGCGGTTCTAAAGAGGGAAGATGGGGTGTTTTTCAGGAGGCTAATTTTAATATTTCAGGTAATGATAATCCTGTTTTAATTGGTTATTATTTGAATCATAATCAATTTACCAATGTTATTTTTAAGGATAGTTATGTCAATTATTATGATTTTACATTGGTAGATGACGATAATGGACCACAGTCTTGCGCTCAGACACTGACGATTGACGGCGGTGCATTGCGTGTTATTGGATTTATGATAACCCAGATGCCAAAGACTATCTTTCAGAACAATCCAATATTAATCCGTACCACTCATGGGACACCGCTGCATTTTAATGAAATTCCAGAAGGTGTTGCACGCGTTCAATGGCTAGACTATGACGGAGAAAAAGTTCCTGAACAGAGGGGCAATTCTTCAATTGTGGAAGCGCCAAAAGATACATTAAATACACAGTTTGTATCAGCAATTTCAGATTATGGTTTAAAAACGGATTCTTGTTCGAGATATACTGAGACAGGCGAACAAATATGGTTTGGAACAGCATGGTGTATGGATACATTGCAAAATCTTTGCAAATGTGAAGTCTATTCATCAAATTTTATACAAAAGGTATTTGCCTTCAATAGTGAAGAACCATCAACGACGGTTACCTTAAAAGATATTTATACGGATTTGACTTCAAGCTGTCCAGTAACAGAACATAATGGGAAAAAGGCTGTATTTACCTATTCCATTTTATCAGAAGGAACGACAATTCCTAATGTCTCTATTGAGAACGACCAATTAACCGTTGATGGTATAGGATGGGTTCATGTTCAAATCGAACAAAATATGAATGGAAAAGTTGGCACATATGACTGTTATGTAAAGTTTATCAAAGCACCGAAAGAAGATACATTTACTTTTGTCAAAGGAATGGCAGAGGATATTACACTTTCTTTTTACGGTGATGGATTTAGCCGCTCATTTTCGTACTTATGGGATTTTACAGAGCATAAATTTTTAGATACACAGCATTATACAGAGTTGTTAGAAAATGATACCTTTGAATTTACATTGAAAAAAGATTATTTAAATGGTTTGGAACTAGGAGAATATCGTTTTGAGGGCAATGTTCCTGTTATGCAGCAAACCAATCAATTTGGGGCTTATACATATCCATTTACAATTCATGTTGAAAATCCAACGGAGGTTGAAAATCCAACGATTGAGCTTTCAGAACATCAATTTTCTTATGATGGAACAGCAAAAGAGCCTTTTGTGGTTGTAAAGGATGGAGATATCATTATTCCTTCAAGTGAGTATGATGTATCCTATGAAAATAATATAAATGTGGGTACAGCAAATGTGATAATTACAGACAAGGTTGGAGGAAATTATATTGTCAATGGAAGTGCTACTTTTGAGATTATAAATGAGTATCAGCCAGCAAATGGTGTGGATTACATTGCAGTATTAAATAACAATGGCTGGACAAATGAGGATTTTGTTATTACAGCAAACGATGGTTATCTGCTTTCAACGGGTAATACATTAAATGATGAGTGGGTGACAAGTTTTACAAAAACAGAAGAAACGGATAAGGGTTCTATTACATTTTATGTAAAAAATATAGAAACAGGAGAGATTTCTCTTGCTGTGACCGAAAGTTATAAAATTGATAAAACAAGTCCAGAACAGTATGATATTACATTTAATGAAAATTCGGTTAAAAAGTTTCTTCATACGATTTCTTTTGGTCTGTTCTTTAAGGAAAATATTGATGTTTGTATAACGGCACAAGATTCTTTAAGTGGAATAGATGATATTGTTTATTTTAAATCACAAGAAATATTGACAGAAGAACAGCTCAAAACGGTTACAGAATGGGTAAGTGCAAATCAGTTTAGTATTACTGCCAATGATAGGGAAAATTTTATTATTTATGTAAAAGTAACAGACCAAGCTGGAAATATCGTTTGTTTTGCTTCCGATGGTACAGAGTTTGACTTGACATCGCCTGTAATTACGGGAGTAAAAGATGGGGAAGTTTATTATACAACACAAAAGGTAGAAGTGACCGATAAAAATATAGATATCATTACAGTAAATGGAGAAGTTGTTTCAGGTAATATAAGCCTTGTTGGAAATGCGGATAAAACTTATGTAATAAAAGCAGTAGATAAAGCAAAAAATGAAACGGTTGTTACAATAACTATGAAGCCAATTAGCAGTCTTGCTGATTCGATTAAGGATATTACAGAGGATAATGTTACATCGGCAGATAAACAGACATTGCTTGCGGTAAATACGATTGATATTGATATGTTACAGGCATCGGAGGAGGAAAAAAGCCAAATAGAGGCAATTATTAATAAATGCAACACGCTTCTTGAAACAATTGCAGCGATTGAAAAAGAATTGCTGAGCGTTGAAAATAGGATAAATCAATATGATATTGCTGCTGTAACATCAAATGAAGAAGCAGAAATTAAAGCGCTTATACAAGATATAGATGCATTGCTGCAATCCAATAATTTGACAGAAGAAGAAAAAAGTGCCGTTGAACATTTAAAAATGACTGCAACAACATTGATACAAGTCATTACTACGGCGCAAGAAGCATTGAATGCAGAGGAGATAAAAGCAGTTGAAAATATAACAGAAGCAACAGTTAATTCAAGTGACAATGCAGTTTTAGAAAAAGCAAAAAGCATGATTGAATCCATCTTAAAAGAATATGGCAATCATTATACTGAAAAAGAAAAGCAAGATTTACAACATATTTCTGCTCTGTGTGATAAACTTCTTGCAAAAGTCGCAGAAGTACAAAAAGAGTTTGTGCGAATTGAAACAGCAATAAATAATTATGATGTGGAAACGGTGACGTTAAATGATGCGTTAGAAATAGAAGTACTTATGCAAGATATAGAAGTATTATTGTTATTAGGCAATTTGACGAAAGAAGAAATAAATGTAGTTAATGATTTAAAAACAACAGCAGCAAAATTGATGGACGTGGTTTCAACGGCGCAAGAAGCATTGAATGCAGAGGAGATAAAGGCGGTTGAAAATATAACAGAAGCAGCGGTTAATTCAAGTGACAATGCAGCTTTAGAAAAAGCAAAAAGCACGATTGAATCTATCTTAAAAGAGTATGGAAGCCATTATACCGAAAAAGAAAAACAAGATTTACAACATATTTCTGCTTTGTGTGATAAACTTCTTGCAAAAGTTGCAGAAGTACAAAAAGAGTTTGTGCGAATTGAAACAGCAATAAATCAGTATAATATAGAAGCTGTAACATCAAATGATACGTCCAAAATTGAAGTGCTTATGCAAGATATAGAAGTATTATTGCAGTCAAGCAATTTAACAGAAAAAGAAAAAAGTGCAGTAAGTGATTTAAAAACAACAGCAACAAAATTGATGGATGTGGTTTCAACAGTACAAGAAGCATTAAATGCAGAAGAGATAAAAGTCGTTGAGGGAATATCAAAGGATACCATAAAATTAACGGATAAAGAAGCTTTAGAAAAAGCAAAAATTGCATTAGAAACTGTGTTGAGTAAGTATAACAATCATTATACACAAGCAGAAAAGCAAGAAATTCATGCAAGTATAACCTGTATTACAGAAGCGTTGGAAAGTATCCAAAAAATCCAAACGACAATGGATTTTATTTCAAAATTGCCAAGTGCAGATAATGTAAGCCCTGATGATATGGATATAGAAATTGCTGCAAAACAGGCAAATGATATGTTAGAATCAATGACCGAATATGAAAAATCATTTGTTGATACAAAAAACTTAGAAGCTGTATGGAAAGCATTGCTTGACTATAAAATGCTTGAGGGTGATGGAAGCAAATGGACAAAAGATTCTAATGGAAGTATTACGTTTAAGGCAAATGGTTCTGTTCAAAAATTAAAGAGTATTTTTATTGATGAAAAACTTGTTGATAAAGAAAGCTATACGATAAAAGAAGGCAGTACCATTATTACATTAAAGGAACATTATCTAAATACACTTTCTGTTGGAAATCATCGTTTGACAATTCATTATTTAGATGGTAAAACATCTGCTGCATTTGAAATTGAGGCGGGCTTGTCGGATGATGAAAATAACAAACCAGATGATTCATCTAAACCAGAAGACGACAATAAAAAGCCAGATGATTCTAAGCCAGAAGATAACGATAAAAAACCAGATATTTCTCAACCAGAAGATGACGATAAAAAATCCGATGCGCCGCAATCGGGTGATAAAAATAATTTTTTGTTATGGATTACACTATTCTTTATATCTGGTATTGGCATGATTGGAAAAATTGTTTATAGCACAAAGAAAAAGTAAAGTAAAAAAATATTTGTAAATGATTAAAGGAGCTGTTGTTTATACACAGTTCCTTTTTTGTATAAAAAAGAGTGTTAGCGAATCAAGAATAAATTAAGCTCTTTTGATATATGGCTTGCTTTGCCAAAATGTTTTGTGCTAAAATAATTACAATTGTTTTTGCTTGCTGATAACAGGCAGAAGAATGTCACCAATAAGATATATAATAAAGGAGAATGAATATGAAACGCAAAAGCATTTTTAAACAAATGCTCGTACCAATGATTGCTATTGTTACTTTACTTGCGATGGTATTAGTTACAATTATTGCAGCATTTTTTATTTCTTTTTATAAAAAAGAAATTCAAATTAAAAATAAAGAACGTGCTGGATTGCTGTCAGAAAGTATCCAAATATTTATTGACGGCGCTTATAATGTGGCGGAGGAATTATCGGTTAATCCAAGTATCTTGTCTATGGAGACACCTGTACAAAGTTCTATTCTTAAAAACTGTACAGATAGAAATCCTTATTTTGAATTGCTGTATGTGCAAGGAAGCGATGGAATGCAGACAGGGCGTTCTACTGGAACATTGGCAGACCGTTCACAGCGTTGGTGGTTTAAAGAAGTAACACAGTCTCAAAAATCGTTTGTATCGAAATCTTATTATTCTGTTAATACGGGAATGCCGTGTGCTTCTATTTTTTTTCCAATGTATAGAAAAGAACAATTTATTGGTGTTTTTGCTGCCGATTTAAAGTTGGATTATTTGCAGGATATGATTAAAGAATATTCCAATACACAGGAGAAAGAATTGTCATTTGTTATTGACGGAGAGGGAATTGTTGTTGCACATCCAGACAGTGTGCAGATTGAGGAACAGTATAATTATAAGACGTTAACAAAAACAATATCCAAAAAAGATGCCAATGGAACAGTATTGACCGATTCTAGCGGCAATATTATTACAGAGGAACAAAATTTTGAACTGTCACAAGAGTTTCAAACTGTTATTCAATCGGTTATGTCTGGAAAAAATGGTGTTGAAGAAATTTCTGATAATGGAAAAGAATATTATATTAGTTACGTTCCAATTCAGCTAAAAGGAGAGTCGGATTCATGGTCTGTTTTGACGTTGCAGGAAAAATCTTCTGCAACAGCCGTGTTAAATCAAGTGATTATGATATTAATTTTTATTGCAATGATTTTTATTACGGCGGCTGTGGTGGTTATTATTATATTGGCACGAAAATTGACCAAACCGATTATCTCATTAAATCAGTTGGTAGGCGCGGCTGCCGAAGGGGATTTTTCAATACAGGCAGATGAGAGCGGTCGAAATGAATTGGGGATGCTTTCTAAAAGTTTTAATTTGATGATTGCCAAAATATCAGGTGTATTAAATCGGTTGACTGTTTTTTCGACGGAGGTTGTGCAAAGTTCAGGTCATTTGGATGATATTGAGAGAAATATGGGAATTATCAATGAATCTGTACATAAAATATCAGAGGGAACAGAGGAACAAAAACGAGATTCCGAGCAGGTTCTTTTAAATACAAATGAAATGATTGAAAAATTTGAGCAGTTAATGAAACAGAGCGAAAAATTAACAGTAGAAGCACAGCATTTTATAGAGACAGGCAACGACGGCATAAAAGATATCGAAAAATTTAGTGAATGTAATGAGATTACAATAAAGAAGATGGAAGGCACGTATGAGACGATTATTAATTTAAAGGAAGAATCAAAAAAAGTTTCAGAAATTGTAAATACCATTACAGCAATTTCTTCCAAAACAAAGTTGTTGTCGTTAAATGCAGGGATAGAAGCAGCTAGGTCTGGAGAACAAGGACGAGGTTTTATGGTGGTGGCAGAATCTATCGGCAATCTTGCATCGGACTCAGCAGCAGCCACCTTAAATATTGAACAGATTATTCAAATGTTTTGTACGGAAATTGAAAATATTGTTCAGGATATGATACAGATGAAGGAAGATATTGTCAATCAGTCCGAAGCAGTCAATGAAGTGCGGAATATTTTTACACAGTTTGAAGAAATGAATGGCAGGATTGCCGGTTCAATACAAGAAATAGAAGGTATGATACAACAGATGCATAATATTAATCATTCAATTGTTGAGGCTGTTGAAAGGATTAGCGAGGTTTCGGCAAATACAGCACAGCTTACAGAAAAATCAAGTGTATCTTTACAGGAACAGTATAATGGAATCCACGTAGTAGCAGAACGCGTAAAGAATTTATCGACAGCATCATCACATGTGGAATGATATGCAAGTAGACCACTATAAATAGATAAAAGGTTGTTGTAAAAAGAATTTCAAGTGCTATATATAGTTTTATTTTACTATTATATATGAAATGAAAGTTCTATTTTACAACAGCCTTTTTTGATAGAAGGAGGGAAAGTTTTTATAAAATAACAAAGAAATTATAACATATGATATTCTCCAAAACGACCTTTTGTCTCTCTCTTTATATCATAGAGAGCTTCGTCTGCATAGTTTAAAAGTTCGTCTATATCTGCATTGGAATCCGATGTCCAAGCAAAGCCGCTGGAAGCACCAATTACTTTGGATTGACTATCCGATAATTGTACAGGTGTTTGGTCTAACGCTTGATAAAATTGATTTAGATATTGAATAATATCGTTTTTATTGTTACAGTTGAATAACATCATACAAAATTCATCGCCAGAACGTCTTGCAGATAGAAAATGCTCAGGCGGCATAGAGCGCATTATATTGGAAAAATGCTGTAAGTATTTATCACCTACATCATGCCCAAACGTGTCGTTAATAGATTTAAAGGAATCTAAATCAAGCATAACAATAGCACAGACATGTTCAGGCGACATATGTTGTAATCGTTCTGCCGCAAGTTGTTTAAAATAGGAATATTTATATAATTTTGTTAAAAAGTCGTGTGTATTTTCATATTGCATCTGTTGTTTTTCAATAATATCTTTGCTGATATCAATAATAACACCCAAGTTTGTGTTAGAGGATTCAGACATATGAATACGGACATATTTGGTATCCGTTATTTGGAATATATCTGTTTCTCCTTTTAATGGATGATTGATAATATTTTTGATATATTTATCAAATAAAATGGAGTCTTGGCATAATTTTTTTGTTTTTTCTTCCGAAATATCCAATAATTCTTTAAAGCCAGAAGTGATAAATACATGTTGGACATCCAGTTTATACTCGAATGCAGCCAGTGGAATACCGCTAATTTTAATAATAGCAGAGATTCGGTCTGAAATACTGATTATACTTTTTACCATTGTATTGATTCCAGAACTTAATGCTTTTAATTCTGGATTATCATCTGCTGCCACAGTCGTGTCCAGATTTCCGTTTGTAATATCCATCAAATTTTGTATAATGAAGTGAATACCATTGACTACTTTTCGTTTTACAAGATAATTTAAAAGAATCAGCACAATTGCTTCAATTAACAGCAGATACCATAATGTATTAAAAACTTGTTTAAAAAGCTGCCCCGTTAGATTGTTTTGAGGAATAGCAAGACCAATTAAAATATTGTCATACTCTCGAACCACAACATACATAGAGCTGCCATTTTTTTGTTTTTTATAGGAACCCTTTGTACATTCTAAAAGTTGCTCAGGTTGATAGTAGGCAGCAGAAAAATCGGTATCCATGCCGTCTGAATGACCTAAAATATCACCTGTAAAACGGTCTACTGCAAAAAGTTCTTCACCGGAATCCGTAGGAAATCGAGAGAATATATATTCATACGTATTCCTTGCTTTAGCTTCTAACTGTCTAGTTGGTTTAAAACCAACCTGAATAATTCCTTTTTTTCCTTTTCTAGTTACGCCAATATACTGCATAATTTTATTGTCAGCAGCATTAGGCTGGGCTTCTTGAATTAAGTAATCTTCTTCCTTATCATTTTCAAGCATAGCTAGAAAAGGGCGAGTTTGTTCGTGTTTTGACATATCAAACCCAACATATTTTGAAACAGAAGCAGCTACAATAAAACCATTTTCATCGATTACATGTAATTCATCTACATTTAAAAGTTTTGCTAAATATTGCATCTCGCCTACATTCATGGAAATTTCTTCCTGTGTGTCAAATATATAGGCAGCAGCCTTTGCTCTTGTGAGATAATCCTCGTCTAAATTTTCCTGTAAAATAGCAAGTTCCGCTTGATTGGTTTCGAGTGTGTGAATAACTTGTTCGGATTTGGTATAAAATTTATTGTACTGCTGGGATTCAAGCGTATGCAGTGTAATTAAAAGATTAATAAAAAATATTAGAAAAATAGCTGATGTAATGATAGCAAATGTATATCGAATAAATGTTTTTTGCATTATAATCCCCATTTCTGTGCTGCTTTTTGTGCATAAGCAACTTATAATAATCTTCTTCATTATAACGCTTTTTCATTCATTTCATCAGAGACAATATTTCGCAAAAAAAAGCCAAATTATAACAAGATATAAAAAAATATATTATATATTTTTTATATCTTGTTTTAAAATTTAGCAAATAAAGTAATATAGAAAAATTCATCTTGGCAAAAACAGTCAATAGTGCCGCTAATTTTTTGACAAAAAGATAAAGCGCTTTGCATACCCAGACCATGATTGCCATTTTTTTTACTTTTGGGCAATCCTGTTAAGGAATCAAAAGTAAGTTCTTCTTTATAGCGATTTTTCATTTGAATAAATAATTGTTCATTTGTACAATGAATCCTAATATCAATATAGCGGTCTTCTTTTTCAAAATCTTTCACACAATTAATAGCATTTTCAAATAGATTGGCAATGACCGAAGAAAATTCATAATCATTGACAACAATAGTCTTTGGAATATCTACGTCTAAATGAACATCAATATCGAAGAAAGAAGATTTTTCCATCATTTTTGAGAGAATAGTATTGGCAATAAGATGATGGCAATATTTGATAACTTTATGTTCATCTGCTACGGCGTCAATATGTGTTAAAATATTTCGTATTTCCTCATATTTTTGTTGGTTTAAAAGTTCATTCATCATGCTGGAATAATGTCGAATATCATGACGCAGTATTTTTATATTTTTTTCTGATTGTTCCACTAAGTAATATTGATTTTCAAGACCTTTAATATAGGATTCAAACAGTGCATTTTTCCAGTAAATATCTTTTTGTTTAGAGTCGTTTTCAATATATTGCAGCACCACAATATAAGAGACAATCATAGTCAACATAAAGAATAAGATGCCAAGAATATTGTTGGGATTATCATAAAGTGTATATGGAAAAAATGCAATGCAAGAAAAGCTGCAATAGAAAAAAACAGGAATAAAGCATAATTTCCACCAATCTTTTGTATATTCATTTTCATATTGTTTAATCCAGATATTCCGAATACTATGGTATAAAATCAAAAGGACAATTGCATGGACGACAAAATTGCCCAATAAAGCAAGTGGAATATTTTTGGTATAGATATATAAAATAGCTGCTGTAACACTTCCTATAATGGTATAATTAGAAGCGCTTAGTCCAATAAAAAGTACTTTATTATTTCTTTTTTTAGAAATAAATATTCCAGTAGATTGTGTTATCAATATTTGCAGTAATGTTATTATCAAATAACATAAATCACTGTGCGGAAATACATTTAATTTGATATAATCGGTTATGCTAAGAAGTAAAAATGAAGTAAAACAAATCCATTTTGTTGCTGTTTTTGAGTAGCGGTGTGTAATAAATAAATATATAAACAGCATCAAAAATAGGTGACTTATCATATAAGAAATATTATTAAAATAATTCATGAGCGGTCTCTATTCAAATTGTTTAGACAAAAACAGAAGATATTGTCTTTTTACATTGGTTGTATTTTTTTGGCTGATAGGGACAATAGCGCCGCTTCTCATTACAATATTATTCCCTTCTAGTTTTTGTATAAAATTCATATTTACTATAAAGGATTTATGAATTTTTAGGAAACATGAATTATAAGACAGTTCATTTACTTCATCTTCAAACGATTTTCTTATAAAGATGCTTGTTATCGTTTTGCCGTCAGTCTGGTGAAGATGCAGCAATCTTGAGGCATTTTCAATATATTCAATGTTGGAATAGGGTATTGATATCAATCCTTTTTTTGTCTTTACTGAATATAAGGGGACTTTTTTAAATTCCATGTACGATAAGGCATAGTCCATTGCTTCAAAAAATTGGTTTTCTTGAATGGGTTTTAGTAAATAGCGCACCGCATGAATATGATAAGCATCCAAAGCAAAATCATCCGATAAAGTCGTATAGATAATAACATTTTTATCGCCATGTGTTCTAATTATATTGCCAAGTTCAATCCCCGTAGTATCCGACATAAGAATATCAAGTATATAGATATCCGCAAGTTTGTTTTCTTGTATTTTCTTGTATAATATAGATGGATTTAAGAATTGTTCCATTTCAAAATCAATATTAGAATGTAATTCTTTGTATTTTTCTAGTAAAATTTCCAATTTCGTTAAATCATGTATATTATCATCACAAATTGTTATGTTCATTTATTTTTCCTCAAAATATTGCAATATGTTTTTAGATTATAGCACATTATTTTAAATCTACAAGGTTAAATTTATTTTTACAAGGGTGTAAGATTTTATTAAAGTACTAAAAATAGCGATAAGGTTAAGAAAAATCATGAAAGAAAATAGCTAATCCTTTCATTTATAGTTGACAAAAACGAAAAAAATAGTATATTTAAAATAAATTATAATTAATATATAAATATAAAATTTTACAAATATTGTCTATAAGTTTTATGATTTTTGTTATAGAATATTTATATATACTATTAAAATAAAAGAATAAAAATAAGGAGAATTTTAATTATGGAGTGGAAAGACAAATTGGATGAATGTTGTGCGGATGAAGTGGAAGAAATGATAATAAATTATATAAAGGCAGGTTTTTTATCAAATGAAGAGATAGAAGAAGAGTGTGAGTTATATATTGAAGAAAATTATCCTGATGATATGGAACATATTGCAGATATTGACTTTCATGCAATTATTGCCGTGTTGCGTGATAAATTTCAAAATACGGGAACACAAGAATATTTTTTTAAGCTTGACCGTGCTTTTGCCAATATGGAACAAAAAGGCATTGTTACACAGCATTGTGCTGGATATACGTTGTCTGATGGTATTGATGACTGCAATGAAGAAGCTGCTGAACACATGGAGGAAGGCGAAACCATTATTGGTTATTGTTTTTATACGATGCAGGATTTGGAACATCTTTTTGATGGTTCTACAACACTTTATTTTTGTTTCGGCAATTATTCAGAAGAGGTGGATGCTGTAAAAATTGGACAAATGATTGTCAATGAGTTAGAAAATGTTGGATTTTCTACAAAATGGGAAGGTTCAGCGGATAAAAGAGTAGTTATCTTAAATATGGTGTGGGATAAACAGTATAAATAAAAAGCTTCTTTTTTTTAATTTTTTATGATATATTGTAAAGCAAAGCGTTTGTTTATTCATTGGATTAATATTTATTTCAAAATCTTATTTTGTTAAACAACGTTTTCACTAGGTCATTAAAAAAGATTTCAGGAAAAGGAGAAAAAGACATGACGAAGAAAAAAGCAGACTCCCATAACCGAAAAATCAAACGGAGCCTAAATGGGAGAATATTGAGAAGTACCACGTTTAACATATTGATATTGGTTATCGTATGTTGTGTGATTATGGCATTATCCATGCAATCATTGGCAAATAATATCTTATTGGATAGTTTGCAGCCGATGGCTAGACAATCGGCTAAAACGGTGGAAGCAAATATCCATATGTTAGCAGACCGAATGATGACAATTGCAGGAGATTCTCGTATGCGTTCCATTTTTATTGACAGCGAAGAAGATGTTTTGTTTGATGAGGAAACGACTCAAATGAACCGTGAAAATGTTTTAGTGGAAGCGGCAGAGATATATGAATTTTATACTATTGCTCTATATGATTTAGACGGGCAGTTGGTTCAAGGAATTAGCGGCGCACCAGAACGTTTGGACAGCAATTTTTATGCACTTCTTCAAACGACGGACAATTTAACGACCGATTCTTCAACTATTTTTCAAAAAAATTTAGGAATTACAATGGGGATGCCTGTAAAGGAAGATGGAGAAACCATTTTATACGTAGTGGGTGTCTATAAATATGATACGCTTAATGATGTTATTAACAATATTAATATTGGTAAACATAGCAATGCTTATATGGTAAATCGAGAAGGAAACGTTGTTGCACATCCAGACCAGTCGATAGTTTTAGCTGGCAGTACACTAATTGAATTAAACGGAGAGAATGAGAACATGCTTCGTCATGTGACTACTGGAGAGACTGGCGCTATTGAGATTCCAATTGATGAAACACAGACGTTAGTTGCCTTTTCTCCTGTACGAGGCACACAGTGGTCGTTGGTTATTCAGATTCCAAAGTCGGATTATAATCATTTGATTAATACAGCAATGATGGTGGCAATCTTATCTACAATAGCAGTGTTGTTTCTTTCGATGTTACTTGTTTTACAATTAGCTCAGTCAATTTCACGACCAGTAAAGAGAGTGACAAGTCGAATGGTAGCTCTTTCAGATGGAGATTTGCATACCAAAGTGGTACCTGTTTATTCCAGAGATGAGCTGCAAGTGTTGACACAGACATTGGATGATACGGTACAAAGTGTAAATTGTTATATATCAGATATTCAACAGGTATTGACACAAATTGCAGACGGCAATTTATGCGTTGAGCCTCAAGTGGAGTATAAAGGAGATTTTACCTTAATTCAATCAAGTTTACATACCATTATTCAATCAATGAATAAAACGCTTGTAGGTTTTCATGCAGCAGCTACACGATTAGCAGAGATGTCAGAAGAAATGAACGGACAGTCTAGTCAGTTACATCAAGCGTCCATAGAGCAAAATCAATCAACGGAAGTGTTGGTTCAAGAAGTGTCTCATGTAAAGGAACGATTATCTTGTGTCACAGAAAGTACCAATCAAACCTACATGAAAACAGAAGAAATTACACAGTGTGTTGGGGAAGCAAATATATGTATGTCTTCGCTTTCTAGTGCAATGGATGATATTAATGCCAATACTCAAGAAATTACTAAAATTGCAAAATCTATTGAGGATATTGCTTTTCAAACAAGCATTTTAGCAATTAATGCTTCTGTGGAGGCAGCTCGTGCCGGAAGTGCTGGAAAAGGATTTGCTGTGGTGGTTGATGAAGTTCGGCAGTTAGCTACAAGAAGTACCAAAGCAGCACAGGAAGCTACCGAAATGGTAAGTGGTACGAGAGCAATTATCCAGACAGGTGTTGAATTGACTGCTGCAACGGCAGGTTCTCTTCAGGCGATTTCTTCAGTCTCAGACCAAATTAGTACAATTTCAGAGCAGTTGGTGGATGCTGTACAAGGGCAAGAAAGCGCTTTAATAAGTATGGAAGAGCGAATTGAAGAAATTTCTACCATTGCCGACCGCAATTTGCAAAATGCTAGTGGAACAAAACAATCTAGTGAATTATTGGCAAAAGAAGCAGAAGCATTACAATCTTATGTGAAAAAATTTAATCTGAAGGAGGGACGCAAGAGATGAAGCGAATAGCAAGTTTGGTTTTAGTTTTATGCCTGATAGTGTCCTTGACTGCTTGTGGTGAAAAAACAGGGTTTCAAGATGGCTATTATACAGCTCAAGCAGCTCAATTTAATCATGGTTGGAAAGAATATATTACAATTATGGTTAAGGATAACAGTATTGTCTCTGTGGAGTATAATGCTGAAAATGAGAGCGGTTTTATTAAGAGTTGGGATAATGCTTATATGCAGACAATGCTTCATTCTAATGGGACATATCCCAATGAATATACGCGCTATTATGCCAATCAATTTTTAAATAGTCAGAAAGAAAATAAAATAGATGCTTTGTCTGGAGCAACATCTTCTTATAATTCCTTTCAAAAGTTAGCAGCAGCCGTATTAGAGCAGGCAAAAAAAGGAGATTCTAGCATTGTGTTTGTGGATACATTAAACTAAGTAGTATAAAGCTGATTAGCTAAAAATTATATAAAATATAGATAGAAAGGGATATCTTAAAAGTTATCAAAAAACGTTTAAGATATCCTTATTTTTATATTATATTGTCAACTGATTTATTGCTAAAAGTTGACAATATAAACTATTTTTAGGTATAATACCTTTTTGTTGATACAATTATATACATGAACTTTTTGATACATATAAAAAGTTTGTACTTAATCGCGCAAAAAACAGTACAGAAATGAGGAGAATTTATGAAAAAACAAATTTTAGACCAAATAGCAGAAGGGTATATTCCTACAAGAGATGAAGCGTTGATGATGATGGAATCAAATGACATACCATTAAAAGAGCTTATTTGTGCAGCAAAGGCAATTACAAAAAAACATTGCGGCAATCAAGTGAAAATGTGTGCGATTTATGCGGCAAAAGTTGGGACATGTAGCGGGGATTGTGCTTTTTGCGCACAATCTGTACATCATAACTGTGATGTTCATATTGTTAAGATTGGAGATATTTGTTCCGATGAAATTGTAGGACATGCTGTAAAATTGCAAAAATATGGGGTGGAACGATTTAGTTTAGTGACAAGCGGCGAGCGATTAAGTGATTTGGAGTTTGCGCATATTGTACAAATTTATCAGCGACTGCATAATGAAACTAGTATTGGACTGTGTGCATCGTTAGGAAGTCTTGACAAGCAAAGGGCGCAGGATTTGGTTCAATGCGGCGTTACTCGGTATCATCACAATATTGAGACAGCTCCTAGTTTTTTTTCACAGATATGTTCTACACACAGTTATGCTGATAAACTCGAAACAATCCATATAGCGCGTGCAGCAGGTATGGAAATTTGCAGCGGCGGTATTATATCAATGGGTGAAACACCGCAGCAGCGCATAGAGATGGCATATGCCCTGAAAGAATTAAATGTAGATTGTGTTCCAATCAATATTTTAAATCCCATTGCAGGCACAAGATTAGAACATCAGCCTCTTTTAAGTATCGACCAAATACTTCGCACCATTGCAATGTTTCGGATAATAATGCCAGATAAAACGTTATGCTTTGCAGGAGGACGGCAAAATGCTATGGGAAAAGACGAATATGCAGGATATGAAGCAGGTATCAATGCGTTGATAGCGGGGGATTTTCTTACTACACAAGGAAAAGATTTAGAAGAGGAATTGTCAAATTTAACAGCGCTTGGATGTATTGAAAGATGATGTAAAATAAAGGAGATTAATTGGTGAATGAATATAAAATTATTTATGATTCCATTTGCACGGTGGGGATTTGAAAAACATCAAGTTGTATAAAAAAGATAATTATGGTTTTTCCATAGATAGTAAGTCGATATTGCCCGTTTTGATTGCTTGGATATTTTGGGCTATTTTTTCCTCTGACCAATCCCACCATTTAATTTTAAGAAGTTCTGATATAGTAGCATTATCAAAACGTTTTCGTATTGGTTTTGCAGGAACGCCGCCCACAATGGTATAAGGAGGTACATCTTTAGTGACCACAGCACGAGTTCCAATAATTGCTCCGTCGCCAATGGTAACACCTGCAAGAATAACAGCTTCAAAACCAATCCATACATCATTGCCTATGATAATATTTCCTTTGTTATCCCAGCTTTCGGTTACATTGTTTTTATCAAGTTCCCATTCTTCAAAGAATAATGGAAATGGATATGTGCTTAGAGAAGTCTTTGCGTGATTGGCGCTGTTAAAAAGAAATTTTGCGCCGCAAGCGATGGAGCAAAATTTTCCAATAATAAGTTTATCATGATTAATGGGATAATGGTATAATACATTGTTTTTTTCAAATGTTGTAGGGTCATTTAAAAAATCATGATACATGGTATAATCACCAATTTCAATATTGGGATTAGTAATTACATTTTTAAGATAAATTGTATAAGTATCTTTTGTACGTGGGTATCGTTTCATTGAATCAGCCATTTTGTAAGCCTCCTGTTTATTATAGTATAGAATTATTGTATTGATTGACAGAATGTTTTTCAATATACAAAATGATACAGATATAATAAGTAGAAAAAGAAACTGCTGCAAAGAATATAATATTTGATAAAACAATATCAAGTGTAATTTTCTTTTGCAGCAGTTTTATTATTATGGCTGATATATTATTTTTCTGATAGCATATATCGAAAGATGATAAGAAGCAGCAAGGTCTTGAATAGTCATACCTTGTCGATATTGTGCAATAATTTGTTCATTGCGTTTTTTAAGCTCTTTTCGATAGCCCGATAATTCGCCCCAAGATTTATGTTGTGTTGCCTTAGCTGGGATATAAAGATATCCTGCCTGAATATATTGTTGGAGTTCTTCAACCAATATATTGGGGAGAATCTCATTTGCATTGATATATTTCATAGTAAGCTTTCCTCCTTGATTGATAGGTCAAGCAGCAAAGCCAGTTGTGATAAGTCAGCGACTAATCAGTACTCCATGCAAGTGTCGCTGCACTGGCTTTGCATGGAGCGAAGCTTTGTTTTTCTTTTTCTTATTGATACACATTAAATTCACCACCAACGTATTTTATATATGAAAAGTATAACACGGCATTTTTAATCATTCAAGAAAAGAAATAATAAATGTTTTACAACAAAAAAAGTTTATTTTACAACATGTGGTTATCGCAATTGTATTGATATTTCGATATAATAAGCTGAAGAACGGTAAAGGAAGTGAACGTATGCAGATAGCAATATGTGATGATGAACAAGAAATCAGCAATATGCTTGAAGAAAAAGTAAAAAGATTATATCCAAAATCAAATGTATTGCTTTATTTGTCTGGAGAAGAATTGCTTTTGTCTAATAGTTGTCCTGATATTTTACTGTTAGATATTCAGATGGAAGGTAAAAATGGAATGGAAACAGCCAGAGAATTTCGCAAAAGCCATAAAAATACTATTCTTATTTTTATAACAGCTTTTGAAGAATATGTATTTCAGGCTTTTGATGTAGGCGCGTTTCATTATTTAGTGAAACCTTTTGATGATGTTAAATTTGAAGAAATTTTAAGAAATGCAGTAAAGGAATTGCAAGATAGAAAAAATAGAAAAATTACAAATTCCAAAAAAGATGTGCCTAGTCTACTTGTAACAACAGGCGGTAAGCATATTGCTGTTGATTTGGAAGATGTTATCTATGCAGAAGTGTTTGACCGAAAAGTGATTTTGCACACGACTCATATGGATATAGAATATTATGGAAAAATGAAAGAATTGCAGGCTAAAGCAGGTGATGATTTTTATCGTCCGCACCGAGCATATCTTGTAAATTTTAAATATATTAGAAAATATGATGCCACAACGATTTACTTGGAAAAAGGACAGGCGCTTATGGCAAAGCAAAATTATAAGGAATTTGTAAAATCCTATTTGAGGTATAATCAGAGAAAGGAAAGAAAAAATGGCATTGAATGAGATACATTGGACAATTATATCTCATATGGTGCCTATTGTGGAAATTTTTATTATGGGATATTGTTTTTATTATTTTGCAAAACCATTTATGGAGATTTCCTCAGAGTATCCTTTATCATATCCTTTTGGCAAAACAAAAAAGAAAAAATGGACATGTTGTGTTGGTATAACATATATTTTGACAATGGTAATCCTTTATGAGATACCAATACTTTTTAGTACATTTATGGCTTATAGCGTAGGCGTTTTTGTTCCATTTCTTATAATGTGCTGGGCAGAACAAAGAAATTATGAGCAAAAAATTTTTATTGCTGTCACCTTTTTTTCACTGCGTTGGTTTACATCGGCAATGGCAGAAATTTTGTATGATAATCTATATGATTTTATATTAAATACCAATTATATGAGAACGCATCCCAATAGGTCGTTTGCTTTATATATTGTGGTATGTCTATTGTATTTAGCGTTAGAGTTTTTATTTACAATTATTGGAATACGATGTGTTTTGAAAAATTATGTCTGTAAAGCTGCTAAAATGTCAAAAAAAGAGTTGTTTATATTGATTGTGCCTTCATTTATGGGGGTAGTAGGTTATGAATTGATATGGTATTATCGCAATTTTTATATAGCAGAACTAAAAAAAATCTCAGAAATATATGATATTTTGTCGTTGTTTTATTATATTATAACTATTGTTGTTATTGTTGTTGTTATTGTGCTGTATCAAAAAATTAAGGCAGGTCAGGAAGAAAAACTGCAAAATGAATTGCTTGCAATACAGATGGAACATATCAAAGAACATATTGAGCAAGTAGAAAATTTATATCAGGGGATTCGGTGTATTCGACATGATATGACCAATCATATTATGACATTGGAAAGGCTTTATACTGGAAATAAGCAAAAAGAAGCGATTGCATACAGTATGGAATTAAAAGCTGCGCTCTCGGAAGTGACTGGCAATATAAACAGCGGGAATCCGGTGACGGATGTGATTTTGCAGGAAATGCAACGCAAGGCAGACAAGAAGAAAATCCGTTTTGATAAGGATTTTCATTATCCTATGGATTCAAGTCTAAATGTCTTTGATATCAGTGTGATTTTAAATAATGCACTGCAAAATGCGTTGGAATATACATCAAAAAGTGAAACAGCTTATATAGCAATTGTATCATACCGCAGAAACAATGCTTATATGATAGAGGTAAGCAATTATTTTACAGGAAGTTTGCAGTGGAATACAGAAAGCGGGCTGCCAATAACGTCAAAAAAGCAAAAAAACGATTACAGTCAAAGCCATGGCTATGGATTGCTCAATATACAAAAGGTTGCACAAAAATATTTGGGAGATATTGTTATTGATTTAAAAGATGATGTGTTTTGTTTAAGTATTTTGTTAATGATGGAGACGTAAGTAGTCTGGTTTACAACAGAAAAACTCCGTTCCACAACATTTTGGTTTAGATTGTAAATGACATTTCCGAAAACATCCATAAGAACAGATAATGTTTGTTCGATTATAAATACAAGGATGTAATGGATTTACCGTTTAAGGTATATCCGCTGTGCAAAGTGGTACAGCAACAAGGAAAGGAGACCAAAATGATGATGATTAGCAGTGTGACAGGTACAAATAATAATTCTATGCAGACAGGAGGTTCTGGCATGAATATGCAGACAGATTCTGTCAGCAAAAATATTCAAAATCAGATAGCAAACGCACAAAAGAAATTGCAGGAGCTTTCATCAAACGATGAAATATCATTAGAAGAAAAAATGAAAAAAAGACAGGAAATTCAGCAGGAGATTACTACATTAAATCAACAGCTCAGACAGCATCAGATTGAGCAGAGAAAGGAGCAGCAGTCAAAAGGTTCATCTATGGAGGATATGCTTGGAGGCAGTCAAAAATCCATAAAATCAGACAAGCAAAACAGTGGATTGTCCCAGTCTAATATGCAGGCAATGATTTCAGCAGATTCTTCAATGAAACAAGCAAAGGTACAGGGCAGTGTAGCTGTGCAGATGGAAGGAAAAGCAAGCGTTTTGGAGTCTGAGATTAAAATGGATCAAGGCAGAGGAGTAAGTACGGAGAAAAAAGAGGAAGAATTGGCAAATGTACAGTCAAAAGCTCAGGCAGCAACTGCTTCACAGATGTCTGCTCTTGCGGATGCCAACGATATTGCAAAGGAGGCATCAGAAAAAGAAGATACAACACAAACAGATGAAAATAAGAAGGACAAAACGGATAAGACAAAGCAGGAAGCAGACAATAAAGAGTTGGAAGTTGTTGCAGTCGAAGCAACACAGACAGCAACACAATCAATACCTTATACATCAATAGATGTTCGTTTATAATAAAAAAATATAGAAAATTTTAAAGGGACTGTTGTATCAAGTAAAGTGTTTTTTCTTGGTGCAACAGTCTCTTTGTTGTCTTGATTTAAATGGGTTTGAGAAGACTTCAATATATAATATTCATCAACAAAATTCGTTTTATTGACAATTAAAAATATTTCGCATATTATATATAATTACAGGTGATTTTAAACGAAGTAGTGAAAAAGTTTGGTGAATAAAAATGAAAGAGAAAAAAAATAAAAATAGAACGGATAAAAAAATAACGTTGCTTCTTTCTATTATCTTAGTATTTTGTATACTGGGAGGCGTCGTATTTTCGGTATCACGAAAAGTATCAGAAGAAATGTCTGCATCGGCAATTCAAAATCTCAATGAAAATTTGGATTTAATAAAATGTATTATAGAGTCTATCTGTAAAAAAGAAGCAGAATTTCAAAAATTGATAGCTAGAGAAATTGCTACAAGACAGGATGTAGAAGAGTATGTTCGTTCTTATCAGAAAAATCAGACAATGGTAAAGATTTCACTGATTCGTGCAGGGGAAAAAGAAGGTGTTTCTAATGTTGGAGAAACATTTTCAGAGGAAAAAATGGTATTTACTGTAAGTAATACAATGGATGGCATTGAAATTTCTAATTCATATGTGAATTATATGGGAACATGGGCTTATACATTAAAATGTCCGGTTATAAAAGATAGTCAGACAATAGGTAATCTTTATGTAGAATATATATATGATTCTTTTGATAAATTGCTTCCGGAGGGATTTTATAACAAACAGGCTATGCTCTATGTTATGGATATGACAACACAGCGATTTGTATTGAAACCAAAAGGTATGGGACAGCGCGATGCAGGGCATCTTAATTTAGAAGATTTTTATCGCGCCAATGATATCCATGAGCCAAATATTCTTGCAGAAATTGAAAAATGTATAGAAAATAAAAATAATATGATGTTTTACCATGATATTAGGAAAAAAAGCGCTCTAAATTTTATCTGGATGGTTAATGATAGAACAATCTGTCTGACAGGTTATGTGCCGACAGAAGCTATCCAACAAGAAGGCACAACGGTAAATAATCATATATATGTCGTTGTGGCAATTATGCTGGCAGCATTTTTCTTGTGTTGTTTTGTATATTTTGTTAATCAGAGACAGCAGCAAAAAATCATGCGAGAACGAGAAGTAGAAAGAGAACGATATAATCAACAATTAAAAGAGGCTTTACATGCGGCGCAGTTGGCAAGTAACGCGAAGACTACATTTCTTTCCAATATGTCCCATGATATCCGCACTCCAATGAATGCAGTACTTGGATTTACTACACTGCTGGACAAGGACGCAGAAAATGCGGATAAGGTGCGGGAATATACGAAAAAAATCAAGGCTTCAGGGCAGCATTTAATTAGCTTAATTAATGATATTTTAGAGGTCTCTAAGATAGAGAGCGGCAAGGTAGTGCTTACGGAGGAAGAGTTTGCTCTCAATGATTTGGTGTCTTCTATCGATGCGATTATTCGTCCAATGGCAAGTGCAAGAGCACAGAAATTTTATGTGGAAGTTACAGATATTAAAAATGAGTATTTAAGAGGTGATGAGACAAGAATTAATCAAATTTTAATTAACTTGCTTTCCAATGCTGTAAAATATACACCAGAGGGCGGAAATATATGGTTTCGTATGATTGGATTAAAGCAGCATTCCAGTCATTTTGAACGTATCCGAATTGAAGTTGAAGATAATGGTTATGGTATGACGCCAGAATATTTAAAGACTATTTTTGATGTTTTTACCAGAGCAGAAAACAGTACCACAAACAAAGTGCAGGGTACAGGACTTGGCATGGCAATTACCAAAAACATTGTGGAGTTGATGGGAGGAAGTATTGAAGTATTTAGCGAGGTCAACAAAGGAAGTTTATTCCGTGTAGAGTTGGAGCTTCGCATATCAGAAAGTCAGACTGACCGGCTGTTTTGGGAAAAGAGTGGAATTTCACGAATTTTGTGTGTTGTTGAACATGTGCAGGAAATCAAAAATATACAAACGTTTATGGAGGATATGGGCATTTCAGTTGATATTACATTTGATGCACAGGAAGCTTTGCATATGATAGAAACGGCTAACAGTACACAAAATAGTTATCATATGGTGCTGATTGATTGGAGTACATTAGGGCAAAATGGTCTTTTGATGGCACAAAGGATAAGAGCTGCTTTGCCAGAATCCGCATTTTTGATGTTTATGACAGTTCATGATACCAATGATATGGAGGAGATGCTTTCATTTGGATATACAGAAGTTCTTGTAAAACCAGTCTTTGTATCAGCCTTGAGAGAAAAAGTTATAGAAATACAGGCAGAAGAATCTGGAAATAGCTGGAATTTGCAGTCTGAGCAGGAACATAGCCTTCAGGGGTTACATTTCCTTGCAGCAGAAGATAATGAGATTAATGCAGAAATTTTGTCCGAGATTTTGTTATCGGAGGGAGCAAATTGTGAAATTTGCGACAACGGTCAAATTGCATTAGAACGTTTTAAAGAATCTAAAGAAGGCGAATTTGATGCAATTTTGATGGATGTTCAGATGCCTGTTATGAATGGCTATGATGCAACAAAATTGATTCGAGCATTGCCACGTGAAGATGCAACAAAAATTCCTATTATTGCTATGACTGCAAATGCGTTTGCAGAGGATGAAAAAGATGCACTAAATGCTGGAATGAATGTTCATCTGGCAAAACCAGTGGATGTAGAATTGTTAAAGAAAGTGATAAACCAATATATCTTTAAAGAAACAGCACAAACCAATAAGGAGAAAAATGGGGTTTATGAAAAAAAGTAAGAGAAATCATTTAAAAAGGATAATGATGGTATGTGTAACAGGAGTAGCATTGCTTATGATGGCAGCATGTGAAAATAGTGAAGATTCTATTTTGAATTTGGCAAAACCTACAAAAGGTAATGAACGAATTGTAAATATGTTTAGTCCAATGGAAAAGATAGACCCAAATGCAGAAAATATGGCACGAAGCGCCGCAGATAAGACGATTCGTATGGCAGAGGAAAAATTGGGTGTAACCGTTAATTATATTACGTATACTGCAGAAAACTATCAGGATAAGACATATGATGAGGTTACTCTGGAAAGAGTACGCAATAATATGGATGATTTTTATCTTTTAAACCCAGATACAATAAGACTTCTGGGAGAAGAAGGAAAATTAATGGATTTATCAAACTTGGACTGTGTAAAAAATTTGCGTGATGTAGTGAAAACAGCCAATACGATTAATGGCAAACTCGTAGCAATTCCTCAGGAAGTAGTAGCTTATGGTTTGTTTGTTAATAAAGATATGTTTGACCAATATCAATTGAAGCTGCCAAATACGCCAGAGGAATTTTTGGAGTGTTGCAGAGTATTTAAGGAAAACGGAATTGAGACGCCAGTAGGGGCAAACCGTTGGTGGTTGGAAACGTTTGTTCTTGCACAGGCTTATGCGGATTTGTATAATGGAGGAAATACAGAAGCAGAAATTGAGGCATTGAATAATGGCGAAAAAAAATATAGTGACTATATGCGACCGGGTTTTGAATTTCTTAGGGAATTGATAGAGCGTGGCTATATTGACGCCAAAAAAGCTTATGTCAGTGAGGCAATTGAAGGAGAAGGCGCTGATTTTTTGGCACAAAAGACACCAATTGTTATGGCATATTGGGGAGCTGCCAACTCAGACACGGCATACGGCAATCCGAATTTTAATATGTTGGTTATTGGATTTCCAAGCAGTCGAGGACAGATGCCCGTAATGCCTATGACGGGGTATGGCATTGGCACCAATGCAGAACATGCACAGGATGCCATAGAAGTTTTGGAAGTTATGACTTCAGATGAAGCGCTTAAAGTATATGCAGAAACCAATAAGGTTATTTCTCCTTCTAAAAATGTAAAGGTAGACTGCATTCCTGCATTAAAGCCATTAAATGACAAAATTGAGGAAAATGTTTATGTGTTGGGAGCCAATGCAGGAATGAAAGTAGAGCAGTGGGGCAATACTTGTCTGATTGTACGAAAATTGTTAAACGGCGCAACGGTAGATGAATGTATGGCAGAATTTGACAGACTACAAGAGGAGTCGTTAGCAGAATAATAAAAATATATTTTGAGAAAGTACAGAACAAATGTTCAATTTTGTCTGTACTTTTTTTATATATAGTGATATACTATAAAGGCTAAATTTTTAGAGATTTAAATTTTATAATAGATAATAATTATAGTAACTTTGTGAAAGAGAGGTTTTCATATGCCAGAGAAAAAGGAATATTCACAATCTTTTAAGCTTCATGCACCATATAGTCCAACAGGCGATCAGCCGCAGGCCATTGCCGAGCTGGTGGAAGGTTTTAGGGAAGGTAATCAATTTCAGACGTTACTGGGAGTGACAGGTTCCGGCAAGACATTTACGATGGCAAATGTCATTCAGGGATTGCAGAAGCCGACGCTGGTTATCGCTCACAACAAGACGTTAGCAGCGCAGCTTTATGGAGAGTTTAAGGAGATGTTCCCTGAGAATGCAGTGGAGTATTTCGTGTCATATTATGATTATTATCAGCCAGAAGCCTATGTGCCGCAAAGTGATACGTATATTGCTAAAGATTCATCCATTAATGATGAGATTGATAAACTGCGCCATTCAGCAACAGCAGCGCTCTCAGAGAGAAAGGATGTGATTATTGTAGCTTCCGTATCTTGCATATATGGACTTGGAGCGCCCGTTGATTATCAAAATATGGTGATATCATTAAGACCTGGAATGATTAAGGATAGAGATGAAGTTTTAAGAAAATTGGTTGATATTCAGTATGTGAGAGGTGACCAAGATTTTAAGCGTGGTACATTTCGCGTTCGCGGAGATGTGGTGGAGATATATCCAGCTTCTTCCAGCGGAATGGCAATCCGAGTAGAATTTTTTGGGGACGAGGTAGACCGAATTACAGAAATTGATTCGCTTACAGGTGAAGTTAAGAGTCAGTTAGAACATATTGCAATTTTCCCTAATTCGCATTATGTGGTCGACCAAGAAAAGATGACAGCGGCAATTGAGGAGATTAAAAAAGAATTAAAAGAGCGCATTGCTTATTTTAAAAGTGAAGATAAATTATTAGAAGCACAGCGAATTGAAGAACGCACCAATTTTGATATTGAGATGATGCAAGAGACTGGATTTTGTTCGGGAATTGAAAATTATTCAAGGCATTTGGCGGGATTGCCTAGCGGGGTTGCGCCATATACGCTGATGGATTATTTTCCGGATGATTTTTTGATTATTGTAGATGAATCTCATATAACAATACCACAAGTTCGAGGAATGTATGCGGGCGACCAATCGCGAAAGACTACTTTAGTAGATTATGGTTTTCGCTTGCCATCTGCCAAAGATAATAGACCGTTGAATTTTACAGAGTTTGAAAATAAGATATCACAAATGTTGTTTGTGTCGGCAACACCGTCTGTATATGAGAGAGAACATGAATTATTGCGCGCAGAGCAGCTTATCCGACCAACGGGGCTTTTAGACCCTAAAGTTGTTGTACGACCAGTGGAAGGTCAAATTGATGATTTGGTGTCGGAGATTCATAAAGAAGCTGCGAAACATAATAAGATTTTAGTTACAACGCTAACGAAAAATATGGCAGAAGATTTGACGGATTATCTTAAAGAATTGGGTATACGAGTAAAATATTTACATGCTGATATTGATACTTTAGAGCGACAAAGAATTATACGTGATATGCGAATGGATGCCTTTGATGTATTGATAGGAATTAATTTGCTAAGAGAAGGGTTGGATATTCCAGAGATTACGCTAGTTGCTATTTTGGACGCCGATAAAGAGGGCTTTTTAAGAACCGAGACTTCGCTTATTCAGACGATTGGACGTGCTGCAAGAAATGTAGATGGACATGTTATTATGTATGCAGATAAGATTACAGATTCAATGAATAAGGCGATATCAGAGACAGAGAGAAGAAGAACGATTCAGCAGCAATACAATGAAGAACATAACATTACGCCACAGACTATACAAAAAGCGGTGAGGGATTTAATAACGATTTCTAAGGCAGCAGAGGGAATGGAAGAATCAGGCGAAGGTCTTTTAAAAGATTATGAATCAATGAGCATAAAAGAGCTTGAAAAAGTTAAAAAACAGCTTGAAAAAAATATGCACAAAGCGGCAGCAGAGCTTGATTTTGAGACCGCTGCCAAACTGCGCGATCAAATGATAGAAATCAATCAATATTTGTATGATAATAAATAAATTTAGTTGAATATGGAAAATATATTGATAGAAGAAATGAGGTAACAAGAAGATGGAGAAAGGGAATTTTAGACATTTTATAAGAATTAAGGGAGCAAATGAGCATAATTTGAATGATGTGTCTTTAGATATACCACGCGATAAATTAGTTGTTCTTACAGGGGTGTCTGGTTCTGGTAAATCCAGTTTGGCGTTTGACACCATATATGCAGAAGGGCAGAGACGCTATATGGAGTCACTGTCTTCTTATGCCAGACAATTTTTAGGGCAGATGGAAAAGCCAAATGTGGAAAGTATAGAAGGGCTGTCGCCAGCCATTTCAATTGACCAGAAATCGACGAATCGAAATCCACGTTCAACCGTAGGGACAGTTACAGAAATATATGATTATTTTCGATTGTTGTATGCAAGAATTGGTATTCCTCATTGTCCAAAGTGCGGTAAAGAGATTAATAAACAGACGGTTGACCAGATGGTTGATGTGATAATGGGTTTGCCGGAAGGAACAAAAATACAGGTGTTAGCCCCTGTGGTTCGAGGACGAAAGGGCGAACATGTCAAATTGTTTGAGCAGGCAAAGAAAAGCGGTTATGTACGTGTTATGGTTGATGGAAACATGTACGAATTGAGTGATGAGATTAAATTAGAAAAAAATAAAAAACATAATATAGAGATTGTAGTAGACCGATTATCCATTCGGGAGGGGATTCAAAAACGATTGACGGATTCTATTGAAACAGCGTTAAAATTATCGGATGGATTGATGGTTATTGATGTTATTGGCGGAAAGCCTATGAATTTTAGCCAAAGTTTTTCATGCCCTGATTGTGGAATTAGTGTGGAGGAAATCGAGCCAAGAAGTTTCTCTTTTAATAATCCATTTGGTGCATGTCCCGAATGTTTTGGTTTGGGTTATAAGATGGAATTTGATGCTGATTTAATGATTCCAGACGAGAAGCTTAGCATTGATGAGGGCGCAATTATTGTTACAGGATGGCAGTCTGTTACCGATGAGGGAAGTTTTACAAGAGCAATCATGAATGCGTTGACAAAAGAGTATCATTTTAGCCTTGCAACACCATTTGAAGAATATCCAGATGATATTAGGGACATTATTTTAAACGGTACAAATGGGAAAACAGTAAAAGTACATTATGTAGGGCAAAGAGGCGAAGGTACGTATGATATAGCATTTGAGGGGCTTGTAAAAAATGTTGCCAAACGATATCGTGAGACGGCTTCAATAACTGCAAAGCAAATGTATGAAGAATTTATGCGCATAACGCCTTGTGCTGCCTGCAAGGGGCAGCGATTAAAGCCTACTTCATTGGCGGTCACTGTATCGGATAAAAATATATATGAAATTACAAGTATGTCGATTATTGAATTATCAGAATTTCTAAAAAATATGCAGCTTCGTGAGCGTCAATTGTCCATTGGAAGTCAGGTGCTTAAAGAGATAAAGTCAAGGATTCAATTTTTGGTTGATGTGGGGCTTGATTATTTGTCGCTCTCAAGAGGAACGGCTACGCTTGCTGGCGGTGAGGCTCAGCGAATACGATTGGCAACACAGATTGGTTCAGGGTTGGTTGGCGTGGCATATATTTTGGATGAACCAAGCATAGGACTTCATCAGCGAGATAATGAAAAATTATTAAAAACATTAGAGCATTTAAGGGATATTGGAAATTCTGTTATTGTGGTGGAACATGATGAAGATACGATGATGGCTGCCGATTATATTGTAGATATTGGTCCTGGTGCTGGCAAAAATGGCGGTAAGGTCGTGGCAACAGGTACTGCCGAAGATATTATGAAGTGTGAGGAATCTATTACAGGAGCTTATCTGAGCGGAAGAATAAAAATTCCAGTACCTGCGACGAGACGAAAGCCAACAGGGTGGTTAAAAATAGTAGGAGCAAAAGAAAATAATTTAAAGAATGTCAATGTAGATATTCCATTAGGCGTATTTACATGTGTAACAGGTGTATCCGGTTCTGGCAAAAGTTCGCTTATCAATGAAATCCTCCACAAGAGGTTGGCAAAAGAATTAAACAGAGCTCGATGTGTACCTGGAAAACATAAAAATATTGAAGGAATAGAACAACTTGATAAAATTATTGATATTGACCAATCGCCGATAGGACGTACACCGCGTTCTAATCCTGCTACGTACACAGGCGTCTTTGATATGATTCGAGATTTGTTTGCCTCTACAACCGATGCAAAAGAGCGTGGATATAAGAAGGGGCGTTTTAGCTTTAATGTAAAAGGTGGACGATGTGAGGCATGTACAGGAGATGGCATTATTAAGATAGAGATGCACTTTCTTCCAGATGTATTTGTGCCTTGTGAAGTTTGTGGGGGAAAGCGTTATAATCGTGAAACACTAGAAGTTAAATATAAGGGGAAAAGTATATTTGACGTGTTGGATATGACTGTGGAAGAAGCCGTTGAATTTTTTGAAAATGTACCTTCTATACGAAAAAAGATTGAGACGTTAAATGATGTTGGTTTATCCTATATCAAATTAGGTCAGCCTTCAACGGAACTGTCCGGCGGTGAAGCACAGAGAATTAAACTTGCAACGGAGCTTTCAAGAAGAAGTACGGGAAAAACTATCTATGTTTTAGATGAGCCTACAACAGGACTGCATTTTGCGGATGTACACAAGCTCGTCAATATTTTGCATAAGTTGGTTGAAACAGGCAATACGGTTGTCGTTATTGAACATAATCTTGATGTTATCAAGACAGCCGATTATATTATTGATATGGGACCAGAGGGCGGTGCAAGAGGTGGTACTGTTGTTTGCAGCGGCACTCCGGAAAAAGTGGCTCGAAATTCAAAATCATACACAGGACAGTTTGTAAAAAAATATTTATCTATATAGTTTAACTGTATCAAGGAAGTCTTTTGTTTTAAAATTGAATATAAATATTTGGTTGAATATATATTTTTTTAATATATTAAGATTTTAATATGGTGTAATTCAAGGAAAGAAGGTTGTAATGATAAAGGGCGTTATATTTGATATGGACGGCGTGATGGTTGATACAGAAAGACAGTCTACAAGAGGCTGGCTTGCTGCTGCCAAACGGCATAAAGTGGAGATGCCAATGTGGTTAATCAATCAATTTAAAGGTTCTCCTGCTCATATGAGTGAGAAATATTTTGATGATTATTTTAAAGGTACACTCAATTATTGGCAGATGCGAAATGAGCGTACACAATATATTAATGAATTGAGAAAAGCAGAGGGCGTCCCTATAAAAAAAGGCTTATTTAAACTGTTGGATTATATTAAAATTCACAACATTCCTTGTGCTGTGGCAACATCAACGCAAAAACAGAGTGCGGAAAATACATTACAGTCGATAGGTGCATGGGATTATCTGAAGGCGATTATTTATGGAGATGAAGTTGAACATGGAAAGCCAGAACCAGACATTTTTTTGAGAGCAGCTTCAAAAATCCATATATCGCCACAAGACTGTATGGTTATAGAAGACAGTGTAAATGGCATAAAAGCGGGAAATAGAGCAGGTATGTATGTTGTACATGTACCAGATACCATTATTATTGATGAGGATACCAGAAAATTAACGAACGTGGTATGTGATGATTTGGAGCAAGTAGTTCAGGTTATAGAAACGTTAAATAATAAATGAGGATATCATTTGATTAGAAAGGCGCAAAAGAGATGTCAATCAATTTAGCATTTCCTAATATAACAATGGAACTTTATGAAACGGATAAATATTAATTGCAAAAATTTATTTCTACGACAAGCAAATTAAAAAGTAATGAAGTAAGCAATCTATCAAAAAATAATGATTTAAGTGCTGTTTCTGTGCAAGTATTTGGTGAATATGGTGAGAGCAAAAAATTTACTAGTAATAATTCAAGTCTTTTGTTTGTTAATGATAATGAAAACAAGTTGACGCAAGATTATTTTATTTTGTATGATTTTGCACAAGATTGCAGATATTCAAAGCATATTCAACCGGAGTTGATTCAGTATTTGCTTCCATTTTATTATAAAGTAATAAAACAAGCTATACAATATGGATATGGTATAAAAAATTATTCATATGCAGAAAATAGTGAAAAGATGGGAAAAATGGCCATCGATATTTATTTTCAGTTTAATTTAGCTCTATTTTTTAACGCTCAAAATATAAAATGTGCAGTTGGTACAAAAAATTATCAATCTATAATGAAATATTATATTGAACAAACGGTTGAGTGTATGGAAATGGAAAGCTCAAAAATGCTAAATTGGATTTCCTTATTTAATACGACCATAGCATTTGACAAAGATAATATTGAAGTATTCTTTAAAAAGATTGCTGAAGGTTCACAAAAAATAAAATATTCATTTTTTCAATACTTTTCCGTTCTACTTTTTAAAGAAAGTGACAATTTGCTTGCCACAAATGAATCAAAATCATTTTGGACAAGTGATATATGGGATTTTGACGATGGATATTTTGGCAGTACATTTTTTTGGAGTAATGATATTATTGAAATATTGGATAAAAAAATTCATAGAACACAAATAGAAGCGTTATTGAAAGAAGTAAAACCAATATTAAGTAATTATTTGAAACCAGATATAATGGAGCTTTTCTGTGAAGAAATGAAAAAAAGTTTTGACACAGGGATTTTTCAGAAGAGAAAAGCAGAGTATTTACAAAAGATAAACGATAAATCTGGACAATGTAAATATTGGGATAGTTGTTTTTAGAAAGGATGGGAGATAAATGTAAATGAGGTTGAAAAATGTATTGATTGTAGTAAAAGATATTGAAAAATCAAGACAATTTTACCATGATTTATTTGGGCTTGAACTTATTTTAGACAATAATGGAAATATGATTTTAACAGAAGGTCTTGTTCTTCAAGAAGAATCCATATGGGAAAATTTTATTGGTAAAGATATAATTCACAAAAATAATTCTTGTGAATTATACTTTGAAGAAGATAATATTGAGGATTTTGTAAAAAAATTAGAAGAACTTTATCCAATGATTACATATGTTAATAAATTAATGGAACATAGTTGGGGACAGAAAGTAGTTCGTTTTTATGATTTAGATGGAAACTTAATTGAAGTTGGAACCCCTATTTAACCTTATCAAGGAAGTCTCCTACTTTAATATCGTAGAGATATAAGCGGGAGACTTCCTTGTTTCAATGAGAGATTAAGCCACCTCATTGAAAAACTGCGATAGCAGCTAGATGATTTGAGCAAGTAATAAAGTGGATTGTGAATGTCCACTTGACTGTCATTTGCAGGATAAGTTTTTGTTAATTAAGCCAAAAGACAATAATATAAAGTATTTTTGTAATTATGTTTTTGTAGTTAATAGATGAAAACCTTTCCCTACAAAAGAAACAATATTATGGTGATTTTCACTGATTAGCCAATCATATTTTTTAGACACAATATAGTAATCATTCACAATGGATTCATTTAATATAATAATTAATTCGTCTAAATACATTTCAAATACCCAATATTTAGGGCGTTGTCTCCCAATTTCTTCAAATAATACATAAAAAGCATTTTTAGGATTAGGAATCATTTTATTTAAATGTTCAAACCATAACCGATTATCGCGGCAATCTACGGACCAAACAGGAAACTTTGGGTTATAGTATCCCATATTTGCCCAATGAATTGTTTGACCATAAAGTACAAAAGTTTGTTCTATTTTTTGCAGTATTTGTTTATAATCTTGTTTTGACACCTCAAAAATTCTATTACGATTTAAAGAAAATTCTTTTATCGTTCTTTCAATGTCTTTCCGTACAATATAATTCATAAATAAATCCTTTTTAGTAGTTCTTTATTTTAATCCTTTTTAACCTTATCCAATAAATCCCTCATTTTAATATTGTAGAAGAGGAGCAGGGATTTTTATAAGTCTTCACTGAAAAGCTGTGATGGCAGTTAGATGGCTTAAGCAAGCAGCAAAGGGGATTGTAAATATTCTTTGACAATAACATTATTTTAACATAAGGATTGGGATAAATCTATTATAAGTAATTTGTAAGCAATAAAATTGGTGCATTGCTATAAAGTTGTAATTTGATGATGTAAGTAGCAAGTAATTTAGAAATAATCAAAATTTATTATGAGGTTCAATTTATAATATTTAAGGTTGCTGCAAAGTATTGTAAAAAAATATAAAAGAATTAGAAAGAATTTAATAATATATACATTAAAAAAATAATACATTGCAGTAATAATTAAGTTTATGAAAGGATGATGTAATGAGTATATAGCAGGCAGAATAATTAAAATAATAAAAAGAAAACATTATATTTTAAATTTTTAGTATATTATTAAATTGAGATTTGTGTTATAATTTATAATAAATAGTCATTCTTTTGTTTTTGTAGATTATACAATATAAATAATATTTTAAATATATAAAATTTATACTTATAAATGTAAATTATTTGCTGAAACTTTTATGAAAATATCCTTCAATAAGCAGTATTTTAGTAAAAAACACCACTTTTTAAAAGAGTATTGTTTACAATTATAGTAATAAAAGAAATGATGGTATAAGTAAAGTTGATAAAGAATAGTAAATAATTGTTTTGTTAATATGCAGCTATTTTTGTAATTCAATATAGTGAATTATTTTAATTTTATTATCATATTGGTAAACAGAGAATCATTAAAGTTTTATTTGTGTTTTATAAATAAGGTATTTTTGTAAGATGAAGAGAACGTTTTATATTAAAATCACTTTTTAAGAAAAATTTTATTTATAATATAATGTTTTTTAAAAAATATATATTTGGTGAAAATGAAATAGAGGTTTTTATAAAATAGTAGAGGCAAAGAATAAATATAGATATCAATGGAACATTAAATATTATATGAAGAAATACATTTTTAAATAGAATTATTCTATATATTATAGGAGAAGAGAAGAATTTTAACAGAAATTTTTATAAAAGAGAATTGCCTAGTAATAGATAAAATCTTAAATTTTTTAAAGTTTAAATTTTTTGACATTGTAACAGTGGCTATTAAAATAAATTCATTGTTATGATAGTATTGATAAGAGCAGCATTTTTTGTTATCTTAAGAGTAGCTTTTTTAGGCTATATTATTATTATACTTGGAGGAGAAAAGGTGAATAGAGAAAAAGTTATTGTTATTGATTTTGGTGGTCAGTATAATCAGCTTGTAGCAAGACGTGTACGTGAATGTAATGTATATTGTGAAATTTATTCATATAAGACGGATTTGTCCTTGATTAAAGAAATGAATCCAAAAGGAATTATATTGACAGGAGGACCAAATAGTTGTTATGAAACAGGTGCACCTACTTATACAAAAGAATTGTTTGAGTTAGGTATTCCCGTTTTGGGGCTTTGTTATGGTGCGCAGTTAATGATGTTTGTTCTTGGCGGAAAGGTTACAAAAGCAGCCGTTCAAGAATATGGTAAAACAGAGGTTAAAGTAGAACCATCATCACCATTATTTACAGGAGTTGCACCAACAACCATATGTTGGATGAGTCATTCAGATTACATTTTAGAAATGGCGCTAGGATTTGATGTTGTTGCGCATACAGCAGATTGTCCAGTTGCTGCTGCCCAAAATAAAGAAAAAAATCTCTATGCAATCCAATTTCATCCGGAGGTACTTCACACGCAGGAAGGTTCCAAAATGCTTTTTAATTTTGTAAGGAATATTTGCGGTTGTGAAGGCTCTTGGAAAATGGATGCATTTGTAGAAAATACAATTGATGAAATACGTGACAAAGTTGGTGATAAAAAAGTGCTTCTTGCGCTTTCAGGGGGTGTTGACTCGTCTGTGGCAGCAGGACTTTTATCAAGAGCAGTTGGCAAGCAGCTTACTTGTGTATTTGTAGACCATGGGCTTCTTCGTAAAAATGAAGGAGATGAAGTGGAGAGTGTATTTGGTGCCAATGGTTCATTTGAATTAAATTTTATTCGTGTCAATGCTCAAGAACGATATTATAAAAAATTAGAAAGTGTTGTTGAGCCTGAGCAAAAAAGAAAAATTATTGGCGAAGAATTTATAAGAGTATTTGAGGAAGAGGCAAAAAAAATTGGAGTGGTAGATTTTCTTGCGCAGGGAACAATATATCCAGATGTTGTTGAGAGCGGACTTGGAGGGGAATCTGCAGTAATCAAATCACATCACAATGTTGGCGGTCTTCCAGATTTTGTGGATTTTAAAGAAATTATTGAACCACTTAGAATTTTATTTAAAGATGAAGTGCGCAAGGTAGGGCTTGAGCTGGGAATACCTGAAAATCTTGTGTATAGACAACCATTTCCTGGACCTGGTTTAGGTATTCGTATTATTGGCGAAGTGACAGCTGAAAAGGTGCATATTGTACAGGAAGCCGATGCCATTTATCGTGAAGAGATAGCAAAAGCGGGTCTTGACCGTTCAATTGGACAGTATTTTGCAGCATTGACAAATATGCGTTCGGTTGGCGTTATGGGCGATGAGCGAACATATGATTATGCAGTAGCTTTGCGGGCAGTCAATACAGTTGATTTTATGACAGCTGAAAGTGCTGATATACCGTTTGAAGTTTTGCAGATAGTAATGAGTAGAATTATTAATGAGGTTCGAGGGGTAAATAGGGTGTTTTATGATTTGACGAGTAAACCACCTGGAACGATTGAGTTCGAATAGTCGGAGCTAAGCCGCAAAGCCCGTAAACACTAGGGT